>NZ_CP080649.1:2787500-3387500 GCF_019603315.1 Ruficoccus sp. ZRK36
GCATAGATCATGCTGTCCGCAGAGTTGTTGAAGACAATCGTCACGGCATAGGCTGTGTCCATCGAGTAGGTGGAGAGCACATCGCCGTTACCGATACTAGCTCCAACGCCTGTATGCAGCTTCCCTTCATCTAAAATAATGGCAAATGAGGTTTTGTCGTTCCCATTGCCATATCCGATTCGCACAGCCCAGCCATAGCCAGTGCTTGCTGCATCCGTCGGGTCCACAAAGCGGAAATCAACCTGGCCGGTGAGTGTGCTACTTGTAAAAGCGTTTGCGGAGGAGTTAATATTGTATTTCTCTACGGTTTGGGTCACTGCCATCTTCATGAATTTATTGGACGTGCCGGAGCCGAAGAGATTCCCCGAATCTTCTATGACAGAGAATGCGTCAGGCAGCGTTCCTGTGCCGTAATTTGGGTTTTCAGAGGCGTATGCGTTCCATTCGGTGTCGGGGGCAGTGATGAGGTCCAAGCCATTCGCGTATTCGTTGAAGTTGTCCTCAAACAAGACAGCAGCGCTGCCCAGAATCGGAGTCAGGAGACCGGCGCTGAGCGCCAGTGTGGTGATTACGTGATTCATAATGTATGTCTTGGGGTCGTGAGGTATTAGGGTTGGCTATTTTATGAAGTTACGCGGAGTGTCCTAGCTGCGCGCGCCTTTGAGGCGGCGGCGCAGGAACGTGATCAGGAGAACCGACATGCCGATTAGGAAGGCGCTGGTGGAGGGCTCGGGGATCGAGATGTCCGTACTAACCTCCACATCGTCGATGTAGAGCGTGTCTGCGAAGGCGTTCCAGGATTTGGAGGTGAAGTTCACGCTGGCGATGTTTTCGTGGGAGGTGGAGGTTGTGCCTTCTGTCCCAGAGCCAGCGAGATTCGTCCCGACACGCACGCCGTCGACGTAAACATCCATCGTCTTGGAGGCTATACTACCTCCGGCATAGCTGATCGTGTCGGCTGAGTTGTTGAAGACGATCGTGACGGTGTAGGCCGTATCCATGTCATAGCTGAGCAAGACGTCTCCTTTACCAACGCTAGTACCTGTCCCAGCGTATAATGAGCCCTCGTCCATGATCAGTGAAAAGGAGGTAACGCCATTACCTGAGCCGGGACCGATACGAATGGCCCAGCCGTCACCGGTGCTGGAGGCATCCGTCGGATCGTAGAAGCGATAGGATACCTGACCGGTTAACGTATTCTCCGTGAAGGACTTGGAGGAGACGGCAGTAGACTTTTGCACAATCTCGTTCGTAATCGCCATGCGCATGTAGTTACTGGATGTACCCTGGCCAAAGTAGTTCGCCGTGTCTTGCTGGACGGTGAAGACGTCTGTTTCGGTTTCCGTGTTGTTATAGACGTTCCATTCGGAGCCCGAAAGCCCGTCCAGGTCCGAGCCAGCAGCGTACTCATTGAAGTTGTCTTCGAATACGACCGCGGCTGAGCCGATGAGGGGGGCAAACAGGCTGGTCGACAGGATAAGTGCGGTAAGTTTATGATTCATGGGTATTTGGGGGTGTTTTGGTTAGCTTTATTATCTAGGTGCGTGGGTGCGCATCTTAGCGGCGCGCGCCTTTGAGGCGGCGGCGCAGAAAGGTGACCAGGAGGACGGAGATGCCGATGAGGAAGGCGCTGGTGGAGGGCTCGGGGATCGAGATATCCGTGCTGACTATCACATCGTCGATGTTCAGCGTATCTTGAAAGTCGCTGTAGGATTTGGACGTAAAGTTGATGTTGGAGATATTATCGTAGGTCAGTGGGTCTTCGATCGGATCGGTTGAAACCCCGTGCCCACCGCTGCCTGCGACGTCATCACCGATCAGGATACCGTCGAGGTAGACGTCCATGGTTTTGCTGGCGACGGATTTGCTTGAGTAGTCGAAGCTGCTTGCAGAGTTGTTGTACACGATGGTAACCGTATGGGCCGTATCCATAGAGTAGTTCGTGAGCGTAACACCTTTATTGACGCCGGTACCGGAGCCTGCGGAAAGCACACCTTCGTTCAGGATAATTCCAAAGCAAGTGTTGCCGTTCCCGGCGTAGCCGTCACCGATACGCAGAGCCCAGCCAGAGCCAATACTGGAGGCATCCGTCGGGTCATAAAATTTAAAGGATACTTGTCCAGTCACACTGGTTTCCGAGAAATCATGCGCACTCATCACGATGCTATATTGGCTGATCGTCGAGGTGACGGCCATTTCCACATACTTGTTCGATGTGCCAGCGCCGAAGTAGTCATTGCTGTCTTCAAGTACGGTAAAGACATCCAGGAGTGGGGATTCAGTTTGGCTGTTGGCACTTGCGCCCCACTGGGTGCCCGAGGCTCCAATCATTTCCAGGCCGTTCGCATATTCGTTGAAATCATCTTCGAACATGACGGCGGCGGAGCCGGCTAAGGGGGGGAGGAAACTGGCAACAAGCGCCAGGGTTTTCAGGGTATTGTTCATGGGGTGTTTTGGTTGGGGTTATTCAGTCAGTGAAAAGACCTGAAAGTGTGAGGGGATCGTAGGGGATATATTTCTGAAGGGGGTGGATAAAGCGAAAGCAGGGGGGTCAGGTAGATCGAAGGTAGGTTGTCATGTCGATGCGTGCCTCGACGGGCTGCCCTGCCAGGTAGCGCTCGATGTTCTCCAAGGCAAGCTGGCCACAGGCGATGTAGCAGTCGCGTGTAGGCCCGGCGATATGGGGGGAGATAATAAGGTCGTCGCACCGGAGTAGCTCGGAATCTGTGCCGGGAGGCTCGGCGTCGAGCACGTCAAGGGCGATGCGCAGGCGACCGTTTTTACTTTCATTAATCAATGCCTGCTCGTCCACAACTGGGCCACGGCCAACATTGACGAAGACGGCGTTATCGGGCAGCAGGCTGAGGTGGTGCGCCGTGACGGAGCCGCGGCTGCTTTCCGTCAGTGCCTCGCATTCGATGATAATATCTTTACCGCTGAAAAGCTCTTCCAGGCTCTCGCAAGGCTCGACGCCATGCTCCTCCATGAGCGCATGCGGTACACCAGATGAATAGCAGCTGATGGAGAGATTGTAGCTCTGCAGCAGCCGAACGATCTCGCGGGCGACCTTGCCAAATCCGTGCAAGCCGAGGCTTCGGCCGCTCAGACTCATGGTGTTCAGGCTGCGCTTGGCGGTATGGAATTCCTCGCAAGACTTGCTGGCTACATCCTTCCAGCGCGTGATCTGACGCAGGCTGGCAAGGGTTAACAAAATTGCGTGTTCTGCGACCGGTGTGCTGGCCAAGGTGCCCCAGTTGCTGACGAGAATGCCTTTTTCAAGGGCCAGTTGGGGGACGACTCGGCGCACTGATCCGGTGAGGTTACAGATGTATTTCACCTGGAACCAGGGGCTCTCGATGATCTCGTCCGTCAGCGCAGGAGTCGACCAGCCTGTCATCAAGATCGTCGGTGCAAAATCCTTCAGGATTTCTGCCCATTCAGACCTGTCAATCTCGTTGGAGAAGAGGACCTTCCAGCATACGTTCGCAGAGTCCTTTGGCAGGCCATCAGGCAGGAAACTCAGGAATTCCTGCTCGTTGATAACCAGCAAAATCCGTTGCTCAGTCGTGGAAACCGATGTCGGCTGCAGCCCTGCGGGCCCGGCCATAACAGCGTTTTCATGGGAAGATGGATTCTGCATACACCTAATATATAGGCGACTCTCGCTTTAGTGTGAAGATCGCCCCTACTCGCACATGCTAGTCAGGAGGCTTTTGTGCGTTTTTTCTTTGCCTTCTTTTTGGGGGTACGAAGGTCAGGGAGGGTTCTGCCCTCGGCCCATATCCCCTCGGCATGGATGCGCAGGGCACGCTCGGGGATGCCGCGCTCGCCGCGCAGCATCATATTCGTCAGGTGATCGACGGCGACCCGTCCGATATTGATCCCGTCCTCGCAAACGCCTGACATGGACGAGTTCGTTGTTACCATGAGCGGGCAGGCTATTGCGACGTCTTGTGGGACGCGTACACCGACTTGCTCCAGCATATGGGCCGTATTATGTGAGCCGCTGACGATGGCCTCGACCTTGTTCCCGTTTTCAGCCAGCTCCTCAAGCTGCCTTTTGAGCCGGGGGCCGTTGTTGGTTTGAAAATCGATGATGATCGGTTTTTCGCCGATTTTCTGCTGCCACACGAGATAGGCGGCCAGGAAATTGTGGTCGGTGCGCTCGTCGTGGATCGGGCTAAAGGCAAAGGCGATCTTTCGGTACCCGCGTTGGTGCATCTTTTCCATGACCATGCAGGTCGAGCGGTACTGGGTGGAGGTCACGGTGTGGAGCTTGGGCTCCATCAGTGTGTAGCCGAACGTAATGAATGAAAAGTCGTCCCACTTGAAGTCGAGCACCATGTGGGCATGGGGCTGCGGACAGAGCAGAATGCCATTAACGTTGCGGGCCTTGAGGATCGACGCCATCCGCTGGAAGCTCATCTCGTCGGGCGTCATTTCAAAGACTTCCAATTGGTAGCCGTATTTGTCGGCCCGCTCCTTGGCACCCTCGTAGTACTGCGTGAAGATTCGGAGATTTCGCCAGTTGTACTTGATGTTGTCGTCGTTAATGGCGAGCCACGCAATGACACCGTGGAAGCTGCGGATCTGGAGGCTGCTGCGGTAGGCAGACAGTGCAGAGAGCACGGGATCGGGGCGGTACCCCATCTCCTCCGCGATCTTCTGGATGCGGTCCCGGGTAGCCTGGGGGAGGCTGGGGTGGTTCTTAAATGCGAGCGAAACCGTCGCCCTGTGGACGCCGGCGGCCTTGGCCACATCTTGTTGCGTTACGCGTTTGCCCTGCATACTAGCATGAGTAAGTAACTGGCTCGTGGCATCACCTGTCAAGGGGGAAGATTTCGATGGCCCTGTTTTCGGGATGAGTCCAGAGAGGTGAGGAAGGGGCTTTTTATCGCCGCCTCAGAAGCTTCGCATGTGCATTCCGGCATTGTGCAGTTTGGGTTATCTTGGTTGAGTATTCTCTCATGGATGAAGAAACCCCGAGTGTCGGAGTGACGATGGCTGATGTGGCACGCCTGGCAGGCGTGCATCCCTCCACCGTGTCTCGGGCGCTCAGGGGCGACACTCGCATCAGCGCGGAGGTACGTGAGCAAGTCAGGGAGGTGGCGGACCGACTCGGCTATCGCCCGAATCCGCTTCTCACGGCGCTTTCGTCACTGCGACACCAGCACTCGCAGCACAAGACGCCGACGACGCTGGCCTACGTCCTGCGTGAAGAGACTCACGTCACCGACCATTTCAAAGGTGTGAAAAAGGCGGCCACGGCCAGCGGCTTCAAGGTCGAGGTCTTCACCATCGGCTCCTCGCTTTCACCCAAGCGGCTCAACCAGATACTGACCTATCGCAATATCCTCGGGGTCATTCTCGCGCCCCTGCCCGAGGCCCACGGTTCGTTTGAGCTGGATTGGGATAAGTACGCTACGGTCGCGCTGGAGTATACCTTTTTGCATCCTCGCTTCGACCGTATCGTGCCCGATAGCTTCCAGTCCGTCGTGCAGGTGCTCAAGCAGTGCGCGAACTACGGCCACCGCCGTGTCGGCATCGTGCTCAGCCACGCTGTCCATGAGCGAAACGAGGGCCTGCTCGTGGCGGCGTACGAGTACCATGTGCGCCGGGACAATCGTCTGGTATTGATTGAGCCCCTGATCGTCGGCCCCGAGGGGGAGGAGGCTGCTATCCATGACTGGCTACTGCGGGCACAGCCCGAGGTCGTCATCACCTCTAACCGCATTATGTCGGAGGTGCGAAAGTGTATGGATACATTGGGCCTGGATGTGCCGCGCCAGATCGGGCTCGTCAATCTGAACGCAGACCCGGTCTCACCGGAGCATGCCGGTATCGTCCTGAATGCCCAGATGATGGGCGAGCAGGCTGCCTACCACCTGGTCCATAAGCTCCACCATAACCAGTTCGGGGTGCCAGCCTCACCCGTCTCGATCCAGACTTACTTCAGGTGGGTCGATGGGCCGACGTTGATTCCGGCAAAAGAGATGGAGCGGCCGGCCGTTTACGATGCGCAGCAGTCCGCACCGGCGAGCGCAGAGTAAGCCTGCGTTCACGTAAAGCCACGATTGTGGCGGCCTTTTCCGTGGTCGATGTGCTTAGCTTTCCAGTTTAAACAGTGCCGTGTCGGGTTTTTTAAACGTGTACTCGAAGCTGTCGCCGCCGATCTCGATCGTTTGTCCGGTGAACAGCTCCGTCGCCCGGTTGCAGGGGGAGGGGAGAGCGATGCGCTGACGTCCGCCCTCGGCGGTATGCACCGCGACGAATCGGCTGTTGGCGTAGACGGGCTGCTCCTGCTCGCAATATAAGTGCACACCGCTGGCGGCGGCAGCCTGCTTGAGGACGGCGGAGGTCAGTTCCTCGCCCTGGTGGACGTAGGTCAGGCGGTGTCCGTCACGCTCGACGGTTGTCGCGCCGGGGGTGCCCCATGGGGTGCCGCATATCTGCGCCACGCGTTCAGGGTCGAGGCTTTCGCCATCGCTGATTCCGGGGGCGTACAGATACAGAGAGCCGGTGCCGGATGTCTGCACATATTGGCGCAGGATTTCCAGTTTATCCTCCGTCATCTCGAAGATGGCGGGCAGTATCCAGAACTTGATACGCTCGCGGTTCGGGATCGCGGGGATGTCGTCAAAGTGATAGCACTCCCAGGGTGCTCCGATACAGTCAAGGGCCCGCTTTGTTTCATTATAGAACCACTTTACCCGCGAGTCGTGCTGGTTGAGGTAGTAGATGCTCTCGGGGTCGATGATGAGGGCGATCTCGGCGGTATCGACGACGGGGTCCGAAATATGCGTGGCGTAGATTTCCCGGGATTTGGCGAGTGTGCCGAGGATGTCAGGCGTTTCGTAGTAGCCTCCCCACATGTCGAACCACCAGAGAGAGGTGCGCTTAAGCAGGGAGTTTGCCAACTCACGCTTGAGCCCGGCCACGGCCTTTTCCTCCGTGTCCCAGGTGCGTTTGTCAAAGACCGCGTACTCCGACATGGCGAGGTTACTGGTGTGGGTCTGCTGGTCGCACTCGCGCAGATAGCCCTTGCCGTGCAGGCGGATGCTCTCTGTCGGCCCGAGGTCGCCGCTGCCCATGCCGATAAAGGCGAAGCCCCCCTGCGGGGAGATGAGGAAGTCCAGCTCCTCGCAGGCGAGCAGGCGGCGGCAGTCGTTGTTACCGACGATCACGCGCCAGTCCTGCAGTACGAGCGGGTAGCCGAAGAAGACGCCCAGCTCGGTCTTGTCGCTGACGCAGGCGCGGGCTTTTTTCAAAAAATACTCAATCGCGTCGGAGATCTCGTCCGCGCACCAGCCGATGTATTCGAGCGTGGTGCCGTCGGTCTGCGGGTCGCGCAGGAGCCCGTCAAAGGAGACATGCGTGCGCGCATTGAGGCCAGGGATGTCCTCGGCAGGCTTGCCCTGTTGGGTCTGGTATTCGTTCCAGGCCTTGGTGCGTGAGCGGCTTTCGGAGAGGTTGGAGTTGTCGTACCACTCGCAGGTGCCGCCACAGGCGAGCACATAGGCGGTGACGCGGCCGGGGTGGTTGGTCTCGATATGGCGAATGAGCGCCTCCATGTAGGCGGCGGTTGTTTCGCGCCAGGCAGGGTCTGAGGTGAGGCGACCGAGTTGATTAAAGCTGTCGCACTTGAGCTTGTGACGGGAGAGCCACTCCGGAGTATTCAGGTCCACCATGCAGATCAGGCGGCTGCCGGGGCAGTTGGCGGTGAGGTCGGCAATCTGCTGATCGACCGGCGAGAACTCGTACTGGCCCTGTATGCCCGACATGGTGAAGTGCCAGGACGGGGCATATTTGCAGTACGGTTCAGCAAGGGAGTTGGTGGTGTTTCCGGCGAAGAAACAGACCGTATCGCCTCCGGTATCTGCGAAGCGGCGGTGGCCCTCTGGCTCCGGCCAAAAAGAACGGTAAGCAAAGTACTGGTTTTTATCCATGGAGATTAAAGTGATTGGGGCGGCGGTATTTATCCGGGATCAGGTTCAGGATGCAACGGGTTTGGATATGCCTCGTATGGGGCACAGGAAAAGTCAGGTTTCTAAGCATGGTGCGTCGGACGCCGTGAACAACATCTTAGTCGTGCGCACTGTCGCATAGCGTGATTTGTAGCGTAATGCGCAATGAATTGCACAGCTTTTCCGTTGTTTGCCAGGGGGCTGATGACAGGTTACGCGGGATGAACTCCAGCCCCCGGTCTGATGAACTGACATTCTACAAGCGGCTCCAGCCCGTGCCCGTGGAGGGCGGCTTTCGGATGCCCGGTTACTGGGTCTGGTGCGGCTCGGCCATTCAGGGTGAGGACGGGCGCTATCACCTGTTCGCGTCCCGCTGGTCGCAGGAGTTTCCGATGTTCTCCGGCTATATCCTGCACTCGGAGATCGTCCACGCGGTCGCGGATACGCCGAGCGGCCCCTATACCTTTGTGGAAAAGATTCTCCCCTGCACGGCAGCGGATGCCTGGGATGGCCGGATGGCCCACAACCCGACCATTCGCAAGCAGGGCGACACCTATCTGCTGTACTACATCGCCTCGACCTATTCACGTCCGGACGGCGCAGCGGATACGGAGGAGATGTGCGAGGAAAGCTATGCCAATATCCGTATCGGGCTGGCGACTGCCCGCTCTGTCAATGGTCCGTGGGAGGTCCGCTCTGAACCTGTCCTGGATGTGCGGCCCGGTAAATGGGACCACGCCATCGTGACAAACCCCGCTCCGGTCATTCGCCCGGACGGTGGGGTGCTGCTGTACTACCGTGCCAATACACCCGAGGGACTCGCAATCGGTGTGGCCGGAGCTGACAGCTATAAGGGTCCCTATCGTCGTCTGTCAGATGAGCCGGTGTTGCACTTCGAGAACGGAGACTTTGTCGAGGACCCCTTTGTGTGGTGGTCGGGGGATCGCTACGAGATGCTCGCCAAGGACATGCTCGGTGGCTTGACCGGTGAGCTGCATGCCGGGGTACATATGATCTCCCCCGATGGGCTGGAGTGGCAGCTCGCGGATTCCCCCAAGGCTTACTCCCGCGATATCGCCTACGCCGACGGGAGCCGGATGCGACTGGGCAGCCTGGAGCGCCCGCAGCTCCTGTTCGATGAGAACAACCAGCCCGTTTGTCTCTTTGCGGCGGCGGCAGACGGCCCCGGTGGCTTCTATGAGGCGAAGCACACCTGGAACATCGCGATTCCGATTTCGGATTAAGCGCCTCCGACCAGGTGAGGAGAGGCGCCGCGATCAAAGGCTGGTTGTCGTCAGGGGCGGGGATTGATCCCGTGCATGATAAAGGTAAAGACGCGCTCGGCCATGGCCTCGATCTCGGCAGGCTTCTCGGGGATTTTGCCGGGGAAGCGCTCCAGGAGCGGACGGCAGAGGGCGAACTGGATGACCAGCAGTACGATGCGGTTAGCGGTTTCCTCGATCTGCGCAGTGGGGGCTTTTTTTTCGAGCAGACGACCTACGATGCCGGAGAGTTTTAGGCGGATAGGCAGAAAGACCTCCCGCACGAGTTCGTCAAAAACATTGGTGGGCAGGGCGAGCTCGCGCATCATCATGGCGGGCAGATAGGGGTAGTCCCGGCGGCGCTGCATCAGCGAAACGATGAAGCTGCGGGTGAACAATCGCAGGGCTTCGTCGGGTGGGCCGGATACGTCCATGTCGGCGATTGAGCCGCGCTCCGTCAGGTCACGGTAGGTGCTGAAAAGGGTCTCACGGTAGAGGGCCTCCTTACCGCCGAAGTAGTAGCGTACCGCCCCAAGGTTGGCGTTCGCGCTCTGGCAGATCGCGCGCAGGCTCGCTGCCTGATAGCCCTCCTGGGCGAAAATCATCCCTGCGGCGCGCATCAGGCGGGCCCGCGTTTCCATCCCGTCCTCACGCCGGGGAAGCGTGCGGGGAGTGGGGGATTTTCGTGGACTTTTTTTCATACGATTGTTTGACTTATGCCTTTGCCGCCTTCTTATATAATACGAACGTTTAACTTAATCGCGTGATATTTCCAATGCAAAAAACACGCTTTCTGCTCCCGCTCGCCAGTGCCTTTTCGGCTCTGCTGATTGGCGGCTGCATGGTCGGCCCCGACTATGATGGGGTCGAGCCAGCGCCCGGCACGTCGATGGACTGGCGCGGACAGACTCAGGAGGAGTATCTTTCCACGGAGGCGGTGAGGCCGGAGACGCGCTGGTGGGAGCGCTTCGAGGACCCGGAGCTGGACCGCCTTGTGCAGGTCGCGATGGCGGGAAACTTCGAGCTGGCGCAGGCGGCGGCGAATGTGCAGGCCGCTTATGCGCGGCGAGGCGTCGTCAATGCCGAGCGACTGCCCAGCCTCGATGCCGAGGCATCCTATACGGCCGCCGGTGCCGGGAAGAAGTCCGCGACTTTTAACGGCCCGCCCCCCGGCATGCATGGCGAGCTTTTCGGGGCCGGTGCTATCGCCGCCTGGGAGGTGGACCTGTGGGGGCGCGTCGCCCGCTTGGTTGAATCGGCCGATGCCGACATCGAGGCGGCCCGCAATGCTTACCATGCGGCGGCTGTTGCGCTGGCCGCCGAGACGGCGCTGGCCTACATCGATGTGCGGACACTGGATGAGCGACTGGCCGCACTGGAGCAAAATATCGAGCTGCAGCTGAAAACTCTGGAGCTGACCGAGGAGCGCTATGACAGCGGAGAGGGGCGGCTGCTTGATGTATCTCAGGCGCGACGGCTCCTGGAGCGCACCCGTGCTGAGCGGCCCCGCCTGGAGCAGGCTCGCTCGCAGGCGGAAAACCGCCTTGCCGCGCTTTTGGGAGAACTCCCGCAGGACGGCCTGATCGGGACCGGTGCGGACGAACTGACACTGCCGGAAATCAACGGCCTGGGCCTGCCCGCACAACTTCTGGTGAGGCGCCCCGACGTGCTCGAAGCCGAGCAGGGCTATGCGGCCGCTATCGCGCGTATCGGCTCAGCCGAGGCGGAGCGTTTCCCCCGCCTGACGATCGCCGGTTCCTTTACCCTGCAGGCGGATGATGCTGCTAACTATTTCAGTCCCGAGTCGTTTATCTACTCGATTGGGCCGACCCTGCAGCTCCCGATCTTTGAGGGGGGGCGCATCACCAGTAATATCGCGGTGCGCAAATCCGAGGCTGATGCCGCCCGCTGGAAGCTCGAGCAGACGCTCGTCACGGCGGTGCGGGAGGTCGAGGATGCTGCCACCGGCGTGGTCAAGGCCGAGGCCCGCTATGGACATATGCGCGACGCCTACGATGCCGCAGCGCTGACTGTCGAGCAGACGCAGGAGCGTTACGATGCCGGGATGACAGATCTATTCGAGCTGACGGATTCGCAGCGGCAGCTGGTTGAGATCGAGGACTCCGTGCTCGTCGCCCGGCAGCAGACCTTTGTGCAGACCGTTTACCTCTACCGCGCGCTCGGCGGGGGCTGGGCCGCGCTCGATCAGATGCGCCCGCTGGAGACCGTACCCGCCAACGCCCACCTGAGCCTTACCGAAAAAACTTCTGACGACACCGACCATGAAGATTAAACCCATTCTCGCCGTTCTCGTGCTCGCCGGTATTGGTGTGGGGCTCTGGATCTGGAAGCCCTTTGCCACGAGCGACGCTGAAAACGAGCACCGGATATACGGTAACGTGGACATCCGCATCTCGCGTCTGGCCTTTAACGAGTCCGAGCTCATCACCGAAATGCTGGTCGATGAGGGTGACCCGGTACAGGCCGGTCAACCCCTGGCCAAGCTGCGGGCCGAGCGGCTGGAAGCCCAGCTCTCCGAGGCCCGTGCGCAGGTGGCCACTCAACAGGCTGTGGTTAATCGTCTTGAGAATGGCTCCCGTCCGCAGGAGATAGAACGTGCTCGCGCAGACATGGCAGCGGCACAGGTACGACTGGATAAGGCCAAAAACGACTTTAGCCGGGTCGAGAAAACCGCGAAGACCGGGGCCAGCAGCCAGCGGGAGTTTGACCGCATTAAGGCGCTGCTCGATGAAGCGGAGGCGGACCTGATTGCTCGTGAGCAGACGCTCGACCTCGCGGTGGAGGGGCCGCGACAGGAGGTGATCGATGAAGCCCGCGCCCGTCTGGGTGCGCTGGAGGATGCGGTCGCGCTTTTGGAGATTCGCGTGCGCGACACAGTTCTGTATGCGCCGGAGGACGGTGTCATTGAAACTCGATACGGCGAGCCCGGCCAGATGGCCACGCCTGCCACGCCGGTACTTTCGCTCGCTCTGAATGCCCGCAAGTGGGTCCGTGCCTACCTGCCGGAGCCCTTGTTGGGACAAGTGCAGCCGGGCCAGAAGGTGAAGGTTTTTTCCGATTCCTGGCCGAGGCAGTCTTTCGCCGGCACGGTCGGCTTTATCTCGCCGGTGGCGGAGTTTACGCCGAAGACGGTAGAGACCGAGGAGCTGCGGACAAAGCTCGTCTATGAGGTACGCGTCTGGGTCGAGGATGACGAAAACCGCCTGCGGCTTGGCATGCCGGTGACGGTTGATCTCGCCTCGGCGGGGGAGGGCACCCGTCGCTAAGCGCCGGGAATGGCTTTTGTTTTATTATGAGTGAACCGGGCAAAGCCGTCCTGGAGTACCGGGGGGTGACGAAGCGCTTCGCCAAGGACGGGCCGCCTGCGGTTGACGCGATCTCCCTGGACGTGCTGGCCGGGCGGGTGACGGGACTGGCCGGTCCCGACGGCGCGGGTAAGACCACGCTTATCCGGCTGGCGGCGGGGCTGTTGGTGCCCGAGAGTGGCACCGTGTCGGTGCTGGGGCTGGATGCCGAGCGTGATCCGCTGGAGATACGCGGGAAGATCGGCTACATGCCGCAGCAGTTCGGGCTTTATCAGGACCTCACCGTGCGCGAAAATCTGGAGCTGTACGCAGACCTGCAGGGGGTAGACGGCGGGCTGCGGGAGGAACGCTTTGAGAAGCTGCTCGCGATGAGCGGACTGCGCCCCTATACCGGACGGCTGGCGGGCAAACTCTCCGGCGGCATGAAGCAAAAACTCGGGCTGTCCTGCTCGCTGATCAAAAGCCCCGGCCTGCTCCTGCTCGATGAGCCGACGGTGGGCGTCGATCCGGTATCCCGGCGCGAGCTGTGGGACATCGTTTACCAACTGGTTAACGAGGACGGAATCGGTGTGCTGCTGGCCACCGCTTATCTGGATGAGGTGGACCGCTGCCAGCAGGTTTTTATGCTGGAGCGTGGGCAGGTGGTCGATGTCGGGCCGCCGGAGCATTTCCATCGGCAGGTAGCCGGGCGCGTCTTTGTTTTGAATCCCGCTGCGGAGATCAACCCGCGGACGCTTCAGTCTGCCGCCATGCGCGCGGAGGGCGTCATCGATGCCACGATCCGCTCCGGCCGCGTGAGGTGTGTGCTGAAGGCTGAAGCAGGCCGGGAATGCCTTGAAACGGGCCAGACTGGGCCGCTTACCTCGGAGATGGAGGAGGGCGTGCCGAACTTTGAGGATGCCTTTATGGCGTTGGCGCGGCACCACGAGATTCATATCCCCGAGGCCGATCCAGAGACGCAGAGTGCTGCCAATGCCGAGCGTAAACCAGCCATCGTAGTAAAGGACCTGGTCAAGCGTTTCGGGGACTTCGCAGCGGTGCAGGGGATCAACTTCAGTGTGGCGCCGGGGGAGGTCTTCGGCTTGCTCGGCCCCAATGGCGCGGGCAAGACCACGACCTTTCGCATGCTCTGCGGGCTTATGCGTGTGAGTGAGGGAGAGGTGCTCATCGCGGGGCGAGACCTGCGGCACTCACCCAGTGAGGCGCGCTCCCGTCTAGGCTACATGGCGCAGCAGTTTTCGCTCTATCGACAGCTCTCGGTGCTCACGAACCTGAAGTTTTACGGTCAGGCCTATGGGCTGCACGGGCGGCGGCTGCGTGAGCGTATCGACTGGGCACTGGAGGAGTTTGACCTCAAAGACCGGCGACGCGACGACGCAGAAGACCTGCCCGGTGGCTACCGGCAGCGTCTGGCGATGGCTACGGCCATGCTGCATGACCCGGACATCCTTTTTCTCGACGAGCCGACCTCGGGTGCAGACCCGTTGGCGCGGCGGGAGTTCTGGCTGCGTATCAACGGCTTTGCCCAGCAGGGGGTGACCGTCCTCGTGACCACGCACTTCATGGAAGAGGCCGAGTACTGCGACCGGATGATTATCATGTCCCGTGGGACTGAGCTGGCACACGGGCGTCCCGCCGAAATCCGTGAGCTGGTCCGCTCAGATGAGCACACCGATCCCACGATCGAGGACGCCTTTGTGGTGCTGGCCCGCCGGGCTCAGGAGGAGGCCGGCGAATGAACAAGGGCTTTAACAAAGCACACCTCCTGCGCTTACGTGGTTTCCTGCGTAAGGAGGCGCTGCAGATCCGTCGTGACCCGAGCAGCATCCTGCTGGCGCTGGTGCTGCCGATCTTGCTGCTCGTCCTGCTCGGCTACGGCGTATCGCTCAACCCGGTCAATGTCCCGCTGGCCTGGGTGGATGACAGTCCCTCGGAAGCCTCGCGGGATCTGCGGGGTTCCTTTGAGGGTAACTCTTACTATGTGCTGACGACGTGTGCCTCGCTGCATGAGGCGCAGCAACTGGTCGAGACCGGGCGGGTGGACGGCATCATCCATCTGCAAAGTGATTTTGACCGCCGGGTCGCCCGTGGCGAGACCGCTCCGGTGCAGCTCCTGCTCAACGGCGTGGACGCCAACCGTGCCAATATCGTGCGCGGCTATGTCGGGGCGACACTGGGCGTATGGACGCAGAAGCGAGCCTCCTGGGGTACGCCGGTGGCGCAGAGCGGGGCCGTGGTCAACGCGCGCCTGTGGTTTAATGCCGCCAGCGAGAGCCGCAACTTTCTCGTGCCGGGCCTGATCGTGATTATCATGACCGTGACGGGGACGCTGCTCACGGCGCTCATTATCGCCCGTGAAAGCGAACGCGGCACACTGGAGGCCATTCTGGCCACACCGCTGCGGGTCTATGAATTTCTGATCGGGAAGACGCTGCCGTACTTCGTGCTCGGCATGCTCGGTTTCTTTCTATCGGTGGCCGGAGGCATCTTTGTATTCGGAGTGCCGCTGCGCGGCTCGTTCTGGCTGCTGACACTTTGCAGCAGCGTCTTCCTGCTCGCAGCGCTTGGTCTGGGGCTGGCGTTGTCGGCGCGGGTGCGGGTACAGTTTGTGGCGGCACAGCTTTCGATGATTATCGGCTTCCTCCCGGCCTTCTTCCTGTCGGGACTGATCTTCGACCTGCATAGCACGCCGGATTTTGTCCAGGCGCTCAGCTATCTGGTGCCCGCGCGTTATTTCGTGTCGATCTGCCAGACGCTTTTCCTGGCCGGAGACGTCTGGTCCGTGGTCGGCCCGGCCTTGCTCGCGCTGTCATTCTTTGGCGTGCTCTTTTTTGTCCTGGCCCGCAAGAACCTCAGCCTGAGGATTAAGCGATGAAGACCGCCCTGCGACGTCTGTGGACCCTGATCCTGAAGGAGTTTATGCTCATCCTGCGCGACCCGAAAAGCCGCATGGTGGTGATCAGCCCGCCGATTCTGCAGTTTTTTCTTTTCGGCTATGCGGCGACCTTTGACGTGTCGCATGTGCGCTATGCCTACCTCGACGAATCCCGCTCAGCGGCTTCGCGGACGCTGCTGGCCGCCTTTGACGGGAGCGATGCCTTTGAGCTGACCGATGTGCTGCAATCCCCGCAGCAGTTCGATGCGATGATCGATGCGAGGAAGGTCGCTCTGATCATTCATATCGGGCAGAGCTTTGAAAGGGATTTGGCGGCGGGGCGTCCGGCGCAGGTGCAGATCATTGGGGATGGGCGCAACTCGAACGTCGCTACCGTCGCTATCGGCTATGCGGGGGAGATCGTGGAGGCGTTTAACCGGGACCCGTGGGGTGCCTCGGCCATGCCGGAAACGGTACGGCTGGTGGACCGCGCCTGGTACAACTCGAACCTGTTGAGCCGCTGGTTTATCGTATCGGCGCTGGCGGCCACGATTGGGATGGTTATCGTGCTGCTGCTGGCCAGTCTCTCCGTGGCACGCGAACGCGAGTTTGGCACCTTTGACCAACTCATGGTGGCGCCGTTTCGACCGTGGGAAATCCTCGTCGGTAAGTCCGTACCGGGGATAGCCTTTGGGCTGCTGGATGGGTTGCTGCTATCGCTGGGGGCGATCTATTGGTTTGATGTGCCCTTCCGGGGGACGTTTATGGCCCTGGTGCCAGCGCTACTGGTTTTCTTTGTCTCCATCGTAGGAGTGGGGCTGTTGATCTCCTCCCTCTCGCTGACGATGCAGCAGGGGCTGCTCGGGGCTTTTACGTTTATCATGCCGTCGGTGATTCTGTCGGGCTTCGCCACGCCGGTCTCGAACATGCCCGAGTGGCTGCAGACGGTGACGCTCGTCAATCCGTTACGCTACGCGGTGCATGCGCTCAGGGACATATTCCTGCAAGGGGCAGACCTGCCTCAGGTGTGGCCGCAAATCTGGCCCATGATCCTGATCGCGTGTGTGACCTTGCCGCTGGCGGCATGGATGTTCCGCAATCGAACCGAGTAGCGTCTAGGAGACCGCTTGTGGCTTTTTGCGGGCAGGGCGCTTACGAGCCGGTTCCTGCGGGCGGAGGTTGAGGGGACGGTTTTCCAGCCATTTGCCTTCCACCAACGTGATGCGGGGAGAGGTTGGGATACCACGCTCGCCCTGATGAATCATCGAGACGAGATTGTCTGCGGCAACGCGGCCGATCTGCTCGGCATCTTCATAAATACCGGATAGATCCCACTGCCGGTGTGGCAGAAAGGCGCAGGCGAGGGTTAGCTCATCGACAGGCAAGCCAGCTTCGCGGGCACGCTCTTCGATGTCGGGTGGCCCCAGGATTGCGGTAGGGCGGTAGCGTTCGTACCACTGAGCGATCTTTTTCGGATGGCAGTCGGTGGGGTGCAGCGGGGGCAGGGGGATCGCTTTGTTGACGATGAAACTCTCGGAGAGATACCCGGCGAGCATGTTGTTGTTCATGCGGTCATCGTGGATGGCCAGATAGCCGATGCGTTCATGCCCGGCGGCGTGGAGCTTGCGAATCACCGTGACGGCGCCATTATACTGAGAAGCGGCAACGGTGTGCAGCTGCGGTTTTTTCAGGGAAAAACCGAAGGTGATTGCGGCGAAATGCTCCCACGGAAAATCGATCTCCATGTGCGGGTTGGGCTGAGGGCACACCAGAATACCCTGAATGTTTCGCGAACGCAGGATCTGCCCGAGCCGGCTCGCGGTGAGGCCCTTTTCGCCTAGGTCAAAGATTTCGATTCCATAGCCGTGGGTCCGAGCCTGGTCTCTGGCCGCTTCGTAGAAGCGTTTATAGATGAAGTTCTTCCACTGAAACTGCGGGGTTGTGGTGGCCAGCCAGGCGAGCGTCCCCTGAAAGGCGGCATCCTGCTTCTTGTAGCGGTAAACAGAGAGCGCAGTCAGCATCGGATCGGGAAGGTAGCCGATGTCCTCGGCGATTTTCTTGATCCGGTCACAGGTCTCCGGCGCTATGTTCGGGTGCCGCTTGAGTGCGAGTGAGACCGTCGAGCGATGCACCTTGGCGATGCGTGCTACATCCATCTGCGTGGGGCGACGGTTGCTGTCGGGGTTCACGTGCTCAATTACAGGGAGCCCGGCGGGGAGCGTCAAGTAAGGAGCGTGCAAGCAGCTCTCCTCTGAGATAGGCTTCTGACCGTTGGATTTCTGCTCGCTTGCGCTCATTACTCGCTCCCTTGAGATGTCTCCAGGCTGACTAATCCGTGTACGATTCCCAGTCTTCGAGCGGGAGAATCTCCGGCTCCTCACCATCGCCACCACCGGGGACCAGCAGCACGGCCAGGGTCATGTCACGGGTCGAGGCCGGGACGGTAGCCGTCAGCACGCGGTAGCCTGAGTTCTGGTGCTCCTGCTTGGTGGGTGGGGTCGCCGACAGAATGTCAAAGGTGGCATTGGCCGGCTCGACAATGCGTGCGGTCAACTGCTTGCCGTCGTAAATCAGCTGGGCGCTACGCTTATCATTAGAGAGCATGACGGTGGCACTGGTCATCATGCGCCAGACCAGCGGATCTTTACCGGAAGGCTGGACCCACTCGTCCTGCACGAGGACTTGCTGGTCATCGATGAGGGCGATGCCGCGCAGGATTTTCTCGGCGGTACCGGGAAAGACTTCACTCATGTCCACGACCGCAGCGGCGAAGCCGGGCTCGTCGAAAAAGCCGATTACCGGTGCGGTGGCGTCTTCTTTCTGGATCTGGTCACCGGGTCCGGCTGTGTTATGGCTGAGGTTGGTCATGCGGAAGTAGCTCCAACGCTTGCCGCCGGGGACGCGATCCCAGTAGCCGGGCAGGGAATACTTACCCGAGCCCAGATCCACGCCCCAGCGCACGCCCTCGGCCTCCATCACAAATGAACCCAGGTCAAGGTGCGCATGGGCAAAACCGTTGAGCCCGGCCTTCATGGCGACCCAGACGGCATCCGGGTCATCCCAGGAACTGCGAAGGAAGACCAGGTCGGCGACACCACGCTTGTGGACATTGAGGGGAAGTTCTTCGAGAAGGCCGGCCTCTTCCTGTCCATCTCCTTCAGGCATCCAGAGGGGCAGCAAGGCAGCGAAACGGTTAGCAGCACCGACCGGCAGGCTGGCGGAATAACGCCCGAGCGGCTTGGACTGTGCGTCCGCGAGGCGCTCGCGGTAAAGCGAGATGTACTCATCGTAGCCAAAGTGCTTGATCAACCATGCGGCCATGACGCCGCCGCCTGTCTCGGCGTCCTTGGTCGGGCCGCCGTCACCATAGGTATAGGCGACACCGGTGGGGCCGAAGATGTAGCGCAGGTATTCGTTGTTTTTGTCGAAGCCCTCCATCTCGGAGAGGCCAAAGTCGGTGCCGAGCTGATCCTCCATCAGTGCAATGCACAGGGCATTATACATTACGCCATAGCTCATGTAGGTCGGGCTCTCCGGCCAGATGCCGTCGGGACCATAATATTCCATGGCGCGCGGCAGGCTTTTCCTCGCCCCTTCAACGACGAGTTCGAGCATATCGGGCTCCTCATCCTGGAGGGCAAAGGCCGCAGTGAGCAGTCCGCCGTTGCAGACTTGGTTCCAGTTGTTGTGGGCAATGTCGGTGTTACCGACTGCGGACCAGTTCGGGCGCTTTTCCTGACCGGGCATGCCGTAGGCGGCAGGGGCATAGTCGAGGCACTTTTCCATCAGCGCCTGGTGGATGGTTTCACGATCCTCCGGCGAGAGTTCGTTATAAAACCAGTCGTAGCCAAAGCCGACGGCGGTCCCCATCTCAGCTGTGACCAGGAACTGGTAGGGGGCCCAGTCGGTGAATGCGCAGGCGTTCAAGAGCTCTTCACGGGCACGCTCGGCATAGCGTTCGTCGCCGTCGATATGGTAGATCATGCCCCAGGTGAGGATGCGACCAAGCACCGCGCGCGCAATGTTCAGGCGCTGTGCGCGGCTCTCTGCGTCCGAGAGGGGCGGCTCTTTAAGATACTTCTCGGCATTCTCGCGCAGCTTTTCGATCTGTCGGGCGACCAGCGGGTCCGTCTTGGCGAGCTGGCGAATCTCCTCCACGCGCTGGTCAGTCAGCAGCAGGCGAGGGTGCTCACGGTTTTCGACTGGCTGGGCGACTGCAGCGTCCGTGGTGGTGGCAGTCGGAGTTGCCACAGGCGCTGGAGTCGTTTTCGGTGCAGAAGTCGTTTTGGTTTGTGCGGGCTCAGCCTTTACTGAAGCTGAAGCATCATCCTGCGCGTCCTGCGCGGGTTTTGTCTGCTGGGTGCAGGCGCCAAAAGCGAAACTGGCCAGTGCGAGCAGTCCTACTGAAAATACGTGGCGGGTAGAGGTCGGGATGGGCATTTTGATCATGTATCGTTAACGATGAGAAAAGTTATGTTTATGGAGTGGGTGTTGAAATTCGTTAAAAACCCCAGGCGGGGTCGCTAGCGTCTTGGGGTGTGTCTTCTTCGGTCCACTGGGCCATGTGGCCGTCGTGAAACATGACATTGGCGACGCCGCCGTGGTTGTAGCCAAGGTAAGACCATGGGCCGTTTGTATAGCGCAGGCAGCGTGCGGATGGGTTGTCATTTTCAACAAGCATGATGACCTTGCTGGTATCAACGTCGGTCAGCGTACGTCGCGCCCCGTCCAGCCCGAAAGCGATGCCGACGGCGTAGTTGGTTTCCCACCAGCGGTCGGGGTGTAAGGTGTCTTCCAGACTGGGGCAGGAGAGTGTCTTGCACATTTCGTCGGTACCGATGCCATAGGGCCGTTGATCCATAATGCCCATGTAGGGCCGCACGACAACAGTCCAGATATTCGATGCGCTACCGCCTGAGGACGACCAGTTGGGGGGGAGGTAGCCGCCGTTATCTGCCTGGTAGAGCATGATGCCCTGGCCGAGTTGGCGCATATTACTAGCGCATTTTCCGAGACTGGCGCGCTCGCGGATCGTACTGGTAAGAGGAATAATAATGGCCACCAAGGTGGCGATGACAGCTAGTACGGCCAGCAACTCGATAAGGGAAAATCCTGAAATTTGTTTACGCCGGTACAATGTGTGGGGAGTGGGGTATCGTTTTAACATGAGGGGTATGGGGGGACGTGCGAGTGACGTTGTAGGCAGCCTAAGCACCTATACCGCATTTTCAAAACTGATTTATATAACACGGGTTATATAGGGGCGGTGAAATCCACTGAATTCCTGTATCTATCGTATTCACAGGTCTATAACCTGTGTTACGGATGCGCGGGGTTGCCTTTGGGCAAGATTAGAGGGAATATGGAGCTGTCGACGATGTTCATGCTCGCTCCGAAAGGCCTTTATTACGATGCCCCCCATACCCCGATACAGTCGTAGAGAGTTTTTACGTAACAGTGCGCTGATGGCGATGGTTCCCGCCTTTGGTGTCCGTGCCAGCGAAGCCCCCAAGCCACCGGCCCGTCCGCCGAACATTGTGTATGTTTTTGCCGACCAGATGCGTGCCTGTGCGCGGGGCGGAGCAGACGGGGCTGACCCGGTTTTGACGCCGCGGCTGGATCAGTTCGCACGGGAAGGGCTAGAGCTGACGCAGGCGGCCTCGACCTACCCGCTGTGTAGCCCGCACCGGGCGATGTTACTCTCCGGCTGCTATCCGCACATCAACACAGTCACCGGTAATATCAACTCGGCGCCGAACCGAAAGTTTGAGCTGCCGGATACGATGACTTGCGTGACGGATGTGCTGGCGGGCTCCGGCTACTCGGTCGGCTACATCGGTAAATGGCACCTGACCCGCCCGTACGAGCCTTACCTGGAAGCTTTTCGCAAGAAGGATGGGGTGGTCTGGAACGAGTTTACACCGCCATCCGGACGGCACGGGATCAGTGAATGGTACGCCTATAATACCTACGACAAGCATCTGCGCCCGATGTACTGGAGTAATGACGCCAGCCGGGATGACTACCACTTCGTCGACCAATGGGGGCCCGACCACGAAACGGACAAAGCCGTCGAGTACCTGCGCACGCATCAGGCTTCGGATCAACCGTTCGCGCTTTTTGTCTCTTATAATCCTCCCCATCCACCCTTCGGACAGGTTCCGGAGAACTGGGTGGACCTTTACCGTGATGCAAGCGCAACAGAGCTGCTCAGGCGCGGTAATGTGCCTGAGGGTGGGCGGCTTCCTCTGCGGCAGGCCCAGGGGTATTTTGGCATGGTCAGCGGTGTCGATGCGGCCTTTGGGCGACTGCTTGACGAGATCGATGCGCTTGGCTTGCGTGAGGACACGCTGGTGGTCTTTACCTCTGACCACGGCGAGATGATGGGCAGCCATGATTTGATGAGTAAACTCGTCTGGTACGATGAGTCCTACCGGGTTCCTTTTATCGCCCGCTGGCCGGGTCGCCTGAAAGCCGGAGCCCAGGATAGCCTGCTCATTGATACGCCGGACATCCCCGCAACACTGGTCGGGATGGCTGGGCTGGAGGGCCGCATCCCGGCGCACTGGCAGGGCCGCAACCACGCTCCGGTGCTGCTCGGGCAGTCAGATGCACCGCGTCCGGAAGCGCAGCTCTATTGCCTGAACAGCCACGGCCTTCGAGGGGTACGCACCGATCGCTATACCTATGTCGCACCGGGGCGTGCGCGGACCAAGATCGGGGGGCAGGTGATGGATGCGCCCCTGCTTTTCGATAACCAGGAAGACCCCTGGCAGCTTCACAATGTGGCCGCTGACCAGCCCGCTGTCGTCGATGAGCTGACGGGTGTAACCCTCGATGCGTGCCGTAGGATTCGCGACCCGTGGACGCCGTTCGTTCGAGGCTGATTTGATACCTTATTTGACGTTAAAGTGTATCTATAACCTGTGTTATATAGCAACCTCTTGAGAAAACACAGATATATCCTAGTTTGGGGCTATCGATTTAAGGAATTCTACCCAAACAGAGACTTACCCCCCGTTGAGTTACCCTTTTCATGACGCCCCCCTTGCTCGTCTCGGATATCCAGCCGCGATTTGGCATGCATCGCCGGATGCGTGGAGGGGTAACGCCTGAAAACATGCCGCTACTCATTGTTTTAAATTCTAGCGTCCTTTCATCCCAAACCAACCAACCACAGAACGAATACTGATTATGAAAAATCTGCCCCGATTCACCTCATTCTCGACCTCCGCGTTTCAAGCGCCACGCAGAGGGCTTGCCTGCCTGGCAACAGCTGCACTGGGACTCATTGGGCTCAGTGCCTCAGCCAATGCTCAGACTCTTTACTGGAACGGCGGATTTGCCGGTGACCAGGCCTGGTCCACTTCCACCGATGTGACCGCCTGGTCCACGACACCCACAGGCTCGCCGGAGACCTACTGGGTGAACGGCAGCGACGCTGTGTTTACGACCACTGAGCCGGAGATCATTATCTGGACGGCTACCGCGAATAACGTGACGGTCCAGGATGGTGCCATCTTTACGGTAGTGGGAACCGGCGGCCGCTCGCTGACCATCACGGGGGGTGGCAGTGGTGACTTTACCATCCAGGATAACGATAATAGCGATGGTGTGCTGCGCTTGACGCTAAATGGCAGCTCGGCCTGGGATGGCACGATCACGGCTAAAGAATTTGGTGTTAGTACTGACAGTGGTCTTATTGTCGATTCGGCTGGGGCCACGGGTATCGAGACTAAAATCGCACTGGATGGCGGCGCGTTTATGCTTGGTACGGGTGTTCGCAACAGTACGGTTACTATCGGTGAGCTGTCCGGTACAGGATCGGTGAAGATGCGTGGCACCTATAGCAGCACCGGTGGGGTTCGTATGCTTAAGGTTGATCAGAGTACAAACACCACTTTTAGCGGCACCATTGGAGCGAGTAAAACACAGGTGAGCAATGTTCTCGCCTTTACCAAGGCCGGAACAGGTACGCTGACCGTTTCCAGTGCCAGCGGCTTATCCACGGACTCCTGGGGCGCTTATACGGGCGTCACCAACATCGAGGGCGGCGCGCTTTACTACGTTGGATCCTCAGACACCACGTACTCGCTGATTAGCGGACAGGGTGCCTACACGCTCTACAGTGGGGCAACTCTCGGACTGGATGGCACGATTAACTTCGGGTCCAGTGTTAGCGGGGTTGTGACGGTGCAGGATGGCGGCATTCTGGATCCGGGCCGGCAGAATGGCTCCGGTACCATGACACTGGCCGGTGGTGACGGGACGAGCCTCGGGCTGGTCTTTGAAGGCACGGCTAATGTGCTGTTCAACCTCGGCACCGAGCAGGATCAGATCGTCCTTGAGAACGACGCGATGGTGGGCTCGGCCAGTGGCGGGAATGGCAGCGTGACCTTCACCTTCTACAACACCGGCGATGTGCAGGTCGGGCAGACCTACAATATCATCAGCTTTGGCGGTACGACTCAGGGGATCGACCTGAGTGTCTTCGCTCTGTCCGAGGATAGCATCCTGGCCGGATGGGCTGGTACGTTTGGCTATGGTGGCGACGGCAACCTGCTGCAGTTCACCGTTACGTCCGTCGTTCCTGAGCCCGCTACGACGGCATTGATCGCTGGTCTGATGGTCCTCGGAGTGGTCGTTATCCGCCGCCGCCGCCGCTCGTAATGCGGTTTGCAAATCGATCCGGAATATCATCCGATTATAAGCTTATGAAAAAAATCACACTTCTTAGTCTCTGCGGCGTGTTGGCCGCGACTTCATCCCTGTTCGCCGGGCAACCGCTGAACACTGACCCGAGCTTTGAAGGCGGCGAAGCCGTCTGGGGCAAGCCCTTCATCCCTGCCGACAGCAAAGACCGCGGCAGCAAGCTGAGCTTCACCACCGAAGACCCGCACTCCGGGAACATGTGCGCGGTGATGTCAGCGGACTCGAACAGCCGCTTTGCCTTCGCTCCCAAGGGCGGTGCGATGAATGTCATGCCCGGCCAGACCTTTGATATCTCGATCTGGATCAAGGCTGCAGCGGATTTTAAGATCCACCCGAAGACACCGGGCTTCATCATCCGTGTTGATATGCTCAAGGGCAAGGCGTCCGTCGGTACTGTCTACATCAATGCCAGCGGCGAAGCCAGCGAACGTCTCGGCACGACCGGTCCGGTCATCCCGACTACTTGGACTGAGGTCAAGGGACAGGCGACGGTGCCCGAAGGTGCTGACCGTATGCGCGTGAACGTGTTCTTCTGGCGCGCCTCCGGTACGCTGTATCTGGACGACTTCGAGGTCTCACTGGCCGACAGCTGATCCCGGCGAGCGTTTGCCTTATGCTTCGACTGATTTCACCGGGGCCACTCTTACTGCTAGTGGTTGGTTCACTGTTCTCTTCTCCGATGTGGGCAGACTCATCTGTGCGAACGACGGATGACGCCTACACCGTGGATGGGAGGACGTATGCAGTGGAGTGGCTCCTGGATGAAACCTTTGAGGGCTCTGGCTGGAAAGACCGCTGGACGGTCGAGAGCCAGGGACCCTCAGTCAAGGCAGAGGAGGGGTGGCTGCGTATCCGTAAAGGCGACATGGATAAGGCGCAGGCAGGTGTCACCGTCTGGTATGACAAAGACCTTCCCGCTGACATCATCGTCGTCGTCGATGCGGCGGCAGCTCCCGGCGACCATGCCTGCAACCTGAACTTCTTTTTGCACGCCACGGAAGCTGACGGCGCTCCGCTGAACTATACCCGGTCCGGTGCCTACACGGAGTATCACCAGATCCCGAACTACCTGTTTACCTACACGGGCGGCTTTATGAAGGGCTGGTCGCGCGCCCGGCGCAACCCTGGCTTTACACTGGTTAATGCCGATGAGGAGATTCGCGTCGAGCCCGGCACGCAGTACGAGATCGTCATCGTCTGCCAGCAGGGAGAGATCAGCTTCTACATCGACGGGGAGCTTATTCACCACTACACCGATGCCGATCCGCTGCCCGGAGGTCGCTTCGGGCTGCGCACATGGTTCTCCGATGTAGACTATGATAGAATCCGCCTCGGACGTATTGATGCCTCACACACGCAGGCGACCGATTGAGGTGCTATCTTTTTTCCATGAACGCCATCAATAGCTCCGCAGGAGTAAATCCAGAGAACAAGCCCATCCAGATCGGTATCATCGGATGTGGTTGGATTTTACGCGGCATCTACCATCAGATTCTTGAGCAGCTAAGCGAGCTAGTCGAAGTGGTAGCGCTGTGTGACCTTTCCGAAGACGCCGTCACCGAGGCCGGTCGACTTTTCCCGCAGGCACGGTGTTATACCTCGATGGAGCAGATGCTCGACACTGAGACACTTGGCGCAGCCATGGTGCTGACCTCGGAATGTGCAAATACGAAGGTCGCCAGTGCTGTGCTCGCGGCCCATGTGCCCGTCTTTCTTGAAAAGCCGCCCGCGCGAAATCTCGAAGAGCTGGAGCAGTTGATTGAGGCGGCCGAGCGCTCACAAGCTCCGCTCTATGCCGCGTACAATCGGCATCATTGCCCGCTAATGCGAGGTGTGAAGCTTCCGAAGAATCTTCGCCGCGTGCAGGGGCGCATGGAGCGTCAAGGGCGTGAGTTTTCGGGCTTCCCGTTCACCGCTCTACATTTGCTGGACTCTCTGCATTACTATACCCGCAGTGAAGCGAGTGAGGTGCATGCGGCAGTCGTAGAGAAACCCTCTCTGGGCTGGCGTCTCGACTACCAGCTGGACAATGGCTGCCCGGTCGAAATGACATTGCTGCCCGCCAGTGGGAATCACTGTGAAACCCTTCTGCTGGAAGGCGAGTCCGAGAGCCTGGAAATTCATTTCCCAAATCCCGAGAGCGGCGACGCCGAAGGAAAGCTCATCGTACGCGACTCCACGGGTGGGGTGCAAACGCTGTCCGGGCCTGTCGCTGAGCCCGTGGTACAGATGGGCTATGAGCCCGCTTTACGCGGCTTCGTCGAGCATCTGGCCAGTGGCGAGGGCGACGTGCCTGAGGCCTACCGCATCGAAAAAGTGGTCCCGGGCATTCGCCTGATGCAGGCGATGATGAATGCTGGCAAAGCCTTCGAGCAGACACGAGCCAGCGTGACCGTCTGAATGCCTTGAGCGCCTATTTCGCCTTGGCTCTGGGGTGTGCCTTGAGCAGGTCAGGGTGGATCAGTGCGCCATCGTTGCGAAGCCTTTGCTGGAGCTTGTCGACAGGGAGTTCGTGCGCGTCGGTCAGGCGATCTTTGACCATCATCGCGGCCGCTGTACCGCTGGCCTGACCGGACACCGCACAGGTGCCGATGGCGCGTGTGACATCGACCACGCTCTGGTCTGAGGATATGCAGCGGCCCGCGACGAAAAGGTTTGTACAGCTATCGGCCAGTAGGGCTCGCAGCGGGATCGGGTAGATCGGCCCACGCTTGCGCCAGTCACCGGTGATGCCCACACAGTCCTCCAGCCATTGGTGGCGGTGGCTCTCGCGGATCGTAAACGCATTGCGCAGGCAGCGGGTGACGCGAAAGTCCGGGATAGAGGGCAGGGCAAAGGGATAGATCGTGCTCTCGGGGGCTTTCTCCTGTTTCTGACGCAGACGCTCAAGCAGTAGTCGGTGGGAGGCGAGCACTTGCTCGGTGACGTCCCGGTGGTCCGTACCCGAGAAAAACGGCCCCGTGGCTTTACCGCCGTCGCGGTGCTCGGGGTCGTAGGGGTTACTAAACATAGCCAGGCAGAGCTTGCCGTTTTTGATTTCATAGTGCCAGCATGCCAGCACGTTGTGGGTGAAGCGCTCGACCGCGCAATCCGCTAGCCATGCGAGGTCGGCATCCCCGCTGGCATCGACAAAGGCGTCCGCTTTCAGAGCCAGTCGCCCGCTCTTGTTCTCGACGATGAGATGCGTCAGGGCCTTGCCCGATTTGAGGACCTGGCATACGCGCGTGTCGTACATCAGGGTGACGCCTGCCTCGCCCAGCACCTGCTCCATCTGCATCTGGAAGGCGTACGGATTGAAGCTCGTCATCAGCCGCTTGCGCAGGCGTTTCGGCAGGTTGTCCTCGTTTTTCCAGCAGTCATCCAGTGGGACGAATGCGGCGGAGGGCATCGGCTTGGTTAGCTCGGCCACGGAGTGATGGAGAAGCTCTTCGGCGATTCCGCCCATGACCTGCTTACCATAGCCATCACACAGGGGAAGGTATTTGATGACGTGGCCCAGCGTGGCAAGGCCGCCGAGACCGAACTGCTTCTCGATCAGGACAACGCTCAAGCCCTGGCGTACTGCGGCCAGGGCGGCGGCAACACCGGCTATGCCAGCGCCCGCGACGGCCACGTCATAGGTGGCATCGACGGGGAGCTTTCGTGTGGGCTCAGAGACAAAGGTGTCGGGGGGCGTTGGAGTGGGGCGGTTGTCCATTTTCATTGAGATAAATTGTCGGTGATCATCCGGCCCATGCGGAGGGCTTCATCTTTTAGCGTTTGCTGGAGGTGGGCACAGGCTTGCGTGTCAGAGGCCTTCGCATGGAGGGTTAGTGCAGCGGCGATACCACCTCCGGGGCGAAAGACGGGGAGGGCGAGCTTGAGCTGTCCGTCGGGGATGTTGGGCATGAAGTAAACGCCCTCGTCTCTGAGCGACTGAATGGCTGAGGCGTAGGCATCATAGCTACCCCAGAAATTCAGGCCATAGACCTCGAACTGGTAGCGGCTCTGGTAGGTCGAGCGAATCTCCTCCGGCCAAAACGCGAGGTGCGCAAAAGACCCCGCCGATGCATAGGGCGGGAGGATGTGGTTCAAGCCTTCTCTGACGAGCCCCGGCGCATCCTCGGGTGCGTCGGCACGGACGATGACGGAGTCGCCGATGTATTCGGAGAAGTGTACCGATGTGTGGGGTAATGCCTTGGAGAGCTCCCTCATCGCCTCGTAGACGACTTGGTAGAAGTGGTCTTGCTGCTTCGACTCGGTGAGCTGCCGCCATTTGGAGCCCACGATGTAGCGGGCAGGGCTATCGAGGCGCTGGACATACCCGGCTTCGACCAGTGTGCCAACGAGGTGAAACGTCGCCGGTGCCGAACAGCCGATGACAGCCGCAAGCTCCTTGAGCGTCATGCCCTCGCGTCGTTTTGCGATGGCTTCAAACAGGGCTAACCCACGTTGTAGAGATTGCACGGGCTTACATTTCATTTTAGGCTATAGTTAATTTATATTATTTAATAAATAAATAGGCCAAAAATGGCTTAGGTGTCAACGCTTGAGGCTCGCTGCCTTTGAGTCGTGAGCGATTGGGGCACGCCACCCAACTATGTGAGAAACGATGCCCGGGCCTAGGCAGGCAAGCGGCACTTTGTCTAAAAGAAACGGCCAACAAATACGGGAAGCCCGTATTTTTCCTTCCCATGGCAGATACAACTCTATTTAACCTGACTTAAATGACGCTACGACGTAGCTGGAAAGACGCTTGCCAGGCGCATGAGCATGCCCGAAACCAAGTGAAGCTCAATCCAAGTCCTGGCAGACTCTACCATCGGTAGGTCCGTACACATTAACACACCGAATAACGTCTGATTGCATGAGTCGATTAACCGAAAGTAAATTTCGCAACAAGATCCGTGAAAATGTTGCACGGCAGGTGTGGAAAATCCTCATGTATCTGGAGCATGGGCAGGAGGCAGTCATTGCGCGTAACGGTGAATCCATCTTTCTGCGCGCCTGGATGGAGCGGCAGCACGAGCAGGGTAATACGCCCATAACGGTGCTCGATTGCGGGGCCAACCGCGGCGACTACACAAAGGCCTTACTAAAGCTCGCCGATGAGTTCCAGGGCCTCGACCTGAACTTATACTTATTTGAACCTCAGCAGGACCTGCGTGAGACCATTCGCTCGAATATCCCGAGCCTGGCGGAGGATCATATTGTCGGTGCCGGGGTTTCTTCCAGTAAAGGTACTGCCACACTGAATCGCCCTGCCACTGGCAGCACGCACGCCTCGCTTTATCAGCGTAGCGACAACTTTACCGATCACGTCGAGGTTCCGCTTGTGCGTCTGGATGACTTTCTGTCCGAACGAAGCATCCCCCACGTTGACCTGCTAAAGCTCGATGTGGAAGGCCATGAGATGGAGGCCTTAAAAGGGCTTGGCGAGTACTGCCATCCTGACAAGACGAGCGTGATTCAGTTTGAGTATGGAGCTACCACACTGGATGCGAACTCCAACCTGAAATCCCTCTTCGACTATCTTAATGGTCGCGGCTACGAGATCGCCAAAATCGTCAAGCGCGGCCTCTCTCCACGTCGCTACAGACCGTGGCTGGAGACGTTTCAGTTCTGTAATTTTGTTGCCTGCCATCCCGACTTACTGAAATAAGCGGGCCAGTGCTCCGGCGGCCGTGTCAGCGGTGGCCTGTTGCCGGAGTTTTCGATACGGCCACCGTGTCAGCTATTTAAAAAGAAGACGCCTGCTTCTCTCACTGAAGCAGGCGTCTCTGTTATACCCGTAGTCGTACTCTCTCTATACGCTCGGTTTTCTTGGTTGCTGCTGATCTAAGGCAGATGACTCTTCTGGTCTCCTGATCAGGGTCTACGTCAACTGCCTCCCAAGAGTGTTCAGGAAATATGGTGTGCAGGTGCTACCCCTGGTCCCGGCGTTGATCCAAGCCCCGTCATAAGTTTCATGTCTGAGAGGACGCACTCTAGGTCTGCGTCCTGCCGACAATCGGCCGATGACCGCCGCAGAAGACATCCTGCGTGCCGTACTGGCTTCTGCGGCATAAGGGCTTGAATCAACATCCGGGTTAACCCTGTTTTGAGGTTAATTGGGTAGGGGGCTGATAGGGATCAGCCTCTGAAGTACAGGTAGGCTGCGAGGATACCGACCAGGACAAAGCCGGACCAGAAGACGTCGGCAAATGTCCAGCTCTTGCGGGTCTCCGCGCGCTGCTCATCCGTTACCGTTCCAAAGGTCAGTCCGCTGAGTCGCTCGTAGTCCGGGGCACGGGTCAGGTAGCTGACAGCGTAGAACACCGCGATACAGACGATCAGGATGATGATGGAGTAGTACTGGAAGAAGATATTGTTCACGATCCAGAGGAAAGTTCCCTCGGTGTAGGTGTGGCCCATCAGGGCGACGGGTGTGTCTACAGCTAGGCGGAAGAGGCCGAGTGAAAAGCCCACGATGAGCGAGGCCAGACAGCCGGGGCCGTTGAGGCGCTTGACGAAGATGCCGAAGAAGAACACCACGAAGATCGGAGGAGCCAGGTAAGACTGGATGCCCTGCAGGTAATCGTAGAGTCCCTTGGCGCCCTGGATCACAGGGATCCATGCCAGACCGATGACGACCAGCACGCCCGTGGCGACACGACCGATCCAGACCAGCCGCTTCTGGCTGACGCCCTTGAAGATACGGGAGTAGAAGTCCATCGTGAACAGCGTGGCGGTGGCATTAAGCACACCGGCCAGCGAGCTCATGAGCGCGGCCAGCAGCCCGGCCACCACGATCCCGCGGAAGCCGGTCGGCAGCACGTGCTGCACCATGAGCGGGAAGGACGCCTGCGCGTTCTCGCGAACGATTTCGCCCGTGTCGGGGTCGATCAGTGCGGAGGTCAGCTCGCCGACGTAGCCGCCCTTGGCGAGGGCAAAACAGATGATGCCGGGGATGATGAACAGGAACACGGGAAGCAGCTTCAGGGCAGAGGCAAAGATCGTGCCGCGGCGCGCTTCGGTTTCGTTCGGGGCACCGAGCATGCGCTGGACGATGTACTGGTCCGTACACCAGTACCACAGACCGATGATCGGGGCGCAGAAGAGCATGGAGAGCCACGGGTAGTTCGTATTGAAGTACCAGGCCTCCTTGACGACATCACCCTGTGCGTTGAGCTCGCGGATCGGGGCCCAGGTCCCGGCCACGCCATCGCTCACGATCGGTTTCCAGAGGTTGAGCATGTCTGAGCCGACGATTTCGCGCAGCTGGGTCCAGCCAGCGAGGATGCTGCCATCGCCGAGCGCTCTGAGGCCGAAGAAGGTGACCAGAAATGAGCCGAAGACCAGAATGAAGGTCTGCAGGGCCTCCGTGTAGGCGACTGCTCGCAAACCGCCAAGGATGGTATACACCCCGGTGAGGAGCAGTACGAGGATGGAGCCGATCCAGAAGCTGTTCAGCGGTCCGACGCTTAGCTCTGGCAGCAGGGTCCCGAAGACGACACCACCCGCAAAAATGCCGACCGCAATCTTGGTCAGCACATAGGCAAAAAGGGAGATCAGGGACAGGATGGTGCGGGCGTGCGGGCTGAAGCGGCGCTCCAGAAACTCCGGCATGGTAAACACCCGCGAGCGCATGTAGAAGGGCGCCAGCACCCAGCCGAGAATGAGCAAGCACCACGCGTGCAGCTCATAGTGGGCCATGGCAACACCGTCCGTGGCACCTGAGCCGGCAAGACCGACGATGTGCTCTGATCCGATATTTGAGGCGAAGATGGAGGCTCCAATAATGAACCATCCGAGGTTACGGCCGGCGAGGAAGTAGTCGTCCGGCGTTTCGTTACCTTTGCGAATCACCCACCAGGCGACTCCAAAGAGCAACAAAAAGTAGAGGGCAATCATTACCCAATCCAAGGTTTGCATACGACGATCAATTTGGGGTTAGTTGTGAGGGTATCCAACGCAAGCAAGCGAGCTTTGGAAATATGAACGAAGATAGATTTAGTATATCTAAATCATTTCGTATTTAAAGTAGCGCGTATCTATTTTGATGAGGTTCGCCCATGAGGGAGCCCAATCCCCCGCGGGGATCGGTCCAGACCAGGGGGACAAACGCGCACTCATCATGACGGCACCGTCTCGCAGGCGCACCGTCATGGACTCCGAGCCCGCGATGCCATGGGGGACGGCGACACGGGCGTTATGAAGGTTCAGGTCGAGAGTTTCTTGGGTATTACGGGGTAGGAGGGGCATGGTGTAAGATTGCCATAAACGGGCCGTGATGGGAACTGAGAGGATGCTTTACAGTCAAGTTGCCAGCGAGGGCAGGCGGTGACAGGGGTTTTTGTTTTCAAAAACGTAACAATGGTGAGGGTTCGTGGCGTTTTTGTGGGCCGGTTATCACTAAAAATGAGGATAACTGCAGGCGATGGGCGCAAAAAACGGGACACCGTCTCTGGTGTCCCGCTGGAGTTACGAAAAGGATGTAAGTCTGGTTGACCTAGCTGTAGCTGACGGTCTTGTTGGCTGCTTCGTAAAGCCCCTGCAGGTAGGCAGCGCCAAGTGCGCGGTCAAAGAGACCGTAGCCGGGGCGGCCGATTTCGCCCCAGATCATGCGCCCGTGGTCGGGGCGGATCGGGCCGGAGTAGCCACACTTCACGAGGCTGCGCATCACGGCAAACATGTCCACGCTGCCCATCGAGGAGAGGTGCGGGGCCTCGTGGAAGCTCTTGGGGCCGACCACAGCGACGTTGCGCATGTGCACGAAGTGGATGCGGCGGTGAAGCTTGCGGACCATCTGCGGCAGGTCGTTACTGAGCGAGGCACCGAGGGAGCCCGTGCACAGCGTGACGCCGTTCGAGGGGCTGTCGATGATGTTGACCAGGCGCAGGAGGGCGTCTTCGTCCACGATGATGCGCGGGAGGCCGAGGATGGACCACGGCGGATCGTCCGGGTGGATACACATCTTGACGCCGGCGGCTTCTGCGACGGGGATGACCTTCTTGAGGAAGTACTCCAGGTTGTCCCACATGGCGTCCTGACCGATGCCCTGAAAGGCCTCCATCAGGTAGCGGAAACGATCCGGTGTGTACACTTCGGCCCAGCCGGGGAGGGCGTCCACCAGGTCATTGCCGCTGGATATCTTTTGCAGCTCCTCGTAGTTAAAGCTGAGGGCGTGTGAGCCGTCCGCGTAGGGGTGGCTGAGGTTGGTGCGCGTCCAGTCAAAGACGGGCATGAAGTTATAGCAGAGGGTGCGGATACCGGCGCGACCGAGGTTCTCGATGCTGGCGCAGTAGTTCGCGATGTACTTGTCGCGTGTGTCGAGCCCGAGCTTGATGTCCTCGTGGACCGGGATGCTCTCGACGACCTCGAACTGCAAGCCCTCGGCGTTAATCTGCTCCTTGAGCTCCATCAGGTCCTCGTAGGGCCACACTTCGCCTACCGGCGTGTCGTGCAGCGCGCTTACGATGCCGCTGACACCGAATACCTGCCGGATGCGCTCCAGCTTCACCGGGTCGTCCCCCCCGAACCAACGCATGGTCATTTTCATAGCCTTATACCCCTCTTTGCTTATTAGTGTATTAGCGCGAAAGCGCGCGAAAGGTTAAGCGTCCTAATGAACGGCACGCGTTCGGCAACCCTGAATTTAAAATACGGGGCGATATACCAAAAAAACCGCTCAGAATACCAAAAAAGCCTCTCCGAAAGGGAAAGGCTTCTGTCGTAAGGGAAAATGGTGGAGCCGATCGGGATCGAACCGACGACCTCTTGCATGCCATGCAAGCGCTCTTCCAACTGAGCTACGGCCCCATAAGTGAAAGCGGATAAGCAAACCATCTGCGCAGGGCTAGTCAACCCTTTTGCAGGCGTTTTTATAAAAAAGTTTTGAGTCGTTTGGGGGCGGAGGCCGTACCACGTGGTGAGCTCCGTATATTCAGGTGCTAGCGGGAGAAATCCTTACTTCAGCGCCGTGCGGATCAGGGCTTCGGTCGGGGCGTCGGCTCCGAGCTTGTCCTGGGCCTTGCGCAGGGCCTTATCGGCCTCCGGCGGCTTATAGCCGAGCGTGATGAGCGCAGCCAGCGCATCCTGGAAGGCAGAGCCACCAACGGTTGCGGCCTCCGTGGAGGCCCCGTCAGCAGAGCCTGCCGCCGGTGTCGGAATGCCGCCGGGGAAGACTTTGTCGCGCAGCTCGATGACGAGGCGCTCAGCGGTTTTTTTACCGATGCCCTGACACTTCGAGAGCAGAGCAACATCCGACTGGGCGATTGCGGTGCGGAGGCTCTCGACAGACATGCGGCTCATGATATTGAGCGCGATCTTTGGGCCGATGCCAGAGACCTTCTCCACCAGCAAGCGGAAGAAATCCCGGTCCTCGCGCGTGGCAAAGCCGTAGAGCGTCTGCGAGTCCTCGCGGTAGACTGCCAGCGTATGCAGGCGCGCCGTCTGGCCGGGCTCGGGGAGCTTCTCGGCGGTGGTGACGGGGACATGGACCTCGTAGCCGATGCCGTTGGCCTCGATCACGGCAGAGAGCGGGGCGGCTTCGATGAGTTTGCCTTCCAAAGAGACGATCATGGGAAGTTGTTTAGCCGAAAACCCCTGAAACGCAAAGGCCCAATACAGAAAGCTACCGTTTTGTTTTTATCTGGGCTTATGCAGCAGGACAAAGTCCTGCACCTGTGATCCTTCGGATCACTGATGCCTCTACTAACGTGGAGCCATGGGCAACAGGGACTAGCGCCGATTCGAACGAACTCAGCTTAAGCACTAGAAATAGAAGGAGTAGGGGCAGCGCCCCCTCATTGCCAGCGGGTGCAACCCGTTAGTCACGCAAGCCGAGGACGTCCTGGATGCGATAGAGGCCGGGAGGCTTGCCGTAGACCCAGTTAGCGGCGCGCAGGGCACCCTGGGCGAAAATGCGGCGGTCGGAGGCCTTGTGGGTCAGCTCGACGCGTTCACCGGGCCCGGCAAAGATCACCGTGTGGTCGCCGACGACGTCACCACCACGCAGGGCGTGGACACCGATCTCGTCCTCGGGGCGCTCACCGACCAGACCGTGGCGGCCATGGGCCTCCTGCTCCTGAGTCAGGCCGCGGGCCTCACGCAGGATTTCGAGCAGGTGCTCGGCGGTGCCGCTGGGGGCGTCCTTCTTGTGGCAGTGGTGCATCTCGATCAGCTCAGGGTGGTACTCACGCCCGAGTGTCTGAGCGGCCTTGCCGACGAGATAGAAAAGCAGGTTGACCCCGGTGGAGAAGTTCCCGGCCCAGACCATGGGGACCTGGGACGAGCATGCGCTGATGGCTTCCTTTTCCTCGGGCGTGTGGCCGGTGGTACCGATCACGAGGGGCTTGCCAGCCTCGGCTGCGAGCTTGGCCAGCGGAGCGGTGGCTTCGTGGAAGCTGAAGTCGATGACGACTTCGCAGGCTTCGAGGCCGGGAGTGGGATCGTCGCCCATGTCGATGGCGGCGACGATTTCAACGTCTTCATTTGCGGCGATGGCCTGGATGGCCTGGCCCATGCGCCCGCGGGCACCATTGAGGAGAACTTTTACCATGGTCAGTCGGGAAGTTTTATTCGGGGAAGTAATCGGGGTTGCTTAGAGGCCGCGCACATCGAGGGCCTCGTCGAGGAGAGCCTTGTTGGCTTCGCTCATCTCGCACAGCGGCAGGCGCACCTCGGGCGAGGATATCTGGCGGGCGCGGTGCATGGCGTACTTGATCGGCACGGGATTGGGCTCGATGAAGAGCAGCTTGAAAAGATTGAAGAACATGCGTGAGAAACGCTCGGCGCGGACGAACTCGCCGTCGAGGACGAGCTTCACCATGTGGACCATCTCGGACGGGATGAGGTTCGAGGCGACGCTGATCACGCCCTTCGCACCAAAGCTCATGAAGGGCAGGGTGAGCGAGTCGTCGCCGCTCAGGATGAGGTAGTCGGAGCCGAGCTTCTGGACCAGCTCAGCGACACGCTCGCTGGAGCCCCCAGCTTCCTTGATCCCGCACACATGCGGGTACTTCTCGTAAAGGCGGGCGCAGGTGTCCACCCCGATGGAGATGCCGCAGCGGCCGGGGATGGAGTACAGGATGATGGGCTTGTCGGTGGCCTCGGCCACGGCGCTGAAGTGACGGAAGAGCCCTTCCTGACTGGGCTTGTTATAGTAGGGGGCAACCTGGAGCATGCCCGTCACACCCTCGACAGCATCGGCACCACGCGTCAGCTCGACCGCTTCAGTGGTGGAGTTAGAGCCGGTACCCGCGAGTACGGGGACCTTGCTACCAGCCTGCGAGGCGATGCGGCGGATGACCTCGGCATGCTCCTCATGGCTGAGGGTGGGGGATTCGCCCGTCGTGCCGACGGCTACGATGCCATTAATGCCAGCTTCGAGCTGCATCGACACGATTCGCTCGAGGTCGTCGTAAGCGACTTCTCCATCGCGCATGGGGGTGACCAGTGCGGTATGGACGCCGTAAAATTGAGTTGTGTTCATCTTCGTTGGAAATAGGATCGTCGGGTAAGAAAGCTGCCCCGACCTTTTGGCTCAACAACTTGCGTCAAAGGCAGGTGCATGACAATGGGAAAATTGAGTCCCCAGGCCGATGTCCAACATTATTGATACTTTTAACAGTCTGCTGCAGCTGGCGGTTGAAAATTCGGCCAGCGATATCCACGTCAAGTCGAACAAGCCCGCGCACCTGCGCCTGAACGGTAAGCTGGAGGTCGTTGATATGGACCCGTTTACGCCCGAGCAGGTTCAGGAGTTTCTGGAGACGGCTATGCCCGCTCCCTTCTATGATGAATGGAAGCAAAACGGGCAGATCGACTTTTCCTATGCCCTGCATGAGCTGGGGCTGGGCCGATTCCGCGTGAACGGTTTTTACCAGCGCGGCACGCCGAGTATCGTCTTCCGGCACGTGAAAGATACGCCGCCGAGCTTCGAGGATCTCAACCACGAGCCCGACGTCTTCAAGAAGCTCGTATCCGCCAAGGACGGCATCGTCCTCGTGTGTGGTCCGACCGGCTCCGGTAAAAGCTCCACGCTGGCTGCGATGCTCGAGTATGTGAACGAGAATTTCGACCGGCATGTCGTCACGCTGGAGGACCCGATCGAGTTTACCTACACCGACAAGCGTTCGATCTTTAACCAGCGTGAGATCGGGCTGGATGCACCGGACTTTGAGCATGGGCTCAAGGCCGTACTGCGGCAGGACCCGGACATTATCCTGATTGGCGAAATGCGCGACCGGGATACCTTTGAGACGGCTCTGCATGCCTCGGAGACCGGCCACCTGGTCTTTGCGTCGATCCACGCTTCCAGTGCGCAGCAGGCCGTGCAGCGTCTGTTTGAATTTTTCCCTGCGGACATGCAGGAGAGCATGCGCCGCCAGATCTCTGTTGGGCTGCGTGCCACTATCACACAGCGGCTGCTGCCCCGTCTGGAGGGTGAGGGGCGCGTCCCGGCGGTGGAGATATTCGTGGTCGATGCCCTTGGCCGTAAGGTGATCGAAGATGGGGAGTTTCACAAAATCCCTTCGGTGATCGAAGCCAGTAAGGAAGAAGGCTCCAAGTCCTTTAATCAGGACCTCTACCGGCTGGTCAAAGCCGGAACGGTCGGCCATCAGGACGCCCTCGCATACTCGCCCAATCCCAAGGCTCTCGAAATGAACCTCAAGGGCATCTTCCTCAGCTCCGGCGGTATCGTCGGCTAGCGGGTTCACCCGCTGGCATGTTTTTCGGGGCTACGCGCCCCGCACCCGCGGCAGCCGAGGGCTGCACTTTCGATGCTGCGCATTGTGGCAGCTACTACCTCAATAACGATTAAAGGCTTGTGCGTAACACAAGCCTTTAATCGAAAGTGCGGGTCCGGTTGAACCAGCGATGTTAAGGGGGAAGCGAACGCAGTGAGCGATGGGGCAAAGCCCCATCATTGTCCTGTGCGGCCACGCACCCTCAGAGATTAGCTACAGCCCAGTGAGGTGCCGCAGTTCAGGCAGCAGGCGCAGGTGCCAGTAACCTTGACCTTACTGGAGCCGCACTCGGGGCAGGTGAGGTTACCCTCGGACTGCGTGAGGAACTCCAACTGCTCGGTGTCGACGGCCTGCTCCGACTCCGTGTCCTCCTCCTGCTTGGGGATGGAGGCGCTGCCGGGGTGCTGATCCTCGAAGCCACCCTCGGCCTGGAGTGCGGGCGACATGCGCTCCTTGTAGCCGGGGATGAACTCCATCCCGAGCAGGCGTGCGACGTAGTCGACCACGCTCTTGGCAAAGGGGATGTGCGGGTTGCGGGTCATGCCCTCCGGCTCGAAGCGAACGTGGCTGAACTTCTTGACCAGCGTTTCAAGCGGAACGCCGTACTGCAGACAGAGCGAGACGAGCGTGCCGACGGAGTCCATCAGGCCGTTAATCGTAGAGCCAGCCTTGGCCATCTGGATAAAGACTTCGCCCGGCTTGCCGTCGTCGAACTTGCCGATGGTGAGATAACCCTCGGTGCCCGCGATGGAGAACTTATGGGTGATGGACTGGCGGGTGTCCGGAAGCTTGCGGCGGTAGGGTTCGGTCACGACTTGGATGACCGGCTTTTCCTCCTCCTTAGGGTCGTCCTTGCGGGTCTTGATCGGGGCGGAGCGCTTGGAGCCGTCGCGGTAAATAGCGATGCCCTTGATACCCTTTTTCCAGGCGTGGATGTAGGTCTCGCGGATGTCCTTGACTGTACACTCCTCGGGCATGTTAACCGTCTTGGAGATGGCGCCCGAGAGGAAAGGCTGAACGGCGCTCATCATGTCGATGTGAGCGGTGTATGGCAGGTAACGCTTACCCATGCCGGAGCGGAAGGCCGAGTCGAAGATCGCCACGTGCTCTTCCTTCAGGCCGGAGGCGATAGCCTTGCCGCCGGTCTTGATGTCCTCGACCGTGCCGTATTCCTTCACGTGCGCGCAGATCTTTTCGACCTCAGCCTTATTGTAGCCGAGGTTTTCCAGCGCGAGCGGGATGGACTTGATCGGCAGGGTCATGAGACCGCCGCCTGCGAGGGTCTTGTAGGCGACCAGGCCGATCGCGGGCTCGACGCCTGTGGTGTCGCAGTCCATGAGGAAGCCGATGGTGCCGGTCGGTGCGAGCACGGTGACCTGCGCATTGCGGTAGCCGTAGCGCTTGCCCAGATCGGAAGCTTCCTTCCAGACCTTGGAGGAGAACTCAACCAGCGGGGCAGGGGAGTTACGGTCGAGAGACTCGACGTGGCTTTTGTGCAGGTCGATGACGGCCTGCATGGAGGCGACGTTGTCGGACTCGGGCGGGTTGTCCACGCCGTAGTGGGCGGCGGTATGGTAGCCGGGGAAGGGCCCCTTCAGGGCGGCCAGCTCGGCAGAAGTCTTGTAGGCGACGCCGGTCATGGCAGCGGTAATGGCCTTGGCGAGGCCGAGCCCCTCGGGAGAGGCGTAGGCATGCCCATAGGACATGAGCAGTGCGCCGAGATTGGCGTAGCCGAGGCCCAGCGTACGGAACCAGTGGCTGTTGTAGGTGATGCCCTCGGTCGGGTAGGAAGAGCGATCGACGATGATCTCCTGCGCGATGATAAAGATGCGGGCAGCAGCGGCGAAGCGCTCCATGTCAAAGCCCTCCGCGGTGCGGAACTTCATCAGGTTCAGAGAGGCCAGGTTACAGGCCGAATTGTCGAGGAAGAGGTACTCACTGCACGGGTTGGTGCAGTTCTGGCGGCCGGAGCCCTTGCAGGTATGCCACTTGTGGATCGTGTCGTCAAACTGCATGCCGGGGTCACCGCAGATGTGGGTGCCCTCGGCGATCTTGTCCAGCAGGTAGGAGGCGTCCTTTTCTTCGCAGGGCTCGCCATCGATAACGCGGCGGGTGAAGAACTTCTTACCGTCAACAGCGGCCTGCATGAACTCGTCGGTGGCGCGCACGGAAAGGTTTTCGTTCTGGTACTTGATGGAGCCGTAGGCGTCGCCGTTAAAGGAAGCGTCGTAGCCCTCTTCGATCAGGGCCCATGCCTTGCGCTCTTCGATCTGTTTGGCGTGGATGAACTCCTCGATATCCGGGTGCCAGGTCTTGAGGGTGTTCATCTTGGCGGCGCGGCGGGTCTTGCCACCGCTCTTGACCACACCGGCCACGGCGTCATACACAGCCAGGAAGCTGAGGGGGCCGCTGGGCTTACCGCCGCCGGAGAGCTTCTCACGGGTGGAGCGGATGCTGGTCAGGTCAGTGCCGGAGCCGGAGCCAAACTTGAACAGCATCGCCTCGGCGCGGGCGAGGTCCATGATCGACTCCATATTGTCCTCGACGTGCTGGATAAAGCAGGCCGAGCACTGCGGGTACTCGTACTGGCTGTTGGCGCGCATGACAACGTCGTGCTCCTGATTCCAGTAGAAGTTGCCCTTGCAGGAGTCCTTGCCGACGCCATAGGCGTGGTAGAGGCCGAGGTTGAACCAGACCGGGGAGTTGAAGGCGCCATACTGGTTAGCAAGCAGCCAGGTCAGCTCGTCGGAGAAAATCTTGGCCTGTTCGTCGTCCTTGAAGTAGCCGTCCTCGATGCCCCAGGAGGTGAGGGTGCTGACGACGCGGTCGATGACCTGCTTGAAGGAGCTCTCGCGGCCACCATTGACAGGATCGGTGCCCTGATCGATGTCACCGTAGAAATACTTCGAGGCGAGAATCTTGGTGGCCAGGTCGGAGAAGGCCGCGGGGACTTCGATATTGTCCTGTTTAAAGATCGCCTTGCCCTTGTCGTCGGTGATTTCGGCGGTGCGGTATTCCCAGGTTAGCTGACCATAGGGATGGATGTCGGAGGAGGAAAAGCAGCGGCTGAGGTTGAGAGCGTGCTTGGGTGTTTGGCTGGAAGTCGAGGATTGGTCTTTCATGCGAATAAAATGTGAATTGATGTGAGCAACTTACTACATATGGGGAATGTCTCGCGGGGTTGCGCTAAATATAGTGTCTGAGTAAAGTCATTCAAGCAGCTAACGCACGCGGAAATCTTCGTTTTCCGGCACTTTTGAACGCTGGTTTAGGTGGGCATTAATCGCGCTAATGGACGATTTGAGGAGCGATCGTCCGCTATCCTTTTAGCGATGCCGCTTTAGGGATAGCGGCATCCGCGAGGGAGTAATCCGAGCAGGTCGGGGTAGATGCAAAAACACGGATGAACTCCTCTGCGGATCGCCTAAACTGTCATCGTTGAATAGCTGTCGCTGGTGTTTGAGTGTTGGAAAAGGGTTACCTTCCGGCCCTTGAATCGCGAGTGGATCGAGAAAAAATAAAAACCGCCTCCGAAAGGATTGACAAGGGGGCTCCAGAACCATTTTCTTTCACGTTTCCAGCAATGGTGGTAGTAGCTCAGTTGGTTAGAGCATCGGTTTGTGGTACCGAGGGTCGCCGGTTCAAATCCGGTCTACCACCCCATTTTTCCGACGCGCATACTCTGGTATAAATGGCCCAAGGCCATCGAGAGTTTCAGGAGCAGGTAAGCGATTGAATGAAGCGTCATGGATTACCGGTAACTGCGGTTGCCTGTCGGCTCAGACCGTATCCCGTCCAGAGCCTACATCTACGAGACGTGCGATCTGGCAAAGGTAGCCAATCCAAACACTAGCTCTGTAGCCAGCAGTATGCCTGATCCCATAGCTAGTGCCCGTTTGTTTTTGGGGATTGTGGTCAAGCGGTGAGCGTTGAGCCTCTGTACGCATTTCACCATTTTTATTCCTTAGATGTTGATATCCTCTGATAATTCACTTGCGGAGGTGATAATTAAGTGATGTCAATTTTTTACGATCCGCCTCGGTTATATCATTCTAGCCTGTGGCTGAGATTCGACATCCGTTAACCCCTGCTACGCGTACTCTATATGGATTGGTATTACCTTGAGGATAACGAAGAGGTTGGTCCTTTTTCGTCACCCGACTTTCAAGAGCTTTTTAACAGCGGCCGCATCAATGGAGCGACGGCTGTACGTAACAGCGAAATGCAAATGGCCATGCCGCTGGATCAGGCTGCCAGGAACGGACTCACCGACGATTTAACGCTCGAAGGAAGCGTCAACTGCCCGACCTGCAACGCAAGCGTCCGCTCTCAGGACCTGATCCCCATGGATGATATCGTGCTGTGCCCCAACTGTCGGGACCAGTACCTGCAGACTATGCGTGAGGGCATTGAACTCAGTGAAACCGGCTTTGAGTACGCTTCATTCCTGATCCGTGCCGGAGCATATATCATCGACCTTTTCGCCGTATGGATCGTCCAGGCGGTCGTCGGCTTTGTTCTTGGCTTTGCTATCGGAATCGCTGGCGAAAGTGAAGCTCTCGCGAACGCACTCTCCATCGTCCTGATTGTGCTTTCGTACGCCATCCCCCTTGTCTACGCCACGCTATTGCTTGGTAATCGGAAGACCCAGGCCACACTTGGCATGATGGCCTTAAGAATCCGTATCGTAGATAAGCGCGGCGGCGACTGTAGCTACCTGATGGCCTTTGGACGCTATTTTGCAGCCATCATATCGAGCATTATCCTCGGTATTGGCTATTTTATGTGCTTGTGGGACTCGGAGCGCCAGACTCTCCACGACAAGATGGTGGGTACGTACGTAATCAAGAAATAGACTCACGCCATGTCTATCGAATGCCCAGTGTGCCGCAGCCGACAGCTCGATCTGCCGGAGCGAGAGGGGACCGTCGGATGCGATTGTGGTCGCCTAAATGGTGTTGTCACGTTCGAGTACCATCGGTTTCCCGCTTATTTCAAGAAACATAAGCCCCTCACTGCGCAACAGGTCCTCAATGATGGCGAAGCAACCTGCTACAACCATCCCCACAAGGTAGCCGAGGCGGCTTGTGCCAGCTGCGGGATGTTCGCCTGTACTCTCTGTCTGGTTGATAGCCCCGAAGGGCGGATTTGCCTAAGCTGCTATAGCCGCAAACAGAAATCCGCCGGCCAGACCAGTAACAAGCGCACAGTCTACGATAGCTTCGCACTCGGGCTGGCATTGTTGCCGATGCTGTTTGTTTACATAACGATCATTACGGCTCCCATCGTCATTTTTATGGTCATCCGGTACTGGAACAAGCACCCGTGTAGTGAAGTTCCCCGGACACGCATCCGCTACATTCTCGCCCTGTTTTTTGCACTGCTGCAGATTGCCGCATGGGTGTTCTTTTTCATCAGTCAGAGCGCTGGCATGTACACGTAACCATGGCTAAAAAGAAAAAGTACAAGCGACTGGGCCGCGGCTCCACCCTGATTCAGGCGTTTTATCTGTACGACGCCGAGGATCACCTGCTGATGGTGAACGGCTCTTTCACCGAGGAGTACCGCCGCTTTTACTATCAGGATATCCAGGCTGCCCTGATCAAAAACCAGGTCGGCAAGATGGTATTCTTAATCCTCTTGCTGCTGGCGCTCCTGGGCGGCACCGCAATCAGTCTCTCAGCCGGTGGTGATTTTGTCCCGTTCGCGCTTGTCCTGGGCCTTCCGGCTCTAATCATTCTGGCATGGGGGCTGCCCATTATGCTGACTGGCGGCTTCTGTAAGTTCTACCTCCAGTCCGAAGTGCAGAACATGGAAATCCCACCGGTAAAAAGCGTCAAGAAGGCCCGCAAGATCATTAGTCTCATCCGGGAAAGGACTGCAGAACAGGAGCGGCAGATGCCGCCACCTTCCCCCGCAGCGGGCAGAGTCTTACCGCCTGTTCTGCCCAGAGGCTAAGCCATGGGCAGTCTAGCGACACAGCGCTGTAAGAACCATGTAGACCGGGAAGCTGTCGCCCGCTGCATGAGCTGCATGGATTATTTCTGCCGCGAGTGCACCACTGAGCACGACGGGCGGATGATCTGTAAGCACTGCCTGGAAGAGGAATTAACCCAGCAGCAACAGCGCCCCAAGCGCCACCTCGTCCGCGGCTTCATCGGCGGTATTGCTGCGTTGGGCTCGTTTACGGTCTGTTTTTTTATTTTCTATAAGATGGGCAGCATGCTCATCTCCATCGCTGAGAGCTATTACGAAAGGCTATGGTGAAACAGCGCAGGCTCAGAGGGAAGCGCTCCGACCGCGAGCAGGATGTCATAGAGATGTTGGAAAGCGCACTGCATCTGCTTAAAATGCTGCCTGCGCATGCCTGGTTACTCTATGCACTTGGCACACTCCCTTTTGTTTCACTGTTTCTGGTTTACTGGACGGAGATGTCCAGCAGTGCTCTGGCCTACCGCTACCTCTCGCCTGGCGCTCTGGCCCTCGCGGTAGCCTACATCTGGATGAAGTACTGGCAGGCGCGTTGGGCGATCGTAATGCGCAACGTACTCGTCATGCAGTCGTATCGACCGAGTCGGTCGACCCGCTTTCGGATACTTCTGCGTCAGGCGATCTTCCAGCCGTGGGGACTGATCATTGTTCCTCTGTGCGGGGTTCTGGTCATTCCGTTTCCCTGGGCCTTGGCCTTCTTCCAAAACCTGACCGTATGCGAATCCTTTGACGAAGAGGGTAAGCACACAACCGACAAGGCCCTGAAATACGCCTCGGTGGGAAAACTACAGCTCGGACTGTTTTCCCTGCTGTGGATCCAGATACTGACCGGTTTTATTTTCCTCAGCTGGCTGACGATATTGGGCTACCTGCCTTATCTCGTGTACATGCTGACCGGGATCGAGACGGTTTTCGTACGTAGTCCACACGCGATACTGAACAATTCGAGCTTTTACGTGGCCGGTGCCACCTTCACGTATCTGACACTCGACCCGGTGGTAAAGGCATACTTTTTCCTGCGCTGCTACTATGCCGACACACGCGAAACCGGTCTCGACATCCTTGTTACACTGCGCCGCCTGGGCGGGCCAATGGCCCGCATGCTGATATTCGCTGCAGGTCTTGCCCTGTTGAGCGGATCGTGTCTGCTTGCTAATGAGCCTGTCGACCCGATCCCGTCTGAGCAGCTCGAGCAGACGATCGACGATGTCGGCTCACAGCGAAAATACATCTGGGACCAACCCCCAGAGCAGCTGGACAATCGGGGAGAGGCACCTGCCTGGGTTAACTCCTTTAACCAGTTCAAACAGGATATAAAAGAGTTCTGGCACACCAGCTGGAGGGAGTTTTCCGACTGGTTCGAAAGTCTCTTTGAAAAGGAAGAGAAAAAAGAGAAAGAGGATAAAGAGGATCGCAAGAAAGTTTCGCATTCGGGTAATGGCATTGCCGATGTCGCCAATGTTATCGCGATAGGCCTGATCATCATATTGGCAGCTATTATCTGCGTCATGATATTCCGGGGGATTCGGCAAAGGCCACTTCTGGCGTCGACAGCCCCCATGGGCGCGGCAGACAGCCCCGATCTCACTCAGGAAGAAGTCAGTGCTGACAGTCTGAGCATTGACCGCTGGCTGGAATATGCCCGCGAGCTTGCGGCCCGACAAGAATACCGGCTGGCCATGCGTGCGGTATTCCTTGCCCAGCTGGCCTACCTCGCCGAGCAGCGCCTGATCGTGTTGGCCAAGTTCAAGTCCAACCTCGAGTACGCCCACGAGTTGACCCGTCGTGCACATTCCTGCCCACACGCCATTGAGGCTTTCTCTAGCTCTACGCACCTCTTCGAGTCTATCTGGTACGGCGACTATCCCGCAGAACCCAGCAAACTCGACCAGATGGAAGATCTCTTTCGAACCCTGGCCACGGACTCATGAAACGTAAAAGACTCATGACCGGACTTGGCCTGATGCTGGCCGCGCTACTGGTGACAGCAGCGCTTTACTACGCCTTTGCGAGTAAGTTTACCACTGGTAAAATGTTCCCGGAGCACTCCAGCCTGCGGGCAGATCCGCGTGGCACCATGCTGCTGTATGAGAGCCTTGAGACATTGCCGACGGTCACGGCTGCCCGCTGGTTTGAGCCATTCAGCAAGTGGATGCGTGACAGCGAAGTCAGGCCGCAGGATACGACGGTACTCTTTCTCGATGCAAATGGCATGAGCCTAATGGACGAGGACTTGGAAGCATTTCTCCTTCAGGGCGGTCGTGTTATCGTGTCCTTGCCATCTCCAAACCCCGGGAACTCCTACGACGATATGGATGAAGACTTTCATGCTTCCGATCATACGCCTGTCGGTGACGACGAGGTATTGGAAGAGGTCGAGTATAAAACAGGCTTCGACGGTTGGGAGCTATTTGCACTTAAAGCCTACCACGATTACTCCGTTGTCAATTCCGACATGAGACTCAACAAAGAGAGTCCTATGGCCGCCGGTGCTCCAACAGAGACGGCATGGCTCAGCTCCGAGGCGATCTTGATCAATGAAACGAAAAGCGTCTCCAATGAGCTGGATACCCAAGCCACGGAAGACATTGAGGACGAGGATTTCACCGAGCCCGAGGGCAGGGGAGAGTCGGCCGCTACCAGTTCGGAGGAAGATACGGATCGAGAAAAGCTTCCTCCTGCACGCCCGTGGGACGTTATTTATAGCTCGCATACCGCACCTGTCATTGTCGGTAAACAGGTCGGGCGTGGGGAAATCATCGTCTTGGCCAATGGTCTGCCACTGACCAACGAATCACTGCGCCTGCACAAGGATCTACCCTTACTGAAGTGGCTGCTCGGCAATGACCGCAATGTCGTCTTCGAGGAATACCATTTCGGTATCGTGCAGCCTCACGGGATCGCTTCTCTCATACGCGAATACGGCCTGAGCGGTGCCCTTGTCGCACTGATGATTTCATTTCTGCTTTTCATCTGGCACGGGGCATTTCCGCTACTACCCAGTGTCGCTGAGGCGCCCCGGCCGCGCACCCTTGGGCACACCGCTGTCAGTGGCTACCGTGATCTGCTCCGGCGGCACATACGCCCCCGGCAGTTGCTCGGGCTCTGTCTGGAGCAGTGGAAGTTGGCCTTTATGGGCAAGCACCAAGACGGCAAACGCTACGAGAAGCAATTCCGGGAAGCAGAGCACGTTGTCGAAACCGAGGCAGCCAAGCCCCCTCGTGAGCGTAACCCCGGCCGCGCCTACCAAACTATTTCGCAAATACTTAATCAAAGGAGAACCCGCCCATGAGCTCAGAGTTCAACGACCTGCAAAGCAAGATCGCCAGTGCCCGTGAAGAGATCGCGAAGGTCATCATCGGCCAGGAAGACGTCATCAATCAGTGCCTGATCGTTATCTTCGCACGGCAACATGCGTTACTGGAGGGCGTCCCCGGCGTCGCCAAGACCCTGTTGGTGAACACCCTTGCCCGCGTCCTCGGGTGCGAGTTCAACCGCATCCAGTCCACGCCCGACCTCATGCCGACCGACATCATCGGCACCAGTATTTATAATATGCGCGATCAGGTCTTTGAAGTCGTTAAGGGACCGATCTTCACCTCCTTTTTACTGGCGGACGAGATCAACCGCGCTCCGGCCAAGACGCAGTCGGCCCTGCTTCAGGCCATGCAGGAGCGTGAGGTTGTTATCGACCGCAATACCTACGCGCTTGATCCGGCCTTTACGCTTTTTGCCACGCAGAACCCGGTCGAATACGAGGGCACCTATCCACTCCCCGAAGCGCAGAAGGACCGCTTTATGCTCAAAATCAATGTGGACTACCCGCAAGAAGCGCAGGAGCTGATGCTCGCTCGACGCGTGCTTGAGGGGAACCCACCCGAGCACTCGCTGGATGAGGGCCAGCTCAAGCCAGTGCTCGAAACGGGGGAGCTAGCCCGTGCACGCGAAGCCTTCCAATCCGTTACAATCAAAGAGGAGCTTATCAACTACTGCGTACAGATCATTCGCCAGACCCGTGCGAGTGACAGTATCCTGGTCGGGGCAAGTCCACGCGCGACAATCGCGCTCATCCTGGCTGTACGGATATACGCCGCCATCCAGGGGCGCGACTATGTCGTGCCCGATGACATTAAGCAGCTTGCCGGGCCGGTCCTGAACCACCGTCTGATTCTGCGCCCAGAGTTCGAGATCGAGGGGCTGACGATCGACGAGGTCATTGTCGAGCTGGTAAACACCGTAAGCGTTCCGCGCTAAGCCATCACCCGCACCGGATAATATCATAACCATGCCCAAACCGAGTACCAGGCTAGTCCTGCTTTCGTTACTGCCGCTTCCTGCCGCATTACTGGCCGGGACCGGGGAGGTAGCGCTGACGCTATGCCTGGTGCTTTACCTTCTGTTTGTGGTCATGGCTCTCGTCGATATTTTGCTCAGCGGTCAGAAGCCCCATCCGAGCTTCCAGTGTGACCGCCAAATCCGTCAGGCCAAGAACTCGACCGGGAGTTTTAACCTGGTCATGGCATTCGCGGATGGAGACCGTCTGCCGCCCTGGATCGAGGTTGGTATTCCCTTTCCACTCCCCGTCACCTCAACCGAGGAGCAGCAGCGGTTGATGCTAAAGGCCGATACCCCACGCTTTAGCAGTAAGTGGGAGTTCAGCTCGCCCGATCGTGGCTACTTTAAGATCGATCGCATCTACTGGCAGATTCCGAGCCTCCTGGGCCTGTGGTTGCGGCGTGGCTCTTCTGAGGCAGATTTACCGATCCGCATCTATCCCAACCTCCATCGGGACAAAAAAACGCTGGCAAATCTCTTTCTGAATCGAGGACTGGCCGGGATGAACATCCAGCGCATGAGTGGCCAGGGCCGCGACTATGACCAGATCCGTGATTACGAGCCTGGCGACCCCTTTGTGAACATCCACTGGAAGGCCAGTGCCAAGCGCAACAACCTGATGACAAAAACCTATCAGGTCGAGCGCACGCAGGAAATCTACGTCCTGATCGACCATTCGAGGCTTTCGGCCCGTAAGATCCGCACTGACTACGACGAACACGATGAAAACGTCCTGGAGCGTTTCGTGGCTGCCGCTAGTGTGCTCAGCCTCGCCGCCGTAAGGCAGGGAGACCTGTTTGGCCTGATGACTTTCAGCCGCGATACAACGGGATTCCTGCGGGCCTCCTCTGGCCCCGCCCACTTGCGATGTGTTCAAGATCATCTTTTTACTATCAAACCGAACAAGGTTTTCCCCGATTTTGAGGAAATGTTTCGCTTCGTGCGGACGAACCTGCGCCGCCGCAGCCTGATCATTCTCCTCACGGATCTCTCCGATCCGGCTGCGTTCGAGAGCTTCCGCCAGCACGTTGGGTTGATCAGCCGTCGCCATATCCTACTGGTCAACATGCTGACGATGGCTGGGGTCGGCCCACTGTTTCAGAGGGGCGACGACCGTAAAGACGATATCTACACCCGACTGGCCGGGCACCTGATCTGGAAAGACCTCCACGACTACACCCGTCTGCTGGCTGCTCAACGCGTGGACCTGCGCCTGCTCAAAAGCGAGAACCTGGCACTGGAGGTCGTGAATCAGTACCTCACCGTGAAAAAACGTCAGCTCATATGATCATCGACACGGACAAGTACATCTCCCAACAGCGACCGATCTGGGACGAGTTCGAGCGGATGTTAAGACTGATCGAGGACAACGCACGCACGAACTTTGACCTGAGACAGATCCAGCGACTGCGTTATCTGCAGGACGTAGTGTCAGCCGACCTGACGCGCCTGCGCACATTTTCCGCCGAGCCGGCAACGACCAACTATCTGGAGTCTCTGGTCGCACGCGGTTTTTCCTCCATTCATGAAAACCGCTCCCTCAGTCGCCTGAAGTTCAACCCGTTTAAGGTACTGGTCGAGTTCGCCATCACGGTACGGCGCCATTCCCGGTTATTCTACTTCGTCACTGCGACGATGTTCGTGGGCTGCATTCTCGGAGGGGGGATCGTCGCGTTTTTCCCTGAGCACAAAGAGATTATCATGCCATTCAGCCATCTGCTCGGCGACCCATCCGAACGAGTCGAAATGGAGGAAGACGCTGAAAATAGCACGCATGTAAGCGGCCATCAGTCATCATTCTCGGCCACGCTGATGGCTAATAATATCCGGGTGGCTATTTTTGCGCTAACCGTCGGCATTCTTTACGGCGTCTTCACCGTCGTACTGGTATTTTATAACGGGCTCATCCTTGGTGCGGTGGCGGTGGACTACATCCTGGCGGGGGAGACAACCTTTCTGCTGGGCTGGCTACTGCCACATGGCAGCGTAGAGATCCCGGCCATCCTTTTTGCGGCACAGGGTGGGCTGCTTATTGCACGTACGTTGATCGTGAAGGATGGGCGACTCAATCTGACCGCCCGCCTGAAAAAGAACAGCCGCGATATTGTTATGTTGATCGGCGGGGTCGTGCTGCTTCTGGTCTGGGCTGGCATCATTGAGGCCTTTTTATCTCAGTATCATGAACCCGTGATCCCGTACTCCGCCAAGATCGCATTCGGACTTTTGCAGTTAGCCGCGCTGGCAGGATTTATCGTGATGGCTGGGCGCACAAAGAAAGGGGCCAGACAATGATCACACCAGACGCCAACCGTCTCGTCATTGAGACCGACGACGCCGTTTCGTTCTCTCTGCTGCTCGCCACCCCCTTAGTGCGGGCGCTGGCACTGATCATCGACCTTGGGGTGATTTACGTTTGTCAGAGCATCCTCGCGGTCAGCATGATGCTCCTCACGCCGTTCTTTGCAGATATTTCGACGGCACTGTTAATCCTGGGGTACTTTGTGACGAGTATCGGCTACTTCATTCTGCTGGAGATCGCCTGGGATGGTCGCACGATCGGCAAGCGTCTGATGAAGCTGCGTGTCATCGATGCAAACATCCAGCGCCTGAGCGCAGCCCAGATCATCCTGCGCAACTTGTTTCGTGTGGTAGATATGCTTCCGGCCTTTTACTCGCTGGGCGGACTCATTGCGATGAGCAGCCGTAAGTTCCAGCGCCTAGGCGATCTGGCGGCCTCGACACTCGTCATCCGCCATCAATCCCAGGAACTCCCAAATATCCCCTCGGCCGCGTACAACAAGTTTAACTCGTTCCGGCGCTACCCACACCTGGAGGCACAGTTAAAAAAGAACACCGTGCCGGCCGAGCATTCTCTGGCCCTTCAGGCTATCCTGCGACGGGACAAGCTGGAGACTCTGGCACGGCTGGAGTTGTTCCGACAGCTGGCACAACACTTCCGGCAAAAGGTCCGCTTCCCGGCGGAAGCCTGTCAGGACCTGACTGACGAGCAATATGTGCGAAACTGCGTTGACTCTATCCTGCGCAATCGCATTTCAGCCAACACGCCAACGGATGGCAACGCGGGGCCTGTTCGGCAGTCAGGCGTGGCATAAGCGAGTCATCGTTTTTCACAACGCCATCGTGTCTTATCTATTGACGGCGCTCTATTGATGTTTACGTTAGACATCACCCTAAGGACGACGCGTCCGTCGATCCCAGGGGAACAGAAACTCAATCAGTTATATGAAACTCAAGACACCAATGGATATTGTTACCGTTGGTCGTTCGCTTTGAGCTGCTAACTGAGTCCTGTTACAGCATCGATCTGATAAACCGCGAACGACCTGATCTTCGCGGCTTTTTTGTGTCCGCATTTCCGCAGTCCCCGAGCCTTCGTGGCGATTGCGTCAGCCTGTCTTCCGGAAACCGCTACGCGTTTCCAACTGTGCCACCGCGTTGGCCTTCACGTCCGGCCTCCGCACAAAACAACTATCGATGCATTCAGATTTACTCAAACTGGGTTGGAGCGAACACCTCCACCAACACCTTCACATAAACGAACATGCCGAGCGTATCCCGGCCCGAATCACACGGGAGGATCGCGACCGCTACAGCCTCCACACCGGGGCGCGACAATGCAGCGCACAGCTGTCCGGCTCGTACCGGCATTCTGCGCAGTCCACCCTGGACCTGCCCACCGTTGGCGACTGGGTCCTCTTCGAGCCGGGGCAGACCGCAGGCGAGGGGATCATCCATGGCCTGTTGCCGCGGAAGTCGCTCTTCACGAGACAAGTCTCGGGCGACCGCTCGGACCTTCAACTGCTGGCCGCCAACATCGACTACCTGTTTATCGTCGCCGGGCTCGATCAGGAGTTTAACCCCAAGCGTATTGAGCGCTACCTGACACAGGCCTGGAACAGTGGTGCCGAGCCGGTCGTGATTCTGAATAAATCAGATCTGGTCGAGGACGCCAGTGAGCGGGTCAGGGATTTGTGCGCGCGCCTGCCCGAAGTCTCCGTTCACGCGATAAGTGCGCTTAGCCCGGCGTCAACCGAGTGCCTGAGCAGCTATCTGGCTTCCGGTAATACGGTCGCGCTGTCCGGGTCGTCGGGTGTGGGAAAAAGCTCACTCATCAATGCGCTTCTCGGTGAGGAGCTGCTCAAGACGCAGGCGAATCGTGCCGACGATAACCGCGGCAGACACACCACGACCTGGCGGGCGCTGTTCCAGCTCGAAAGCGGCGCCTGTCTGATCGACCTGCCGGGGATGCGTGAGCTTCAACTGACCGGTGAATCCGCAGGTATGGAGAAGGCATTCTCGGACATCTACCGCCTGGCCGGGCAGTGCAAGTTTCGGAACTGCCACCACGAGGGCGAGCCCGGCTGCGCGATAGAGGCGGCACTGGATAGCGGGCAGCTCACGGAGGAACGCTTTCAGCAATACCTGAAGCTACGCAACGAAAGCCACAGTACCCGTCGGCCAAAGCCCAAGCCGACCTATCGAAAACCCGCTGCACCCGGAAAGTGGGAGGAAAAGGAAACGTTTTTCAAACAGGTAAAAATCCAGCACCGCAAAAACAACAAAGCGAAACGCAAATACCATCAGGAGGATGGTTTCTGACGACGCTTCTATCAAGGGGCTGACGGTGAGCCGATCCCGCGCAGGGTGAAGGCGTCCAGCGTCAGACTGGGCACTGGGTTGGCCAGCTCAATCCAGTGCCTTCCCTTGGTCAGGGGGATGGCGAGCGTCTCGCCATTCTTGTCCGTGAGCACGACCTCTTTCCAGTCATCATTCTTGCCAGACCAGCCACCTGTTGACTGGAGCGGGATGCCCAGTGCCTGAGACGTAGGAGCAACTCCATCGACGAGCAGGTCGAGGGTGGGGTTGTCAGTCGTGCAATAGCGGACCTCAAGCTCATAGAGACCCGTCTCGGGGACATCTATCTCCCAGCAGACGCTCTCAGCCGGACCGCCATAGCCGAAGGATCTGAGGGCGTTATCGGCGCTGGCTGCGACCTTTGGGACGACGCGGGAAGCGCTGTTCATCTGCACGATGTTATCCTCGGCTTCCCATGAGATCGAGACGTCGGCCGGTGCCGGTGTCATATCGACCGGAGCGGCGACGAGCACCGGGGGCATGGGCCTGATCGCCGTGGCCAGCTCGTGCTGTTTCGTCAGCTTGAGGGCTGCTGCCTTGTTCTTGGCGATGGTGTAATAGCCAGCCGGGAGGGTAAGCGGCTTATCCGCGGCCTGGGCGGTCGCGGTTTTATCGAAGAGCGTGAGTCCTTCCGCGAGACTCAGTTCACCCGCAAATGGTGTAGCGAGCTCAAGCATCCATCCGCCGTCGCCCCGGCTTAGCTCGAAGCTGACGGGCTTTTCCGACTCGGCGCTGATGAGGTCGCTTTGAAGGGATGTGACATCCGTCGCGAACAGGCGGGTGATCTTGCCGTCAACCATGCGGGAGGCTACGAGCGATGCGTAGAGCTCGATCTCAGGCAGCGTGCTGCCGCCATCGACCACGATCTCGGTCGGAGCTGTGTACACGTAGAGATCGTCGATCCAGTCTCCGCTGTTAATCGTCGCTTCCCAGCCGTTGTCATCGACCTGGTCGAGCCAGCAGGAGAGGAAGGTCGACGCCTGGCCGCTGAACGTCGGCTGCATCAGGACAACGCTCTGCACGTGGTCGCCCTGCTGGACGACGGTGTAGGTGCGCTGTGTCGGGTCTGGGTTGTCAACCTTCGGGCTGGAGGGCTTGCGGGGGGCAAATGTGCCGTCAGCAGGGTAGAGGACGCTCAGGTTTAAATCGCCGCTGTGGCTGTGCAGCTTCATGAGCGGTCCGTCGACCTTGGCGGCAGCAGGCACCTGGGCCAGCCAGTCCACCTGCACGGATTCGTCGGCCTTCACCTCATCCATCACGAGGATGTAGTCGCCGCGGACATGGAGGATGCGGCGGTCCACCCCACGGACTTCCGGAAAGACACCGGACAGGTCAACGGTGGTCCAGAGGTAGTTCTCGGTGGGGGTGAAGTTGTCGATCGTGCCGCGGGCCTTGCTGTCAAAGCTCTGGTTCTTCCCGTTGATGATAAGCGTGCTGTGGGATTCGCTGGCGTTGGAGAAAAAGTCCCAGCGCGGTCCGCCGCGGTGCCAGAACTTTTGATCGCCCGCGCCCTTGCCGTAGCCGGGGGTCATCATCAGCCATTGGTCTCCGAAGATAAAGGCCAGCGAACCGGCATCGAGGTGGCTGTGGTTGCGGTTGTTAAAGCCTGACTTAAGCGTGAGCAGGTAGTCGCCATCGCCCCAGCCGCTGCGGGAGGAGACGACATCCCACGTCGTCACATGGTAATCCAGCGAGGCGGGCGGCACCGGCTTGATGGCCGGATCGTACCACATCAGCAGCAGCGCATGGGCGTCGTTACCGCCGCGCGGCTCAAAGGGCAGGTGCTCCATCACGTACTGCGGCTCGCCATCGTGGTACTCGGCTGCGAGCTTGGCCAGCAGGTGGTGCGGCCCGTAGAAGTCGACCTTCGGTGCGTCACCCCAGGGGAGGATGCCCTGAAAGCCCGGTGTCGCGCAGGCAATCCGGAAAGCGGCTGCCTGCTGCATAAAGGGATCATCGTAGCACTCGGCACTGTTGGTGACGGTTTTTGTGGCCTCGATGTACTGGAGAATGAAGTCCAGCGAGTACGTCCAGTAGGGGACGCCCTCGGCCGAGCTGCCGTCATCGGCGCTGTACTCCATGACATAGCCAAAGGCGACGCCGGCCGCCGCAAGCCATTGGCGGGCCTCCGGAATGTCCCCATAAAAAGCCAGCCCGGCAAACCCAAGAGCGGCTGCCGCGATGTGGTTATGGTTCTCGGCATAGCTGCGTGCCCAGTAGACCTCACCCAGGAGTCCGCGGTAAAGGGCGTCCACGCGCTCGCGCATGACCTCCCGGATCATGGCCTGCTCCTCTTCGGTGAAAATGTCTCGGTGCCAGTCCCAGGCCAGAGCGATGCCCCGAGCCATGTGTCCGCTGGCCAGGTCCATGTTTGGCGGCTTCAGGCCCCACTGCGGGTATTCGCAGCCGGTGATGACGCGGTCGTGGAGCGACTTTTTATAAGCCGGGTCGTCGCTGAGGCGCGCGGCCAGGCAGAGTAGAAAGATGTCGTCACCGACGCGGCGCTGCCACAGCTCCTCCACGTTCTGGCGCATGCTCTTGCCGTTGGTGGAGTCCTCGGGCGGGTAGTAGCGCTTGGGGGAGCCGGAAGCCAGCTTGTCAGCTACGGCGAGGAACGTCTCACGCAACGCCGGGCGCAGTCCCTCATCCGAGGTCAAGGCAGCCTCTACGTCCGGCCACTGCTCGTCGGTATAAAACAGGCGGGAGCCCTGCTCGGGCATACGCTCCTGCCAGGAGGTCTCATGCTTCGTGAGATATTCGTTAACGCTGTCTGGGGTCACGTAGGGCCAGTCAGCCTTTTCGTTGGCCAGCACCATGGTGGCCGGCATGAGCAGACAGGCTACAGTTAGAGTAGGGATAAAACGCATATCTGGAGTATTTTTCGGGGTCGCCCCCCGAAGATAATTGTGTGGTGAAGGTATTGGTCAAGCCTGTCGAATGCTCTCAGGCTGGATGCATCGCCCATCAGGCGAAGGCTAATGCTGGCTCTAGTCATTTTCGGTTGAAATAGCTTCGACGTGTCCGTCCACGTAGAGGGTGTTTCTAACATCGCCGTGGACGGGTTGCTCGGGAGCAAGGGGGTTCCCCTTGTAGCCAGGGGAGCCGATCTGGTCCAGGTCCCGCATCATCCACTCTCTCTCGGGGTGGGCGATCTGCATGTAGTTGACGGGGTTCTCGGCTTCACGGTCCTTGGACGAGTCGGCGGGATAGCCAAATGCCTTTACCGAGCTGCCGTCGATCAACTCCATGTTTTCATAGCGGAGGACGTAGCAGCGGGGAGGGATACTGTTATTCTGGTCCATGTAGGCCGGGCAGAGCATGATCTCAGCGAGAGAGGTGCCATCGACATCGACCGTCGATATCTCCATGTAGTCTTCGAACTCTGTCAGCAGGTGCCCGGAGCCGGTGTTCGGGTAGTTGGCCTTTTGCCCAGACCACAGCGGACCCGGCAGGATGCCCTTGTTGTCATTGATGTAGAGGCGTAGCCCAATCCCGATTTGGCGCAGGTGGTTCGAGCAGGTTAACAAATCGGTCTGTCGGCGGACAGAGCTGACAGTCGGAATCAAAATCCCGGCCAGAACGGTGATAATCGCACAGACAACCAGGATCTCGACCAAGCTGAAGGCGGGGCGGCGTTTAAATGAGGGGCACATGATAGGGAAGCAATGTTGAGTAAATTATCTTCTAGCTTGATTAGAGTATCAACTTAAGGTTTGCTTACACAGTTGTACGATGTCTGAGAAGCGAATCACCCAGCAGGATATTGCCAGAAAAGCAGGGGTTCACCGGGCGACGGTGTCCATGGCCTTGAAGCACCATCCGCGCATACCAGCGGCCACGCGCGAGCGCATCCTGCAGCTGGCGGAGGAGCTGGGGTACCGGCCGGACCCGATGCTGTCCGCGCTGGCTACGTACCGCAGCGGACAGCAGAAACATACCTATCAGGGGACACTCGCCTGGCTGGTCGTTCACCGGGAAGATATCGATTTGAAGTGGAGAGAGATCGATACCTATCGGCTCTACTATGAGGGTGCCCAGCATCGAGCCGACAAGTATGGCTACAAGGTGGAGGTCTTTGAGCTCGGGCATAACAAACTCAGCCCCAAGCGCCTCGCCTCGATGCTTAAGGCACGGAACATCAACGGTATATTGCTTTGCCCTCAGCCCAACCCCTGGGTGTCGATGGACTTTCCATGGTCAGATTTTTCACTGATAACCTTCGGCTATACCTTGCTAAAACCGAAGCTGCACACTGTGACATCTACGCAGTATCGGGCGATGGTGCAGACGATGACGGAAATGCATAAGGCGGGCTATCGCCGTATTGCATTTGTCTTTGATTTTGCTCAGGACGCCAAGGCGGACCACAACTTTCTGGCTGGCTATCTCGTAGCGCAACAGCAGATCGGGCAGCCACCGATGCTCATCGATTACCAGTGGCGGGATTTGAAAGGCTTCAAGGAGCGGATCGAGGGCATGCGGCCCGAAGCCATCGTGACCGGGGATTTTAAGATTCATCAACGGACGGCCGAGATAGGCATCCGTATCCCCGAGGATCTGCCTGTGGCCTGTGTGGCGCTCAACAGCCTCGACTCTGAGCTGACCGGTATCTGCGAAAACTCCTTTCACATCGGTGAAATTGCGGTCGAGCGGTTGGCAAATATGATCGCTCACGGGGAGCGCGGAGTTCCAGAACTCGTTCAACGTACGCACATTGAGGGACAGTGGGTGCCCGGAAAAACGTTGCCCCAGCTCTCCCAGCCATCTTAACACAGATCGCCTACGCCTTGAGAATGGGCCCCACATATGTGTACACCTGTGTGACTGGACTGGTCGTTTACAATTTCGGCAGATGATAGGAGTATTCAGGCCATGCAAGACGCAGGCCAGCCCCCCTTAGCTGCAGCAACTACGGCGACGATTTCTTCGCCCGTGGCTGAGGAGCGTATTCTATTTGCGATCAACCCTTTGGAGATAAAGACATTCTTCCCGGAGGGCATCCCTGAGTTTGGCTCCAAGGAGTGCATCCAGTGGGAAGTGCACGATACGCGCTTCATCTCAGGGGAAGAGTGGGAGAGCCTGCTGCAGGATTTTTCGCCTACGGTCATCGTGTCGGCGTGGACCACTCCGCGCATTACCGAAAACATCCTGAATAGCTCCTGGTTTTCCGTAAAATACATCTGCCATCTGCCGGGCTCTGTTAAAAAGCTGTTGCCGCCACTGGCCTTTGAAAAGGATCTGCTGATCAGTAACTGGGGCTCGCTGGCGAGTGACGCCGTTGCCGAGCATGCGCTTTTGCTGGTGATGGCCTGTTTGCGCCGTTTGCCGCAGTGGAATCCGGTCATGCGACTGGAGGGCAGCGATTATCAGGAGCAGCGTGTGGAGATGCAGACGCGGACGCTCTACGGCAAGCGCGTGGGGCTGCACGGCTTTGGCAAGGTCGCCCGTGAGTTGGTGAACCTCCTGAAGCCTTTCAAGGTTAAGCTCTCGGCCTACTCGGAGGGCGTGCCTCACGCATTTATGCGCGAGCACGGTGTAAAGCCCTGCGACTCGCTGGCCACGCTTTTTGCCGAGAATCAGGTCCTCATCGAGTGTGAAGCCCTGACGCAGGAGAATCAGGGCTCTGTCGATGCTCACGTCCTGGAGCAGCTCGATACCGGTGACGTACTGGTCAATGTCGGGCGCGGTGCCATTATCGATGAGGACGCACTGCTACGTCGCATTCAGGCGGGCGGCATCCGGGTCGGTTTGGATGTGTTTTCCAGCGAGCCGATCGGGGCAGATTCTCCCTTCTGGCAGGTGCCGGATGTCCTGTACTCACCCCATATCGCTGGCCCGGCGCAGGACGGTTTTGGCCTGTGCAGCGAGCTGGCCCGTGCGAATATCGACCGTTACCTCAAAGGGCTTCCCGTCGAGGCCCAAGTTACCCTGGAGGAATACCAACGCTCCACCTGAGGCGACGCATTCTCGAACCCAAACTTTTTCCTAAGATCACTTTACTGCCTGGCTGGCAGGATACTCCAACCCAAACCCATACCCAACTCCATGAATAAGAAATACATGCTTATCGCCGCACTGGCGGCTTCCACCATCAGTTTGAATGCTCAGACGGCCCTGTACCAGTTTGACTTTAACGACAACAACCTCGGTACGACCACGGCCTCGACCGGCTCCTCCACCATCACGGCAGACATGACCTACCACAGCTCTACCGGTGATACCGCTACGAACCTGCGGGGTGCTGACGGCAGCGGAGTATCTGGCCAGGCCGGTGACTACGCACTCGATCTCACCGGCGCGACCCGGATGGGTGGTACGAGCTCTGTGCCCGGCTACGGTGGCGTAGTCTACGCCTCTACTGGGAGCATGAATAACGCGACCTCCACGACGATCTCCATGTGGTACAATGCCTCCACCGAGGTCGGCAGTTTTGCGCGGCTATTCGAGTGTGGTTATACCACGATCTATGCTCTGGGGACGGGTGAGATCCGTGTCGCTTTCAGAATCACCGATGGGGTGAACCAAAGCGTCGATGTGAGTGACGCGGTTTTATCGCTTACTAACGAATGGGTCTTCTTCGCAACAACCTACGACAGCGCCACCGGGACGGCTAAGGTCTATGCCGGTTCCAAGGAAAGTGGTGTCCTCTCAGAGATTGCCAGCACGACGCTCGACCAGGGCACTATCGCCAACTCGACCGGCCTGGCCATCGGTAACAATCAACGTGGTTCCAACGAACGTCCCTTCCAGGGGCTGATGGACGATGTCAACGTATGGGTCGATGAGAGTGGCTCCGCTGGTGCACTGAGTGAAGCCCAGCTGCAGGGCGTGATGAGCGCATCCATCCCTGAGCCCTCCCACGCTGCCGCGCTGATGTGCGTAGTTGTTGGCGGCATGCTCCTGCTGCGTCGCCGTCGCCGCGCCTAGCATCCAGGGCCCCAGCGGTCCTCGTCAGTTCGTTGTTTTTGGGTTCATCTCGCGGGCTACATCCGCGAGGTGCTGGGTGCAGCATGTACCGAAATAGAGGGAAGGCAGAGGAATCTGCCTTCCCTTGTTGCACATGGGCACCATCGCAGTTGCTTCGTGCGTGTGACAATCTCGTAACCAGAGGCATCAGAAGGTGCGCTATTGGCGTTCCTAACGGTGCCTGATTCATGCTTGGAAGGCGCGGGGGAGTGGGTAGTTTTGATTTGCTACGCTAGGCTGATTTGCTTAGTATTCCGTCCCAATAATCACAGCGTCCGCCGGATAAACATCCAGCCAGGGTGGGCTGTCGCGGCTGTGCTTTACGGTGCAGGCGGGATATTCTATCGTCTGGTGACGGATTGATCGGGCAGGGCGACCATCCCCCTATACCAGCACCGCGATGTTAATCTCTTACCTGCTCACCGCCAGTTCGCTTCTGCTCGCTCCTGCCGCAACACCCACGCAGAGCCCGAGCACAGAAACGACCACCACAAAAACGGTCATCTCTCAAACCGTCACGACGACCCGCCAGCAGGCCAAGCCGGCCGAAGCTCACAGCGTCGCTATTTTCGTCAAGAACCGTGCCGGCTCCGACTGGGACGATGCGACGGAAATCTTTCAGGACTACCTGATCAGCCGCCTGGCGGACATGGACTTTGCCATCGTGACGCCGGATGACACCGTCTACGCGCTGGGAGATGGCTATCAGGCTCAGCAGATGGACAACGAGCTTAAGGACGGCACCTCGATGCTCCGCCTGGCCCAGAACCTAGATGTCGATTACGTGCTGGTGGCTGCGATTGACGGCATGACGCAGGAAAAACGCCAGTTCGAGGGCTACGGCACGAAGACCAAGAACGATATTTACCGCGCGCGGGTCAGCTACCGGCTGCTCGATGCGCCACAGGGCGGCAGCATGACCGGCTCAACTGTCACCGTGAGCGAGCAGCTGCGCCAGACGCCGAACTCTAGCGTGGCCAGCAACGACATTTACAATTCGCTGCTCGATAAGGCCGCGGTCAAGGTGTCCGAAGTGCTCGGCCAGCAGAAGGCCAAGGGGCGCATCAAGCCGCCCACCGAGATGGCCAAGCCCGTGCCCTTTAGCGTCGTTGTTGGCATCCAGGACATGAGCATCCCGGATGTTATCGATACCGGCGACGGCACGTACCAGCTGTCCAGTGAGAACTACTCGCTGGAGGGATACGGCGTCACCGTCGAGCTGGACGGTATCGCGATCGGCACGGCCACGGGTAAGCTTGTCGCCACGCCGGGCCTGCACCGTATGCGCTTAACCCGTCCCGGCTATGAGCCATGGGAAAAGAACGTCAAAGTCTATGACGGGCTGACCATGACAGTGACCATGCGCCTGAGCGAAAACGAGCGTCAGCGCTGGATGCAGAACTCGCAATTCCTCAACAATCTCCGCGCTCAGGCCGTGCTGACCGATGCCGAAGTCGAGCGCATCAAGGGCATGGCCCAGGCGCTTCGCCAGTCGGGGATGCGGATCGACTACCGCACCGACACGGACCTGCCGATCACGATCAACCCAACCCAGAGCATATTCTCTCAGGGCTTCCCCGCTACGGCGGAGGAAGTCGAGTAGGCCCCGCCTTTTTCACCACTAACTCTCTTTGACCATGAAGTTCGCCTTTTCCTCACTCTGTCTGTCTCTGATCCTCACCGGAAGCCTCGCGCATGCCGAGATGAAGACGCTCGCCGTCGATGCGGTGAAGATCACCCCCGCAACCCTGCAAACGGCTGCCGCTCACGGCTCCACGAATGCGCTCCAGCGCATTGCCCAGGGGCTGGATGGGCAGTTGATCGACCGCCTGCACAACACCCGTAAGTTCAAGGTCGTCGCCCAGAGCGATCTGGCGCAGCTCGTGAAGCAGCAGGAGTGGCAAAACTCCGGTAACGTGGACCCCAACGGCGCGGCTGATCAATTCGACACTGAAGGTGCGAACTACATGCTCGTGACGACGATCGACGATTTTCAGGACTACATCGACGAGACCGTTTATAAAACCATTGGCCGTCGCTCCACACAGCGCCAGACGAGCATTTCACTGGTCGCCAAAATCTACGATACCTCCACCGGAGCCCTGCTTGAGTCGGCCAATATCCAGGTCAGCGATCAACAGTCCCTCGATGACCCCAACTACTCAGTCGGCCGTAACGGAAGCCTGACGGATGACCTGCTTTCCACCCTTACGCGGCAGGCCGCCCAAATGATCGCCGAGCGCGTCGCGGATGTCGTTTACCCGGCCCGCGTCATCGCACTCACGGGCAGTCAGGCCACGATCAACCGCGGTGACGGCTCCGGCATTGCCGTGGGGCAGATCTGGTCGGTGTTTTCTCCCGGCCAGAATCTGGTAGACCCGGACACGGGTGAACTGCTCGGCGTGGAGGAGGTTCAGGTCGGTACGATGCGCATCACTCAGGTCCTCCCCAAGTTCTCCAAAGGCATACTGACTGAGAACCTCGGCGTTGAGCAGCTCAACATCGTCCGCCCGCAGTAAAATTTCATCACGGCCGCCCGCCACGGCCTGACTTTATTAGCTACACGCACACCTCAAACTCATACTGAATAATCACGACCTGTAAAAAAACTGCTATGTGTAAACCGACCTCTATCCTCATACCGGGGCTGCTGCTGTGCGTGCTGCTCTCCGGGTGCGCGACGTATAAAAGTGAAACCGAGCAACTGCGCAGCTCTTGGGCTGCCGGTAATATCGAGGGGGCCTATGACGAAGCCACATCTGGCGCCAACGACGATACCGAGTCTGTGGACATCGTGATCTGGCGCCTGGAGGAGGCCACCGCCCAGCGCTACCTGAACAACTTCTCGGACAGCAATGTCGTCTTTGGACAGGCGGGTGAATGGATATCCCGCTACGACTCCGAGGCTGAGGTCAGCCTGCTGGACGAGACGGAGGCGAACTTCACGAACCAGAGTTTTCTGCCCTATACCGGGTACTACTACGACCGCATCATGATGAATACCTACTGTGCGCTCAACAGCCTGCAGATGGGAAATGTGGATGAGATGCGTGTCTTTCTCAATCGGGCCTACGAGAGCCAGGAAAATGCCGTCTACGAGAATGCCGCCGATATCGAGAAGGCCGAGGAAGTGGCCCGCCAAGAGTCAGCCAAGGCCGAAAGCAGCAACGCGAACGACGCCTACAATGTCGATAAGGCCCTCGACGATAAGAAATTCAACTCGGAGATCACCCAGCACTACCAGTACCTCAAGGACTACCGGGTCTATGCCGACTACGTAAACCCGTACTCAGTGTTCATCGACGGTTTGTTTAGCCTGACCAACTCGATGGAGCAGAACGACCTTGAGCGCGCCCGCAAGAACCTGGAGCGCGTCTCCTCCATGGTCCCCGGTAACACCTACCTGCAGCAGGACCTCCAAACCGCTGATCAGATACTCGGCGGAGCCTCCTTTGAGCCGACGACTTACGTGATTTTTGAAACCGGGATGGCTCCTTCGCGCGACCAGATCCGCATCGACATCCCGCTGTTTGTCGTCACCCAGTCGGTGCCTTATGTCGGGGCGGCTTTCCCGCAGCTCAAGTTCAACGACAACTACGTGAGCGCGCTCAACGTCAAGGCCGCCGGTACGAGCTACCGTACGCAGGTCGTCTGCGATATGGATGCAGTCGTCGCTACCGAGTTCGATAACCGCCTGCCGCTGGTCATCACCAAGACGCTGATCTCTACTGGCACCAAGGCCCTCACGCAGTGGGCCCTGCAGGAGGCCGTGAAGAACAACTCCTACGCCTACTGGGGGGTCATGGTTGCCGGGACCATTTATCAGGCCGCCATGAACGATGCCGACCTGCGTACCTGGGTCACGCTGCCCAAGCAGTTCCAGTATTGCCGCCTGCCGACCCCTGCCGACCGCAAGATTACCATCTCTGCGGCGGGTACTGGCATGACACAGACCATCGACCTGGTGCCCGGCACGGTGAACCTCGTCTACGTCAAGAGCAACAGCCAGTACTGTCCGCTCATGATCCAGCAAAACTCACTTATCCCGCTCACGCCTGTCGAGGTTAAGCAGCCCACAAGCGCACCGGCGGAGAGCGTGGCGCAACTTTAACCGTTTCCGCTTGTTCTGGAGGGTGGGGCGCGGGCTTCGCCCTCCCAGCAAAGCCGGGATTGATCTTACCGCATATATTTCTATACTAACCGACGTACTTATGAAAAAAATCATCCTCTTTTCTTCCGCGACAGCCCTCCTGCTCCTGATGGGCGGCTGTCAGGGCGGCGGTAACGCCTCCTATGTTGATAGCAGCGGCCCGCGCACGGTCGTCAGCCTTGATAAGATTAACATCCAGGACTGGGAAAACGCCGCGAACCAGATGATTGATTCGCTCCTGAGCTCGGGTGTGGTTGAGCGCGCTCCCCAGCAGCCTGCCGTGATGGCGGTCAGCCGTATCGTAAACAACACCACGCAGGTCGTGGATACGAACATGCTGACGAAGAAAATCCGCATTGCTCTTAACCGCAGCGGTAAGGTTGTGACCACCACGACCTTTGGTGCCGATGGTAATGTCGAGGATCAGCTGGCCAAGGAAACCGGTGCCTATCAGGCCACCATGCAGGGGAACATGACCACGAATCCCTCGCCGATTCCTTACTATAGCCTCTCTGGTCGCATCATTGAGGACCGTGCTCGCGCTGGTAATACCCGTCAGGTCACCTACGTCTTCCAGATGTCTCTGACCACTACTCAGGATGGCCTGGCCGTCTGGGAAGACGAAGTCATGATCACCAAGCAGGGCTCCCGCGCCTCTGTCGGCTGGTAGGCAGGACATAATAGTCCTGCTCCTGTGATCCTCGGGATCACTGATGGCCGGGGTTGCACCCGGTGGTGTTGATGGCTCCGCTATGGCAGAGCCATGGGTAACGGTGTTTGTCGCTGACTCAAACGCACCCCACCTGAGCAATCGCAGAGAGGTTGCCATGGAGTGCCGCAGGGGCGAGGCCTCTCGATGCTTGCGGGTGTAACCTGCGGGGCAGCTATGGCAAAGCGATAGGGACTTTCCCCATCATTGCGTCCGGATGTAATCCAGGTAACTCGTCGCCTAGAAGTGCCAGAACAGCGGGATGATAATCATGCTCCCGATGAAGTAGAGGATGTTTAGCGGGATACCGACCTTGGCAAAGTCTCCGAAGCGGTAGCCACCGACGCCGTACACGTAGGTATTGGTCTGGTACCCGATAGGCGTGGCAAAGCTGGCCGAGGAGCCGATACAGGCCGCAATGATAAACGGCCGGGGATCGACATCCAGCATCTGGCCCAGTGCAATCGCGACCGGGGCCATGAGTACGACTGTCGCGTTGTTAGAGAGCAGCTCAGTCAGGATACTCGTGCTGATGTAGATAAAGGCCAGCATGACCAGCGGCTGCCAGGATACCGGGAAGTCATCCACGAGGTGGACGAGCTGAGACGAGGCGAGCTCAGTCGCCCCCGAGTCTTGCAGAGCCAGACCGAGGCCGAGCATACCGTAAATCAGCACCAGAATCCGCCACTCGATGGCAGCGTACGCGTCCTTCGGCTTAACGGTCCCCGAGAGGAAGAGAATGGCCACTGCGATGACGGCCATCGCGAAAATCGGGACATTCAGGAACGTCACCGCACCGATCATGCCTGCGATGACAGCGATCACCAGCGGCATACGGCGGCGCATGTCCTGAGCGGGGATATGGGGGCGGTCGAGCAGGATAATGTCCTCTGATGAGTGCATGTTATCGATTGCCTTATCCGTCCCCATCATGAGCAGGGTGTCCCCGAAATCCAGAGGCAGGGTTTCGAGCTTTTCGCGCACATTGCGACCTCGCCGGTGGACGGCGAGGATGATCATACGGTAGCGCTGGCGGAAGTTGATCTCGCGGATGGTCTTACCCACGATGGTAGACATCGGGCCGATCACGCCCTCGACGATAGCTCCCTCATGGGCCGAGATCGGCTGCAGGTCGAGGCCACGCTCACCGACAAAATCGATCCCCACGGTCTCACGGGCCTTGACGATGGCATTCGGGCGGCAGGCCAGCACCAGGCGGTCTCCCTCTCGGAGGGGTTGCGTCGGTAGGTCGCCGCTCAGGGCTACGCCGTCGCGGATGATTTCCAGCAGTCGGATGCCCCGTGTGCGCTTCAGCCCGGACTCGGCAAAGCTCTGGCCGTCCAGCTCGGTCCCTTGCTTGACGTAGGCCTCGGTGATGTACTCCTTGCGCTCCTCTTCGGAGAGGATCGCGGTCAGCGTCTCACGCACGGGCAGAATCTTTTTACCCAAAACAGCCAGGTAAAGCGTACCGATAATCATCAGCGGCAGGCCCACCAGCGCCAACTCAAACATGCCCAGTGGCTGCAGGCCATAATCCCTGATAATGCCGCTCATGAGGATATTTGTGCTGGTACCCATCAGCGTACAAACGCCACCAAAAATCGACAGGAACGATAGCGGGATCAGTAACTGCGAGGCCGGGGTGTTCATCTTGCGCGCCAGCGAGATGATGACCGGCATAAACACCACCACAACTGGTGTGTTATTGATAAAGGCCGAGATGCCGCCCACACCGATCGCCAGGGCCACGATAAAGAGCCCATAGGGGAGGCGGGTGAGCTTGCCCAGCTTCTGGGCCATGAGCTCGATGGCCCCGCATTTTTCCAGCGCCACACTGATGATGAACATCGCGGCGATGGTCAGGGGAGCCGGATTCGCAAAGACACTGACCAGCTCTCCGACCTCGGGCCAGTGGGTCGAGCCTGTGACCATACTGACAAGCAGCAGCGCTGCGAAGACGCAGATAGCCGTCACATCGACGGATATTTTTTCCGCAACGAAGCTGATCAGCGATCCGAGGAGGATGACGAGGACGACTATGATTTCCCAACTCATAACAGCAGGCGAAAGGGAGAAGATGTTCCGATCTGGAAAAATGCCAAGGCTTCTTTTTCGGGTCGGTCTGAGGCCTGTATTTGTAGCGGGTTGGTGGCGTATGGCAAAAGATTGATTCCACCGAGGCGTTTGTTTTAGCCTACGGGCTTCCTCTCAGAAAATTCTCTTATGAAAATGCTGTCACTACTCCTGCTCAGCCTGCTGGCGCTTACGGCCCGGGCCGAAACGATTACCGCTAAAGTCACGGCGGTGGATGATGATGCGCTGACCTTCGTCCTGGACGATGGGCGCGAGGTCAAGGTGTCGCGCGGGGACGCCCGCATCGGCTACGTCGGTCGCACCATCACCGGTAAGCTCGAGCCCGGCAACCCTCTGCCGACGCTGAGCGAAATCTGGCCCGTCAGTCCGGTCGATGATCTGCGTGAGCTGATCGCCACCGACGGGAAGCTCGTCACCGACACAGAGGCGCTTGGCCGCAAGGCCTTCCGTAAGGTCGGGCAGCAGATACCGGCCTTTGCGCTGTGGAATCAGGATGCCGACCTCGTCACGAACAAGACCTACGAGGGGCACCCGCTGGTGCTTTCGTTCATCTTTACCCGCTGCAAGATGGCTACGATGTGCCCGGCCACGACCGCCAAGATGGTAGCGCTCCAGCGGCAGGCCGCCGAGGCCGGGCTCGATAACGCCCGTTTTGCGCTCATTACCTTTGACCCTGAGTATGATACGCCGGGCATCTTTAACGAGTATGGCACGCAGCGCGGGGCGGATTTCGCGACGCTGAACTTCCTCACGGGCCCCAAGAATGTCACCGATGCCCTCATGCGGCAGTTTGGCATCCTGACCATCCGCGAGGACGGCACGATCAACCATACCGCCGCCACGCTCTTGATCGGCCCTGACGGCACCATCCTCTACCGCAGCGAAGGCCCCGGCTGGACCGCTCAGGAGTTTCTGGATAAGCTGAAGGAAGACTGAGCTTGTGAGTTTCGGTGGGCAAGTGCCCCCACGCTACGCCTTGGCGCTCTTGTCTGCTGCGTAAATGGTGATGTCGGCTGACTCCTCGCCGGTGATGTCGCGGGCACGCTTGAGCGCGTCGCGGGTGGCGATGGTCGGGTTTTCCGGTGAGTAGCGGAAGAGGTTGTCCTCACCGATCAGATCCAGCAGCCCGGCCTTGCGCATGACCGTCTCCAGCTCAGGATGGACACCGGAGACGATTAGGTCGCTGCCCTTACTGCGCGCGAAGCGGGTCAGCTCCATGATCGTGCTGGCCGCGGTCGCGTCGAGGTGGTGAGCATTGCGCATGCGCAGGATAATGATGCGCAGATCCGGGTGCTCAGCCAGGTGGCGCATCTGGTCCAGAAAAACATCACTGGAGGCAAAGAACAGGTCGCCCTCGACGTGAACGATAGCGATCTCGGGGCGGCGGTGTTTCTGCACGTCCGGGGCGCGTTCGAGGAGGTTACCCTGCTCGTCGAAGGAAATCTCCCGCAGCTCGGGCTTGGCTGCCTGGCGGACGAACAGACCGATCGAGATGGCCGCGCCCAGATAGATAGCGGTATCCAGCGGTAAGACCAGACCGCCGACAAAGGTCACGAGGAAGACCGTGGCGTCGTTCCGGGTCGTGCGCAGCATAAGCCGGATCTGCTCGCGGTTGATCAATGAGATGCCAACCAGGATGACGAGCGTGGCCAGGGCAGGGCGGGGGATGTAGGCGATCAGGTCGCCAAAAAGGAATAGGGCCAGGATCAGGAAGGTGCCGCTGTAGACGCTGGACATGCGTGTGGCGGGCTTGCTGCGGAAGTTCAGCATCGAGCGTGTGAGCGAGCCACTCACGGCCATGCCGCCTCCGAGTGAACTGGCCCCTGTCGCCACACCCATGGAGAGCATCTGCTGGTTCAGGTCGATGCGGTCACCGGCCTGCGCAGCCAGGGTCTTGGCGATGGATGAACTCTCCAGCATGGCCAGAAAGGCCACCGCCAGCGCTCCTCCGGCGATCTGCGAAAACTCCTCCCAGTGGAACATCGGGAGCGTGAGCGGCCAAGAGCTGGCACTGACCCCGGAGAGCATCTCAGGGTTGAGGCCGGTGGGACGCAGCAGCCACACGATGAGGCTCGTCAGCACCAGCGCGATAGCGATATTGGGAAGGCCCTTGGCCCAGCGCTTCAGCGGCAGATAGCAGGCCAGCGTAATGGCTGAGACGATCAGGGCGTTCCAGTCGGTCTGACTGAGGCCGCCGGAGAAATTACCCAGCGCCTCGGCAAAGGTCGCCGCCCTGGGCACATGCAGGCCGCAGACGGTTTTCAGCTGGTTGATGATGATGAGAAAGGCCGCCGCTGTGATGTACCCGCAGATGACGGCCTTGGAAATATACTGGGTGATCCCGGCAACCTTGCAGAATGCGCCCACGACCATGAAGATCGCGACCAGCATCAGGAGCAGGGGCAGGGCTAGCATCGCCTGCGTGGGGTCGTAGCCGAGCGAGAGAAAGACCGACAGCAGCATCACGGCGGTGGCGTTGCTCGGTCCGAGCATGATAAACCGCGAGCTGGCCAGGATGGGGCCGGTGATGGTCGAGAGCGAGGCGCAGAATATCCCCGTCTGCACGGGCAGGCCCGCGATCAGCGCATAGGCCATGCTTTGCGGAAAGTCCAGCAGGGCGACATTCGCAGCCGCTCCGAGGTCCTTTTTCGCCTTCTTGAAGCTGTAATTGCGCAAAACCCTCCCAATCGGGAACAGGTCCAGTCCATTCCAGCTTAACTTCCTTTTCTCTGTATTCTCAGTCCCAGCACCCTCATTCATCTTTACAATCACCAGTTCAAAGCAGAAATAAGAGTAACGGGCAAGCACGAGAACTTACTATCAGAAATAGAATTTACTAGTGTAAATTATAGTTTACATTTTGAGTTTGCACAAAATCTTTCATTTATGCATCGAAAAAGCTCAAAAATGCTGGTTTATTGCAGCAAAAAGCCTATTGGCATCGCAGTTGCTTAGCGTAAATCATGAAAAGAATCCTGCCACTGATCCTTGCTTTCACGCTGCTGCATGCTGGTTGTAGTAAAAAAAATGAGACGTCTTCATCTGCGACCTCGGAGACGCCAACCCTCACGCTCTACGTAGCCGCCAGCCTGACGGATGTCATGCAGGAGATCGGCAAAGCCTTTGAGACTGATCACGACGTGAAGCTGGTCTACAATTTCGCCAGCTCGGGCGCCCTTGCGCAGCAGATCATGGCAGCGCCTCGGGCGGACGTCTATGTCAGCGCGAACGAGCGCTGGATGAACGAGGTCGACAAGGCCGGTGAAATGGCGCCCGGCACACGAAAGCTTCTGCTGCACAATGCCCTGGTGGTGATCGAAAATGCCAGTGGCGACTACTCCATGAGCGGTCCGCTTGATCTGCCGGGGATGGATTTTAAGTTTCTCTCTGTCGGCGACCCCGGGCATGTCCCGGCCGGTCGTTACGCCAAAAGGTGGCTGGAGGGCGTGTCGAGCCCCGATGGTAAAACCGTCTGGAGCCAGCTGGAGGGCCGGCTCGCCCCGGCCCCTGACGTGCGCGCCGCTCTGGCTCAGGTCGAGGGTAAGGACGACGTCATCGGCGTAGTTTACCGCACAGACTATCTCGCTTATAAGGACAAGGTGAAGCTCATCTATCAGGTGCCCACTGATGTGATAAATATCGCCTATCCGACGGCCGTCCTCTCCGCCAGTAAGGAGCCCGCTCTGGCCGGGGAGTTCGTGGACTTCCTCTTCAGCCCCGAGGCACAGAAGCTGCTCAGCGACGAAGGTTTTATCGTGGGAGACACCAAATAAATGGAATCTGTTTTTTCCGTCATCGTATCGACACTGGGGTGGGCATTGTTGTCCACCCTGGTTGTTATGCTCGCCGGGGTCCCGCTGGCCTATCTGCTGGCGCGGCGCGAGTTCATCGGTAAGCGGGCCATCTCGGCCATCGTCAGCCTGCCCATGGTGCTGCCCCCCACGGCGGTGGGCTATCTACTGCTGAGCCTGCTCGCTGACAATGGCCCGCTGGGCAGAAATACGATCGGGATCGACCTGGATATCCTTCTCAACTGGAAAGGCATTATCGTGGCCTACAGCGTGATGTCGTTCCCGCTTTTTGTGCGCACGGCGCGGGTGAGCTTTGAGGCGGTGAGCCCGCGATTGGAGGCCATGTCGCTGACGCTGGGGCGCGGCCGCCTGCACACTTTTCTCGTCATCACACTGCCGCTGGCTACACGGGGGTTGATTGCCGGTCTCATCCTGGCCTTTACACGGGCGATGGGTGAGTTTGGAGCGACGGTCATCCTCGCCGGTAACATCCCCGGCCGCACGCAAACGCTGGCCTCGGCGATCTATAGCGCACAGCAGGCCGGTAACGACCACCGCGCGAACATCCTGCTGGCGACGGCGTTGGGGCTGGGTTTTGTGCTGGTTTACCTGACCGAGCGCTTGTCGGTCATGCCGGGTTTCAGGGAGAACCGCCTGTCTGGGCGCTGAGCCATGGAAGGACGCCTAGACATTCACCTGAGGGTGCCGCTGGACCAGTTTGTCCTGGAACTTGAATACACCTCCACCCAGCCGGTGATCGGTGTTTTCGGTCCCTCCGGCTGCGGGAAAACAACACTGCTGGAGACGGTGGCAGGCATTCGCAAGATCGCCGGTATCGAGGGCGTGATCCGCTTTAACGGTACGGCATGGCTCGACTCCGAGCATAAGGTCAACCTGCCGCCGCAGTCGCGCGACATCGGCTATGTCCCGCAGGACCACCTGCTTTTTCCGCACTACAGCGTAAAAAAGAATCTGCTCGCGGGGCAGGCGAGGGCGGTCCGCAGCCGCCACGACCCGGAGGCCACCTTTCGGGATGTCGTGCAGACCCTTCATCTGGAGCCACTGCTGGAGCGCACAGTGTCCACACTCTCCGGTGGGGAACGCCAGCGCGTAGCCCTCGGTCGCGCCCTGTGCTCAGGACCGGGACTGCTCCTGCTCGACGAGCCGCTGGCCTCGCTGGACATTACCCTGCGCCGCCGCGTGCTCCCGTTTCTCCTGAAAGTCCGGGACCGCTTCCGCATCCCGATGCTGATTGTTTCGCACGACCCTTTTGAGCTTCAGGCCCTGTGCAGCGAGGTTATCGCCCTGCGCCGGGGGCAGATGATCGCCTGCGAGCCTCCGGCCCGGCTTTTTACCCGCGAGGATATTTACCCGGTCGCGGCGACGCATGGTTTTGAAAATGTCCTGCCTGCGGTCATCACCGAGCATGGCGAGCACAAGACCACTGTCCGCCTGGGCGAAGACGGTACCGGCCCGACTGTTAACGTCCTGCCCGTAGAGGCCGAGCCCGGCGAACGCCTCATGCTGGGCTTCCCCGCCAACGACATCCTCATCGCCACCGAGCACTTTGACGGCCTCTCGGCCCGTAACAGCCTGCCCGCGGCCATCACCGAGCTGCGCCGCCTGGACAAGCACTTCATCGCACTGGCACAGCTGGAGGGCAGTCCGCTGGAGCCGCTGGCGGTCGAGGTCACGCCCGATGCCGTTCAGGAGCTGGGGCTCGAGCCCGGTAAGCCGGTCCACCTGCTCATGAAGTCCAGCGCCATCCGCGCCTATCTCTAAACGCATTTACAGGGCGGGAGCAGGGCACCTCTTGTCGTGCGTGAGGTGTGCAGATTGAGGTGTTGCCATCGGGCGGAGGAGGGCTTCTACTTGCTGGCTTTGACGCAATGGAATTTAACCTGAAAAAGATCCTCAAAGCGCTGCTGCTGTCTAATTCCGAGCCGCTGTCCATCCGGGACATCCAGGCCGTCATCACCCGCTACCACGAGCAGGCCGAGGCCGAGCCACCCGAGCCTGAGGCCGAGGAACCCTCCGGCGAAGGCGACGGGCAGGGCGTGATCGAGCCGATCCTGCAGCAGGTGCCGTCGCTGTTGACCGCTACGCAGATCCGTGACGCCATGGACGCCATTGCGCACGAGCTGGAGGACCAGCGCGAGGTTTACCGTCTGCTTCAGGGGCCTGCCGGGTACCGTATCGCGACCTCTCCCGAGTATGCAGACTGGGTGCGCCTGATGCGCAATGAAGCCAAGCCGATGAAGCTCTCGCAGGCCGCGATGGAGACACTCTCCATTATCGCTTACCGCCAGCCGGTCACCCGGGCCGAGATGGAGGCCATCCGCGGTGTCTCCGTGGACAGCGCCGTAAGCAAGCTGCTGGAGCTGGAGTTGATCCTCGTCACTGGCCGCGCGGACCTGCCGGGCCGCCCCATCCAGTATGGCACCACGGACAAGTTCCTGGAGTTCATCGGTGTCCGCTCGATCGAGGAGTTGCCCGCCTCGGACGTACTTTCGCCCACACAGATTACCGAGTGGTTCCGCCGCTCCACACAGGAGGACGAGCCCCTGACCGACAAGGACGTGGGCCTGCCCGAGGAGGACAAAGAGACTCCCACAGAAGAAAAAAACGAGGAGAACGCCTAAGGCCATCTGCGGCAGGACTACTTAATTTCTTTCCTGCGCACAAAAAAATCTCCGCATTTACCGATATCCCGTTTAGAAGCATTACCCATGGATCTGGAAAAAGTCCGTACCCGCATTGATGAGATTGACCGTGACATCGTGGCCAAGCTGAACGAGCGCCTGACCCTCGCCGGGGATGTCGCCGCCGCCAAGGCCGAGGCCGGACTCCCGATCTTTATGCCCGAGCGCGAGGAGCAGATCTTTATGAAACTGGCCGCGCTGAATGAAGGCCCGCTGGAGGAGGCCACCCTGCGCCGCATCTACGGAGAGATCATCTCCGTGACCCGTGCCCGCCAGCGTAAGCTCCGCATCGCCTATCTCGGGCCGGAGGCTACCTACACCGAGCAGGCCGCCGTTAAGTCCTTTGGGACCTCGATCGAGACCATGCCGCAGCGCATGATCCCGGATGTTTTCACCGCTGTGGAAAAGGGCGAAGCCGACTACGGCGTGATCCCTATCGAGAACTCCACCGGCGGGGCCGTCCTGCACTCGCTGGACATGCTGGCCGAGACCGAGCTGAAGATCGTTTCCCAGGTCTATCTGCCGATCGAGCATTGCCTGATCTCGCGATGGCCCCTGGAGGCCATTACTGAAGTACACTCCAAGGACCAGGCGCTGATGCAGTGCCGCGACTGGCTCTCCCGCCACCTGCCCAAAGCCCGCCAGATCGAGTGCGAAAGCACGGCACAGGCGGTCCGCCTCTCGGGCGAGCACGAGGGCATGGCCGCTATCGCCTCCGAACTGGCCGCCGTCAAGTACGGTGCTCCGGTCTTGGCCCGAGGCATTCAGGATCGCTCGGACAATGTCACGCGCTTCCTCGTCATCGGGGCCAAGCCCTGCGGGCGCACCGGCGGTGGTGCTGACAAGACCAGCCTGGTCTTTTCCATCAACGATGAGGTCGGGGCCCTCGAACGCGCCGTCAAGGCCTTCAGCTCGCGCGAAATCAACATGACCAAGATCGAGTCCCGTCCGAGCCGCCGCAAGGCCTGGGACTACCTGTTTTTCGTGGACATCATTGGCCACTGGGAGGACGCCGTCGTTCAGGAAGCTGTTGCGGACCTCAAAAACGCCTGCCGCCTGGTTAAATGGCTGGGCAGCTACCCGAACACGAAGTAGCTCAATTTTTTTCTCATGTCCGACGAAGCACCGCGACTGAGCCTGTTCTCCGGTAAGCGGGGCAAATGGCTGCTGGGGATCGGCTTTGCCATCCTCGTCCTGGTGCAGGGCTACGCGATTTACGAGCAGGGGAATCCCTTTAACGACCGCCCCTTCGACGGGGAGACCTGGCGGATGTTTGCCGGTAGCGAAGTGCCCGACAATCCGCGCGGCAAGATGGCTACGGCCGTGATGCATGAGGTGCTGCGCCCCGGCATGAGCCGTGCCGAGATTATCGAAATCCTCGGACCACCCGAGGTAGCCGCACAGGCCGGTGGGATCAACTCATGGCCACCCATCCGCTACCGACTGGGGATGTGGTCGGGCGAGCGTATGCACGATGACTGGTTGGAGATTTTCTTTGATGCCAAGGGCGGCTTCGACCATGCTGTGCTGATCCACCCGTAAGTGTTTGATTGTATTTTAGCTAGCCCCCAAGAGGATTGAGTCGGATAAGCACATGAATATTCAATACGACTCAAACTTTCCAGTGACCGCAGAAGCGGTTAAGGAAATAGAAGGAAATGAGATCGTGTTCAATTTCCTTGGACATTGGCCGTCTTTTACGGACATGGAAGTGTTGTCTCTACGCCTTGATCGTATGGACAGGAATCCCTCTATATATTCCGATCTGACGGCAGAGTTTTATATTTACGACTTATCGAAGTCCCCCAGTGACAAAGATAGAAAGCAAGCGTTCCTGGAGATACTGTTTTCTGGTTTGCGTGATCTCAAAGTCGAAGGATGGACCCATCAAAATCCTTTGCAAGGCCTCAGTATCACGATTAAAGATGGGAATTATTTCTCCGTCTACTGGGGTGGTGGATTAGGACATGATGCATCATTTTGCTGCGATTCGATAAGAGTTATTCGACTCCGTGACCGGAATCCATTTCTAGAGGTTCAAGACTGGTAGGGGAACCGTTATACTTATTTAACAACATGAAATTAGCCACAGAGGCGCAGAGGATGTCGAGAGGCTCTCCGCTTTTCTGTGGCTGATGATATATAATATCTAAATAAAAGCCATGACCCAACCTCTGCGTATCGGTTTCATCGGTGCTGGCGGTAATACCCGCCTCATGCACCTGCCGCGTTTTAAAGCCATCGAGGGCGTCGAACTCGCCGTCGTCTGCAACCGCTCCGAAGCCTCCTCGCAAAAGGTGGCCGAGGAGTTCGGGATTGCACGCACCGCCCCGGACTGGCGGGCGGTCGTGGCCGACCCTGAGGTGGACGCTGTCTGCATCGGTACCTGGCCCTATACTCATGCGGAGATGACTGTCGCCGCACTGGAGGCGGGCAAGCATGTGCTCTGTGAGGCCCGCATGGCGCGTAGCCTGGAGGAAGCGACATCCATGCTCAAGGCGGCCCAGAAGTACCCCGAGTTGGTGGCGCAGATCGTGCCCGCACCGTTTTCTTTCAAGTACGATGCCACCATCATGCAGATGCTCGCCGAGGGCACGCTGGGTGCTCTGCGCGAAATCCGTGTGGCCCATCTGACAGGTGCGGGCGCTGATGCTTCTACACCGATTACCTGGCGTCAGGATGCCGGGCTGAGCGGCAAGAACATCATGACCATGGGCATCCACTACGAGACGGTTCAGCGCTGGCTCGGAGAGAAGGACCCGGCATGGGTACAGGCCACGGGGGCGATCTACACCCCTGAGCGTCCCGATGCACAGACGGGCCAGATGAAGCCTGTGGGCATCCCGGACACGCTCAATGTCGTCGCGGGCTATGAGGACGGATTCCAGCTGGTGATGACTTTTAGCTCGGTGGCCACGGGCGCTGCCTACTGGGGGATGCGCGTGGACGGCTCGCAGGCCAGTCTGCGCTACGATCTGTCCAGCCAGAGCCTGTTTCGCACAACAGTGGAGCAGGGGAGCGAGGAACCCCTCTCGGCTATTCCCGGCACGGAGGGAGACTGGCAGGTCGAGGAAGACTTCGTGGCCTCCATTCGCGACGGAAAGGCCGTGACCCTGACGAGCTTCGAGGACGGGGCGCGCTACATGCGCTTCACCGAGCGCGTCTGGGAATCCTGGACCAGCGAAGGCCGCCGCGTAGCGTTTTAAAAGCATTCTCGGAGCCTTTGATAAAAAACCTTTGCCAGCGGGGCAGGTTCGGCTTTTGCATGTACGGCTTATGGCCAAAGTTGATCTTGAACTCGTCAAACTCGTCCTGCAGCGCAACGAACTGGATGTGCGCCAGGTCTCTCAGATTATCGAAGACATCAACGTGGAAATGTCCGCGATGGTCGAGGACGAGCAGAAGCCGCCGCCCGTCAAAAAGCAGTTTGTCATGATGGTCTCTGACCCCGAGGGCAAGCTGGCCGGGCAGAACATGACCGGCTGGGTCCTGCAAATCCCCGAAGAGGACAGCCCCTACGTCGCCAACGAGCGCCTGATCAAGTCCGGCTACGCCTATAATGCCTCTCCGAAGGGCCGCCGTATCCCCGTGCAGTCCATCGGGGAAATCTGCGAAGTCGTTACCACGAAGTTTACCAAGGAAAACAACGTGTGGATCAAGACCAAGGAGCCGATCCTGCTCGTGACGACCGATAACAAGCTGCCCATGGACAACAGCGGTAAGTTCTAGCGCCACCGCCGCAGGGCTCTATCCAGCCCAAACAATTTGTCACCCCGGTACGCAGTTCATGCGCCGGGGTGCTTTATTAGTCGAGGGCGGTTGTTGCCCGAGAGCTGCAGCGTCCGGGGTCCCGGACGCCGGGGGCATTAATCAACATTCACACCATAATCGTTGCTCTGCGAGTCGTTGTTCTCGGTAAAGCTCATGCCAAAGCCGTCGTTGACGGTCGTGGTCTGCTCACTCTGGCAGCCGCCGAGCAGGCCCCCGGCAACGAGCAGGATGAGGGCGTTAAGACGAAAAACACACTTTGTTGTTGATGAAGGGATCATGGTGGGTGAATATTGATGCTTGGCCGGGTCCCATGCAACGACGAACCGGCGAATCCCGCCAGGTCCGGAAGGAAGCAACGGTAGTCAGGATTCGCGTGTGCCGTGGGGTGCCTGGCCTTTTTTATGCCCGGATTTCATGCGGTGCGGGGGGCAAAATACGTCCCGACGACTTTTATTCGTTGAAGCCCCGGCCCGGTTCCACAAGCTGTTTGACCATGGCTGAAGCCTATCAGGTTATTGCCCGCCGCTGGCGCCCGAAGCAGTTCGACGAGCTCGTCGGGCAGGAGCATATCGTGCGTACGCTCAAGAACGCGATCGACACCAACCGCATCGCTCACGCCTACCTCTTTGTCGGTCCGCGCGGCACCGGTAAGACCACGACCGCCCGGCTCTTCGCCAAGGCCCTCAATGCCGAGGGTGGCCCCAGTGCCACGCCGGATAACTCTACCGAGATCAGTAAGGCCATCATGTCCGGCTCCTGCATGGACGTGATCGAGATCGACGGTGCCTCTAACAACGGCGTGGACCAGATCCGCGACCTGCGCCAGGAGTGCCAGTACGCACCGGCCCAGGGCACCTATAAGATCTACATCATCGACGAGGTGCACATGCTTTCCAATCAGGCCTGGAACGCACTGCTGAAGACTTTGGAGGAGCCGCCCTCACACGTGAAGTTCATCTTTGCCACCACGGAGGCCCACAAGGTCCTGCCGACGGTGGTCTCGCGCTGCCAGCGTTTTGAGTTCCGCCCGATCACAGACGAGAAGATCGCCGCCAAGCTGGGCGAAATCGCCGAGGCCGAGTCCATCGATATCGCCCCGTCCGCACTGGCGACGATCGCCCGCATGGCCGACGGCGGCATGCGCGATGCCCAGTCGATCCTGGACCAGCTCATTTCCTTCTGCGGAAACAAAATCTCTGACGAAAACGTGCTCGATGTCTACGGGCTCGCCTCTGAGGACGACCTCAAGGCACTGGCTGAGGCCATGGCTGCCGCCGAGCACCAGAAGCTATTTTCCATCATCGAGCGTCTGGCCTCCGAGGGGCGCGACCTTTACCGGCTCCTGTTGGACATTCAGCGAATCGTCCGCGGGGCATTGCTGGCGGCCATCGCTAACGGCGGGCAGACGGATATGCTGACTACGCCGCTCACCGCCGAGTCGCTCACCCGTATGCTCGATGCGCTTCAGGCTGCCGAGGGCTCTGTACGGCAGGGGCTTTCCCAGCGTGTAAACTTCGAGGTGGCGCTCCTAAGGGCCATCGACCAGAGTCGATCGCGCGCCATCGACTCCCTTATCAAAGAGCTTTCCCAGCTTGCAGCCGGCCTCCCCGAGGATGCCGGCCAAAAAAAAATAAGCCCACCGCCTGCGCCTGAGAAGAAGCCTGCACCGACCAAGCGGGAGGCTGCACCCAAGACTCTGGAAAGAGCCCCCAAGGCACCGCAAGCCGCTGAGCCTGCACCGGCAAAGATGGCTCCTGCTGCCAAGGCTGAAGCCGCTGAGCCTGCACCGCCGCCCATTCAGTTGCCCCCGGCCAAGGAGAGCTTTCGCGTAAAGCCCGAAGCGCCCGAACCCGTCAGCCCTAAGCCTCAGGAAACGCAGCAGGCAAAAAGCACTCCGCCCATCGTAGTGTCTGACGACGACGTGCCGCTGGAGGTCCTGGAAGCGGCAGCTGCTTCAGCCGGGGACGGGGGCGACGAGTATGACTACTCGGCCAATGACGACGTGGTGGTCAGCTACGGCGGTGATGCCGAAGAGGCCTCTTATCCTGGCAGCAAAGCCTTCGAGGCAGCCCGTGAGAAAATCTCGCCGGCGGTTTTGGAGCTGCTGGATGAGCGCCTGCGGGCAACACCCAAGCTGTTGAAAAAGGTGCCGCCCGAGCCCAAAGACCCAACCGAGGCTACCGCAGCACCGGAGGCGATTGCCGAGGAGCTGGCGGATATTTCCGAGGACGAAAACGAAGAGTAGCGCCAAGCTCTCACGGCTTTCACCCGGGCATAAAAAAGCGCCTCCGGCCTGAGCCGAAAGCGCTTTTGTGAAAATACCTGTATGTGCGTTGGGCTCTATGCCGTACGCGTCTTTGAGCGGAGCCGGAGGACCAGCCCCAGCGTCAGCAGGCCTGCCAGTGCGGCGTAGTGACCCGGCTCAGGCACATTACTATCAGCCGTGATGCCGTAGGTGCCCCCATCCGCGACCATAAAGCTGTAGTAGCCCTCCTCGTAGGTGGCGAGTGTGTCGTCCACATCAATCATGGCCCAATTACCGGCCATGTACTCCCAAATCATGATAGAATCCTCATCGAAGCCCTCCCCAAGGTAGAAGGACATAATCATCTGGGTGTTCGTCAGACCGGTGAGGTCGATGGTGCCGCCGTCAAAATAATCAGCCACGACCGGGGCCGGCAGTTCACTGCCTGTGAGCGTCAGATCCCCCGAGCCAGCGTTGTCAGCAAAAGAGATGATGACATCGCCGCTGTCGATGGATACCCGCTGAGCGCTAAAACTCTGGCTCAGAGTGCTGCCTGCGTAATCAGTCAGCCCGCTGACCTCGAACTGGTTCGAGCCGTTGATGATACCGCCCCAGGAGTTGACACTACCGCTACCGCTGAAGGAGCCCGCAGTGACTATCGTGTAAGTGTCCGAGGCTAGATTCCCCAGGGAAAATATATTGATTGTGCCGTAATTGGTTAAGCTTCCGCCTGCTTCAAGCAGGGTCGCATTCTTGGATACGCCGAGGTTGAGTGAGCTGTTCACACTGATCTCGACATCATTAGTACTGTTGAGCTTACCGCCATCCGTGATGTTGAGCGTGCCTGCACCAACGATTCCAATGCCGACACTCCCGTACAAATTCCAGGCTGAGCCATTTCCTGAAATGGTCATACCGCCGTCTGAGATATAGCCGACGTACGAACTGCCGCTGCTCAAGGTACTGCCATCATCAATGTCTACCCAGCCTTCGCTACCTATCCCGATACTGATGGTCTGAGAGCTATTTCCACCCGTACTCCAGAATGAGTTGCCGGGGGCGGGATCTGTACCACCCGAGGGGGTGATCGCCCCGTGCGCCCAACTGCCTGCGAGTAAGAGAGCCCCAGCGCTAAGCATCAGCTGTCCGATCGTTTTCGGACAAGTAGACGCGAGATGATAACCGATACGTTTAGTAGCGAGATAATTCCCCATAACCGATCATTTGCATACCGCGCGGCCCCTACGGGGGCAATGAGACGTTCCCTAATGCAGCCTATTAATTGAATAACTAATGGGGCGAATGGCTTATATTAGGATGTTGCGGCGGCGAGCCACAACAATGCGGCACTTAGACAGCCATTTAGGCTGATTAGCGCATATCCCAGATCGGCGCAAAAACGTCGCTGCTCATCCAGCCTTGCTCACCGGTGGCGGTGACGACGTAGGCATAGTCACCATGCGTTTTCTTGATGTCGGCCGGTTGGCCTGCGTGCAGGAAGCTCTTGGCCGGGCTGGTAGAGGTCGGGGCTAGCTTGAGCGGAGCGTCGTCGGTGAGGACAATGCCCTCCTGACTCATGAAATGGTAACCGGCCAGTCCGGTCCCACTGACTCCGAGCCCGATCACACAGAGCGTGAGCAGGAGCGGACGCCAGGGGCTGCGCCAGCGAAAGAGAGGTGGCAGCACGATGAGAAAGGCTGCGCCCCAGAAGCTCACGACAGCAAGCCAGGTCCAGGTGTTGACGCCTGCGGCCTGCGCGTAGTTTTCATACCAGGTGCGCGCTGGCGGGTCTACCTGAGCGGCGTCCTGAGCAAGTTTCAGGTTGGCGCGGGCATCGGCATTATCAGGGTTCAGGACGAGGCAGCGCTCGTACTGAAGGATGGCCCGGCCATACTGCCCGTCGCGGTAGTAGGCGTTACCGAGATTATAGTAAACCGTCGCGGACGGGCTCTCGGCGAGCAGGGCAGTATAGCCGTCGATAGCCGGCTGGAACTGACCGTCGCTCAGGGCCTGATTAGCAGCGACGAAACGCTCGTCGAGACTGCCCGCCGAGGCGGAGCTCTCCTGTGCCTGGAGCAGAGCGATACCCGAGCACAGGACGATAAAAAAGGTCAACAAAGAGCGTTTCATGAGAGTTTCATCAGTTGGCTGCTGAGAGCTTCCAGGCGGGCCATCTCTTGTTTCAGGTTAATGTCTGCGCCGTGTCGTCCACCAAACTTGAGCGCGTCCCCGGCATGGAGGAAGCTTTGGGCCTGCTCGCGCGTGGCCGTATCGACCTGCCGTGTGGCCAGTAGACTGTCGATTTCATCCGCAGAGAGAGCTTCGGCGGTTTGGTCCACCAGCCGGCCCGTGGTAAGCTGGATGATGCGTTGGGCCTCAGAGTAAAAAGCGTCTGCCTGGTCTGCGGCGGCGGCTTTCTGGGCAGCAGCCAGCCGAGGCTTGAGGGCCTTTCGGGCACTGACCTCGCGGGCATAGCGGGGGTCGCTGAGCAGGCGATTGCGGCGGCGGCGCGTAAGCGCGAGGATGACCAGCGCGGCCAGCGGGACGACCTGCACCCCCAGAAACCACGGAGAGCGCAACAGGGGTGTCATCGACTGCCCCCAGGTTACGACCGTGTCCCTGGCAGGGAGCAGCTCAGGCTGACGGGCCTGCGCGGCCGTCGTTCTGGTCGCGTTTGTCGCAGGCACATTCGGGCGCTGGCCGGGTGGGGCGGGCGTGATCGTTACCGGCTGCGAAGCCAGAGGAAGCTCGACGTACTGCTCCGTGTCCGGATTGAAATAGTTAAACGTGGCTGCTGGTGTCTCGGTGACGGATTCATCGCGCGGGATGATGACATATTTAAAGGTCTTCGTGCCCTGAAGACGGTAACGATCGCTCGGCGTAAAGGTTTCCTCAGGATTGTAGACGCGCCAGCCGTCGTCCTCGACCAGGGCGGGTGCCTCGAAGCGATCAAAGTTCCCGGCGCCGTCGATATTCATACTGAGCGTCATGGGCTCACCGACCTGTGCTTGGGTCGGGTCGACGCTCGGCGTGGCGGCGGTGAACTGCCCGATCGCACCGCTGAAGTTATCCGGGCGGCCCTCCTGGGGGAGCTCGAGCACGGTAAAGTCATCCTGACCGGTGTAGAGAGATAGTCGCTGTGTCTCCCGCGTGTTACGGTTGAAGAAGTTGTCAATGAGCGGGTTCCCGGTTCTGCGCTGCTGCTGACTTGGGCTCTGCACGAAGACCAGTAAGTCCTTTTGAAAAACCAGAGGATAGGTCCCTGCCTTATAGGGGGTGACGACCGCCTGCCACATGATGTCGAGATAGATAGCCCCATCGCGGGTGGCTTCGCGCTGCACCGGGGCTGAGAAATCACTGACGGCAAATGCATCACCGATCTTGAGCGGAGGCTCACCGTTGATGCCTGCGATGGGCGTGTCCTTGCGGATCAGCAGATGTACCTGGACCGGCAGGGATTCACCGACGTAGATTTTATCCCTCGGGAGCACCAGCTCCATGAGCAGGGCTTTACCGGTATCAGCCGGATCATTCGACTGGGACGCTGCGAGAATCTTTAACGTGGCCGCCGGGACAGTCTGCTGCTTCCCATCGACAGTAATCTCAAAGGAGGGCAGGGTGTAGGTACCCTCCTTCGAGGCGCGCACGCGGTACTGATGAGTCACGCCCACCTGGCTCTTCCCATTGACCACATTGACATTATGGCTTGGCCCCAGATAGGCGAACTCCAGTCCGGGCACTGGGGGTAGTGTCACGGGAGAAATGTCCAGCCCATTGAAGGCACTGAAGAAACCTCCGCCCTGACGCTCCTCGCTTACGGTATAGCGATAGACCCCGGTCTCACCGGCATACATGATGCCGGGCTCGAATGAGCTCTCGACGCGGACGTCCTGCGCGGCCAGAGAGGTGGCGAAGGTGATTCCCAAAAATATGGCGGTCAGTATACGCATGGTCTTTTCTTACCAGTCCTTACGTTTGCCTTCTTCATCCACATTGTACTGCTGGGGTACGTAGAGTGAAGGCAGTTTCTTGTCGTCCTTTTTCAAGGCGTCCAGCAGGCGGCGGGCTTCCTCACGGGTCATGACACCGGGCACAAGGCGAACGTCCTGTGCCTGCTCGCCGTCCTTTCCGGCAGCGGCGGCGGCTGCCTTATCGTCACCTTCCTGTCCGGGCTGGGCTGCCTGCTCCTGTGTCATCTGCTTGGAAAGTTCCTTTAGCTGGTCCTCGCTCAAGCCCTGCTCGCCGGGGCCACCCGACTGCTCCTGCTGAGAGGAGCCAGACTGATCCTGAGTGCCCTGTGAGGGCTGCGGCTGCTGCCCTGGCTGCTCACCCTTATCCTGTTGGTTCTGCTCTTCCTGGCCGGGCTGCTGTTGATCTTCACCAGAAGTCTTATCGTCCTGTTTGTCCGAATCCTGCTGGTCGGGCTGCTCCTGATCACCGGACTGGTTCTGGTCTTTGCCATCAGAGCTGTTTTGGTCTTGCTGCTCGTTCTGTTGACCAGACTTTTGGCTGTCTTTGCCCTGCCGGTTTTGGGAGCTATCTTCACCCTGTTTGCCCTGATCTTGTTGATCCTGATTTTGCTGGCTGGAGTCAGAAGACGATGAGGAGTCGCTTTGGTTCTGCTGTTGATCCTGCTGGTCCTGGTTTTCCTGATCCTGTGAGTCCTGCTGATCGTTTTGCTGCTGGTTCTGATCCTGATTTTGTTGATCCTGATTCTGGTCCTGTTGGTTTTGCTGTTCTTCGAGCAGCTCCTTGAGCTCCTCGATCAGCATGGTCAGTACCTCTACGTTTTCGGCCTGCTGCTTGGCAGCATTCATTAAAGATTCAACGTCCGAGCGCTGTTGCTCGAGCTTACGCGTAACCACCTGCGCATTGTGGGCGGCGTCCTTACTGCCGGGGACCAGCTCAAGTGAGCTTTGGTAGGCGTCGGCAGCTTCTTGCCAGAAGCCCGTGCTGCTCTCACCAGCGGTGGCGGCAGTTTCGCTTTGTTCCTTAACGTCGGTGGCGGCCTGCTTTGCCTGCTCGGCCATCTGGATCGCTTGCTGGATCTCCTGCTGTGGGACCAGGTTCTGCTGGGCCTGAGGGTTGCGAAGGGCAGCAGGTGTGCGGTTCGGCTCGGCACGCTTGAGGATGTCATTGCCCGTTTGCAGGGCCTGGCTGACTTGCCCCTGGGCAGCATCATTGGCCTGCGAAATCTCCTGCGCGGGCGGTGTTTCGGCCAGAGCTGCTTTACCCAGCTGGTAATTCACGTTACCGAGGTTGTAAAAGGCATCAGCCTGCAATTCAAAATCCAGGGCGGAAAGCGCCTGGTTGTAGGCCTGACGGGCGGCTTCGTATTGCTGCTGGGCGTACAGACTGTTGCCGAGATTGTAGCTCGCTTCGGCATCAGCCGGATTTGTACTCAGTTGCTGGGCGTAGCCTTGAGCAGCCGCTGCGTAGTCGCCGGATCGATACAGCTTAGAGGGATCGATACGCTTGGCCGGAGCGGCAGGCTCGGGGTTCTGTGGGGCAGGGGTCTCCTGCGCATCGTCGGACTGCGGTGTAAGCGGTTCTTCGCTCGCAGGGAGGGGCAGTTCTTGGTTTGACGGTGCGCTTTGCGCATTTGCGGGCTGGGGCAAAGTAACCGCAGGCAGAGCCACAAAAAGTCCAGTCAACACTGCTGCAGTAGCGGAAGACTTTCCGAGGCGCTTGCGCAGGAAAAGGCGACGTGTGCCCACCAGCGGCTCCCACGCGAGCAGGAATATCGCCAGGCCCAGCGGCCACTGGAAGCGCTCAAGCGAAACCTTTGTACGGCGAACGCCGAGATCTTGCTCGGGGACGGACTTGAGGCCGGATTCGTAAACCTGCTCCAGCCCGTAGCCGGATACGCCCAGCGGCACATAAAAACCGCCCGTGGCCTCGGCAATGTCTTTGAGGGTCTCCGCGTCGAGGCGGGTGGTGATGGGCTGGCCATCGCTGTCCCGCAGGTACTCGATGCGGCCGCTCGACGTCGCTACCGGGATTAGCTCACCCTCAGAGGTGCCAACGCCGACGGTGTAAATCGTCATCCCGCGATCAGCCAGCATCCGCGCCTGATCGATGCCGCTCTGCTCCAGGTCTTCGCCATCGGTGATGAGGATGACGATCTTGTGGTTGTTGTCTTTATCAAATGCGTTTTCGGCCTCTATCAAGGCGCGTGCGATGTCAGTCCCACCGTGGGAAATTACGCTCGTATCAACGGCCTCCAGTGACATTTCAAAGGCATCATAATCCAGCGTCAGCGGACACTGAAGGAAGGCGTTACCGGCAAAGGCGACCAGGCCAACACGGTCGCCGGGGACCTTGTCAACGAAGTCGAGGATGGCGAGCTTGGCACGCTCCAGACGGTTGGGGCGGATGTCCTCGGCGAGCATACTGCGCGAGGAGTCCAGGACGAAGAGCACGTCGATCCCACGCGCAGGCATCTCCCGCCAGGAGTAGCCGTACTGCGGGCGGGCCAGAGCCACGAGCAGCAGCGCGATCCCGGCGGCGATCAAGAGTTGCTTGAAGCGGCGGCGTGCGGGGCTGTATGAGCGCAGCAGGTCGGCCACGAGCCGGTCTGCCGCAAATTTGCCCAGTTGCCGTTTGCGAGCACGGGCGGCCAGATGAAACACGCCCCAGAGCACGAGCAGCGCGACGGGGATGACATAGAGCCAGACTGGAGAGTGAAAGGTCACGGGATGCGTTTAAAGCGGGTGTTGGCCAGGAGCTGCTCAAGCCCGATGAGCCCCAGTGCGAGAAGCGTTGGCCAGATGAACAACTCGTCGTAGGTCGAGTAGTGCTTGAGCTTGATCTTGGTCGTTTCGAGCTGGTCGATTTCGTCGTAAATACTTGCCAGTTCCTCGCGGTTGGTGGCGTGGTAGAACTTCCCGCCGGTCACATCAGCGACCTCCTGCAGGGTCTTGTCATCGACACGACTGGGGACCATGTCGTAAACGATCCGTCCGGCGCGGTCGCGCAGGTAATCACCACGGGCGTTAACGCGCGGCATCGGCACGTTACCGCCAGAACCGGCGGCAATGGTGTAAAACTTGATCCCGAATGCCTTGGCAGCCTCGGCGGCAGCCACCGGCGGGATTTTGTTCACGGTGTCTTCACCATCGGTGAGCAGGATCACGATCCGGCTTTTCGCGGGCAGGTCGCGCAGGCGGTTGCTCGCCATGCCAATGGCCGGGCCGATCGCTGTAGCGGTTTCGTCGATACGTCCGATTTTCAGATTGTCGACGAGCTTGAGCAGCCAGTCGTGGTTGAGGGTCAGCGGGCTGACGAGAAAGGGTTCCTTCGCGAAGGCGATCATGCCGATGCGGTCGTTAGGGCGCTGCTCAATGAAGTGCGAGACGGTGCGCTTCACGATGTCGAGGCGGTTCGCCAGATCGTCGCGGGTGGCAAAGTCCAGAGCGCGCATCGAGCCGGATACGTCCACCGCCAGCAGGATGTCGATGCCACTGGTTTCTACCTCGGAGTGGCCTCTTCCCAATTGGGGGCGGGCGAGGGCAACGATCAGCGCGGCCAGCGCCATCAACCGCAGGAAAAACAGAAATGCTCCGGCTCGTGTGCGGGTTTTTCCGCTGACGCGCTTCGCCAGCGCCACACTCGAAAAGACCATGGCTGCGTTTCTCCCGGCCCGCCCACGCAGCACAATCAGCACGGGCAGCAGTGCCAGTAGCCACAGCAGCGCAGGGTTATGGAATTCGAGGGAAGTGGTCATCGCTTGCGGGGAATCACCGGAGGTGTCGCGGCGGTCTTTTCGACCGAGGAGGGGCGGGGTGCGTTAAGCTTACGCATTTCGCCCTCGACCTCATCGCGTTCGTCTATGGGAGCACTTTGTTGCCGCTGTGCAGTAGCCTTCTGATTGTCGGCCTCTTCGATAAAATGAGTCGCAGTGCCGAGCAGGCGTTCGCGCTCGTCGGGACCAAAGGCGTGGCGCGCGAACTTGGCCAGGTCGCAAAGCTGGAGAAACTCGCCCAGCGAGCTCAAGGCCTCCGCTGAAAGCCGGGGGTTGCTCCGGGCTGACTCAAGGAACTCCTCCGTCGTCTGCTCGGGGGCACGCATCCCGAGGGCCTGCTCCAGATAGCCGCGCAGGGCGTCCGAGACGGCGAAGGAGAAGCGCTTGTCGGCGTCGGGTTGAGTGTCTTCGAGGATAGCACGGGCCTCGGTCAGCCGCCGGAGGGCAACCTCACGCGGGCTAAGCGCGTGTGGGCGGTTCAGGCGCTTGACCAGCAGGCGTATTATAAAAGCCAATACGACAATACCGACAACGATGGCCGGAACGAGCCAGGGCCAGTTCGCCTCCCAGAAGGTGTCTCCGGCCAGCCCGCGGATGCCCATGATCTCATCGTCCTGCGCATGCAGTACGTCAGGCGCGGCGGCAAGCAGCGTGGCTGTGGTGAAAAAGTGGATACGCGTAAACTTCATCGACGCTTACTCCGGGAGGAAAAATACTGGCGCAGCCGGGTGATGTAGGGCTCGGTCGTGCTGACGGGGATGACGCCGACGCCGGACTGGCGCAGGCCGCGCTCCAGTTGGTCAACACGGCGCTGGTTCTCACGCTTGTAGAGGGTACGCAGCTGGGCGCTGGAGGTGTCCACCTCGATGACTTGCCCGGTCTCAGCATCCTCCAGGGTGGCGATGCCAATATCCGGCAGCTCGGCCTCACGCGGATCGGCCATGACAATGGCTGTGAGGTCGTGGCGCTTATTGCTCAGGGTGAGAGTGCGAAAGACCGCGTCACCGTGGCGGTCATTGGGATCGGGGAGGCGGCCATCCGGCCCCTGCAGGAAGTCCGTCACCAGAAACGCCACCGCCTTACGCTTGAGCAACCGGTTCATGGTATCGAGCGCGTTGACGATGTCCGTGCCGGTGCGCTGCGGCTCAAAGTAAAGAATCTCGCGGATGACGCGTAGCACGTGTTGGCGTCCCTTTTTCGGGAGGATCACCTTTTCGACCTGATCGGTGAACAGGATGAGGCCGACCTTGTCGTTATTACGCACCGCGGAAAAAGCCAGCACGCTGGCGATCTCGGCGGCTCGCTCGCGCTTGGACTCCTCGGCTGACCCGAAGGAGCCGGAGGCAGAGAGGTCCACCAGGAGCATCAGGGTCAGCTCGCGCTCTTCACGGAATTTCTTGATGAACGGCCGGTCCATCTTCGCGGTGACGTTCCAGTCGATGGCGCGTACGTCGTCACCGGGCGCGTACTCGCGGACCTCCTCGAAGTCCATGCCCTGGCCCTTGAAAATGCTGTGGTAGGCCCCGGCAAGCGCATCCGTCACGAGCCGGTTGGTGCGGATCTCCACCTGCCGGACTTTTTTGAGGATTTCGCGGGTTTTATCTGTGGGCTGCATGGGTGCTCAATAACGGATAAAGGAGCCGTGCCGCGGGTCTGCGATTCAGCGCCTCATGATCAAGCAAATGACGGGATCAGGGAACGGGGACGGTCTCGAAGATCTTCGCGACGATGTCCTCGCTGGTCATGTCCTCGGCCTCGGCTTCGTAGGTCGGGATGACGCGGTGGCGCAGCACATCCATGCCGACGCTTTTCACATCCTGCGGTGTGATGTAGCCACGCCCTTGCAGGAAGGCCCAGGCCTTGGCCGCGAGGGTGAGAGCGATGGTGGCGCGGGGACTGCCCCCGAACTGCACAAAGTGGTCCATCTGGAGCCCGTAGCTGCTGGGCTTACGCGTGGCGAAGACAATATCGACGATGTAGTCCTTGACCTTGTCGTCCACGTAGATGCCGTCCACGACCTCACGGGCGGCCAGGATGTTTGCCGGGTTGATGACGGCGTTTACCTCCATCTTGGGGGCGGTTGAGGCCATACGCTCAAGGATGCCGCGCTCTTCATCGCGGGTCGGGTAGCCGATCTTCAGCTTGAGCATGAAGCGGTCCACCTGTGCCTCGGGCAGCGGGTAGGTGCCCTCCTGGTCGATCGGGTTTTCCGTAGCCAGCACGAGGAAGGGCTTGGGGAGGTCAAAGGTTTCGTCGCCGAGCGTGACTTGACGCTCCTGCATCGCCTCCAGCAGTGCGGACTGCACCTTGGCGGGCGCGCGGTTGATTTCGTCCGCCAGCACGAGGTTGGCGAAGACCGGGCCCTTGCGGGTGTAGAACTGCGCGGTCTGCGGATTATAAATGAGCGTACCGATGATGTCGGCCGGGAGCAGGTCCGGCGTAAACTGCAGCCTGGAGAACTCCGCATCGATGGCGCTGGCCAGTGTACGCACCGAGAGGGTCTTGGCGAGGCCGGGGACGCCCTCCAGCAGGACGTGACCGTTCGCTAATAGACCGACCAGCAGGCGCTCGACCAGGTAGTCCTGACCGATGATGACTTTACTGATTTCCTGGCGAAGGACGGGCACCCAGGCCGCCGCTTCCTTCACCTTTTCGTTCATTTCCGGGAGTGTCGCAGTCATGATTGAATAGCGGTATGTCCGATAGGGCTAAAAGACCGATAAATACTGGTAAAGTTTCCTTTTTTCAGAGGAAAATTACCCGTGCGGCCAGGCCGAATCTAGTGAGAGAGGGGGTGTATGCGAATTATTCCCACCAATCACACATCGAAGTACATCGAGTACTCGTGCGGATGGGGGCGCAGGCGGATCTCGTCGTACTCGGCGCTCTTGAGCTTGATGTAGTTCTTGATGAAGTCCTCGGTGAAGACTTCGCCCTTGAGCAGAAACTCCTGGTCAGCCTTCAGGGCCTCCAGCGAGCCACGCAGGCTGTCCGGCACATAGCTGAGCTTGGCGGCTTCCTCAGGGGGCAGGTCGTAGAGGTTCTTGTCCACCGGCGAGCCGGGGTCGATTTTGTTCTCGATCCCATCAAGGCCGGCCATGAGCAGCGCGGCAAAGGCCAGGTAAGGGTTGGCCGAGGGGTCGGGGCAGCGGAACTCCACGCGAATGGCCTTCGGGCTGGTGCTGTACATCGGGATGCGGCAGATGGCCGAGCGATTACGGGCCGAGTAGGCGAGGGTGACCGGAGCTTCATAGCCGGGCACGAGGCGCTTGTAGGAGTTGTTCGTCGGATTACAGAAGGCGCACAGGGCAGGAGCGTGCTTGAGCAGGCCGCCGATGTACCATAGGCCCATCTGCGAGAGATTGGCGTAGCCGTCGCCCGCCATGAGGGGCTTGCCCTTTTTCCAGAGCGACTGGTGGGTGTGCATGCCTGAGCCGTTGTCTCCGAAGAGCGGCTTGGGCATAAAGGTGGCGGTCTTGCCGGCGCGGTGGGCGACGTTCTTGACCACGTACTTATAGATGCCCATCTGGTCGGCCATCTTCAGCAGCGTGTCAAAGCGCAGGTCGATCTCGCATTGGCCGCCGGTGGCGACCTCGTGGTGCTGGGCCTCGACGTTCAGGCCGAGCTCCTGCATAGTGAGGACCATCTCGTTGCGCAGGTCCATATGGCGATCCGCAGGCGGGACGGGCAGGTAGCCCTCCTTGTGGCGGATCTTATAAGCCTGGTTGGGGAACTCCTCACGCCCGGTATTCCAGATGCCCTCGACAGAATCGACCGCGTAGAAGGATTCGTTAGAGGCGCTGCTGTAGCGGACATCCTCGAAGATGAAGAACTCCGCCTCGGGGCCAAAATAGGCGGCATCGGCGAGGCCGGAGGCCTTGAGGTACTCTTCGGCTTTTTTTGCGATCCCACGGGGGGAGCGGCTGTACGGCTCGCGAGTGATCGGGTCCTCGATGTCGCAGATGAGGCTGAGCGTGGGCACCTCGATAAAGGGATCGATAAAGGCGGTGTCGGCGTCGGGCATGACAAGCATGTCGGAGGCCTCGATGCCCTGCCAGCCGCGAATGGAGGAGCCGTCGAAGCCGAGGCCGTCCTCGAAGAGCTCTTCGTTCAGCTCGGTAACGGGCACAGAGAAATGCTGCCAGCTGCCGTGTATGTCGCAAAATTTAAGATCGATGATCTTGACGTCCTTGGCTTTGGCCAGGGCGAGAACTTCCTTCGGAGTCATGGTCGCGATGGGTTAAGGTTCAGCGGCAATTTATGTTTGCCGGGTACTGATAATTCCCGTTACTGGAAGCACTTTACAAGCCTTTTCACTCTCTCTCGTCCTATGCCGCGCGCCAAGAAAAAGAAAAGCTCCCTGCAATTCCGTGTCTTCATCGTGGGAGAGTTGACCATTTCCAACCTGCTGGATTGGTTTATCACACTCTTATTGGGGGGCATCCTGTGCTTTAACATTGTACAGTTAGGTGGTGTGCGTGCGGAGCCCCAGCTGATGACGGCCTGGATGATCGGTGTTCTGCTGGTTCTGCACGGGCTATGGTTCGCACTTAGCCCACCGGCAGAGGGCTACGGTATCCAGAAAAACGGCCTGTTACTGGTCCCGTTTTTTGCCTACGCATTTCTGCACTGGCTCGTTCTTTCCCCTGTTGGCTGGGAAGCGCGTGGCGACTTCATCATCTTCCTGGAGGCATTCATCCTGTTCTGGATTGCCGTGCATAACATGCGTAAACGTCAGCACGTCTGGCTCTTGTTCGCTATCGTGTGTTTCTGCGCGACGTTTACGATCCTGCCCGCCTTTAACCAGACGATGCGGCGGCCAGAGTGGGGGCCTCCGGTTCTCAATCCGATGGATGGCGCACGCTATACGGTTGGCATGGACCCCGTGTTTTATGGGCGTGCCGCAGGAACGATGGGGGCTCCAACCGCCTTTGCTGGCCTCATGCTGTTGATCCTCGGGCCGCTCCTGGTGGGGGCGTTCTGCCGTCGCCTGTCGCCCCCCGTCCGCGTGCTGTGCTTTTTCTTCAGCCTGATGGCTATGTTTGCGATCACGCTGACGCAGAGCCTGACCTCCATGCTCGCGATGACGGGGTGTTTGTTAATGGCTCCGTTTTTACTGGCGACCCGCCCCAAGTGGAAAATGTACGCATTTTTGGGTGCGATTCTCGCCCCTCTTGCCGGCTTCACTTATCTGTATTTTGCCAAGCCGGAGTTTAATGCGTATCTGATGGGGATCCTGCAGGGTGATTTCTTCGACGCTCGACCGGCTCTGTGGGGAGCAGCGCTGCATAATTTCCTGGCCCATCCGATTTTCGGGCAAGGCATGAGCAGCTTTGGGTGGCTCTTTGAGGCCCAGCGCCCTGAAGGCTACAACTTCAACCCAGCCTATGCTCACAGTGCCTACCTGAACTTCCTGGCAGACTTTGGGGTCATCGGTGCGCTGCTGCTGATACCGATCGTTTGGATGATCCTGCAAGCTTCACGTACGCTGGCAGCGCAGCCGAGATACGTGCTACTGGAGCATCCCGGCAAGCGTAAGGTCGTCCCGAACAAGCGGATGTTTCTGACCGCTGTTTTGATGGCTTTCCTGCCCTTTGCCATCCAGCTGCTTTTCGAGTTTAATCTGCGCATCCCGGCCTTGCTGTTTATTGCATCGGTGTACTTGGCGATCATGGTCAAATGCCTGCCCACGTATATCTATACGCTTAAGGCGAACAAGCTGTCGGGGCTGGTCTATATTTCGATCTCGATTGGGCTGACGGTCTTTCTGCTGGGTATATCCAGCCGTTATCTGCTGGCGCAGTCGTACGCCTTCGAAAGCGAGCGTCAACTGGACCTGGCCGCCCAAGCGCTTCAGGAGCGCAAGGGGCTGGACCCCATCGCGATGGAGGACACCCTCTTTTTCTGCCGCGAAGCCGCAGAGCTGGAGCCGAACAACCCAAGAATCCTGACAAATCTCGCGCGCATCATCAATACGCAGCAATTCCTTTATCCATCTCAACATGAAGCTCTGGGTGAGGAAGCGACCGAATTGGCGAAGCAGGCACTCGAGATCAGCCCCGAATACCTGCAGGCATGGCTGGCTCTGGGGACGGCCCGGTGGATGGCGGGCGACTTTGATGGGGCTGGTGAGGCCTACAGGCAGGCGACTGTGGTGGCTCCCAACAATCCAATCGCATGGTACTACCTGGCCGCCTGGCTCAATCTCGATAACGACCGCCGCAAGGAGGCGCTTCAAGCGGTAGAGCGCTCTCTCGAACTCAATCCGGATAACTCTGCGGTGCAAAGCCTCCGGCTGAAAATCCTCATTCCCTAATCTCATGAGAATACCTACGATTTGCCTACTGCTGATGGGTATGCCTATCTGCCATGCGGTGGAGCAGGCGGATGCCCCACGGGAGGAAACAGCTCCCGCGACCAGCTCGCATCCTGAGGCCACGCGGACAAAATCCATGGGGCCGGATGTTAAACTGGCCAACCCTCTGCGCTACCGCCCGCCGCCAGTCCCGCTAAGCAGCCTTCCCCGGGTCACCCCCAATAAGGGAGTCGGCCCAAACGTACGCGTCCTGCACTACCGGGAATCCGAGGACGAGACCTTGACGCCGCCAACATCGGCCAAGTAAGTTTCAGGGAGCAAACCCGCCCCCGCATCCGAGCCTATAACGCTACATGGCATCCTCTCACGCCAGTCACCTAAAGCTCTTTCTCGTCATGGCCCCGGTCGTGTGCCTGTGGCTGGCCCTCAGCGAATGGGAGCCGCTGGAGCCGATCTTTCGCCCGCTGGAAAACCTGGCCATGGACTGGCGTTTTCAGGTGCGCGGAGAGGAACCGGTTCCGGAGGCCAACGTCGTGTATGCCAATGTGGACTCCGCTACGGCTGCGACATGGGGAGAGCGTCCGTATCCCCGCCGTAAATACGCTCAGTTGGCGCGCGTACTGTTCGAGCACGGCAAGGCCAGCGCGGTCGGCTTCGACTTTGTATTTTCTCCGCAGGCGCACTCGGCGATGGTGTCACAGGAGGCCATCGTGGAGAACGACCTCATCCTCGCCCAGCTTGCCGAGCTTTACCCGAATACCGTGTTTGCGGGCTTTTACAGCGGCAGCCTGCTCCCGTTGACAGTCCCTGATCGCAAGAAAGACCGCAGTGTCGTCCTCATTGAGGAGAAGACACGCAGCTTTCCCTATCTGCGGAATGCCTCAGGGCAGGGCAGTGGCGACACCTTCCCGGAGATGCCCAGCTACCCGATCATCGGCGGCCTGGGCATGGGGAATGTGGGCCTGATCGACATGGACCTGCAGCGCAATGCCGGCCCGGTCCAGCGCTGGGTGCCGCTGTTTTCACAGGCACAGGGACCCTATGAAACGCTTAATCTGCTCGACGGATTCTACTCGCATTCGGGTCTGAGCAAGGAGGAATCCAACGATCTGGTTGATGAGCTGGACGGCAAGGTTTTCCTCTTCGACCAAGACTTTAACCAGATCAACACCCTCCCGGCCAAAACGGACCGGACCTTTTACACCATGTCGCTGAAGCTGGCCCTGCTGGAAATGGGCCTCGAAGAGGATGCGGTCATCGTGGAGGGCGAAACGCTCCGGGTGCTCAATGATGAGGGCGAGCCCGTCATCGAAGCTCCGCTAACTGACGAGCAGGTCGTCGAGGTCAACTGGTTCTCACGCTGGGAAAACCGTGAACTCAATCCTGCTGCCAGCGCCAAGGTCATCCTGGAGCAGGCCTACAACCTGGAGAGCGCGACCGGTCCCGATGCCGAGGAGCTGAAGGAGCGGGCCCGCGAGTTCTTTAAGATGTTCAACGGTGCGGTGGTGCTCGTCGGCCCGACTGACGAGGCCATGCAGGACCTCGCCCCGACGCCGTTTGACTCTACGCCGGTCCCTAAGGTCAGCGTCCACGGTAATCTCTACAAAACACTCGTCAGCGGCCTGTACATCGAGCGCCTGCCACGCTGGGCGGATATTGCGCTGCTGTTAGGGCTGACGGCCCTCGTCGCGCTTCCGGGCACCTACACCGGTAAGCATGGCCTGTGGGCAAAGATAGCCGGTCTCGTCGTGCTGGGGCTGTACGTCGTGGCCGTTTTCTGGGCGTTCAGCAGCCTGCAGTTAGTGTTGCCGCTGATTGCCCCCGTGGCCTGTGCGGTCACGACAACAACGGCTGGCGCGGTCTATCGGCTGTTTATCGAGGAACGCCAAAAGGGCCGCATCAAGGGGATGTTTGGCACCTACCTTTCGCCCCAGTTGGTGGACCGCATGGTGGAGTCCGGCGAGGAGCCACAACTGGGGGGCGTCGATGAGACGATCACGGCCTTTTTCAGCGATATTCAGAGCTTCTCCAGTTTCTCCGAGCTGCTTGAGCCACGTAAGCTCGTCGAGCTCATGAACGAGTACCTGACGGCGATGACCGACATCGTCCAGGAGGAGGGCGGCACGCTGGACAAATATATCGGCGATGCCATGGTCGCGATGTTTAACGCGCCCATCCACATCGAGCACCACGCCTGGCAGGCCTGCCGGGCCGCCGCGCGCATCCAGCAGCGCCAGGCAATCCTGCGTGAGCAGTGGGCCGCCGAGGGCGACAAGTGGCCGCCCATCGTCTCGCAGATGCGCACGCGTATCGGCCTGAATACCGGGCATGCCACCGTCGGTAACATGGGCTCGATCACGCGGTTTAACTACACCATGATGGGCGACACGGTGAACCTCGCCGCTCGCTGTGAAAGTGGTGCAAAGTCCGCAGGCGCCTTTACGCTGGTCAGCGAGCAGACCCGTAATGAGGCCCTCGCGGTCAGCGACGCAATATTGTTCCGCTTCATCGATAAGTGGCAGGTCAAGGGGCGCACGCAGCCGGTCTCGATGTACGAGGTGGTTGGCTTCCGCTCCGACCTGAAGCAAGCGGCACTGGACGCCGTCGGCCTGTACGAAGAAGCCCTCCAGCGGTACTTCAGCCGCGACTGGGACGCCGCTGCCGCCGGCTTTGAAAAGGCCTCGCACCTGGAGCTATTCCAGCCGGGGAAGGACCCGGGCGTGTTCCTGAACCCGAGCTTGGCTATGGTGGCACGCTGTGCCCAGATGAAAGACAATCCGCCCCCTGAGGATTGGGACGGTGTCTACATCATGAAAACCAAGTAGGTGGAGTACCTCCGCTGGCATTGATGGGGGGCAGAGCCCCATCAATCGGATCAAACGCCGAGTGTTTGCGGCGGGGCGTGGGGGCGCGTAGCCCCCGCAAAAACAAAATCTCGGGCCTAAGCGGGCATGCCGGCAGGGGCAGTGCTGGGGCCCATTTCCTCGCCTTCGTCCTTGTCGGAGGCAGGCTTCTTTTTGTCCTGCTCGGGGGAAGAAGGTTCGGAGGAGGGGGGCGTGTTCGTGATGACCGGCGAGCGCAGCTCCCCGAACTCGAGAATCTCGTTCACGTGCTTGCCCTCGATCGTCTCGTACTCCAGCAGGGCGTCGGCGACCTTCTGGTGCGCCTCCTTATGCTCCTGGATCATCTGATAGGCGCGGTCGTACTGCTCCTGGATGATACGGCGGATCTCGCGGTCGATCATGCGGGCGGTGTCGTCGCTGTAGTTCTGGCTGCGGGTAATTTCCTTGGCCAAAAAGATATGCTCCTGGTTGTCGCCGAGGGCGACAGGGCCGAGCTCGCTCATGCCCCAGTCACAGACCATGCTGCGGGCGATGTTGGTGGCCTGCTTGATGTCGCTGGCGGCACCGTTGGAATAGTCGCCGGTCTCGATCTCCTCACCGATACGCCCGGCCATAGCCATGCAGATAAGGTTGAGCAGGTCGTGCTTGGAGTAGCCTAAAACTTCCTTCGTCGGGGTGGTCATGGCCATGCCCAGCGCGCGACCACGGGGCAGGATGGTGACCTTGTGCAGTTCGCGCTTTTTGTCCTTCAGGACGGCCTGTACGAGGGCGTGACCGGCCTCATGGTAGGCGGTGGCACGCTTGTCTTCCTCGTCCATGACCTTGCGGCGCTCGCGTCCGAAGGCGATCTTGTCGCGGGCCTCCTCAACGTCGGCCATCTGGACTTCGGATTTGTCATAGCGAGCGGCCACGAGGGCGGCTTCATTTAAAAGGTTGGCCAAGTCGGCACCGGAGAAACCAGCGGTCACGCGGGCCACGCGCACCAGGTCCACATCGACCGACATTTTGATCTTCTTGGCGTGGACCTTGAGGATCTCTTCGCGGCCCTTGAGGTCGGGCAGGTCGATCATGACCTGACGGTCGAAGCGGCCGGGACGCAGCAGGGCGCTGTCGAGCACGTCCGGGCGGTTGGTGGCAGCGATGATGATGACCCCTTCGTGGCCGTCAAAACCGTCCATCTCGACCAGCAGGGAGTTCAGCGTCTGCTCGCGCTCGTCGTTACCGCCGCCCAGACCGGCGCCACGCTGGCGGCCGACGGCGTCGATTTCGTCGATAAAGATCAGGCAGGGGGCATTTTTGCGGCCCTGTTCAAACATGTCACGGACGCGGGCGGCACCCACACCGACAAACATCTCCACAAAGTCCGAGCCACTGATGCTGAAGAAGGGCACATCGGCCTCACCGGCGACGGCCTTGGCCAGCAGGGTCTTACCGGTCCCGGGAGGGCCGACCATCAGGACGCCCTTGGGGACGCGACCACCAATGCGCTGAAACTTCTTCGGATCCTTCAGGAAGTCAACGACTTCGGATACCTCTTCCTTGGCCTCGTCACAACCGGCCACATCGCGGAAGACGACGCGTTCCTTGTCGCGGGTGAGGAGCTTGGCGCGACTTTTTCCAAAGCTCATGGCGCCCTTACCGGCAGCGCGGAGCTGGCGGGTAAACAGAAAGTAAAGCACCCCGATGATAATCAGGAAGGGGAGCAGCCCGACGAGGATGTCCTGCAGCATGGTGCTGGCGGGTTCTTCACGGACCTCGTAGGGATTGTTGGGGGAAATGAGCTGGTTGTAGCGTTCGTCCGTCAGGCGGCCCTGCGCGCTAAAGGGGATCACCGCGGGGATCTTCTCGCTGGTGCTCTTTCCCTCCAGGGCATTCTCAACCTCGTCGAGGAGGGTGGGCTTGGACGACTCAACGGGCTTCGCGGGTGTGCCGGCGGCCTTCTCGTCAGTCTTGGCAGCGTCTGCGCTCTTGGCCAGGGCGGGGTTTTTCATCTCGCCCCAGATCTTGTACCACTGCTCGCCGCCGCTGGGCTCGGCCTTGACGGTCATCGAGTTGATCTCGCCGGACTCGGCCAGCTTAAGCACCTGATTGATCTCAAGAGGCTTCGCGCCGGTCTGATCGCCCGGATACATGTACATGAGCACCAGGATCATACCGATCAGGGCGAGCCAGATCACATAGACTTTGGGCTGAAAGCCCTGTGGCGAAGGCGGCTTCTGCGGAGAGCCGGAGTCGTTATGGGAATTATCACTCATTCAAACAAGCATCCTATAGTTTGCTAATGCGGGGCGTAAGTCAACCGAAGAGCCCATTGTGTAACGGTGTTGATTTTAGCCGCTTCGGCGGGTGCCAGGCCGGGAATCCAGAGAATGTCACCGGTTGGCGAACAGACAACAGGTAGCCGTTTTCGTTCCAAAGCGGGGATTTTCGCATCCGTAAAGACATCCTGAAGCTTGCGGGAGCCCGGTGCCCCCAGCGGGCGGTAGCGGTCGCCATCTCGCCACTGGCGGACGAGAACCGGCAACGCCGCAGCCTCCATACTTAAATAGACGCAGCGCGCAGGGCTAATATTCCCGGCTAAAATTTCCTGCCGAGCGGCGGTATCCAGCTCCACCCGCTCCGCGCGCAACGCCTGACCCGTCGGCAGCCAAAGCGTAGCACCCGGATGCAAAAGGACAGAGGGCCATGCGGTGGCCGGAGTCGCGGAGGGGGCCTTGTCGAGCTTCAAGTCGTTGTTGTTAAATACAATGCAAATACCGTCGCCTGCGCTCATCGAGCCCGACTCGCCGCGCAACAGGCGCAACAACAGCTCATCCACTGCGGAGGCGGTGAGGGACTCCAGTAGATTGTTTGCGCCCAGCCATCGCTGGACAGCCCTGCGCCAAAGGGCAGGTGGCTTTCCTTGCAAGGCTTTGACTGATAGTGATTTACCGGGAAGTATCTCCAGGCTGAGGCTCTCCAGCCATGCGCTGAGGGCCTCGGCATCCTCGGCCAGTAAGCGATGGGAGCGCCGTAGGCCCGCGCGGGCGTTACCAGGTGCGGCTTTCAGCAGCCGGGGAAGGACCTTTTCGCGGACGCGGTTGCGGAAATAATCGGGGGTGGCGTTGCTGGCATCCTCGCGCCAAGGGATATCGTTTTGGGTCAGGGCGTCGAGGATGTCGGCTTTGGGAGTCTCCAGCAGTGGGCGAATCAGCCTCAGCCCATCCGCAAAATGGTAAACCGGCAGCGGTGCGGCTAGCCCCTCGGTGCCGCTGCCCCTTGTCAGACGCATGAGCATCGTCTCGGCGACATCGTCGGCGTGGTGGCCCAGCAGGATCGTTGCGCAGCCGCTTTTACGATAAAACGCGAGCCGCTGCTCACGCAGCCAGGCCTCGGAGGCGTTGACAGGCGGGCTCTCAAGTTTCTGCCCGATAAAGGTCAACCCGAGCTCTGTGGCCAGTTTTTCAACAAATGCAGCATCGGCATCCGACTCGGCCCCGCGCAAGGCGTGGTTGAGGTGCAGCACGCATAGGTCGGAGCCGTATTTCAACCATGCCGCCAACAGCAGAAAAACCGAGTCCGCACCACCTGAGCAACCAACTCCGAGCGGGGTCTTGACAGTTTCCGGCCAAAGCAAACCCGTCCCCGAAGTTCCTTCGGTTAACCGCTCAGCCTTTTGCCGCCAGCTCAACATGCGCCCAGTCTGTGACAGCGTTGACCGCTGGCAACGTTGCTTTCTTTTTTCTTGGGGCTGCGCGCCCCCAGGCCCCGCGGCAGGCACAGCCTGCATTTTCGATCAAGGGCTGTGCTACGCACAAAGCCCTTGATCGTCATTGAGGTCTCTCTGACACAATCCCGGCACTCAGGTGTGCTTTTAGCCGCGATACCTTCGTCCTTAGCAAAGGCATCAGTGATGCGACAGCCCACAGGTCCAGAACTCGTCTTTGTGGCGACCCCGTTTTTAATGCTTTGCTCAGCGATTACTGAAAATGAGCATAGCTCATTTTCAGTAATCGCTGACACGATGCGCAGCATCGAAAGTGCAGGCTGTGCCTGCTGCGGGGTCTGGGCTGCATAAGCCCAGAAAAAACGAACTCTCCCTCTACTTGTCCTTGGGGGCGAGGGTCTCGAAACCGGTCCAGCGTTGGAGGCATTCGGGCACCTTGACCGAGCCGTCTTCCTGCAGGTTGTTTTCCAGCAGGGCGGCGAGGACGCGCGGGACGGCGAGCCCGGAGCCGTTGAGGGTATGGACGATCTCGGCCTTGCCGCCGCCCTTGGGGCGGAAGCGGATACCGGCGCGGCGGGCCTGGAAGTCTGTAAAGTTCGAGCAGCTGGACACTTCGAGCCACCGTTCCTGGCCACCGGCCCACACTTCGAGGTCGTACTGCTTTGCGTGCGGGAAGCCGATGTCCCCGGCGCACATGAGCAGCACGCGGTAGGGCAGGCCGAGCTTTTGCAGGATGACCTCGGCGTTACCGCGCAGGTGCTCCAGCTCTTCAAAGCTCTTGTCCGGGTGGACCCACTTGACGAGCTCGACCTTGTCAAACTGGTGCAGGCGGTTGAGGCCGCGCACGTGCTTGCCCCAGCTACCGGCCTCGCGGCGGAAGCACGGGGTGTAGCCGCAGCGGTAGACGGGCAGCTCGGCCTCGTCAAAGGTCTCGTCGCGGAAGAAATTCGTGACCGGCACCTCGGCGGTGGGGATCATGTAAAAATCCTCGACCGGCATGTGGTACATCTGTCCTTCCTTGTCCGGGAGCTGGCCCGTGGCGGTGGCGCTGGCGGCATTGACCATGAGGGGAGGGAGGACCTCCTCGTAGCCGTTGAGGCGGGCCTCTTCCAGGAAGAAGCTGATCAGCGCGCGCACGAGGCGGGCCATGTCACCGACATAGAAGGGGAAACCGGCACCGGTGGCCTTGACGCCGCGCTCGAAGTCGATCGCCTTCGAGAACCACGGGATGTCCCAGTGCGGCACGGCGCTGGCAGAGACGTCCTTGGGGTCGCCCCAGGTGGCCGCGACGACATTGTCGTCCTCGGTCTTGCCCTCGGGCACGCTGGCGTCGGGCAGGTTCGGGATGGAGAGGAAAAGCGATTTCCACTGAGCCTCGACTTCGTTCGCGGTGGCTTCGAGGGCCTTGACCTCATCGGCCAGCTCTTTCATGGCGGCGAGCTTGGCCTGAAACTCCGGGGACTTCTTGTCCTTGAACTGGCCCACTTCCTTGCTGGCGGCCTTTTGCTCGGCGCGTTTGGTTTCGGCCTTGAGGATGGCGGCGCGGCGCTCCTCATCGAGCTTGAGAATGGCGTCCCACTCGACCGAAAATTTCTTACGGGCGATGGCTTGCTTGAGTCCCTCGGGGTCGTCGCGAAGTAGCTTGATGTCGATCATGGCAAAAATAAAAGCGAGCACACTAGAACAGCCTGCGAGGCGCTGGCAAACCTTTCGGTGGGCATTTGTGGCAGGATGTGCGCGCCGCCTCACGCGCAAGCACGGCTTGACGCCTGCTGCCTGGGCCTTATTACTCTGGGGCATATGGTCGCCGTCAACTCTACCATGCTGCCCCTCGGCACACCCGCTCCGGCCTTTCACCTGCCCGACACGCAGGGTAATGTGGTTTCCCTGGAAGCCTTCGATGGGGCGCGCGCCTACGTGGTTATGTTCATCTGCAACCACTGCCCGTATGTGCGCATGCTGCGTCGCGAGATCGCCCAGCTGGCCTCCGAGTATCAGGACAAGGGCGTGGCACTGGTCGCGATCAACAGCAATGACGTGGAGAACTACCCGGACGACAGCATGGACAACATGCGTGATGAAGTCGCTCAGCAGGGCTACAGCTTCCCGTATTGCCAGGACGAGACGCAGGACGTCGCCAAGGCCTACCGGGCCTCGTGCACACCGGACTTTTACGTCTTCAATCACGAGCGTCTGCTGGTGTACCGCGGCCAGTTTGACGACGCTCGTCCCGGCAACGGCATCAACGTGACCGGCTCGGATCTGCGCGCTGCGCTCGATGCTGTGCTCGACGACGAGGAAATCCCCGACGATGTCCAAAAGCCCTCCATCGGCTGCAATATCAAGTGGAAGCCCGGCCAGGAACCGGACTATTTCCGGAAGTAGAAGCAGACGGGCCAAGCCCGCCAAGGCGCTATCGGTGTGTTTTTAGCCCGGAAGAAAATACGCCTGCGGGTTGTCAGGAGGAGGGGAAGGAATAGAGTTTTGGGGTAAGGCAGCGCGCCCTGCCTTCAATCTCTCCTCACTCAATTCCCCTGGTAACCATGTCCACTCTCTATACCGTCGATACGCGCGAGTTCGCGCGCCCGTTCTCGCCCCGTCTCGACGGGAGCGACCCCGAAGCCAAACGCGAGGAGATCCTCAACTACTTTCACGCCACCTATGATGCCTACGAGGCGCTTTTTGAGACCCTCGCCAGCCCCGAGGCCTACACCACGCGCGCCGATCCGCTGCGCCACCCGTTGATCTTCTACTACGGGCACACGGCGGTCTTTTTTATCAATAAGCTCGTGCTCGGGAAAATCCTCGACCACCGGCTGGACCCGAAGCTGGAGTCGCTCTGCGCGGTCGGGGTGGACGAAATGAGCTGGGACGACCTCAACGAGGCCCACTACGAGTGGCCCGCGCCCGAGGCGGTCAAGGCCTATCGAGATAAAGCCCGCGCCGCCATTGACGGGCTGATCCGCTCGCTGCCGCTCACCTTGCCCATCGGCTGGGACAGTCCCTTCTGGATCATCCTGATGGGCATCGAGCATGAGCGCATCCACCTGGAGACATCCTCGGTGCTCATCCGGCAACTGCCGCTGGACCTCGTCCAAAAACACCCGGCCTGGGAGCCCGCACGACTCGACACCTCGCCGCCCGCTAACGAGTTGCTACCCGTGCCCGGCGGCACGGTGCATATGGGGAAGTCCCGCCAACAAGGCAAGTTCTACGGCTGGGACAACGAGTACGGCTCACGCGAGGTCGAGGTGGCAGACTTCAAGGTCAGCAAGTATCTCGTCAGCAATGCCGAGTTTCTGGAATTCGTCGAGGACGGTGGCTACTCTAAGCAGGAATACTGGACCGAGGAAGGCTGGAACTGGGTGACCTACGACGGCCATGGGATGCCGCGTTTCTGGCGACACGCCGAGGACGGCGAGTGGCGACTGCGCTGCATGCTGGAGGAGATCGAGATGCCCTGGTCCTGGCCGGTGGAGACGAACTATCTGGAGGCAAAGGCGTTCTGTAACTGGAAGAGCGTCCAGACGGGCCAGCCCATTCGCCTGCCCACCGAGGAGGAGTGGTACGGCCTGCTCGACTACACCGGCACCCCGGATATGGACGGGTGGGGCGACACAGCCCCCGGCAACCTCAACCTGAACGAAGCCGCCTCGTCCGTCCCCGTGGATCGGCATGCCTTCGCACAGGGCTTTTACGATGTCCTGGGGAATGTCTGGCAGCACACCGAAACGCCCATCGCGGGCTTCCCCGGCTTCGAGGTGCACCCGCTCTACGACGACTTTTCGACGCCGACCTTCGACACGCGCCACAACATGATCAAGGGCGGCTCGTGGATATCCACCGGTAATGAGGCTACCCGCGAATCCCGCTACGCCTTTCGGCGGCACTTTTACCAGCACGCCGGTTTCCGCTACGTGGAGTCGGACGCCGAGGTTGTCATCCCTGACGATCGCTACGAGACCGACCCGGATGTGGTCCCGTATTGCGAGCAGCACTACGGCCCCGATGCACTCGGGCTGGAAAACTACCCGGAGAAAATTGCCCAGCTCTGCCTCGACGCGGTGATCGGGCGTTCGCGTGGACGCGCCATGGAGCTCGGCTGCCGAGATGCCCTGGTCCTGGCCGGTGGAGACGAACTATCTGGAGGCAAAGGCGTTCTGTAACTGGAAGAGCGTCCAGACGGGCCAGCCCATTCGCCTGCCCACCGAGGAGGAGTGGTACGGCCTGCTCGACTACACCGGCACCCCGGATATGGACGGGTGGGGCGACACAGCCCCCGGCAACCTCAACCTGAACGAAGCCGCCTCGTCCGTCCCCGTGGATCGGCATGCCTTCGCACAGGGCTTTTACGATGTCCTGGGGAATGTCTGGCAGCACACCGAAACGCCCATCGCGGGCTTCCCCGGCTTCGAGGTGCACCCGCTCTACGACGACTTTTCGACGCCGACCTTCGACACGCGCCACAACATGATCAAGGGCGGCTCGTGGATATCCACCGGTAATGAGGCTACCCGCGAATCCCGCTACGCCTTTCGGCGGCACTTTTACCAGCACGCCGGTTTCCGCTACGTGGAGTCGGACGCCGAGGTTGTCATCCCTGACGATCGCTACGAGACCGACCCGGATGTGGTCCCGTATTGCGAGCAGCACTACGGCCCCGATGCACTCGGGCTGGAAAACTACCCGGAGAAAATTGCCCAGCTCTGCCTCGACGCGGTGATCGGGCGTTCGCGTGGACGCGCCATGGAGCTCGGCTGCAAGGTCGGGCGCACCGCCTTTGAGCTGGCAGCGGAGTTTGATCGCGTGCTCGCGCTCGACCCGACCGCCCGCACGATACGTATCGGTGTGGAGATGACCGACAAGGGCTACACCCAGTGGGAGATCCCCCGCGAGGGCGAGCTGCTGGACTTCCGGCAGGCGAACCTGCAGGACCTCGGGCTGGACGGCTCGCGCGGCAAGGTCGAGTTCATGCAGGCCGACCTCTCAAATATGAAGGACCTGTACCGTGGCTTTGACCTGATCCTCGTCAGCAACCTGTTGGAGCGCTCCTACAACCCGGCCAAGTTCCTCGAAACTGTCCATGAGCGGCTCAACGAAGGCGGACTGCTGGTCATCGCCTGTACAAATGCGTGGAGCGAGCAGTTCACGAAAAAGGAGAACTGGATCGGCGGCTACAAGGACGCCACCGGCGAGAACGTCTCCACCCGTGACGGGTTAGGAGCGCTGCTGAAGAACTTCCGTGAGTTTCGCGAGCCGGTCAACGTGCCGCAGGCGATCCGCCGCAGTGGCCGCACCTGGGACTACGCGATCTCCGAGGTAACCTTCTGGGTGCGTGATCGCACTGGACATTAATTTAGGCTTCGCTCTGGAAGAACCATCGGCGATCCGCAGGATCGCAGGTCAAGGACTTTGTCCATGGACTCAGTTCTGCCTATGACCGGGTGGCGATGACTTCGATTTCGACGAGAGCGTCCTTGGGGAGGCGGGCGACCTGCACGCAGGAGCGGGCGGGCTTGTGCTCACCGAATGCCTCGGCGTAGATAGCGTTGAGCTTACCGAAATCCTCCAGATCCTTCAAATAGACGGTGACCTTGACCACCTGGACAAATGACAAGCCAGCGGCTCCCAGCACGGCACCGAGGTTTGCGAAGACCTGGCGGGCCTGCGTCTCGATGTCTTCACCGACCATCTGGCCATCCTGCCCGAGCGCAATCTGGCCGGAGCTGTAAAACCAGCCATCGCAGGAGATGCCCTGGCTGTAGGGGCCGAGGGCCTTGGGAGCGAGATCGGTGTGAATGCTTTTCATAAGAGAGGATCGTATTTGGATTTAAGGGTGTGAGAAAGTGTCGGCGTAGGTTTTACGCCATAAGCTATGAGCATTGCTCAGTCGTAAAGCGCAACACCTGCTGATCGGTCACGATAGCGTCCATGTGGACGTCGTGGCCCTGATGGGGGATGTGGTCAAAGACCTGCCAGTCGTAGGCGAGGGCGACCTTGGCACCGCCTGTATGGGCGAGAAACCGGTCGTAGTAGCCGCCACCGTGCCCGAGGCGTCGCCCTTCGCGGTCAAAGGCCAGACCGGGCACGAGAATCAGGTCCGGGCAGGGTGGGTCCACCTCCGGGCTCTGGGGCGGGGGCTCCAGGATGCCATACATGCCGGGCTCCAGAGCTTCCCACTCGTAGAGCTGATGCCAGGTCATGGTTCCGCCCTCATGGGAGCGGGGGATGAGAATCCTTTTTGCTCCCAGCGCATCATGCACAAGCTCGTGTGTGATGACCTCATTGCCGAGAGAGAGGTATACGCAGACCGTGCCAGCATCCCGCCACAGTTGCAGCTCATTCAGCCGCTCACAAATCGCCGCACTGCCGTCCCGGACCTGCTGCCAGGACATGGCCCGGCGGCGAGCCCGGACTTCGGCTCGCAAACGTTTTTTATCCGGGTGCTCATTCATAGCGGGTGAATAGGGTTGCTCAGTGGGGGGGAGATCGGCTTTGCTGGCGGCATTCATGACCGAAGACGCGATTAAGTCAAACATCCGCACCATCCGAAATTGGCCCAAGCCCGGCATTAATTTTCGGGACGTTACCACGCTGTTCGAGAACTCGGCCTGCTTCCGTGCGGTCATCGACCGCCTGACAGAGTGGGCACGCACCCGCCAGCTGAATAGCGTGGCCGGGATTGACGCGCGCGGCTTCGTCCTGGCGGGCGCTCTGGCCTATAACCTGGACCTGCCGCTCATCCTCGTGCGCAAGAAGGGCAAGCTCCCCGCTGAGACTCTGAGCGAAAACTATACCCTTGAGTATGGCCAGGCCACGATCGAGGTCCACGACACGGACACCATCCGCGGTCAGCGCGTGCTGGTGGTGGACGACCTTCTCGCCACCGGCGGGACAGCTCTGGCCGCCGTACGTCTGATGCGTCGCCTTGGTGCTGAGCAGGTGGACTTTGCCACCATCATCAACCTCTGCGAATTGCCGGGCCGCCAGCTCCTCGAGAACGCGGGTATCCACACCTTTGCCCTGTGCAGCTTTAACGAAACCGAGTAGGTCATGGACGATAAGAACGGCACTTTTTTCTGGCTCGATCTGGAGATGACCGGGCTCGACCCGCAGTCCGACCGCATCCTCGAAGCGGCCTGGATTCTCACCGACAAGGACTTCAACGAGCTGGCGACCGGTGACACCGCTGTCTATCAGCCGGCCGAGGTCCTCGCCAACATGAACGAGTGGTGCAAGAAAACCCACGGCGAGAGCGGCCTGGTGGATCGCGTCGCCAGTGGAATCGGTGAGGATGAGCTCGACGACAAACTCGCCGAATGCGCCGCGAAATACTTTGGCCCCGACCCGATCCTGCTGGCCGGGAACTCCATCGGCCAGGATCGCAAGTTCGTAGATCGCTACCTGCCGAAGTTCTCCTCAAAGCTGCACTACCGCATGCTTGACGTGAGCAGCTTCAAGGTCGTCTTCCAGACCTGCTACGGAAAAAACTTCGACAAGAAAGGCACCCACCGGGCCCTCGACGACATTCGCGAGTCCATGGGCGAACTGCGCTACTATCTCGGCTTCATGCAGCCCTAAGCCAGGACATAGTCCTGGACCTGTGATCCTCGCGGATCACTTTGGCAGTTTCACCTCTCAACGAAGGGCACCCCTGAAAGGGTGGCGATTACGCTTGGATGAGTTGCTGAGCAATTGTCCTCTGAGCAGACAGAAAGTCCTCCTGCTCAGAGCGCGACATCCAGCAGCTCCGACGGGCGGGAGAGGATGTACTTGGGCTCGTGGAGTTTCAGGGCCTTTTTCGTATTAGCTCCCCAGAGGACACCTGCGCCCGTGACATCGACCTTGCGGGCAGCTTTCATGTCGCGCGACTCGTCCCCGACGAAACACACCTCGGAGGGAGTGAGTGTAAATGTGCGCATAATCGCCTTCAGGCTTTTGGCCTTACCGGAGAGCTTCGGCACGGTGCTGACGAAGTCGAAAAAGTCGAGGTCGTGCTGACGGAGAAAGGTCCGCACGTTGACCTTGTCGTTGGAGGTCAAAATCCCCAGCACGTCCCAGTGCTTGCGCAGCACGGGTAGCACGACATCCATGCCCTCGATCGGGCGGATATCCTCCATCCGCTCGGCCAGCATGCGCTTACCCTCGGAGAGGATGGCCGGGAGCTTCAGGCGGGGGACTTGCTGGTGCTTGACGAACTGCGAGGTCGTCAGGTCGCGAAGTTTCTCCAACTCCTCCGGTGCGACCGGGCGGTAGCCGTACTTGTCGGCCATGGCATTAAAAATCTCCCTCCCCAAATCGAGGGTATTGGCCACGGTTCCGTCGAAGTCGAAAATCAGGCAGGTCTCGGCTGCAGAATGGCTGCTCACGGTACCGTCAAGCTAACGCCTCGCCATAACTCGGCGACACAAAAAGCACGCTGTTACAGACTTGCGACATAGGCATGCTCCACTAACGTAAAAGGTATCTTGAGCGACCAACCGGAAGCCCCCGTTTTACCTGCCGAGGCGCAGGAGTTCCTCCGCCACCTGGCTGAGCACAAGCGTTATTCGGAGCGCACGGTGCGCAACTATCGTCAGGCACTGGAACGCTTTACGGGCTGGCTGCAGACACAGCCCGGCACGCAAGGCCCGCTGTCCCTGGAGTCTCGTCACCTGCGACGCTACCTGATGGACCTCACGGCCGAGTTTGGACGCCGTACCGTGAACCTCCACCTCTCGGCCCTGCGCGCCTATTACCGCTACCAACTGCGCGAAGGCAGGATCACGGCCAGCCCGCTCGCGGGCATTACAGGCCCCCGGCAGGAAAAGACCCTCCCGAAGTTTTTAACCGAAAAACAGATCGCGCTGCTTTTGGCCGGGCCGACACGACTGCTCGAAAACGAGGCCATCGAGCCCTTTACGGCTCTGCGGGACCGCCTCGTGATGGAGCTGCTCTACGGCGGCGGCTTTCGTGTCAGCGAGCTTTCGGACCTAAACTACGGCCAAATCGATGAGCAAAGCGGGGTCGCCCGCATCCGTGGTAAGGGCAGCAAGGAGCGGCTGTGCCCGATCGGCGAAGTCGCCCTCGCATGCGTGAAGGCCTTCCGGTCGCAGTTTGCCCGGCACAGCGGCCCCAAGGACCCGGTTTTAGTCACCGAGCAGGGCAGGCGCCTCTCTGTGCGACGCATCCAGCTCATGCTCAAGAAGTACCTCGATCTGGCCGGGCTTCCGCACGACCTGACCCCCCATAAAATCCGGCACAGTTATGCCACCCACCTCCTTGACAATGGCGCTGATCTGCGTCTGGTTCAGGAGTTGTTGGGGCACACCAGCCTCTCCACCACTCAAATCTATACCCACGTCAGCGTGGCCCGGCTCAAGGACATGCACCGCAAGGCACATCCGCGCGCCTGAGGAACAACCAGCCGCCTGCTACTGTCAGTCTCTCTTACGCCTTCGATCTCTTTTTATGCAGCGAGAAACGCCTATCGCCAAAGCCCTTGCCCGTGTCTTTATCGCCGCGGCCTGGACGCAAGGCTCCCTGCAGGAGAGCGAAACCGATGCCCTGAAGGACCTGCTCTTTCAGCTGCCCTCGCTTTCGGAGAGCGACTGGGATGAGCTGGAGGAACTGCTGGAGAAGCCGGTTTCTGCCAAGCGGGCGGAATCATTTCAACGCAAGCTCATCAAGCTGCTCGACTCCGAGGATGCGATGACGTTTGCCGCCTATGCGCTGGAGCGCGTCACCGGTGAGGGGGCCGCTGGAGAGCCGCCGCTGGCATCGACACTGGCCAGCCTGCAGGAGTGTATCGATCGCGTTGGCGATGAGGCACTGCTGTGCATGTACGGCCTCATCCAAAAGCCCCTGCAGGAGCGCCTGAAGGCTGGCGATGACGAGCAACTTCGTCGCTTGGGCGAGGCTCAGGTCTTTCTGGAGTCCCGAATGGGCAACCTGAGGGCAGGGGAGCACGGGCGTGCCATCGACCCCGAGGAGCTTCGCCGCCTCAGTCTGGCAGGGATTCTGTTGTTTTTTGTCATCCAGGCGGACGGCAAGGTGGACGAAAACGAAATCCTCACCGCCGAGAAGTACCTTTGCACCGCATGGGGGCTGAGCGAGCCCAAGGCGCAATTCGTCGTGCAGGTCTCGCTGTCGGACAAGATTGAGGACCTCGACCTGATCCGTGTCTGTCGCTGGTTCTATGAGGTCACAACCGAGGAGGAGCGGATCGGATTCCTGGATGTGCTCTTTGACGTGGGTACCGCGGATGGCGAGCTGGACGCGGAGGAAATCGACATAATCATGCGCATTGCCGCCGATCTGCGCTTCGACCAGCAGCATTTCCAGGCTGCTCTTGAGCGCGGACTGGAGCGGCAGGAGGCATAATCCCGAGGTATTCGGCGTTTTTTCCTTCCCATCGGCTCAGGTTTCGATGCAATGCCTCATCTTTATGGCATTCGGTTTCATATTTTCCGGACAAGGCGCCCAGCAGGTTGGCATGGGCAAATCGCTGTACGAAAACTCAGCCGCGGCCCGCGCGTGCTTTGACCAGGCTAAGGACGTCTTGCCCTTCGACCTGAAGCAGCTCTGCTTCGAAGGCCCCGAAAACGAACTGACCGAAACCAAGGTCTGCCAGCCCGCGCTCTATGTGCACGGCTACAGCATCGTGGCTGCCCTGCGTGAAGCCGGTAAGCTCCCCGAGGTCGGTGCTGCCGCCGGCCTTAGTCTGGGTGAGCTCACCGCCTACGCCGTGGCCGGTGTCTACGACTTTGAAACCGGGCTGCGTATCGTGGCCGAGCGCGGCCGCCTCATGCAGGAGTGCTGCGAAGCCACCGAGGGCACCATGGCCAGCCTAATTGGCGGGGACGTGGAAAAGGCCGAGGCGCTCGCCGCTGAGTTCGACGTGGACCTGGGTAACCTCAACTGCCCCGGCCAGAGCGTGCTCTCCGGCGAAACCGAAAAGGTCAAGGCCGCCGTCGGTAAGGCCAAGGAAGCCGGTTTTAAAATGGCCGTCCCGCTCAAGGTCGCCGGTGCCTACCACAGCCGCCTGATGAAGCCCGCTGCCGAAAAGTTTGAAGCTTTCCTGAAGTCGCTCCCGTCCTTCAGCTCGCCCGCCGTCCCGGTCTTCTCTAATGCACTGGGTACACGCATCGAAGACCCCGAGCAGATCAAGCAGGCCCTCGTGGATCAGGTCACCTCGACCGTCCGCTGGACCGACTGCCAGCTCGCTATGAAAGAGCTCGGCATCAGCGAATACTACGAGTGTGGCCCCGGCGGCACGCTCGCCGGTCTCGCCAAGCGTATTGACCGCGACATCAAGGTCACCTCGCTGAGCACCTACGAAGAACTTCCGCTGGCCTAATTCCATCGCTTCTATCTTGAATACCGACCACATCCGCAATTTCTGCATCATCGCGCACGTCGACCACGGCAAGACCACCTTGTCGGACCGACTGCTTGAGAGCACCCAGACCGTGCAAAAGCGCGAGATGCAGGAGCAGCTCCTGGACTCGATGGACCTGGAGCGCGAGCGTGGTATCACCATCAAGTCGCACCCTGTCTCCATGCTCTACAAGCACGGAGGCAATGAGTATCTGCTGAACCTCATCGACACGCCCGGACACGTGGACTTCTCCTACGAGGTCTCGCGCAGCCTGGCTGCCTGTGAGGGGGCGCTGCTGCTCATTGACGCGGCTCAGGGCGTAGAGGCCCAGACCGTGGCCAACGCCAACCTCGCCATCGAGCAGGGGCTGGAGATCATTCCCGTCATTAATAAAATCGACCTGCCCGGCGCACATCCTGAGCTGGTCGAGCAGCAGATCGAGGACATCCTGGCCATCCCCCGCGAGGAGGCGATCCAGGCCAGCGGTAAGTCCGGCATCGGTATCGATGACATCCTGGAGGCCGTCGTCACGCGTCTGCCTTCGCCCCGCTGGACGGACAATGACCACACCCGCGTGCTGGTCTTTGACAACGTCTACGACAGCTACAAGGGCGTCATCTGCTACGTGCGGGTCTTTTCCGGCTCGGTCAAGCCCGGCGACGAAATCATCATGATGGGTACCGGCCAAAAGGCCGTGGTCAAGGAGGTGGGCCGCTTCTCCCCGAAGATGCTCCCCGAGAAGACCCTCAGCGCAGGCCGTACCGGCTACATCGTCACCAGCATCAAGGATCTGGCCGACATCAAGATCGGTGACACCATCACGCAGGCCACTGATCCGGCTGACAAGATGCTGCCTGGCTACAAAGAGGTGCGCCCCATGGTCTTCAGCGGCCTGTACCCGATCGACACCAGCGACTACGACAAGCTCAAGGCCAGCATGGCCAAGCTCCAGATCAACGACGCCGCGCTCGTCTACCAGTCCGAGAGCTCCGTGGCGCTCGGCTTCGGCTTCCGCTGCGGCTTCCTCGGCCTGCTCCACATGGAGATCGTACAGGAGCGCCTGCGTCGTGAGTACGACCTGGACATCATTTCCACCTATCCGAGCGTCGTCTACAAGGTCGTCAAGACTGACGGCGAAATGATCGAGGTCGACAACCCGCAGTTTCTGCCGGACCCCTCCGAGATCGACTCCATCGAGGAGCCCATGATCCGGGCCACCATTCATACGCCCACCGAGTCCATCGGCGACATGCTCGCGCTCATCTCTGAAAAGCGCGGTGTCTGCGACCACACGGAGACGGTGGACGACACCCGCGTCATGCTCAGTGCAGACTTGCCGCTGAACGAGATCCTCGTCGACTTCAACGACCGCCTCAAGAGCATCACCCGCGGCTATGGCTCCATGGACTACGAGCTCAACGGCTACACGCCTTCCGACCTGGTGAAGCTCGACATCCTCGTTAACGCCGAGTCCGTGGACGCCTTTTCAAGCATCGTCCACCGGGACAAGGCCGTGGGTAAGGGCAGGGCACTTTGCGAGCGCTTGAAGGAGATCCTGCCGCGCCAGATGTTCAAGATCGCCATCCAGGCCGCCGTCTACGGCCGCATCCTGGCCCGCGCGGACGTCAGCGCCATGCGCAAGGACGTCACCGCCAAGTGCTACGGCGGGGACATCACCCGTAAGCGTAAACTGCTCGAAAAGCAGAAGGAAGGTAAGAAGCGTATGAAGCAGATCGGTAAGGTCGCCATCCCGCAGGATGCCTTCGTGAAAATTCTGAAAACCACCAATTGATCCGCCGCCATGGGACTGTTTAGCAAACCGGGAAAAAAGCTGCAAAAAGAGGGGCGCCATCTGGTGCAGCTCGCCGAGAAGGTCATCAACTACCGCTCGGACGTCATCGGTGAGAAAGCAGTCGAGGCCATCCGCAGGGATCAAGAGGCCCTCATCGCCGCACTCACCGCCAAGCCCGCCGACCCGGAGCAGATCAAACGGTGTATGAAAAATCTGGATACGTGCCTCAAGCCTCACGGCGGCACGATCTATCCGGTCACGTTTCTCTCTGAGAATATCGAGATGATCCTCGTCGCGGCCATCCTGGCCATCGGCGTGCGCAGCTTTTTCCTGCAGCCTTTCAAGATCCCGACCAACTCCATGTACCCGACCTATGCGGGCATGATCGGTGAGGTGTACCCGCTGGGGGAGGGCGCTCCCTCGAAGCCCGAGGAGCTCTTCCGACTCGCCGCCTATGGTGCCAGCCACTACGTCTCCAATGCCCCTGCGACTGGCCGCGTCGAGATCCCGCTGTTTACCGACCGCACTCCGAACAACTATGGCCTCAGCGGTCAAATTGCCTTTGAAGTGGTCAAGGGACGCAAATTCGTACTGCTGCCCACACAGCTGCGGCGCTACACCTTTGCCGTGGATGGTCGGCCGTTCCATGTCGATGTGCCGCTGGACTTCAATCTCGATGATGTGGTAGCCGAGGCCTTTTTCCCGGGTGAAAAGACGCTCTCGGACCTTTATCACGACCTCAGCCAGGAGAACGTCCAGCGCCTGAAATCCGGTCTGCAGACGATTCTTTCCGATCATTCCGTGCAGCTGGGTGAGCCTGCTCTGGACTTCGATATCCTGACCGGCGACATGCTCTTCGTCGACCGCTTCAGCTATAATTTCTTCGAGCCCGAGGTGGGTGATCCCTTCGTCTTTCGCACCAACCATATCGAGGGTCTGCAGGCCGCCGATGGTACGCCGGACGACAAATACTACATCAAGCGCCTCGTCGGGCTGCCTGGCGACACCCTGGAGGTGCGCCCGCCCATGTTGTATCGCAACAATGAGCCGATCACCGGTGCGGACGCCTTTGAGAAGAATTTTAAGCAAGAGGACGAATATCCGGGCTACACCTACATGGGCTGGCTCGACGAGGGAACCGTCGAGAAAATCCCGCCGGGCTATTTCTTCGCCATGGGTGACAACTCGCCCTACAGCTACGACAGCCGCGGCTGGGGTAGCAACCAGAGAGCGACCCCGTACGCCTACGAGCATAAGAAGCAGGGCCAGCCGATTAACTTCGTCCCCGAGGACGACGTCGTCGGCAAGGCAGTCTTCATCTTCTATCCGTTCACCCACCGCTGGGGCATCGCCGAGTAGATTGCTGTGGGGCGCGGCAAGGACTCAGCCGTCATTCAGGCAGTTGTACCTAAGGAAATGAAAGAACGCTTAAAAGAGGTGGCCCGATCGGAAGGTCGGACGGAATCGAACTGGGTTCGTTTCCACATTTCCCAGCTGCTTGAACAGCACGGTGCTAAAGGTTGACCCGCAACGGCTTGCGAGCCTTGCGGGATTTCCCGAACTGTACATTATTCGCACAATAAATAGGTGCTCTAGGATTCAGAAATCCCCATGCAGCACGAGCGAAGCCCTATATTCTACCCGCCAGCCCCGCGAATGTCCACGCCTCACGGCATTAGATTTCTTAATCCTGTGTGGCGGGAATGTTGGGCTAGGAATTGTTTAAATCCTTGTGTTTTAACTCCCAAGAAAGAGCAAGCAAAGCCGTGCATGCCTTGTATGCAGTTTCATAATCGAGCAAATAATCGTAGTCATGTACAGCAGCGTTTCTCAATCTCCTGAGTGTCTGTAGAAATATATAATCATTGGGATCAAGCAGGTGAGCCTCCCTCAGTTGCGCAAATAGCTTATGTGGAGCTAATGGGGTTTCAGCACCTATTGCCTCTACTGCAGCATTTTCAAATTCTATCCATGCCGAGATCACTGCTGCTCCTGGGCTAATTTCCAAAATGGCAAAAACTTTTTCAGATACAGGATCCTGCAAGAATGCTTTTTCATTAGTGTGCCCTCCGCTTGCTTTATCTGCAGCGTGCTCTAGCTCTTCACGAAATCGAAGCTCAGTGTCTCTATGTTTAAAAGCATTAACCCTTTTGATGAGTGCCGAAAAATCCCGTCTAAAAAGATATGTAATTATTACTACAGCCAATGGCCATGCCAGTGAATTAACGATGCGCGATATAAAAGTTAGGGTATCCATTGGCGGTTGTTGCTTGGATTAGTACGTCACAACTATAGTTCTTTTTTATAGTCTTTGACATCTGGCAGCTCATCTATGTAAGGGCGGTGCCCGTCATTTATATATTGAGATGCGGGAATCGGCAATTCATGGCCACCTTCAGTATCTCTGACTTGAACGGTATAAATATCTGGATTGTCACTATCCTGCGTATACAGTCCAATATAAGCTTCTGGTCGTCTCGGCATATTCATGGTAAAAGATATTATTCGTGGATATCGGCATTAATGGTAGAATATCCTATCTTGCCATGGCCAACATCAGTTGAGCGAAGTTTTTCTCTCAACACTCTTGACGTGAACTCTAGCGCCTCAAGAAATGTTTCCGCCTCACAATCACCTCCTAGAACAATTTCTATTTCAGACGGATGATTTGTTGAAACACCATCAACCTTAATGGACCAATATGTGCAGGCTAAGTCTTTTAGCCGAAAAAGAGTTCTTCCTCCATGGCTGTAGTTGCCTCCTTGATATGAGTTAGTCCCTGCTGTAACCTCCAATATGTTGGCTGATACAATTTCTTTCGTTTGTGCTTCAATAAACATAATGGTTTAATAGATCTTATATCGACTGAATATATGATAACTAGTCAAGTGTTGTTGTAAACAATCAATTGTCCCATATACATCGTTAAACCTTCATCCGCTCGACGTATTCCGGCCCCTTGAACACCAGCACAAAGCCCTTACCCGGCATGGCTGAGCAGCGGAGGGCGAGCATGCGGGCTTCTCGGCGGTTGGGGGCATAGAGGGCAGGGGAGTCGGACAGGTGGTCCGGGATGACCTTATAGACTTCATCGACCTTTAGGCGCTTTCTGTTGCCCCATACGATCCTGCGCCGCTCGTCGAACTCGTAGGCGTACTCCTGGATAAACTCAAACTCACGCTGTGACATTTTCAGCCTTGGCTCGATATTCGGCCTTAATTTCCTCGGCAATGCTGAAGATGGTCCCGCGCAGGCCCCAAGCCCAGTTTGAGCCGAACTCGCGCCGGAAATCCCCCTCAGAGGTAAAGCCCATGTCCTTAGCGATGCGCGCGACCGCCAGCCGCCAAGCACGGCCCGAGTCCACGAAGCCAAAGCCCCGCCGTGTGGACGGCTTCCAGTTGATAGCGCTGTAGAGACGAGCGCCCTTGAACTCTACCGGTCGGTCCTCCTTGGAAACGTACTTGCTCGCGTACTCTGCCGCCGCTTCTCCGGCCTTGTAGATCGGTATGGCCTCCGTGCGACCGAAGCCGTACCGCTCGAATCTCCGGAAGAACATCCACCAGCCACGCAGGTTCTCATTGGCGGAGCGTCCATACTCGCGGGTAGCCTTGCGGCCCTCAGCGCTGGCCCAGTGGTGAGCCTTGGCGCGATGGTACGCCTCGAAGTCAAAGCCACTCCTGACATCCTCACCGGTCGAAAGCACGACATGGTAATGAGGGCGCAGGGACTTGTGGGGCTCCAGGACCTTTAGCCCCTTCGAGATAGCAGGGCGCAGGGTATTGGAGGACGCACTATTCCAGGCCTTTTGCGCTTCCTTCAGCGTGACAGGTCGGGGAAAGGTCAGGGTCCCGAACAGAAGTGTCTCTATACCCTCGGTTTTTGCTAGCTCTAGCACGGCCTCAGCGATGATCAATTTAGAGGCTTTTTGTGCGGTCGGCCTGTAGGTTTGGATTGAGTTGTTTGTTTCTAGACAAGGAAGGGCCGCGCCCGAATCGCCGCCGCGCGGCGGGGCCGCTGCGGCTGGCGTTTCGGGGCGTCCCTCTTTCGTTCGAGACTTGACATTGCATGGCAAATGTACAGGGTCTGGCATCGAAAATTCTTCCTAAGTTTTCTTTTGAGGTCCGACTTGTTAGCGCAGGTCGGGCTTTTCTTTTGCCATCAGTCACAGCAGTGGCCAAATGGCGCGCTTTACGGCCCTTCTGAGCCGTTTTCAGGGGTTTGACGTGGCGTGACCGCCACGGGTGAGCAAAAGCCGAGTACAGCTTTTTCAGTAGGGGATAAAACAGTAGATGGTCAGGGGACCTGGCTAGAGCCAGGTCAGCCGGTGATGACGGGAGACCCGCCTTCGGCTGGTGGCCTCTATTGGTGGTGGCGAGGCCCAAAGACAGAGAGGCCGAACCCATAGGCCCGACCTCCCCGAATGAACTGCCCAAGTCCCGAACCATCACGCAGCTGCGAGCGGGTTCTCGACGTAGGGCTTTGCGTCGAACTTCTGCAGGGAGTCCGCACGGATCTTCGAGAAGTTTTTCTGACCGAAGCCCGGAGCAATCACCCAAATGGCCTCCTTGACCTTGTGGCGGGCACGGGAGCCGGGCTCCTCGATCCCCAGCAGCTTAAGCGCCTCAGGCGTGGCCGGAGCCATAAACGACAGCTGCGAATCAAAGCCGCTGGCGGCGATGGTGGTCATGATCGAAGCCGGGAACTTACGCCCGTCCTTTTCGGAAGCGGGGGAGTGCTGGACCTCGATGTTTTCGTCACGGATTACTAACTGTTTCATTTTCTTTGAGTAGTTGGATTGATTTTGGTTGGCCCAGCTGGTCTGCAGCCGGGAAAGTTTCCTGTGGCGGGATATAGGTGTAGACCTCGCCAGCGATCAGCGCGGTATTGTCGGCACGTCGGAAGCCCCCAAAGTCCGGGTGGCTCTGGCTGATCTGGCGACCGTCCCCAAGACGGATAGACACAAAGTCAAAGGTGCAGTAACCGAGCTGGTCCGCTCGCTGCACCGGTAAGGCCTTGGCTCGGCCCATGAACGAAACCGAGACAATCGAGCGGTCCGGTTTTTCCGATTTGGGAATTTGCGCTTCAGCAATATGTTTAACGTCAGCCACTTGAGGTTTCGTCGAATCCTCAGCTGAGATTCCAACCGGTGCAGGCGTCGCTAGAGGCTCGGAGTGTGATTGACCGGCAAAGAGCATCCCGGCCCCGGCCATGGCTCCCCCGTAGACCAGACGACGCACCCAGCGTTTGGAGGTCCGCTTAATGATGTCGGCCCGCGTCAATGGCCGCTCGACCTTCTTGAGCTCGATCTGTGGCTTGGAGGCGATGACCTCTAAAGATTTCGACTGGATGTCATGCGAGACATAGAGCCGATAAATGAACTTCTGTTTCCAGCGCCACGCGGAGTCATATTTGAGCTTCGGGTTGCGGGCGTCCACCTCGGCCCAAATATACATGGGCAAGGGTAATCCGATCCCCAGCCATTTGATTTTCTGCAGGTCCCGAAACCACATGACGCTTTGCGCCTTTTTGCGGATTTGCGCTAAAATATCGTGGAAGTCATGCGAGATGAAAACCGTGTCGATAAAGAGCTTTCGAGCGTGAGCGATCATCTCCAAGACGGCCCGGTCCATCTTCTGTTTGTCCATCGTGTTATGCGACAAACCGGCCTCGTCGATAATCAGTTTATTGGGCTTATCTCGCTCACCCTTGACCAGCAGATCGACAAAGGACGATGCCCGCTCGGGGTCAATGTGAACATATTGCTTATCGTCCAGGATCAGGTCTTTTTCGTCTTCGAAGTAGTATTTGATCCGATCCCAACGCAGTTCAATGTTGGTCATGACGATAGCGCCACGCTCCAACGTCTCCAGGATTTCAACAACCCCGTGGTAGGATTTATAACTGCCGAGCGTACCGGCAAAGACTCTGAAGATTGCGTCTTTCATCCTGAAACAGTCGGTATCCAAGATTTAACTACACGAACAATGGTCATCACGAACTTGAGGGCGAAAATGACCATCGATAGAGCAAAGATCGTATCCACAGGAATGAACGTGTTTACGGTGGTCCAGAAGTCGCTTGCCACGGTGTTTAGGTGGTGAGAACCCACTGTTAAATCGAGCCCGGCAATTTCCTCATCCACCCAGAACAGGAGCTTTTGCAGCATCGACATGCCGAACGAAACCAAGGCATAGACGACGGTCAGAAAGCCGATGACTGGCGCGAATATCAGCTTAATGGGCAGATACAGCTTATTCAGCCAACTGATCAGATCCTCGAATCCACCTAGAATGCTCATCCGGCGAACCCTCCGCGAACGTTCTTAATGATCGCCACGGCGAACATGATAATGACAAGCGCCTCCTCAAGCAGTCGTATCAACTCAATCGGTTGCGTGTACCCGGACAGATCCAAATCAAAGGCCAACTGAAGCCCCATGAGCTCACCGGCATCGATGTTGTAAACGTAGTTGCGACCGGATACAGAGGGCAAAGCCTCCAGCGAAGGAAGCTTACCAATCACGCTATCGACCATCCCGTCAACATTGTCGATGCCCCCGGTATCGAGGTTATCCCAATCGGGACCGGTTTCGAACTGATCACCAATGATAGATGATCCGTCCCCGGCCTCGCCGATCTTCTCGCCCAGCTCATCGAGGCCGCCGATGAGGTCTTGCTGATTGGCAATCTGCTCTTCTTGGTTCTCGATCTGTTCATCCTGATTGGCAATCTGCTCTTCTTGGTTGTCTATCTGTTCATCGAGCTTGTCGTTAGCTGTCTCCTCGATGTTTTTGATTTGCTCCAATTGCGTCACTATGTGGCCGGTGTCATCGGTCGTCACGTTGCCGTCTTCATCGGTTACACTAGGTGTATTGCCAGAGGTGCTGCCGCCTGATTCGACCTCAGACGATTCCCACTGATCCACAATCCGTAAGGGGCCTTCGTCAATTTGCTGGTAAATGCTCATCGTGTACGGCTGATCAGACAAGCCACCTGAAATTGTTGCGCTTTTACCGGGTCCAAGAACAACGGTGCCGGTCTGCGTAGTACCGTCCTCATAGGTAATTTGCCAAAAGTAAGTCTGGGTCTCGTCGGTGTTATTCGTGATGGTGCCGTGTGCCTCACTCTGTCCTGCGTCGTTATCCGGGTCCGGATCAGGGTCGGGGTCCGGGTCGGGGTCCGGGTCGGGATCAGGGTCTGGGGCGTTGGAAAAATGCGCGGTAATTTCCATGGAAACATCACCCGGATTGGTGCCGTTTCCGCTTAAATAAATATCAAAGGACCATGTGCCATCATCGTTAATGATCGATGTGGACTGGTGGCTCTGCGTGATCGCTGAGTCTACCTGCGTATCGCCATAGGTAAGAACAACGTTGTCGACGCGTAGCGCGTAATAGCTAGAGGTCGTGTGCCACGTCTTTGTTTCTCCGTCGGAAAAGGTGAATGTTCCACGCTGCCAATCATCACCCTGAAAATGCTCAACGGCATTCGGGCGTCCGCCGTAATAGCCGTAAGCGTCGACCCTAACGGCTATTGTCTGAGCAGACAATGAGGTCACCAGACAGCAGAGCAGCAATGGGATCAGATGCTTCATAGACGTGACCAGAAGATTGCCCAGATAAGGATGATCGTTGCCGCTACCTCAGAGGTCCACATGCCCCGCGTTTGCGCATTGAGCGTGTGCATCTGGGGCAGGATTTCCTGCAGGGTTTGGAGTTCGTCCATGGCAACAAAAAGCAGGGGAGGGGGCCGGGCGTGCTTCCGACCCCTCCCCGGTTGATTAACCAGCGATTGCGCCCCACATCTTCTTGACGAAGCGCACACCCTTGGGCGCAGCCATCAGGACGACCGCAGCACCGCCGATAGCCAGACCGGCAGTCAGGATGCCGGAGACTTCACCGCTCAGGCCGTCCGTGATAGCGGAGAGGTCGAGGCCGCCGGCCTCCTGAGCGTTGGCGATGGTAACACCGCTTGCCAGACCGATACCGGCTGCGATGAGCTTCTTTTTCCAGTTACTGTTTTTCATGATTCCTCTTTCTGTTTGGGTTTAACCGACAAGGTCCGACGAGGCATCGAACATGCGTTTGAGAAAGCGAATGATAACCTGAGAGGTCCAAACGGCCCCGTAGAATGCCGCCCACTTGGAGACATCCGCGAAAAAGTCGGCAGCTTCATAAGGCATGGCCACTCATCCTTTCTATTATCCATTCAGAGCAGAGGGCCGAGACCGTTTGCCCTTGAGACTTAGCCAAAGCTTTAAGCTGCTTACGCTCGCGATCCGTCAGGACGAAACAGACCGTTTTGTCGCGGGGTTCCGAACGCATAAACATGCGCGGAAGACGGGCAGTGGAGACGGGCTTGATACCACTCATTGCCCGCCCCCCGTCGAAGGTCCCGACGTTTGCACATCCACAGGGAGGAGCAAAATTTCAGCATCTATGGCCGAAAGGAGTTCATCTCGCATAGCCTCTAGAGCACATTCGCCCATGCAGCCGAAAGAATGAGATAGGCCGCAGTGACCCCTGTTCACCTGCTCACGGACGGACTCTAAAGCCAATAGGGTATTGCGAATGCTCATGACTGAGACTCCTCCTCAATTTCCCTATAGTCCGAATCATCGAACGGCGGGACGACAAACCCACGAGAAACCTCAAGCCCTGTATTCAAGAGGCATTCAATCACTACTGCGTCTGACGGATCATGCAACCGGGCAAGAACAATTCCGTCGCCCGCCGCGCTTGTATCTAAATTGATCTCACAGAAGTGCCTCCTATCAGGATCACCCGCATCTGGCTTCATGGGGCCGTAGACGCCGAAGCGATAAATCTTTGATAATGGAATGCCGCTGACGGCAGCTTCTGGCTTGTGAGAAAAAACAGAGCAGCGCCCCGTGCGGGCAAAGAATTTATGCAGAATGCTCATTTTCGGTTCCTTCGGTTGAGTGGTTTGTTGACGTTTGAAAAGCTCTTCTCTAATCCGTTATAGATGCTCTACATCATCATCGGATTGGCCGTAATAATGGGCGTGGTCGCCGTTCTCGGGGAGTTGCTCAAAAAGGAGAAAGGCCCACCTAAAGCTGACCTTGCAGAATCCCGCCACTGGCTGCTGACAAAGCATGAATGCGTGCTGTTTGATCTGCTAACGCAGTGCTTACCCGAGGGCATGCACATCCATAGTAAGGTTCGCTTGGCCGACTTAATCCGCTTAAAGAAAACGCAGGACCGTAAAGCATACGGCTCGATGCGGGCCCGTACGGACCGGAAACACGTCGATTTCGTAATCACGCGAGGATCTAGCGAAATAGCCTTTGCGGTCGAACTGGACGACTCGTCGCACCAGAGAGAAGATCGAAAGCAGAGAGACCAATTCGTTGATAGCGTTTTCAGCGCGGCAGGAATACCGCTGATCCATGTTATCGGAGACGCTAGCAAGATGACCCCAGAGGAAATCCGGGCTAAACTGCCATTAATGCCGCCGAAGCTGTAAGGCGTCTCTGCTTGTCTAGGTGTCATCAGTAGGGTGGCGAGGTTAACTTAGATGTTAGGCGTACATCAGCCTTATGTATCGAGACTGGGCTTACATACGCCTGACGTAAAGCAGATTGACAATTACTCCCTATAGTATAAGCCTCACTGAACTGATGCCGGGAACCATGGGTAAAGACTCGGCCAAGATTCAAGTAGTCGTGGACAAGAAATTCAAAAAACGCATCGAAGAAGCCGCCCGCAGGGACGGACGTTCTGCCTCCAACTGGATGCGTTTTCTTGCCGAACGAGCACTCGAATCGATGGCCCCCAAGAGCTGACCGTTAAAGGGATTGAGCCGTTTAACGGGATTTTTTAAATACCGTATAATTCGCACAATAAATATTATGTCTAAATTATTGCGCTGGTTTTTCAGGGTTTAAGGAATCCCCTAACCCGTTGGTTACGAAGCCTTTTTAAGGCGCTTCTCCACTTCTTCGCGAACAAGCAAGGCAATCCACTGCGACATTGTGCGGTCTTCCTTGGCCGCAACTTCACGCACTTTGGCCTTCAATTCCTTGCTGATAATCACGCCGATATGGTCTGAGTCTTTGCCTCTGCTACCTGACATAATGTTAGGTACCCTTATACGTTTTTAAATAGGAGTCAAACAGATTGACCGGCGTCTTATGCCATCTCATAGTCAATGGCATAAGACGCCATCAGATGAAGCTCAATCACCAGAAACGACTCTCCCCCTACTCGGGCCGCTTCGTCTCGTCATCAGCTTTAAATCGTCCCTGTAGGATTTTCTGTCCCTTCCGTGCGTTGGGTAGAATCAAGAACTTCGCGACAAGGAACATGACTGTTCCGGCGAATAAGAAGACTCCGACGACAAGTCCGATCATCAATTTCCAAGGGAATTCTGGGCTTACAATTTCATGCATGGCTAATGGCGTGATTAATGGGTTCCGTAGGCTGCTACCTGCGGGGCCTTACTTTTACCACTCTGTAATACGTTAGGACAAGACAAACCACTCAACCGAAGGAACCGAAATGACCACCGAGACAAGAAACCTAATTCTGAGATTACGCCGTAATGCGGCTTCAGCTCTCCGCGAGTTTCGCGCATGTGAACGAACAAACGATAGGGATTTAGACTATAGGGAAGGCATCCACTTCGGATCGTACTCCGGCTTTAGGACTGCGGCAGCCATGCTCGGGGACTCCAAGATTCAATCGATACCTCTATGGCGGTCGCTTCGCTGCCGCAAGTTCAAGTCCAAGGGAAAGGCCGTGGCATGAGCATTCTACATAAATTCTTTACCCGCACGGGGCGCTGCTCTGTGTTCTCTCATAAGCCAGAAGCTGCCGTTAGTGGCGTTCCACTGTCAAAGATTTATCGCTTCAGCGTCTACGGCCCCATGAAGCCAGATGCGGGTGATCCTGATGGGAGACACTTCTGTGAAGTCAATTTAGATACAAGCGCGGCGGGGGACGGAATTGTTCTTGCCCGGTTGCATGATCCGTCAGACGCAGAAGTGATTGAATGCCTCTTGAATACAGGGCTTGAGGTTTCTCGCGGGTTTGTCGTCCCACAGTTCGACGATTCGGATTACAGGGAAATTAAGGAGGAGCCCGAGTCATGAATATTGAACCCAAATATTCCTGCGAGGCTGAATACCAGAAACGTCTGGACGACGCGGTAGCAGAGTTGAGTTTTGCTGTCGAGCACGAGGAAATTTGCGTACGAGAGTTCATGGGCGTCTGTGCATTTTGGGGCGTACTCCCCAGCGCGGTATTTCGTGAAATTGAGGCCAAAGAAGCGAAAGCAGATGGGGGTGAGTCATGAGCACGTGCAATGCCCTATCGGCTTTGGAAGCTGTCCGTGAGCAGGTTAACAGGGTTCACTGTGGCCTATCGCATTCCTTCGGTTGCATGGGTGAATGTGCTCTAGAGGCTATGCGGGATGAACTCCTTGTGTTCATTGAAACTCAAATTTTGCTGTATCCGGCAGACCCTTCTAGCGGGCTGGCATCGGTTCGTCGGTCCGCAAGTGGTAACGGGGGTGAGGCATGAACTCTGCTCATACGTGTCTCACCCCTCAATCGCTGCTCGCGGTGTTGCCTCGCCGCAAGTCGCCGGTCCGCTTCCGTCGTGATACCTTGGCCTATCGCCTCCGTCTTGCTCGTTGGCGTCTTGTGACACTCACACTCAATAGAGGCCACCAGCCGAAGGCGGGTCTCCCGCCATCACTGACTGAACAAGCTTTAGCTTGTTCCCCTGCTCTATCTACTGTTTTTCCTTTTGAGCCTGATTTATCAGGCTCCCCACTCCTCCCGCCATCCACCCACTTGCAAGGCTGTACTCAGCCTTGCCCGCTAGAACACTTTGGGACGGCGAAGCGGACCAAAGGGGGGCGAGCGTGAGCAAGCCCCATCAAAGTCCCCTACTCCATCCTTCGCAACGGTCTAATCCGGTCGCATGTGTCGAAGCTAAGCAGGAGAAGGAAGCGCGTCGGGCACGGCTCACGGCATGGCGCTATCCTCCCGAATGTGAGCCCCAATATGATGATCCTTTCTGCACAAATGAGATTCGACAATCCGCTATCCGTCAGCAATTGGAAGACTTCGAATCTGACTCTGATACTCGTGAGGTTATCCTTACACGCTATGAGCCTGCGAACTGGTGGACCTCTTACGGTGCGAAAAAGAAGCTCAAAGAAATCGAGAAGAAGGGCATCCCTAATCTAACCGATTCTCGTTTTATTACCCTCACCTTTGACCGGGAGCGCTATCCCGATCCTGATCGCGCTTTTGAAATCGGCAGGGAGCATATTCGCAAATTCATGATGCTCCTTCGCAAGTATCTTGGTGTTACTGAAGACGAATGCCCCCACGCGACAAAGCTGGAAGTGCATGAAGACGGTTGGCCGCATTTTCATATCCCATTCCTTTACCGCAAAAAGTTCTCCTACGAGACTATGCGCTTCATTCATGAGGCATGGGGCAAAGGCCGTACTAACGTCCGTCGCATCAAAGGTGCCACTCTCGAATATGCGCTTAAGTATGTTACTAAATTTGTGGACCTCCCCGAATGGATTCTAAACCGCGTGAGAATCCGCGTATGGCAGCCCTCGCCGCATTTTTATACCAATTGCGCCCCCATTTCTAGGCGTCCTCCCGCCGGAAAACATAAAACGCGTAAGGAAGAAAAATCCCCTACGATTGGAGAGAGAATAGTGAACTGGGGGCGCTCAATTTCTGTTCGCTACACTGACGGTAAGCACTCCCGGCGATACCGGGTTTATAGCAACACTGGCTTCACTGATCTTCTGGTACGCGAATCCGTTGAAATGCTTTCGGGCAATGAGCATGTCAAAATCCGCTCTGCCCATGAACTAGTAACTACACAAGAAAGACTAAACCAATGCCTAACGAATCAAAGCCTACAAATGAACTGACTGCACCTCTGGCCGTAGGGTCAGCCTTTATTGAAGGGATTGTTCTCCAAACAGAGACAATCAAGGGTATCACTCGCAAGGAAAAGGGCGAACGCCCTTATCATTTGCAAAAGACAACGCTCCTGTGTCACGGCAAGCCTGTTGTCATGACAGAGTCTCGTCGGGGTGACGATGGCCCTTTGCCTCCGATTCCGGTCCAAGGCTCTGTACGTCGTTTTTCGATTACTCCTAGCATGCAGGACAATGGAATTCTCTGCCTCAACGGTGCTCTCGAATCGAAAATCTGACGCGCCCGAGTGCTGTACAGGCCGCTTGCGGCCTGTGCGGCACGGGCGCGGCCCCTTTCCTTGTTAAAGGGGCATGTTAACTGTGGATAACTGCCCCTGTATTTAGAAATCAATACACTTTCGGCCATGTGGCCGGGAAACGAAAACAAAACCATCAAACTACTGAAACAATGCATAAAATCAAAAATATCCTGAGTGTTAACGGCATGAAGCGCGCCTACCTTATCGGTGGGGGTACTGTTTGCATGACTGCTGCTGCACATGCTGAATCTGCCGATCCCCTTGGCGATCTTCAGAACGGTATCGACGGCGCCACCGGCATCGGTATCACCGTCGCCGGTGTGGCGGTCACGGTGTTCCTGATCAAGATGGCTATGAAGTTCGCTCGCAAGGGCTCTTAATCGTCAATCGTCTGGCCGGAGGGGTATTCCCTCTCCGGCTTTTATTTCTTCTACTGTGAAACCTTATATCCTCCGCTTGTTTTTCTGCTTCTGCGCTTTCTTCTTTTTGAGTCTCAGCGTAGAGGCCAGCACTGGGCTAATGGTTGCTCCGGCACTGGCGGTCAACTTCGTAACAGAGGCAATTCTATGTTATCTTTCAGGAGCTATTTTACCGGTTGTTTGGTATTTCTTCTGGGTGCTCTGAGCCTGTCCGCTCAGACTATCACCGTTAATGTTGACGCATACGGTTACTATGGTGGCCGCCCTAGTACCGTCGAACACTTCCAAGGTGATGACTGGCAAAGAGGGGCATTTACCTTTACTGACGGGGAAACCAAAACATGGCACACGACCTCTAGCTATTATATGCTTCGGGTTGACAATGTTGTACTTACCCATACCGACGCAGCGGTCGATGTGACTGTCACACAGTACGAGCACGACACGTCCTTAGCGACTACTGCAGGTACTTGGTCGTTCAATATTTTCTTTAGCGGTAACGGAACAAATCCCGGTGATGTTTACATGTACATTACCGCTAATTATTCTGGCGAAACTACTGACCCCGATCCTGATCCTGATCCCGATCCAGACCCGTCTTATCCTGATGGCTTTGCTGAAGTCCATACCGGGCAGTCACAGCAAATTCATAATGGCACAGACGAGACTCAAACTTATGTTTATACTATCGTCTATGAGGACGGGACCAGCGAAACGAGACAGGTAGAGCTTGGTCCGGGTGAGTCTTTTACTGTAGGTGCGCAGGATAAGGATCGTGCGTTTAAGATTTACATTTACCAATTAGATGAGGGTGATCCTGATCTTGTTTATGATGGAAACTCTACACTTGTGCAGGTCGTAGATAGTGAAGAAAATGACGTGCCATGGCTTGACGATGATATATCGCTCAAGAAAACGGATTCTAACGGTGATGTGACAATTGTGCATGACAACGATATTGAGTCTGAAGATAGAACAACGGTCGTTGATACCCTCACGCTGGACGAAAATCAGGAAGCAAGACACAAAGAAGCCCTTAAACAGCAAGACAGTCTCTGGAACTCCCAGAAACAGGAGCACGATCAAACACAGGCTAAGCTCGACATATCCAATTCAGAGCTATCAAACATTGACGGTACTTTAGGTGAAATTAGCCAGTCTCAGCAGGAAACGCGTGATGCTCTTTATGGTACTGAGGAAGACGGTTCTGAAAGTAGTCTGTGGGATAAGGTCAAGAAGTTGGTTAGTTTCTTCTTCCCTGACGACGGGGATACCAATGACTATGATTCAATGTCAGACGATCTTGTCTCTGACGGCGAAAGCTATGGTGATGGCTTGGCCGAAGGTTGGGACAATTTGAGCCCGGGCTCTGTTGGTGGGTCTGGTAGTGCTGATGGAGACTTTCAAGTCGATATTGCTGGGTTTGGCATTATCGACTTCAACCCTATGACGGCCTTGCCTCCGTCGCTTGTGACGGCCGCGACTATTGTCCGTGAGGTCATTCTCTGGCTTATCGTTGTTTGGTTCATCGTTGACGGTATCAAGATTGTGAGAGGTGAAGTCCCAAACTGGTTCAAGGTAATTCCTGCACCTCCTGTCACTGGTCCTGAGAATGTTGTCCCTCTAGCTCCACAAATCAAAACTTGGACTGTTGGCGCTGCTGTTATGGCCATCTTCGTTGTCTTGGCTGGCGCGTTGATCGGGTATTTAGACAGTCGTGTAGGCACTTTGTCTGACGGCAGTATGGATATTATGTCAGCCGTTACGGCTAATGTTCAATTCACCGGCCCATTAGGGCTGGCTTATGATTTCATGGATATGTTTTTGCCTCTGGCCGCTATCTTTAAGACTGCAACGGTTCAAGTCGGCATGCTGGCTATCGCCTTCGTTTCTGGTCTTACCGGTAATGCCATCGGTCGCACTGTAAACTTTTAATGTATTGAAATATGGATACAGAAACCTCATTGACGGCGGCGCAGTCTCTACAGTGGTTTTTCTACGGTATGGCCACCGTAATCCCCTTTCTCGTGATCAAGATTGCTAAGCGGTTATCCTCTCAAACGGTAAGCGAGATTTCCAATGATTAGTTTCATACTAGGGAAGCCGGGCGGGGGAAAAACGCTTTTCAGCGTGCAGAAGGCCGTTGAAATGCTGGTGCAAACAAGTTGCGTTATCATTACGAATGTAGAGTTTAAGCTGGGTGAGCTTAATGCCTACATTCAGCGCAAATATCCTGACGCAAACGTGGATATACATGAGCGGATAAAGATTCTTGATCGTGAGGAGGTTCCTGAGTTCTTCCGACACCGATCAGGCGGTCTAGTCTTGCCTGAGCCACCAGACAAGGACGCATCAGGAAAAAAGCTACCGATTAAGGAGTTCAATCGGCAAATGGACGTTTATTTTACGCCGATGAATGAAAAGCCGGAATACCGGCAACCGGTCTTTTACATTATCGACGAAACGCACGACTTTTTCAACGCTCGGGATTGGGCATCTACGGGGCGATACGTCCTGTTTTACATGAGTAAACATCGTCACTTGGGAGACGAGATTTTCCTTATTACTCAACATCTGGACCAGTGTGAAAAACAGCTTCGTAATCTGGGGGAACAGTTTCACAATATCCGCAATTTTTATCATCGTTCTTGGGGTCTGGTTAAAAGCCGTGGCCGATTCAAGCGGGATAGCTTTTATCAGCCTCCACTTGGTAACGCTAAGGCTTATGAATCGAGCAGTTTCCAATTGGATGCTGCTGGGGTAGCTAAGTGTTACCGTACTCGTGGCGCTCTTGGTGTTGTTGGCACTACAGAGCAGCGGAAACCGGTCAGCAATAAGGGTAAACTGCCTTGGTGGTCTACGTGGGTAGGCCTCGGGGCTGCAGGGATCGCTATTGCTATTGGCTTCTGGCAAGCTCCAAAGCTTCTCGGGAATTACTTCGCGGATATGAGCGGCTCTGTGGCTGATAAGATTGTTCCCGGCGCATCAGGTAAACAATTGGGTCAAATGCCTGCTACGGGCAGTGTTGATGCGTCTGATGGCAATGCCGTGGCAACTGTAGAGCCTACAGACGAAACCGACCGTTTACCGCCCTACTCGCGTGAAGCAACTCCGCGCTTTTACCGCAAGTTCAATGTGATTGAATTTCGCGATAAGAAGACAGTTACCGTTGTCCTGGACAATGGCACGATTGTCACCAGCAACGATCCTTTCTTTGAAGGGTATACTTCCCAGCGAACCGTCAGGATTGGTGGCATCATCTTTTATCCTCCCGAAAATAAAAGACGTGTTCGCACAATAGAAGATACGAGTGACGGCGTTTCCTCTGAGCCAGATATGGGCGGTTTGCAGTTGGTTAATCAACCTTCTGATACTTCGAAAAAGACGGCCTCCGTCAACGTGCGTAGGCCGTCTGAGTCGCTTTCAACGTCTGAAAAATTGAAGGCCGCTCGGGAATCTCTGTCAGATAAATTTAAGAAGACTCGGAATGATCATCAGTCTAATTGGGACTAAATATGAATGATATCGGCAAACTGGTGGCGTGTTTGTCGATGGTTGTGGATCATTGGACCCGGCAGCATATTCGTTATGGCTGGGGTGTCGTTTTGGGCCGCTTGGCATTCCCTCTCTTTGCTTACTTCGTCGCCTGCGGGGTCTCTAGAACGCGAAACGCGCGGTTGTATGTCGTGAGACTCTTAGTCCTCGGTCTAGTCACAGAGCCAATCTCACGCTTCGTATACGGGATGCATAGCCTGAATGTCTGCTTTACACTGGCGGCGGGTGCTGCGCTTTTGGCTGTGGAATCTCGGAAGCTCAATCTCCCTTGGCTTCTGTTGTCTCCTTGTGCGCTGTTCTCGGACTATGGCGCTTCAGGCGTTCTTGTCGTCTGGCTATTGGGGCACTCGCGTATATCACTTGCGATACTTGTTCTTATTGTCTCAACCGGCATGCATCCTTACTTGGTTATCGGTTATGCCTTCGCTGCTTCTTTTATTGCAACCATTCGTACCTTCCCCTCCGGTCCACGTCTTTTGCCGTGGTGGGTCTTTTACTCTGTGTACCCGGTACAGTTTTTGTTTGTCACACTGATATAGGCATTGGCCATGCAAATGGAATTTGAGTTTGTTCAACGGCCTCCGGTCGTGTCCATCGTGCATCGTAGAATTAAGGCCGGTGAGGTCATTAAAGTGTCCTCCTGTGATCCATCTGTGAGAGCTTTCTACTCCACTAGGTATCGTAAGGAAGCTATGCGTTGTGCTCGATATCTTGCCACTCAGATCAAAACGGGTATTGTATTCGTGTGGATCGGCAAGGATTGGGGCGTTAGGACTCCGCTACCAGCCTTCACAAGATAAGTATGTCTTATCGGAAGTCATTCAGGGATTCAAAAACGATTTGACCCTGAAGCTCATTCCCTGCTCACGCTGGGGGTAAAAGACTAAATATTATGTCTAAATTATTGCTAGGCATTTGAGAGGTAGTAAAAACTGGCAGATCCCCTGCTTCTTAAGCTTTGACGGAGGTGCGTCGTCCTCCCTAGCTTAACGATCATACTATGTCCGACCCACTTTTCCCTTGGTTGACCTCTCGACATGCGGGCGTGCTGCTGCACCCCACTTCACTGCCTGGAGATTTGGGCATCGGCAAGCTGGGGCGTGAAGCTCGCCGGCTGATTGATTTTCTCTCGGCGGCCGGGATGCGCTACTGGCAACTGTGCCCGATGGGCCCGACTGGCTTTGGCGACTCGCCCTATCAATGTTTTTCGGCGTTTGCCGGTAATCCCTACCTGATTGATCTGTATCCGCTGGTCGGCTTCGGACTGCTCAAGGACGACGAGCTGAAGCCGCTACGACGCCTTCCGGCTAATCACGTCGACTACGGGGAGCTTTACCAGCGGTTTTGGCCGATCCTCGACCTCGCCTGCGAGCGTTTCGATGGTGCCGCCGATGGACTTCCCGGCTACGGCAGTTATGTCGAATTCTGCAAGCGCGAGGAGGAATGGCTGAGCCCCTATGCAGCGTTCACGGCCTGCAAGGCGCACTTTGGTGGCAAACCTTGGTCCGAATGGCCCAAGAAGGTTCGCAGCTACGCCGCCTTCCAAAAGAGCGACCTCCCCGGCAAGCTCAAGGCACAGATCGAGGCTGTTCGCTTCACGCAGTACCTGTTCTTCAGTCAGTGGGGCGAGCTCCGGAGCTATGCGGCGGACAAAGGCGTGGAAATCATCGGGGATATCCCGATTTTTGTCGCCTTTGACAGTGCGGATGTCTGGTCGCGCCCCGAGCTGTTTCAGCTCGATGCCAGTGGCCAGCCGACGGCTGTGGCGGGTGTGCCGCCCGACTATTTCTCCCCGCTGGGACAGCTGTGGGGAAATCCCCTCTTCAACTGGGATGCGCTCAAGGCCGAGGGTTACGCCTGGTGGCTCAAGCGCCTGGAGGCAAACTTCGCGCTCTACGACGTCGTGCGGCTGGACCATTTCCGTGGCTTCGAAACCTACTGGGCGATCCCTGCCGGCGCCAAAGACGCGCGCGGCGGAGAATGGAAACCCGGCCCTGCACTGGACTTCTTCAAAGCGGTGCAAAAAGCCATGCCCGAGGCGAAGCTCATCGCCGAGGATTTGGGCGAAATCACACCCGCTGTGCGCGAGATGCATAAGGCGACCGGCCTACCCGGCATGGCGATCCTGCAGTTCGCGTTCGGGTCCGGCTCTGATAATCTTTACCTCCCGCATAACCTGGACCGCAACAGCGCGATTTATCCCGGTGTCCACGACAACGACACCACGCTGGGCTGGTACCGCTCGGTGGATGGGCGGACGCAGGACCACTTCCGCCGGTACTTCGGCGTGGACGGCTCCGTGCCGCAGTGGGACTGCATCCGTGCGGCCTATCGCTCGGTGTCACGGCTGGCGATCATCCCGCTCCAGGATTTATTTAACCTCGGCAGCGAGGCGCGCCTGAACCGCCCCGGCGAAGCCATCGGTAACTGGCAGTGGCGCTACGGCTCCACCCAGCTCGATGCACTCTGGCGCGAGAGCGCGGCCTACCTGCGCAGCCTGGGTGATCTCTTCGGACGCCTGCCGGAGGAATCAGAGGAGGAATAGCGTAAATCTGCTTCGCCCTACTCGCTCGCAGACAGAAAGCCCTGCGTGAGCTTAAGCGTCTGCTCGGGCTCGTCTTCCAATAAGTAGTGCCCGGCGCTGTCGAGACGGTGGACCTGCGCCTGCGGGAAGCGCTGCTCCCACTCGACGAGGAAGTCTTTATTGAAGCAGAAATCCTTCATGCCCCAGATGATCTGCATCGGGTGCTCCGCCAGTGCCGGCAGGTGCTCCTCGATGTCCACCAGCGTGGGATAGCTGGGATGGACGGGGCTCATCGGAATGTCCTGCACGAAGCGCGCCACGGCCACTCGGTCGTGCCAGTTGCGGTGCGGGTGCAGGTAGCCGTTTTTGACGGCCTCGGGCAGTTTTTTCTCCACGGCCATGCAGGTCGCGCTCCCGGCAAAACCATTCAACGCGCGTACGAAAAACTCTCCGATCAGCGGAGCCCGGCAAAGCCCGATCTGCCAGGGCATACGAGCAGACCGGAATGCCGCCGTATTCATAACCTGAATACGGCCAAGGCGGCCGAGGTGTTGCAGGGCGGCTCCTATGCCGATCGCACCACCCCAGTCGTGGACGACGAGGTGAAACTTTTTCAGATCGAGCGTGCGGATCATCGTATCCAGATGCTCGATACGATTCGCCAGACGATAGCTGAAATCCTGAGGCTTATCCGAGAGGCCCATGCCGAGGTGGTCGATGGCTACGCAGCGAAACTTGTCCCGCAGGCCGAGGATGAGATTACGGTAAAAGAAGGACCAGGAGGGATTGCCGTGAACAAATAAAACGGCCTGCTCCCCTGCCCCCTCATCCACGTAGTGGACGCGTCCGGCGGGCGTTTCGAGCCAGTGAGACTCAAAGGGGTACAGCGTGCGCCAGTCAGAGCTTGTCGTCATTGGGAGGCGGTTTGGTTTAGCACTCGAGGGCGAGCATGAGACAGCACAGACCGCTGCCGATACCGAGCAGCGCAACCTTGTCCCCGGCTGCGATCGCACCGGTTTCGAGGCCCTTGGAGAGTGTCAGCGGGCACGAGACGGACCCGGCGTTACCGAGCGTCTCAAAGGTGCTGTAGTCCTTCTGCGGAGCGATACCGAGCCCCTCCAGCAGTTTGACCTGATGCTGGCGGCCGACCTGGTGGCAGACGATGCGCGAGGGCGATTGCTCATCCCAGCCAGAGGTTGCCTTAAACTGTGTCCATGTGCGCTGCGCGAGCGCGACTCCGGCCTCCAGCAGTGCAACTGCGTCGGTCTGCATCTCCAGCCCACCTGCGCCAGCGGCATCGCCCTCACAGAGGCGGTTGGCCTCGGAGTCTGTCTGGGCCACGGCGGAGTGCAGGAGCGGCGAGCCCGCGGGTGCTAGGTCCTTACGGGTGAGCACGGCGGCCACACCACCAGCGCCGATGGTGAGATTGGCGAAAAAGGGTTTCACCTGCTTACGGGTCAGGGCCGGGTCGAGCAGCTGGGCCAGTGTGCGCTCGAGGAGGGGCTTGCCGTTTTCGCCGGAGACGAGCAGCGCGCGCTCGATCTGGCCGGACTCGATCATCCCGGCGGCCATAACGAGGGCGTTCATGAAGCCGAGGCAGGCGTTGGAAAGATCGAATAGCTGGGTCGTCGCGGGCAGGCCGAGTGCACCGTGGACATAAGAGGCCGTGGATGGCTCGAGCCGGTCACGGCAGACGCCACAGTGTATCAAAAGGTCAATACGCCCACGCTCTTCGGCGGGAAGTTTGGCGAGCGCCTTTTCACCCGCCTGGGCGGAGATAAAGGAGGGCTTCGTATCCACGGGCCAGAAACGGCGCTCTCGGATACCGGTCATCAGCTCAAGGCGTCCGGCGGGCAGTTTTACACGCTCGTAGAGGGGGCGCAGATGCTCCTCGATGTCCGCAGAGGTGACAACCTCGGGGGGCTCGACATGGGCGAGCGCTGCGATGGCGACGTTTGTAAAGCGCATGGCTTAAACCTTGGGCCGCATGGCGGCGTCGATGACTTCACGGTCGAAGTAGTTCATGTCCATCCCGGCGTTGACGACGAGCGACTGGCCGTTGATGCCGCTGGAGCACGGGCTCAGCAGAAAGGCTGCGGTGTTGGCAACCTCCTGCGTGGTGACGGCCTTTTTGCGCAGGGTCAGTTTTTCTGCGAAAAGGTAATTCTCCAGATAGCCGGGGATGCCGGCAGAGGCACTGGTCTTGAGCGGGCCGGGATTTACGGTGTTAAAGCGCACCTCGGTGTCCGCGCTGAAGGACTTCGCCAGGAAGCGCGTGGCGGAGTCGAGGGCCGCCTTGATCGGCGAGAGGTAACCGTAGTTCTCGGCCGTGACCTGCGAGGAGATGCCGATGGCAACCACGGAGGCCGCCGGGTCGAGATAAGGCTTAAAGGCACGAGCCAGCTCGACGAGCGAGAAACAGCTGATGGTCGTGGCCTGCAGGAAGTCCTCGCGGCGGGTGCCGTGAAAGGGCTGCGGCCCGGCGCTGAAGTTGGCGAAAGCGATCGAGTGCACGAGCCCGTGGAAGGGGCCATGCTCGGGACCAGCGGCCTCGGCGAGGGCGTTGATCTGCGCCTCGTCCTCGACGTCGCAGACGTAGACCGGGCGACCGTCCAGCAGCTTGGCGGTAGACTCACGGCGCTCCTCGGAGCGCACGCTGTAGACGACCTTGGCACCCTCCCCTTCGAGGATTTTTGCGATATGCCAGGCGACGCTCTTACGGTTGGCGACGCCGGTGATCAGGAAGGTCTTACCTGTGAGATCGAGAAAGCTCATGCCTCAGCCTTGATCATGGCCAGGACGAATTCAAGCGTAACGGCGGTCTTGCCGTCTTCGCGCTTGATCACGGCCTTGAGAAAGTGGAAGTCGGCCATCGTCTTCGTATAGCTGACGTCGATGATGAAGGCCTCGCCGGGGCGCACCATGTTCTTGAACTTCGCCTCCATGATGCGCGAGAGGATCGGCGTACGATTAGCCATGTCCACGCCTGCGCCCTCCATGCGCTTGACCAGATAGATGGCAGCAGTCTGAAAGGCGGATTCGCACAGCAGCACGCCGGGCATGAGCGGGTTACCGGGGTAATGCCCCTCGAAGTAAAACTCGTCCGCGCGCAGGGTGCGGCGGGCTGTGATGCCGTCTTCACGCAGCTCGTCGACCTCGTCCACGAAGAGGAACGGGGGGCGGTGCGGAATGGTTTTTACGAGATCATTCATAGGAAAGTATAGGGTAAGAGTATCAGCCTTGGGCAACGGTTTCGCCGCGCTTGGCGGCGCAGAGGAAGGAGTCGGCCTTGCTGGCGACGATAACGCCATAGTTGATCGTACCGAGCCAGCCAGACATGATGATGCCGACAGAACCGGCGTGGTAAAGACCGGAAACCTGCTCGGGCAGCTCCATGGAAACTTTCAGGCCCTCAAACTTCGTCCCGAAGGAAGTGCCGCCGAAGTGGCGCGTGTAGCTGTGCACGGTGCGGGGGGTGGCCGCCTCCTGCCAGTCCACCTTTTGCCGGATGTCGGGGATAAACTTCTCCAGTCCGTCCAGAGCCTGTGTGATGATACGCTCCTTGGCGGCCGAGTATTCGGTGTCAGAAAGCTTTTCCCAGTCCTTCCAGCGGGCATTCAGCGAGGCCACGATGGCGTAGCGGTCCACCGGGTTCTGCGGGCGGGTCTCCGGATAATAGACGGAAAAGGTACGGCTGGAGGTGTTGAAGTCCGTCAACTCGTCGCTGGAGAACTCCGGGGCCTCCGAGGTAAAGACGAGGTCGCCGATATTCGGGATCGACTCTCCCTCGCGGATGCCGAGGTAGACCTGGCACGAGCTGGTGTTGACGCGGACCTTTTCGGTCTCCTCTACAAACTCAGGCTTGAAGCTCTCCTTACCGGCGAGCTGGAGGACGGTGTTCTTGATATTGGAGTTCGAGACGACAGCCTTACAGGCGATGTCACGCGGCTCCATGCCGCGGGCACAGGCGCGAACGCCAACCACCCGGCGCTGGCCCGTGGCGGGGTCGTCCTCGGTGTAAACATGCTCGACGAGGGCGTTTTTATAGATCTCAACGCCGTTTTTCTCCAGCTCATCGGTCATCCGGGAGATGAGCTGATCGGTGCCCCCCTGGTAGATGTAGACGCCCTTGCTCATGAAGTTCGAGAAGACGATGCCGTAGGTGATGGCAGGGTCGTCCCAGGTGGAGCCGTTGGCGTAGGCGATGGGCTCCATGAGCAGGCGGTGCACGTCGTTACGGCCGGGGAAGAACTCTTCGAACATCTCCTTCGTCGTGCGGGTGTCCCGGTCGTAGTAGTTCATCTGCCGCAGGTGCTCGAAGAAGGCCTCGACCCGCTCGCGGGGCACCTTGAAGGTCTCCTGCAGGATGCGCGTGAAGTCCTCCCGCGTGAAGGTCGTGTCGATGTTGAACTGCGGGTTGATGAAGCGGATGGACTTGATCTGCTTGATCGAGTCGGCGATTTCCTTTGTCCAGTAGCGGCGGCAGGACTTGATCATGCCGACCGGGAAGCCGTGCAGGGAAATGTCGAAGATGTGGCGGCGCGGGCGCTTAAACCACGTGGCGAGACCGCCAAACTGATAGTGGTGCTCGAGGACAAGCACCTTGTGCCCCATCTTCGCAAGGATGTTCGCGCTGGTCAGGCCGCCCAATCCGCTGCCGATCACCACCGCATCGTAGGAGCCTTTGACACCTTCTAGCCAGTCTTTCGCCATAAGTAAAAAGGCAGAACGTAAGCCCCTTTGACTTATGGGCAAGGGCAAAGCGACACTCAAAAACCGCGCACGCTGTCCGGGGCCTTCTCCTGAGCCTCCTGGTCGGACTCGGCGTTGGCGACCTGCCGGGTCTCCAGCATGACCGCATCCAGCTGCGGGCTGAACAAGATCAGCGTGCCGCCCTTCTTGTTCGCAAGGACTTGCTTGTCGGCGCGTTGGAAATTGTAGCCGATCACGCTGGGGGCGGCGTTCTTGGCGTCAACACGCTCCCAGTTGGAGTCGCCTTTGTTTAAAACGAGGATACTCTCCATCTCGTAGCGGCTCATCGGGGCGCCCGCCCTCCGGTAGGCCTCAAAGACGGAACGCCCGTTATAGTAAATGACGTGCACGGTCCAGCCGTCGGGAAAGGGGTTTCGACCGGGCGTCTCCAGATCACTGGTGGCGGCAGCCTCGGCCTCTGCAGGCTTGAAGTATATCACCTGCTCGACCCCTTCGGGCAGCAGGGCGTAGATGTGCTTATACGGGATCGAGCGGTCCGCGAGCATCACCTCCTGGTTGCGGGCAGGGACTTTGACTGCGGTACGGTTTTTCAGCATGCGGCCCTCCAGCTCGCTCTGGGTCTCCCCAATACGAGCGGTGGCAGCAGATGCGGCTGCAAGCGTGAACAGGATAAAGACTTGGACGGGGCGCTTAAACTTCAGCATTTGCGGTGGGGTTATGACACGGAGTTTATCCCCGTAGAGGGGCACCGCAAATCTAATCATTCAGCCAATAGGGCGGCTGCGGAACATGGTCTAGAAACCTTCGAGACTGACCGAAGCCATGCCCTGTGCCTCCACATCCTGCGTCGCCGAGGCCTCCTCCTTGACATCAAAAACCGCCAAGTCGAAGTCCGTATCGAAAACCAGCATGTAGCTGCCCTTGGTCAAGGCGCGTACCTCGCCATCCTCACGCACCATATTATAGCCAAAGGCGCTCGGTTCGGCGTCTTTCGAGCTGACGCGCTTCCATTCCGATTCGTCCTGGTTGATTTTCAGGATACCCTTTTCCTCGTAGCGGCTCATCTTTTCACCGCAGCGGCGATAGGACTCAAAGACGGAGACATTGTCCACGTAGACCACATGCATGATCCATCCGGGAGGCAGCAGGGAGTCTGCACGGCGGCGAGTCTTGTCATTACCAGCGGCAGCTATCCCCTCCTCCAGGTCGGAGGTGGTGGCCTGGCCATCCTCGGCGAGCTTATAGTAAACCTCCTGCACAGATCCTTCCGGAAAATACAGTATCTCGGTCCGGTACGGGACAGAGTCGAGCCCCAGAAGGATATCGGCACTGCGGGAGGGCAGCTTCACGGCATTACGCCCGGAGAGCATGCGACCCTCCAGTTCGCTTCTTTTTTCGCCAATTCGCGCGGTGAGAGTTGTGGCGGCTAAAGCAGCCGCGGTGAGGATCAGGCTAAAACGCTTTAAGTTCGACATTTAGGGTATCTTTACAAAATAGAGTTATCTCGCTTGGCGAAATCCGCAAAGAAAAATCTTATGCCATCCCTTTTTTACAATGATTTTGATAATGAACGTCATGGCGCAAACCATGGTGGTTCAGACGCCGACGAACGCACAGCCTTTCAGCTCGACCGCGACCGGGTCATCTTCTCCTACGCCTTTCGCCGCCTGCAGTCCAAGACCCAGGTTTTCCAGTCCGGGGAGTACGACTTTTACCGTACCCGGCTGACGCACTCCCTCGAAGTCGCCCGCATCGCCCGCTCCATCGGTGAGCACCTGAACCGCGAACACCCGGAGGTCGACCTGGATGGGGACCTGCTGGAAGCTGTGGGGCTTTCGCACGATCTGGGGCACCCGCCCTTCGGGCACATTGGCGAGCGTAAGCTCAATGAACTGATGGCGTCATGGGGCGGTTTTGAAGGCAATGCGCAGACTGCCCGCATCCTGACCGAGATATTCTGGCAGCGTAAAGATGGTCCACGCGGCATGCAGCCGAGTCGCGCCTTTCTGGACGGTGTCCTCAAGTACAAGGCCCTCTGGCTGGACTGCTGGACCCATCAAACACCGACCACCGACGCCACCCCGCCGGACAACCATTTCCTCTACGATGACCAGGCGGTGCTGCGCGACTTCGTCGCGGGTGGCGAGTGGCCATCCTCCTCAACAGAGCCGTACCTGGCCAATGCCGCCAAAAGCCTCGAATGCCAGGTCATGGACTGGGCCGACGACACGGCCTACTCTCTCCACGACATCGTAGACAGCGTCAAGGCCGGCTACCTGACCCGGGCCTCTGTCGAGCGCTGGGCTGAGGATCAAGGGGAGGAAACGGCACGATCGCCCGTACTGCTCTCCCTGCTGGACCAGCTCGAAAAAGACCACCTAGAGGCAATCTTCGCGCGCAAGCTGGGCGAATTCGTCCGCTCGTCCACGCTTGAGCCCTTTGAGGGGGTACTGGCCGCACAAACGGCACGCTACCGCTGGCGCCTCTGTGTGCCGCAGGAAATCCAGGATGAATGCGCCCTGTACAAACGGATCGCGTTCAACCTGGTCTTTCGCTCCCCTCGCATCCAGCAGGTCGAGTTCAAAAGCGGATTCCTGATTGAGCGGCTCTTTAACGCCTTCTTTGACTGCCACCTCAAGCCCGGAGGCAAGGGCTTGAAGCTCCTGCCGGAGCCTGCCCTGAGCTGGGTGGAGCGCGAGACAGAAATCCCCGCGCGGGCGCGGTTACTGTGCGATTACCTGACGCAGCTCACTGACCACGAGGCGATCCGCCTCTACCGGCACCTCTTCGACCCGGAGTTCGGCTCCATCACAGACCTGCTCTAGGTCTGTGCACGCTTAAGCGCCAAGCTTACTTATCCGCTTCGACCTTCGCCTGATGGAAGGCCATGAAGTTATCGTAATTGGTCCCCATGTAGGAACGCAGCAGGCGTGCATCGGCCTGCGTGAGGTCAACCACGATGAGCCCGTCCACACAGTGCCCGAAGTCGGTATCCACGTTAAAGGAGAGCAGGTTACCGTTCATCTTCAGGTAATGGCGCAACAGAACCGGGATGCCCTTATGGTCGGTTTCAATCTCCGAGATGAGGGCCGAAATATCGTCGATGTCCTTAACCGCTTCGAGGAAGGCCTGCTTTTCGGTGCCGCGGATCTGCGCCCCGCCGCGCGGAGGATTCTTCGCTTTCACAAACTGGGCCAGTGACGGATCCAGCCTGTTTTTACGCAAGAACTTAACCATCAAGTCCTTGGAGATTGCATTGTACTCCTGACTGATGCTGACGGGGCCGAAAAGCGTCTTATACTGCGGATGGCGGCAGACGAACTGCCCGATGCCCCGCCAGATGAGCGAGAGCGAGGCGTGTTTCTTCTGGTACTCAGAGACGATGAACGAGCGTCCCATCTCCAGTGCCGGATCGAGTTTTTCGAGGAAGTCGGACTTAAACTTAAACAGCGTGGAGGTGTACAGGCCGGATTTGCCGTGGGTGAGCAGAATCTCGTCGGTGAGGCCAACGCGATAGGCGCCCACGATTTTGCGGGCCTTCACATCCCACATAAACAGGTGCCGATAGTACAGATCGAAGCGGTCTGTATCCGAGGGCTCACCAGTTCCCTCGCCTACCTCCCGGAAGGTCTTCTCGCGGAGACGTCCCAACTCATCGAGGAGGTTCGGGATCTGCGAGGCAAAGGCGTAGTAAACCTGAAAAACACCGTGCTCGACCAGTAACTGCTCGGACGGGATAGAGGATATCTCCTTTTCGAGGGTCTCAGGCGGCACAGCGGTCGCCAGCGGCTTCTCAGCCCCCGCCTTGCGCTGGACGCGTGGGAAATTAAACTTGCGGCGCGGCGTGTCGTCCATCGCCCGTTTGGCCAGGATATAGGTGTTCAGGCGCAGGTACTGGACGAGCTCTTCGTTAGTGCTGAACTCGGCCAGCTTGCGGTACGGGATCGGGTTACCGACTCGCAGGCGCAGCGTGCTGCCCATCATGCGAATCATCTCGCGCGGCAGCATAAGCGTACGCAGGCGAGGATGCACGAGGCCACCCATGTGAAAGAGCATACCGTTCCCGCCCTCAAAGTAACATGGCACCACGGTCGCCTGAGACTTGTGGATCAGGCGAGCCGTATTCGGCGACCAGGTCGGGTCCGTGATCTGCCGCTGTCTCCAGCGATAGTGGGAAACCGTACCAGAGGGGAAGGTGCCGATACAACCGCCATTACAGAGATGGCGGATCGTTTCCTTCATGGCTTTAAAATTGAAACGTGCCGAGTCGGGGCGGTCGAAGGGGTCCACAGCAATCAGCCAGGGCTTGATCTCCTTCATAACCTCAAGCAGGTAATTGGCCAGCAGCTTGGCATCCTCGCGGACGGAGGTCAGCAGCGCCCCGAGCACAACACCATCGAGGCCGCCATAGGGATGATTACTGACAACCAGCAGGGGCCCTTCTCGCGGGATACGCTCAAGGTCGCGGTCGGAGATTTCGTAGGAAATGTCCATCGCCCGCATGGCCCGCTGGAAGAAATTCGGGGTCGTCGGGTCGTCAACGACACGCAGGTAAGCCTCATCGAGTTCATTGAGCTTGAAAAGGCGTTCGAATGCGGGGCCGGCCGCCTTGTAAGCGACACCCATAGCTCCGCCAGACATACTGTGGCGGATAAGAGCTAGTGGCGTTTCAATACCTTCTCGGGGCATACGTGGGTAGACTAGCGCATTTGCTTCTGAAATAACAAGCGGTAAGTCACACTCTGAGACGGCGTCAGCCGAGACGTGAGAAAAGGTCTAGCGGAAACTCGCGCCGCAGGTGGTACCAGGTATGGGCAAGTCCTCCTGGCTGCTCCTCGGCCCGGTCCAGAAACTTGCTCAGGTACCCCTCTATGCGTGAACGCCTGAAAGGTGCCTCGTCATCGCCTCTCTTTTCTGCCGGATGGAAAGCCTTCTGGAAGTGGCTGAGGGGCTCTTGCAGGTGGTTTTCACGGTCGAGTGCGCCGAGTAATTCCTCAATGTCATGCAGGACATGGCGGGCATCATTTACCTGTGGAATATTTCCATAATCAGCATTGCCGTAGAGGAGAAAATTTACACTGACCCCAAACAATGCTGCGAGACGCTCATGGGTGTCACTGGATGATGGGACGCGTCCATTCTTCCAGGTACCGACTGTAGAGACGGCATTATCCGTATGACTGGCAATATCTTTCAGGGTGAGATCGTGGTAGCTCATCAGGAGCCGGAAGCGCATACTGAACTGCTGCGCGTCAATAGATGGAGAGGAGGCCTGTTGTGACATGGTTGTAGATTATTTCTATCACAAAGTAGAATAATTCCACTTTTTTCATTTACATCCTGTTTCATTTGAGTATCGTCTTCTATCACTCCAAGACAATCTAAAACTTAATAATATCATAATATAACACCACAAACCGCCAACCACCTCACAGGGCATTTTATCCCTGCGCGAATATCATACCGCATGCCATGAACCGCACTGCCGCGAACCGCCTCGTCGACTACATCCTCAACAAACTTGAAACCGAACCCGTGGCCAGCCGCGCCGATCTTTATGAAGACCTTGCCGATTTTCTGCCTAGCGAGGCGATGGCTTGCCAACTACGCGAGCAGGCTCAAACCCTGCGGGATGTGGAAAAACGAGCCCATGCCATCAAGCTGGCCATGCGCTTTTCCTCAACCACGGCCCCGGCCAAGCTTTCATGACTTTTACCGCGATCTCGACCATGAAAGCGAATCATCACTTTGCCTTCCTCCTTCCCCAAAACCAGGAGTGGTTTTCCCCCAAGGAAGTCGCCGCCATCATCGGTAAATCCGACCAGTATGTGCGCGACGCCTTTGACAATCAGCGCATCCTCGGGCATGCCTCCAACGCCCGCTCAACTCAGGTACGGCGCAAGACCTACCAGATCCACCGGGACGGCCTGCTTCTGTTTCTGATGGAAACCGCCAACTACGAGCCGTCCGACTTTCTTCAGCGGCTGACCGGCCTGCTCCGCCACCGCACGCGACCTGAACTGGAAAAACTCCAGGGCGAACTGGGCCGCCTGATCGCGAGGCAATTTTAGACTTTGACCGAGGCGCGCGCACCGTCATTGTTGCGGCATGGGTAACAGCTTCGGCAAGTTCTTCCGTATCAGCACCTGGGGCGAAAGCCACGGGGGTGGCATCGGCGTCGTCATCGACGGCTGCCCGGCCAATATGCCCCTGAGCGCGCAGGAGGATATCCAGCCCGCGCTTGATCGCCGTCGCCCCGGCCAGAGCGACATCACCACGCCCCGTAAGGAGACCGACACCGCCACCATCGTTTCAGGTGTCTACGAGGGCCGCACCCTGGGCACCCCTATTGCCGTCACGGTCCCCAACTCTGATCACCGCCCCGAGGCCTACTCTGAGATGAAGGAGAAGTTCCGCCCCTCGCATGCGGACTTCACCTATCAGAGCAAATACGGCATCCGCAACCACGAGGGCGGTGGCCGATCCTCCGCCCGTGAAACCATCGGCCGTGTGGCCGCTGGAGCCATCGCGCAAAAGGCCCTTCTTTCCGCCGCCGGAGACATCGAAGTCCGCGCCTACGTCGAGCGTATCCACTCCATCGGACTGGACGACTTCGATAGCGGAGAAGCCCCCTCCTACCCCTTTCCGAGCCTCGAAGAGGTCGAGGCCAGCGCCGTGCGCTGCCCGGACCCCGTCATGGCTGAGCAGATGATTGCCCGCATCAAAGAGGCCCGCTCAGTGGGCGACTCGGTGGGGGGCGTTATCGTCTGCCGCGTGCGCGGGCTGCCGGTTGGCCTGGGGGAACCCGTTTTTGACCGTCTGGAGGCCGAGCTGGCCAAGGCCATGCTCTCGCTCCCGGCCACCAAGGCCTTCGAGATCGGAAGCGGCTTCGCAGGCACCCTCATGAAGGGCTCTGAGCACAACGATATCTTTGAAAACCGCGAGGGACGCGTTCGCACCCGTACGAACCGCTCCGGCGGGACCCAGGGGGGCATCAGCAATGGCGAGGAGCTGTATTTCCGGATCGGATTCAAGCCCACCGCAACCATTCTCCAGCCCCAGCAAACGGTCGATCATTCCGGCTCGGAGACCGAGCTTATCGGCCGGGGCAGACACGACCCCTGCGTCGTCCCGCGTGCCGTCCCCATCGTCGAGGCCATGACCTGGCTCGTGCTGACAGACCTGTGGATGGCTCAGAGCGCCCGCCAGGCAGGGCAAGCCCCGCACGCGTGATGCCCCGCGCATCATGCCGGAGGGAACTCATGTTCCCCTCGGCTGCTCTAAATTCATAAACTCAACCTTTCCCCTGTTATGACCGAAGCCTATTTGATCCTCGGCACCCCCGGCTCGGGACGTCGCGAAATCGTTTACGACCTGATCGACGGCGGGTTGCCGAGCGACCAGCCAGTCAACGTCATCCTCACCGAGAGCGAAGCAGATTCTCCCTTTGACGAGCAGCTCGCCGCCCTCCCCCAGGTCGAGTTGATCGACCGCGACGCCAACGACATCGCCCCCAAGCCCGATGACGGAGCCGTCGTCTTTTATATATCGGATGGATCGGCAGACTTCCGGGACGAGATCGAGTACTTCAAGCGCTGGGTGGATGCCATCGGAGCCAAGATGCATCGGGTGATCGTGGTCGTCGACTGTGCGCTGGCTGAGCGCTCCCCCGCTCTGGCGCCGTGGTATGAGGCGCAGATACACTTCGCCGACTGCGTGCTCCTCAATCGCCGAGAGGGCGTGGAAAATCGCTGGATCCGGGAGTTTGAGCAGTTTTTCCACAAGAAGCACTTCCCCTGTGTCTTTGAGATGGTGAAAAAAGGGCACGTGGCCAACCCGCCCCAGCTGCTCCATCCCGAGCCCCGGCGGCTCAGCCACCTCTTTGATAATCTCGATGCGATCGATGAGCTGGAGCTGGACGAGGAAGAGCTCCCGGACGAGATCATCGACCTGAACCAGAAGGGCGACCCCTATCTGGTGCGCCTGCCTTCCGGGCACCGTGAAATCGCCCTGCCCGACATCCGGGAATACCTTTGAGAGCCCCGCGCACGTTTCTTTTACAAAAAAGAAAAAACTGTGCGCAAAGTCGCTTGACAGTCAGCCCCGCGCGCGCTTTTCTCTCACCCTTCCCCGGCTGCTCAGGTGGTGGAATTGGCAGACACGCTGTCTTCAGGCGGCAGTGCCGCAAGGTGTGAGGGTTCGAATCCCTCCCTGAGCACCATTTTACTTTTGCCCGCATCGATGCGGGCTTTTTTTGTGCCTAGGATTGGGGTGCGTGGCTCGGGGCTGAGGTGGGTGCGCCAAGGCAGTTCCTAACGTGTCGGAATTGTAACACGCCGATCCTTGATCCCGTGCGCTTCAAAAGCATCGTGGCATCTGTATTGCTCTGCACAGGTACTCCTGCAATCGGGACCGGCCCAGGCTTTTCTCTCACAACCAACACCGCCGGGCCACTGGCGGCGAAACCAAAGCAAGATCGTGACTCAGACCACCCTCCCCCCTGATATTCGGCAACTCCTCGGCGACGGCAACGAAGAGGCACTGCGCGACCTGTGCCATAGCGAGCACCCGGCCTCCATGGCCGAGCTCATGGCTGACCTGTCGCCTACAGAGGTCTGGCAAGTCGTGCACCTGGTTGAGCCGGAGACTCAGGCAGAGATCGTCTGCCAGCTTCCCGGAGACCTGCAGGCTTCGCTTGTGGCCAGTCTGGGCCGGGCCGATGCCGCCAAGCTGCTCACAGCGATGACGCCTGACGACCGGGCCGATATTTTTCGCCAGCTCGATGATGCCCAGTGCGAGGCGATCTTTCCCGCCTTGGCGAAGGCGGCCCGTGAGGACATCCGCCGCCTGACGGCCTACCCCGAGGGCACCGCGGGCTCGATCATGAGCTCCGACTATGTCTCGTTGGGTCGGAACATGTCGGCCGCTGAAGCGCTTGAACAGATTCGCCTGGAGGCGCCCGACAAGGAAATCGTCTACTACGCCTATGTGCTGGACGAAAACCGGCACCTGCTCGGCTCGGTTTCCCTGAAGGACCTGATCGTGGCCAAGCCGGAAGCCAAGGTCAGCGACCTGATGCGCACGGAGGTCATCAGCACTCACGCCGACGAGGATCAGGAGACTGCCGCCCGCATGATCCAGAAATACGACCTCATCGCCCTGCCGGTGGTCAACGGCGAGGGCGGGCTCGTGGGCCTGATCTCACATGATGATGCCATCGACGTCATCACGCAGGAGCAGCAGGAAGACCTGGAAAAGCTCATGGCTATCAGTGGCTCTCACGAAGCAGGGACCTACCTGAAAACACCTTCGCTGCGGCACTTCCAGAATCGTGCCTACTGGATCGTGGGGCTGGCCGCCCTCGGGCTTGTTTCCGGGTTCATTATCCACAGCTTCGAGGAGTCTCTGGAGGCGCTGATCATCCTCGCCCTCTACATGCCAATGGTCGCCGATACCGGCGGTAACACCGGCAGCCAGTCGGCCACGGTGGTGGTACGCGCGCTGGCTCTGGGCGAGATCAAGCCCGGTGACGCGCTAAAGGTACTCTTTAAGGAGCTGAAAGTCTCCGTCCTGCTGGCGCTGGTGCTCGCAGTCCTGTCCTTTGGCAAGGTGCTGTGGCTCTCGCATGGCACGGAGATCCCGCAGGGGTTCACACTGGATATGATCGGGCTCGCTATCGCTCTGGCCCTCGGGTTGCAGGTAATCACTGCCACCCTGATCGGTGCCGTGCTGCCCCTCATCGCCTCCAAGCTCAAACTCGACCCGGCGGTCGTGGCGAGCCCTGCTCTGACCACGATTGTGGACATCACCGGCCTGCTCATCTACTTCTCGACCGCCAGAATGCTGCTGCACATCTAGTCGCTGTCGGCGGGTACGGGCTACGTAGGCCCGCAAAACCCCTTAAAACAGTCCACCCTGGCTGGCGGCTTCTCGTTTACTGGCGGAGGCCTGACTGTGAGTGATGAGCCACTCGATGCTCATGTTCTCAAAGCCCTCCTGCTCGCCCAGTCGCTCCAGCAACAGCGCCGAGGCCAGCGCATCGTAGAGGGCGCAGTGGTACTTGCCGCGCCGCTGCGGGCAGTGGCGGTCGCCTTCGGCATTGAGGCGGTCCTGTAGCTCAAAGGTCGCAACCAGTTCGGACAGGCCGTAGCCACCGAGGTCCGGGTACACCTGCGCGTAGAGTTGGCGGGTGTCGATCCAGGGGCCCCAGTCGGCGATTTCAGCGCCCTCATGCAGGAAGTCCGGGGAAGCTGGCGGGTAAGCCCACTGAGCCTTGAGAAAGCCATTCTCGACCATGGCGTGGTGGGCGGCGAGCGGCCCCTTTGCGCGCATGCCAGTGAAGCGCTCCCACTCGGCCGCGAACGGCTCAAAGAGCCGCGCCTCATCCTCGACGATCCCATGCTGGGCCCGCTCCTGCGGGGTGATCTCGCCACGCGGGCGGCACAGACGCGTCGCACAGCTGGCGATATCACCGTCCCAGAGCGTAACGACACCGAACTCGACCACACCGCTGCTGCGGCTGCCTTCAAAGTCCACCACATGGATGGGGCAATCTTTCCAATGCATCAATCTGCGGTCAGTTTACAGGCATTGGGCCGGATAAAACAAGTTTTGCTTTAAATATCGCCCGAAGTTTCCAGAGCTGCCGACAGCCTACGCTTGCGCAGGAGCGGTTTATCCAAAAAACTCCCCGCATGGACGCCTCCCTGCGCGACGAACTCAAAGCCTTTATGACCGAGCTGGCGATGGCCAGCGGCGAACTCATCATGCGCTACTGGCGCGACGAGGATAACCTGCACGTCGAGCGCAAGGCCGACTCCACCCCGGTGACCGAGGCCGACCGCGGCGCGGAGAAACTCATGCGCGCGATGATCGCCGAGCGCTACCCCACCCACGGGATCATTGCAGAGGAGTTTGGCAACGAGCGCGAGGACGCGGAATTTGTCTGGGTCCTGGACCCGATCGACGGCACCAAGAGCTTCATCAGCCACGTCCCGCTTTTCGGCACCCTGATTGCGCTCATGCACAAGGGCCAGCCCCTGCTCGGCTGCATTCATCAGCCCGTGCTGGGTGAGCTGCTCATCGGCGATGGCGAAACCTGCACCCTCAACGGCCAGCGCGCACAGGTTCGCCCGTGCGCGGAGCTTTCGCAGGCGGTTTTAACCACGACTGATCCCGCGCTCTTTGCCCAGGGGCAGCACCATGTCGCCGGGCTGGACAAGCTGGCCGGCGAAGTCTGGCTCACGCGGGCCTGGGGCGACTGCTACGGCTACCTGCTCGTGGCCACAGGCCGCGCAGATGCGATGCTCGATCCTGTACTGGAGACCTGGGACCTGATGGCGCTGATCCCGATCATACGCGGGGCCGGAGGCGTGATCACCGACTGGTACGGAGAAGATCCTGTCACCGGGCGCTCAGCCGAGGGCGCAGCCGGAGCCTCTGCGAACAGCTGCTCAGCGATTGCCGCCGGGGTGGACGTTCACCGGGCCACGCTGGGCGTGCTCTTGGGATAATCCCGGCGCGGCACGCGCCCCACGACTGGACGGTTAAAGGCCAGTACCCCTTCCTCCAGATAGCCCCCAAAGGCCATTGTAGGCATGACAGCGGCGGCTTTTCCAAGGATCGTGCCTGGCTGGAGCACGGCATTGCAACCGGCCTCCGAGGCATCGCCCATCAGCGCCCCGAGCTTACGCATGCCGGTATCGACACGGCCGTCCGGTGTATTCACGATCACGCCGCCCTGGTCGAGGCGGAGATTTGCGCAGATGACACCGGCACCGAGGTGAGCCTTATTACCGAGGACAGAGTCACCCACATAGTTAAAATGCGGAGCCTGCACGTTTTCCAGCAGCAGGGCATTTTTCAGCTCGGTGGAGTTCCCCACGACAGAGCCTGCGCCCACGATGACCTTGCCGCGAATGTACGCGCCGGGGCGGATCTCCACCTCCGGCCCGATCCAGCAGGGGCCTTCGATCACGGCGTAGGCGGGCAGCTTGACGGTGCGGTGGATAAAGACCTGGCCGGATATGCTGACCCCGGCGGGGATGTCCGTGTGGGCATCGGCCGCGCCGTCGAAGTCAAACCCCTTGAGGGCTTCGGCGATGTTGGTCACCCACTCCCAGGGGGCGGCATCCGGGCTGAAATGTGCCCCAAAAGGCAGGCTGGCGGGAAAATCGAAGAGGTCGCTGGCTTTCATGGTTCCTGCGGGCAACCTAAAGCCTGTCCGCCCGACGACAAGACATTAACAGATGTCGGTTGCTCGGTTAGCAGTTACCCGTTGTTCAGTTATCGAACAACAAGTAACCGTTTACCGGGTAACCGAATTGTCACCTGTGCGCTTGTTAAAGAAAGTTGCCAGCCGGTCCACTTTATGCTTATAGTTTTACTCCGTAAGTGGAAGGGCTTGCTACTAACCTCAAAATTCCCGACCTGTGGCAGCAGGAGGCGGTGAATTTTCTTCGGGACGGTAAGGATGTCGTCGTCCATGCGCCGACGGGTGCCGGCAAGACCTACATCTTTGAGCTGCTGATGAAAAGCGGCTTCAAGCGTCAGGCCATCTACACCGTGCCTACGCGCGCGCTCGCCAATGACAAGCTCTATGAGTGGCGCCGTCAGGGCTGGAACGTTGGCATCTCCACCGGTGATGTCTCGGAAAAGACCGATGCCCCCGTGGTGGTGGCGACGCTGGAGACCCAGAAGGGCCGCTTTCTCAAGGGCGAGGGTCCGGGCCTGCTCGTCATCGACGAGTACCAGATGCTCGGCGACCCCAGCCGCGGTGTGAACTACGAGCTGGCCGTCGCCTCAGCCCCACCGGGCACACAGCTGCTTCTGCTCAGCGGCAGCGTCGGCAATCCGCAGAAAGTCGTCTCTTGGCTGAAGCGCATCGGCCGCGACGCTGAGATGGTCTACCGGCACGACCGCCCTGTCCCCCAAGACGAGATCATGCTGGAGGGGCTCTCGGGCCGCCTCCCCGGCAACATCCGGGGCTTCTGGCCACGCTTTATCGCACGGGCGCTGGCGGCAGACTTTGGGCCGATTCTGGTCTTTGCTCCGCGCCGTCACGCCGCCGAGGATCTCGCCCGGCAGCTCTCTGCCGCCCTGCCCCTGCCCGAGTGGCTGGAGCTCACCCCCGAGCAGCGCCAACTGGCCGGAGACCCGCTGGCCAAGCTTTTAAAAAACCGCATCGCCTTTCACCACAGTGGCTTGAGCTACCAGCAGCGGGCCGGGCTGATCGAGCCGTTGGCCAAAAAAGGACAGCTGCGCGTCATCGTAGCAACGACCGGGCTGGCCGCAGGGATCAACTTCTGCATGAAGTCCGTCCTCGTCACCGACCGCGAATACCAGGCCGGCAGCCGCAGCCAGCTGGTGCGTGCGGACGAGCTTTTGCAGATGTTTGGACGGGCGGGACGCCGCGGGCTCGACGAAAAGGGCTACGTGCTGGTAGCCCCCGGTAAGCCTCGCCTCAACGAAGCCCGCCCCCTCCAACTGCGGCGCTCCCCCCACATGGACTGGGGCAGTTTTCTCACCACCATGCACGGCGCCCGCAAGCACGGGGAGTCCCCTGTCAGTGCGGCGGATAAACTCGCCGAGCGGCTCTTCAGTGAGCGTCCAGTCGAGCTGGGGCTACGTCAGCTCAATGTCTCGCGTGCACGCCATAGTCTGCGCCAGCAGGCCGAGGCCGAGAGCGCCGCCAACCCTGCCCGCCCGAAGATCAAGGAGATGCTGAACTCCGAGGGCCAGTGGGAGCGCCAGCGTCCGCGCTGCAGGGCGAAGCTGGGCGAAACCTTTATTTATGGCAAAGGCCACTGGCGCAACGCCCTGCGCCTGCCCGAGTCACTGGCCCGCATTCAGATCGGCAATCTCTGCCAGCTCCACGGCGACGAGGGCAAGGTCTACGGGCGGCAGGTCGCCCTGGCGATGCTGCCCCAGAAGGCCAATTCCGGCTCCGTCACGCTGGTAAAATGGATGTACCAGCAGGTGCGTGCCCACTACCAGAAAAGCGACCCGGAGGCACCCGTCCCCGGACGCCGCTGGACGCTGGAGCACTTCGAGCGGGATTTGATCCCGCTGCTGCCGTACTTCACGCAGGGCGGAAAGGTGCGCGATCTGGTCGAGAATAACGGCCTCATCAGCGCACGCCTTGACTACTCCGGGGCGCAGGTGTTCGCCCGAGTCGACTCCCATGGCCGCGCCTTGATCAACCCGCCTTTCCGGGTCGTCGAGCCGCCCCCCTTCCCCACCTTTGCCGAGCTGGCCGGTCCACCCGTCCACGAGAAGCAGCACCGCTCCAGCCCGGCCGAGTGCTGGCATCAGCTCGGTCTTATTGACGAGCACAAGTGCCCCACCCGCCGCGGGGTCATTTTCAGCTTTTTCAACCACGGAGAAGGCCTGGCCATCGCCGCCGCGCTGGAGGACGAGAGCTACGCAATCGAAGACCTCCTCTACGACTTGGCGAACCTGCGCGCGGGGCATCGCTTCGAGGAGTACGAGGACGCCAGCTCACGCCTCGGTAATGTCTGCCGCCTGCGCTACCACGGGCTCACCTGCCCCGGCTATCTGGAGCAGGGCGTGCCCCCCGAGTACGGTAATGGCGCGGCCGAAGTTTTAGCGAAGATCCGCACCACTCCCGGTGCGCGGGCCGAACTGGTCTCGGATAACCTCCGCCATGGCGACATCGAGCGCGCCCTGCTGGAGTGGCGCAGCATCCTTAATCACGTTTGCTTCGCTCCTGACTACGCGTGGGACCGCTGGAAGGAGCTAAAGGAGTTGGCACGGGTCTTTGTGGCCAGCCACTTTGCCGTCACTCAGGTGGCGGAACTCCCCGAGCTCACCCCCGCCCAGCGTGAGCGCTTCAACTGCCGCCTGCGCTGGTAGCGGGTGGCACCCGCTGGCATTGATGGGGCCTTTGCCGGCCGCCAAAAACGACCCTAGCGCCAGCAGTCGCGGCGGTGGAACATGAGTGGGAAGGTGTCCAACCTGGTCAGGATCCAGAGCCACGCGGCAACAAGCAGCGGGGATAAATTGATGCCCATGATGCGGTAGTCCGTCATCATTTTCTGCCCATTGACCAGCGACCAGGTGGCGTAGGACTGGTCCAGGTGCGGAGGCAGACAAAAGTCAACCCAGGCACCGCTCGGATCGAAGCCCAGAATCGGGATCGCCGTAAGCAGCCATAGCGCAAGCGCGAGCAGGCCGGGACGATACTTGAACAGTATCCAGAGCAGCCCGACCAGCCCCAGCAAGGCATGGGCGGGGCGCGTCACGGTAGCGACCCCTAAGACCTGCCAATCGACGCGAATGAGCTCGAAAACAACGCAGAAGACGATGCCTGCTAGGGTCAGCCAGCCGGGAATGGCCTGCCAGCGGAACCGCCGGACGGGCTGAAGCCGTGAGCCCCAGTTCGAGTGTCCGTACGGCCCGTTCCAATCCCTGTCATCCATCGTGTTTTGGTATGAAAAGACCCCCTCCGATAAGCAAGCGGGAACTGCTTCGGGGGGCCGCTTTTTTACCCCGCACTACTGTGGAAGCGTGATCCAGCCTGATGGTAAAAACAAGCGGGGCGCGGTCACCGAAGTGTCCACGCCCCACTCTTAATTATCTACCTGTGAAAAAGGTACTTATTCAGCGGCAGTCAGAGCTGCCCAGTCAACATCGTGCATGTCGCCACTCTTGAGGAACTGCTGATGCATGCCGTAGGCCAGCCCGAAGGTCTGGGGCGTGTAGCCGCTCTGGGCGTGCGTGCAGTAGTCCTGGAGGATTCCCTTGTAGGAGGGATGGACACACTTATCGATGATCTCCTCGGCGCGCAGCTTCGGGTTCTTGCAGCGCAGGTTGGCGTAGCCCTGCTCAGTGATGACCGCCTGCACAGAGTGCTCGGAGTGGTCGATGTGCGAGCACTGCGGGACGATGGCGCTGATCTTGCCACCCTTGGCCACGGACGGGCAGGTGAAGATCGAGAGGTACGCACTGCGGGTAAAGTCACCCGAGCCGCCGATCCCGTTCATCATGCTCTTACCGAGGATGTGGGTGCTATTGATGTTACCAAAGATGTCCACCTCGATCGCGGTGTTGATCGAGACGATACCGATGCGGCGGGCGACCTCCGGATGGTTGGAAATTTCCTGCGGGCGCAGAACCATGCGCTTACGGAACTCATCCAGGTTGTCGTAGATGAGCTGGAGCTTTTCATTACTGACGCTCAGTGAGGTGCCGCTGACGAAGTTGATCTTGCCCTCCAGCATCATGTCCACGACGGAGTCCTGAACGACTTCGCTGTACATGTCGAAAGCCGGAATGTCCGGGTGCTCACCCAGTGCGCTCAGCACGGCGTTGGCGACATTACCCACGCCGGACTGAATCGGCAGGAAGGTCTTCGGGATGCGGCCCTCATGCATTTCCTTGGCCAGGAACTCGGCTACGTTTTCGCCGATCTTCTTGGTGGTAGGATCGAGGTCCTTAAAGGGACGGGCTTCGTCCGGGATATTGGTACGGACGATACCGACGATCTTCTTCGGGTCCACCTTGACGGCTTCGGAGCCGATGCGGTCGCTGACCGAGTAGATCGGGATCTCGCGGCGAGCAGGCGGGTCGAGCGGCTCGTAGATGTCGTGGATACCGCGCAGGGCAGCCGGGTGAGCGCTGTTGAGCTCGATCAGGATCTTGTCGGCGTAGCGGCAGTAGGTCGGCGAAACACCCACCGAGGTGGTCAGGATGATCTCACCGTCGGCAGTCACATCACAGGCCTCGACGATAGCCCAGTCGACCTTACCGAGGAAGCCGTAGCGCACGTACTGCGGTACGACCGACAAGTGCATGTCGAAGTAATTCGTCTCGTTCTTGTTAATGAGCGCGCGCAGGTCCGAGTCGGACTGATACGGCGTGCGCCAGGAGACAGCGTTAGCCTTGGCCAGCTCGCCATCGAGCGAGGCACCCGTCGAGGCACCCGTGAGCACACCTATCTGGAAGGGGCGACCGGCTTCATGCTCGGTGCGGGCCTTGGCGGCGATAGCGCGGGGGATGGCCTTGGCGGCGCCGGCGGGGGTGAATCCGCTGAAGCCGATGGTCTGGTTATGGTTTACCATCGCTGCTGCTTCTTCCGCGCTAAGCACGGGAAACGGCAGGCTGGACTTGGATTTATCGAGGGTTGCCTCCATGTCGGTCGATTATTAAAACTATTCAGAAAGCTTTACTGCATCAGCAAAAATAATGCAACAAGCATCTGTTATTTTCGGAAAATTCTTTCTCAGAAACGCAGCATTAGCCAAGCAAATAGGACGCCAACTCCGTCGCTAAATGAGGCTGCGACCGCACTTAACAGCCGCAGCGCCCTCAGCTATTAGAAACTGATGGCGTTTAGTTAACACGTTCAGTTCGAGCGGCCTTGACTCGCCTCCTCCAGCTCCGTAACATAAAGTTTTAGCCAAGGAATAGATAAAGTTTACATGAAGGTCATTTCGAGAAAGAAGCCCCACTACCCGATCAGTCGGGACTTCCGCTCGTACCTGCGTCAGTACAACCGGGAGTGCGAGCTGCCCGTCGAGTACAAGGACCTCATGCAGTTCCGCCAGGGCGTACCCCTTACGGATCGCAACGGCAAGGATACCCTCTGGGAAACCGTTTTCTACGAGCCGCTGGATTTCCGCCGGATCAATGAAGGGCTGATCCGCATCTACGCCATCCTCAAGGCCGCCGGTAACACGGGCGTGATGGAGCACCTCGTCATCGACCGCATCGACTTTTGCATCTTCGGGAACTCGTGCCCCTTCCGCATCCGCATCGTCAACCAGTACAATGACAACGCGGACTACTTTTACGTCAAAAAGGCTGACGCCTCCCGCATCTACGGGCTGGAGCTGGAGGAGCTGCTCTCCCCCAACTCGATCAACTTCCTCGTCCACAATGAGACCCTGATCGAGCAGCACATCATCGGCATCCCCGGCGACATTTTTATCGACGACTACTTCAAGCGCCCCTCGCTGAACAAGGTCCGCGTCGCCAAGGAATTCATCCGCTTCAACGAGCGCTGCTTCGTCCGCCTGCTCGGGGATATGCGCGCGTACAACTATGTCGTGCGTGTCACGCCGGACTTCGAGGATGAGCAGTATCGCGTACGCCCGATCGACTTTGACCAGCAGAGCTACGAAGGGCGGCGCACGATTTACCAGCCCCAGTTCTTTAAGGACAACCTCGCCGTGGTCGAGCTGTGCACCGGCCTGCTCAACTACGAGACCATGGTCCAGTACCAGAACGAGGAGCGCGCCCTCATCGCCCGGCGTGCCAACACCGCCCCCTACCGCCTGAACAACCTCAAGGTCTGCATGAGCGAGGACCACCTCTCCGAAGAGGAGAAAATCCACCAACTGCGAAAGGAGCTGGCCGATTATCACGGCAACAAGGACTTTTTACGCTGCGAAACCATGGGCGAAGTCGTATTTACAAACATTGAATATTGCTTGTCGTCCGCGGAGCAAATGGGTATTAGTCCATAACCGCTCCAGGCATAAAATAATAATTTACCCTGTACCCCTCAAGTTGAACACGTCTGCTTATGCCAGTTACCGACATCGACACGATCCTGATTAGGCGCTACCCCAACCGCCGCTTCTACGATACCTCACGAAGCGGCCACGTCACCCTCGAAGAAATCCGCGACATGGTAGCCGAAGGCTATACCATCCAGGTCGAGGACTCCAAGACCGGGGAAGACATCACCACCAAGGTCCTGCTCCAGGTCATTATGGAATTCGAGTCCTCCAAGCTCGATATCCTGCCCCGACAGCTCCTCTGTGAAATGATCCGCATCCACGACCGCTTGGCCAGTGAGATGCTCGGCCAGTACTTCTCCACCACCTTCAGCTCATTCGAGGAGTTGCGTGAACGCTCGGGCGCCATCCAGCGCACCCCGGCCACACGTACCCCCGCGCGAGTGACGGCGACGGCCAGCGCTACCGCAGTTGCCGGCTCCCTCGCCCGTCAGCACTAGGATCGTACCTTTATCATACCGACATCTTCGCGACGGAACGGCACGGAGATCGGGATGCGCTGCACCGCGCGTACAGCAAGGCCTACACGAGGCCGTTTTGAATTAGCGACTGACGCCTGCTAGAGACTCTGCGGCTTCAGCTCGTCGGCGACAAAGGCATTGGTCCATGCGTCGAAGTCGCGATCAAAGTCGATGTCCAGCTCCAGACGCTCACGCAGACGCGTAGCGCCACCGGCCACGAGGGCCTCATCCAGACGCCGCGCGCAGCCGCAGAAGTCGTCGTAGGAGGTGTCCCCCAGCCCGACCAGCATATACTCGACACCTGAGACCTCAGCCTCCTGGGCATAGAGTGACTCGCAGAAGTCCACCGCGTCGTCCGGCGGCTCGCCATCGCCCCAGGTTGAGAATATCAGGATCGCGCGGCGTACTTCCTTGAAGCGCTCCAGCGGCCATTCTTCGGCGGCTGTCAGCGTGGAGTCGATGCCTTCTTTTGCACAGCGTTCGTGCAGGCGTTGGGCGAGGTCTTCGGAGTTGCCGGTCATGGTGCCGAAGATGATGTGGTACGTCAGGTCAGATGCTTCCATAGGTCGGGATTGAGAGAATGAGAGAGCGGGATGGTCCGGGATGAGAAATGGGCTTCAACCGCCCCGCTCTGCTCCATGGGCCGAACGCCGGAGACTCACAACATGACCAGGCGTCCGACCCTAGAGAAGCGGGAGGATGCACTCACAAAAATCCCTACCTTAAACTCCGTCAACATGAAAATGAGACTCATGCTCAAATTTAAATTTAAAAGCCTCTCTCATTGAAGTTGATGCATCCAAACCACTGAGATCCAAGCCAACCCATTCCCTACCCGATCAAGGCTCTACCGGAACGAGTTTATACTGTTTAACGGTTTTTTCACCCTCATTGCGCGTAAGTATCTTGATCCATAAGTCATCAGGGTTCAGCGACTCATCCTCAAATCTAATGATCATCCCATCTCGCTTTTCATTTATAATGAGAATCTGCTCCAAAAGAGTGCCGTCAAGATAAGCAGTAACCTGGGATCCATCATCATCTGCAGCAACCATCACGGACGACTCACTTGGCTCATCTGGATCGACAAACACGCTCGAATAGACGCCTGAGGTCGCATGAATCTCCTTCATCTCGCCAGGGTGTACAACGATCTCTGAGCACTCGCAGCCCAGGAGTAAACACACTGGCAAACTCAAGAGCGTGCCTCTCAAAAATCTATATTTCATCAGCATAGCCCTCCCCTCCTAGCGGACTTCGATACCTACCGCACAAAGGTCTCGATCCACTCACCTGCGCGGGCGCAGCAGCTTTTCATAAAGTCCGGGCTCGGTGGCGCAGTCTCCCGCAGTTGCGGTGAGAGCGCATTCTTCGGGTCGAAAGCCTGCAGGTAATAGGCCTGCCCGCCGACCAGCTCGCGAGCGATTTCACCGATGTCCTCCGCCGTATGGATGGCGGGCACGACCGTGGTGCGAAACTCCACCGGGATACCGCTGTGCTTAAGGATGGCGATGGATTCGCGCATCAGCCGCGTCGGCACGATACGCCCGGCGGCTTCGTCATAGCGGTCGAGCGGCGCCTTCACATCGAGCGCGATGCAGTCCACGAGGTTTTCCCGCAAGAGCTTGCGGATCACCCCCGGACGCGTGCCATTGGTGTCGAGTTTTACCAGGAACCCCAACGACTTGATCGTGGCCAAAAACTCCGGCAGATCGACGTGTTGCGTCGGCTCACCACCGGTCACCGTCACAGCCCCGACCTTGCCCTTACGGCGCAGGAGCAGGTCCCAGCACTCGATCTCGTCAACCGCGTTGCGGCAGCGCGCACTGATCAGGTCGCCATTGTGGCAATAGGGGCAACACAGGTTGCAGCCCTGGGTGAAAATCGTGCAGCAGGTCTGACCGGGGAAGTCGACCAGAGAGCAGCGCTGAAGACCGGCGAGTAGCATGTCTAGGGTAATGGAATATTAAACAACGAGAAGGGTAAGAAAAACCGGGCCGATACGCTCGGATGACAGGCTCACGCCTGCGTTATAAAGTATCACTAAAAGCACAGACATTGTCCACCCTAAAGCATAGGACATAGTCCTGCGCTTGATTGACTGGTACATCACTGAATCGGTAACGACATAATTTACGGGGCAGCGAACGCAGTGAGCGATGGGGCGGAGCCCCATCAACGCCAGCAGAGGCACTCTGCACCTACTCCACGGGCAGAAAAACCTGCTCGGTGCGCTCGGGGCGCGGGCGCTTGCTGCCGTTGGTGTCGATGCGTAGCGTCTTGCGGCGCGTGAACTCCGACTGCTTGCCGTCGTTCCACTGGGAAACGGGGCGCAGGTAGCCCACGATGCGCGAGTAGATCTCCGTCAGCTCGCCGCAGTGCGGGCAGTTGTGGTGTTCGCCGGAGAGATAGCCGTGCACCGGGCAGACCGAAAAGGTCGGGGTGAGCGAGAAGTACGGGATGGTGTAGTTCTCGGCCACGCGGCGCACGAAGTCGCGCACCGTGCGCAGGTCGCTCACGCGCTCCCCGAGAAACAGATGGATCACGGTGCCGCCGGTGTACTTGGCCTGCGTCTCCTCCTGCAAGTCGAGCACCTCAAAGGGGTCGTCCGTGTAGCTGACCGGGAGCTGCGTGCTGTTCGAGTAGTACGGCTGGGCGCCGCGCTCGACCTCCTGCGGATTGGCGACGACTGCCTCCGGGAACTGCGCGCGGTCCTTCAGGGCCAGACGCATGGAGGTGCCCTCTGCCGGAGAGGCTTCCAGGTTGTAGTTGTTGCCGGTCTTCTGCTGGTACTCGACCAGACGCTCGCGCATGTAGTCGAGCACTTCGGCGGCGAAGGCCCGCCCGTCGTCCGAGCCGATGTCCTTGCCGAAAAGATTGATGCAGGCCTCGTTCATACCGTTGAGGCCGATCGTGCTGAAGTGGTTTTTCCAATACACCCCGAAGCGCTCCTTCATGTCGCGCAGGTAGTGCTTGGTGTACGGGTAAAGGCCCGCGCTGGTCAGCTCCTCCAGCAGCTTGCGCTTGATCTCCAGTGAGTCGCGCGCCAGGTCCATCAGCTTGCCGAGGCGGCGCAGGAAGTCCTTCTTCGACTTTGATACGATGCCCAGGCGCGGCATATTGATCGTGACCACGCCGACGCTGCCCGTCAGCGGGTGCGCCCCAAAGAGCCCCCCACCCCGCTTCTCCAGCTGGGTGTTGTCAATGCGCAGGCGGCAGCACATCGAGCGGGCGTCGTCGGGGCTCATGTCCGAGTTGATGAAGTTCGAGAAGTACGGGATCCCGTACTTGCCGGTCATTTCCCAGAGCCCGTCGAGGTTTGGATTCTCCCAGTCGAAGTCCCGCGTCAGGTTGATCGTGGGGATCGGAAAAGTGAAGATGCGGCCGTTGGCGTCGCCTGCGCTCATCACGTCGAAGAAGGCGCGGTTGAACAGGTCGATCTCCTCCTGGAAGTCCCCGTACTTCTCCTCCATGAACTCGCCGCCGCGCACCACCGGCTGGTCCCGGTAGTGGGACGGGCACGTCAGGTCGAGCGTGATGTTTGTAAACGGCGACTGGAAGCCAACGCGCGTGGGCACGTTTACATTAAAGATAAACTCCTGCACGATCTGGCGCACCTCGCCGTAGCCGAGACCGTCGTAGCGGATAAAGGGCGCCAACAGCGTGTCGAAGTTACTAAAGGCCTGCGCCCCAGCAGCCTCGCCCTGCAGCGTATAGAAGAAGTTGACCACCTGGCCAAGAGCGCTGCGCAGGTGCCGGGCCGGCGACGACGCGACCTTACCGGGGACGCCCCGGAAGCCCTCCACCAGCAGCTGATAGAGGTCCCAGCCGACGCAGTACACGCTGATCAGGTTGGTATCGTGAATGTGGAAGTCGCCCGACTCGTGGGCATGCTCGATCTGTGGCGAGTACACCTCCTTCATCCAGAAGGTCTTGCTCACCCCGGAGGAGATGTAGTTGTTCAACCCCTGCAGGGAAAAGGCCATGTTGGAGTTTTCGCGCACCTCCCAGTCCAGCTTCTTCAGGTACTGGTTCACGATCTCCGTGCGGGCACTGTTATGAATCTCGCGGCGCTTGGCCTGCTGGTCGCGATAGATGATAAAGGCCTTTGCCGTCTGGCGGAAGGGCGAGCGCAGCAGCACATCCTCGCACACGTCCTGAACCGTCTCCACCGAGGGGCAGTCCGTCTCGACCGCCTGCTGGCACTGCTCGACCACCTGAAAGGCCAGCCCGAGCGCCTGCTCGTCGCCATACTCGCCGGTCGCCTCCCCGGCCTTGGCGATGGCCCGGTGGATGCGCCCCATATCAAAGGCTACCGTGCGCCCGTCACGCTTACGGACGCGCTTGATGATGGGAGTGTGCGCGCTCAGGTACGCGCGGATAGAGCCGTGCTCGTCAGAGTGTTCCAGCGGCAGTTCGCCGTTTAATGCCTTAACCATAGGACGTAAAAGTTGAGAGTTTACAGGGTGAACTAAGGGATGGGATCGAGGCACGCGCCCCGGCAACAACACTAGTCCTAGATGATTTAAAAAAAACATCCACTATATCTAGTAATTCAGGCCATCTAGAAGCTTTCCTAAGCCCCGTGAGAAAAATCACTTTTCGGGGACTAAAGCACCCTTGACAGTGAACACAATTTCAATATACATATGTACATCGACTGACGCCTGCCATGAAAGACCTGACCACCCGCCAACACGAGATCCTTGGGTTCATCCAGCTGCACTTCCGGCAGGAGAACTTCTGGCCCAGCATTCGCGAGATCCAGACGCACTTCGGCTTTCGCAGCACCAACGCCGTCATGGGCCATCTGCGCGCCCTCGAGCGCAAGGGCTACATCAGCCGCGTGGCCGGTCAGGCGCGGGCCTTCCGAGTCACCTATGACGACGGCGAGACTTTTCCCGAGAACTCCACCGAGGTCATCGACATCCCCATCTACGGCCACATCGCCGCGGGCTACCCTGATGGCGTGGAAACCGGAGGTGAGATTGGCCGCCTCCAGATCGACGTGGACACAGCCGGCGTCCGCCGCAACCGCCGTGCCTTCGCCCTCAAAGTCCGGGGCGAGAGCATGATCGGCGCGGGCATCTTCGATGGGGACATCGTCATCGTCGAGCCCGGTCTCCCGAAAAACGGCGACATCGTAGCCGCACTCATCGACGGCGAGACCACCCTCAAACGCTTTATGCAAAAGCCCGGCCACCCGCCCTACCTGAAGGCGGAAAACCCGGACTACCCCCAGCTCCACCCGGTCTCCGAGCTGGTCATCCAGGGCCTGGCCAAGGCCGTCGTCCGCAGCCTGTAGATAAGATCAAAGACACTACCGATAAGCATTCAGGTAGCGTAATGCTCACTTGAGAAGGAGCCCACTCACATCCAGTCTCCTGCGATGCCACCAGAATAGAGCGCTCAGGAAGCTCCTTCAGCATGGGACGAGGACTCATATGGTGGGAACCGTACCACCATCAATGATATAATCGGCACCGTGGATCGACGCGGCACGAGACGAAGCAAGAAACGCAACTAACTCCGCGACCTCCTGCGGCCAGGCTGGTCGGCCAATCGGAATGCCTCCCAACGATTTGAGAATCTCCTGCCGCGCAGTCTCCTCATCTGTAGAATTGTGATTGGCCAAGCGGTGCACCATGGCTTGCGCGGCCTCGGTATAGATCCAGCCAGGAGAAACGGACGTGACTCTAACGCCCTTGGGGCCAACTTCCTTAGACAACGCCTTGCTATAAGTCGTTAGCGCTGCCTTGGCCGCGGCATATGCGGTGGTAGATTCCGGAAGGGGTAATTGCCGCTGAATCGATGATATGTGGATCACGACTCCCGTCCCACGCTTCACCATACTTGGGACGATTGCCTTGTCGATGCGTACCGCAGCCAGGAGGTTCAAGTTTAATTCTGCGGCCCACACCTCTTCACTGAGGGCCGCGAAACCTCCACCCTGCGCACTCGAACCGCCAAGATTGTGGATAACGATATCGGGCACACCAAATACGTCCAGTAACACGGTAGTGAGTTTGCTGGCTCCTTCTGCGGTAGACAAATCACCCGGAATAAAACGTGCAGGCAAGTCAGACTCGCGAGGAGCATGGCGGGCACTGGTAGCGACCGAGGCGCCTCCCGCTGCGAATCGACGAACCATTGCCTCACCGGCACCTTTGGTCCCTCCGGTAACGAATACGCGCTGGCCAAGAAAGTCATCCGGGCAAACCGGGAAATTTGGGTGTTCAGTTTTCATTGTATGTGAAGTTTTGAGATTCTTCCCCCCTGAAGGCGGAGGTCATAGTTAAGCTCGACGGGGCTACCCGGGAAATTACCCGTTACACAGACGACCATCTCGACCGTATCGGCTAGCGTCTTGGCGCTCGTCACCACTACATACGGTCGATACTTATGACTGGTTTCTGCAACCCAGTCTCCAATAGCAGCAGGGCCGACATAGTCCCTCTGCTCGTCGCGAACGACGGCGTCGTCTGTGAAGCAAGAAGCCGCGCCTACAGCGTCAAAACGATTAGCGGCTTCAAGGTAATTTGATACAATGATCGGAAGTGCAATTGTGTCATTCATGTTCATCACGTTGGTGTGGCTAGCATGATACCGTAAGACCCGCACAGCGTCCAATGCCGTGTTTTTGGGCTCGCTAATACTTTTAGTATGAGCAAGCGTGTCAGGGTGGAACTTCGGCACCTCCGCTATTTCGTTACCGTGGCAGCTCACGGTTCATTTAATCGTGCCGCTCAGGTCCTCCACCTCACCCAACCTGCCCTCAGCCGCCAAGTGCGTGATCTCGAGGATGAGCTGGGCGTAGCGCTATTAGTCCGGGGGAAGAACGCGGTAAAACTCACCGATGCAGGCGAATGCTTCTACTCCGAAGCGAGCGATGTGATCGCCCGTGCGGAGCTGGCCGTGCAGCGAGTGCGAAACGAAACGAGTGGTGAAGTCTTGCGTGTCGGTTATTCACCGTCGGTGACCGCTGGCATCCTGCCTCGCGCGCTACAGAACTTTCAGGCGGAATACCCGAAGGTACGGATCGAGCTCACGGACGCTTCCCCCATGGACATGGTTCAGATGGCAACTGAAGGGCGACTGGATATTGCCATTGCTCTAGAGCCGGCAGTGATGGCTACACCTGGTTTTCGTTGGACTGAGTTGCGCCGCTTAACACACGTACTGGTGATGCGGGCGGATCACCCACTGACGAAATGGAAGCGTATCGCGCCTTCACGCCTCCGTGATGTTCCGCTTGTGGGGTTAGAGCCTTCAAACTTTCCAGACTACGTACCCCATATCCGAAGCATCTTGAAGCCCTATGACATCGAGCCGCATTTCGTCTCTTTGGAAACGGATGGCGTTTCGACCCTGTTCGCCAGTTTGGAGGCATTTGATGCTGCGGCAATTCTTGCCGATAGCGTGATCGACTTCATGCCGCGCTCCCTCGTGTCCCGACCATTTCACCCGAAGTTTGAGCCCCTAGTCGCTAAGATTGGGCTGTCATCAACATACCCCAAAGCGCATGCTGAGCTGTTTGCTAATCTTTTGCGCAGAGAAGCCCGACAAAACTGAGTTCAGGATCTGCAAAATGATCCAACCACAATGCATCTACAGATTTCGGCGATTGTATCCATACTTGAGTTTATTGGCCCCATGTCTTGCCCAGTTAACTGAATGATGGGACACCAGTAGGCTTATGTGATCGAAGCGCTGAAAGAGGCCTCCATTTCGTGAAACACCTTGAGCCGACGTTCGGCGAGTTTTCGGTCTTGAGTTCGCAGGGATCGACGTATTTGCTTCCCGTTTCTTTTAACACGAGTGCTGGCTGCTCACAGCTCTCCCACTCTATTTAAAAGAAATCCGGGCCTATAGCTCAGCGGTTAGAGCAGGGGACTCATAATCCCTTGGTCCTCGGTTCGAATCCGAGTGGGCCCACCATTTTAGCGAGCACTTGGCGCATCGTTTACCAGCCACCATCATCGGGATGCCTGGCGATATGGGATGACTCCGTGCGGTAACGACGGCCGGATTTAATACAAATTAAAAGGGTTTTCATCGCCGCGTTTTTGAGGCAAGATCTTGGGTGCAGGTAGTTACATTTACCCCTCGTTTTTCCAGAAAATGGCGAACCTCGTTACCCAGAAAGACATCGCGCGCCTCACCGGCCTGAGCCAACCTACCGTGAGCCTGGCCCTGCGCAATGACCCGCGTGTAAACGAGCAAACCCGCCAGCAGGTCATGCAGGCGACCCGCCAACTGGGCTACCAGAAAGACCCCATGCTCACTGCGCTGGCCTCCTACCGTGGCGACCGGCAGCAGCACACTTACCGCGGGACACTCGCCTGGCTGAATGATCCCGATGTGTACGCGCTTGAGGATTACGACGACTCGGTCTGGCACCACTACCGGGACGACGCCGAGAGGCAGGCCCTCCAGCACGGGTACAAGCTGGATGTGCTTGAGGTGGACATGCGAGCCTCGTCGCATCAGCGCGTCTCTGACATACTTTTTAACCGGGGCATTGAGGGCATCATTCTGCCTCCCCTGCGGCACGTCGGGCCAGCCCCGAAGCTGGAGTGGAGAAACTTCTGCACGGTCACGTTCTGCTGGACGGTCATGGACCCACGCTTTCACTCCGTCAGCCCAAACCATTACTACAACAGCTTCGAGCTTGCCCGTAATTTCAAAGCCTTGGGCTACCAGCGTATCGCTGCCGTGCTTCTGGTTCCGCCCGAGGATTTGGATAAAAAGCATATCCAGCTCTGGGAGCATGGGATTCAGTCGGCAGCCGCTACCCTCATTCGCCAGGAGCCGATCCCAGCGCTCAGGCTGAGTTCGACCGATGCTGATCAGGCAAAGCAGGTGCAGGGCTGGTTCCGAGCGCACCGGCCAGATGCCATCGCCGTCATGCGCGAGTGTGCCCCCTTTGTCGAAGATGCGCTGCGCCAGACAAAGATCCTCGCGCCCCGCGATGTCGGCATCGCGAACTTCGCACGCCTGCAGCAGGACGACCACTATGCCGGGATCGACGAGAACGACTCCTGCATCGCAGAGGCCGCTGTAGACGTGCTAGTGGGCGCTATCCGGCGGCGTGAGTTCGGTAGCCCGCCGGTACGCCGCATGGTGCAGATCGAGGGTTTTTGGAAAGACGGTAAAAGCCTCCAGAAACGCCGCCGCAAGTCTGGCTAGCCTCCCGGCTAACGATCAAGGTGCCCTACCCGCTTGTGGCGTTTCTAAGCCCTGGGCGCTAGCGGGATGACTGTGTTCCAGGAGTCGGTGATGGGCGCGTGGCCATGCGTACCAGCCGGGCTTTCGCCGACAGCGAAAAAGAGATGCGTGGGCTTATGGTTTTCGACCAGGAGCTGCGGCCGCTCGACGAAGTTCGGCTTTGTGCTCGTCCCATCGGTCCAGTGCAGGGTGCGGCTGTAGGCAAAGGCCGGATCGGACAGGTGCCAGTTCGCCCCATCCATCGAGGTCGCGTGAATGCCGCCGCCATATTCACGGTCGTTACGACCCTCGCAGGGCATTTCCTTGGCGATCATTTCAAAGTGACCTTCCGCGTTCTGCCAAACGTAGGGGTCCTCTACCCCGCCGGTTCCGTCTCCAAAGCTCAGGATCGGGTCCTCACTGATCCGTTCGTACGGCCCGTTAAAGTTCGGTGCCATAGCCGCTCCAAAGCGTAGCGTTTTACCGCGGGCCAGCGTGGACTTATAGATGAGCAGCACGCGTCCATCATCCATCACGCAGGGAGCCGGATTTGTCGTGATCAGGTGATCCCACTTACCGGGGCGAGGCTCTATAATCGGCTGGTCCATCCGGGTCCACGGTCCCTCCGGCGAGGGCGCTGTGGCGACTCCGATACGCTGGTTGCGGTGAGCAGTCGCCACGAGATCGGAGAAATCCTCGATCGTGTCGCCGACGACGGGGGGCTCAAAGTCGTAAGTCGTCCCCGTGTAGTAAAGCAGGTAGGTCCCCTTGTAGCGGTGGATGGTCGGGTTATGCGTCATCAGACCATCCCAGTATGCCGGACCGCGACGCGGTAGCACGACCTCCTGAAAGGTATACGGTCCTTCCGGTGTGGGCGCTGTGGCCCGCACAACCTCGGAGCTGGTGATCCAGGCCGGGTGAAAGGCAAAGGCACGTGGCCAGCGAGAGGCAAACAAATGATAGGTGCCAGCATCGTCCCGAATCGCAGACCCGCACCAAATCCAGTGATCATCCTGGCGAAAACCTGAGTCGCGAGAGGCAGGGAGCAGGTTGTAGTCAAAGCTGGAGGAGGGAGTACGGGGCAAACTCATAATCAGGCTTAATGAACAGTTCTTAAATGATAAGCCACCCAACTAGATGGATAAACCTTCAATGGTTCCCAAGTCTGCATTGAAAAAAGGCTCCGTCGAACGTATTCAATAGAAATTGAACGGGTTCAATAAGTCTTCATTTGCTCCTTCAGTTGGGTGTTTGTTTTGTCTTTTTTGTACCCGTATTTGCTTTATCTGAGAATTTTTAGTTGATGAGAAATCGCTTAATACCCTACGCGAAGGTAGCTGGCCTGTTCCTGCTGGCGGCCTTCCTATTCACGCTCATTTTATATATCTGGTCCTGGTGGATGCGTCCCGAGCTGAAGGACCACCCAAATCCGGTTGATGCTGCTGCGGTAGCTGAAGCGGAGGACCTGCGCTCGCTGGATTTTGATCCCGAGCACCCGCCGGTGGTTTCAGTCGAGGTGGACTACTCGGAAGGGCAATCTGCCGCATGGTACCCGAAGGGAGAGTCGCCGATTTTACACCAGTTGGTCGAGTCTGGGGATTTGCCGCCAGTAGCCGAGCGAGTGGGCTCTGAGCCTGCGGTGATGGAGGGGCCGGACGGGATAGGTGTTTACGGGGGTACGTGGAACCGCGTGGCGAGCTCCTCAGGTGACATGAGTGTGATCCAGAATCGCCTGGGTGCACCAACGCTGGTGCGCTGGTCGCCGATGGGCTACCCGGTCAAGCCGCACCTGGCCAAGGGCTGGAGCTCGAACGCCGACAAGACCGAGTGGACCATCTACCTGCGCAAGGGAATCCGCTGGTCGGACGGTGAGCCGTTTACCGCCAACGACATTATCTACTGGTGGGAAGACCAGAAGGACTACTCGGACACACCGCCGGTGTGGATGGTCAGCGGAGGCGAAGGCGGAGACATCGTTAAGGTGGACGATTTTACGGTGAAGTTCATCTTCAAGTACCCGTACGGGAACTTTTTGGAGACGCTGGCCTCGCCGGTGCTGCCGTACTCGCCGGAGCACTATCTGCGCCCCTACCATCCGACCTGGGGGGACCCCGAGCTGCTCGAGCAGGCACTGGCCGCACGCGGGCTCAACAGCGCACGCACGCTTTACAACAAGCTGGGCGACTACCGCAACCCGGAGCGTCCGCGAATGTGGCCGTGGATCTATCGCACCTACCAGAGCACGCCGCCGGAGTCCTTCGTCCGCAACCCCTACTACTGGGCGGTGGACCCGGAGGGCAACCAGTTGCCGTATCTGGACCGGGTGCTCTTCCATGTGCGTGCCCCCAAGTTGATCCCGGTCTCGGCCTCCTCGGGTGAGATGGGGATGCAGGCCCGCCACATCCGTTTTGCGGACTACACGCTGCTGATGGAGAACCGCAAGCGCAACCACTACCAGGTCTACCACTGGGAGCAGGCGGACCGCTCGATCTGGGCGCTGTGGCCGAACCAGAACCGGCACATCGACCCGGAGGACCCGGTGAGCGCGATGAAGGCAAAGCTGCTCAAGGATAAGCGCTTTCGGCAGGCGATGTCGGTGGCGATCGACCGGCAGACCATTATCGATGCCGTTTATAACGGCTTTGGAGAGCCCGCGCAGATTGCGCCGGGACCGACCTCCCCCTTTTACAGCGAAAAGATGCTGCACAGCTACACTCAGTACGACCCTAAGCTGGCCAACCAACTGCTGGACGAGCTGGGGCTGACCGAGCGTGACAGCGCGGGCATGCGCTGCTTCCCGGACGGCACACCGATGACCTGGTACATCGACTACACCGACTACACCGGCGAGGGCCCGGTACAGTTTGTGGTGGACAACTGGGCGCAGGTGGGCGTGCGCGCGGCCCAGCGCGAGCGTTCACGTCCGCTGTTCTGGAACGAACGTACGGGCCTGCTGCACGACTTTACGGTGTGGGCGGGCATGAGTGAGTACAACCCGAGCGTGTCGATGCGCAGCTTCGTGGCCGACAATACTTCCTCGCACTTTGCGATCCTCAACTCGATGTGGTTCATCCGCGGTGGGCTCTACGGCAAGGAAACCGCCGAGCAGGTCAACATCCCCACGCCGCAGGAAGGCGACCCCATCCTGCGGGGGCAGCAACTGCGTGAAGAGTTTATGCGCCAGCCTGACCAGGCGGGCCAGATCAAGGTGTTTGATCAGATCATGGAGCTGTCGGCCGAGCAGCTGTGGTCGATCAGTATCGCCACGCCGCCTCCCCAGCTGGTGGTGGTCAAGGATGGCTTCAAGAATGTGCCCAAGATGGCGCTCAGCGGCTACACCTACCTGACTCCCGGTAACACCGGACCGGAGACCTACTTTTTAGCGGAGCCGGACGACTCGCCCGGAGCCGTGGCGGAAATCACCGCTGCGATGACCACGATCACGCCTGCGCCGGACACACTGGCCGGGCAGCAGGCCAGCGCCGGAGACCTTGAGGTGGGCAAATGGATCCGCAATCTCTTCGTAGCACTGGCAGTGGTTGCCCTGCTACTGGTGGCCGTAAAGCATCCCTACATCGGCCGTCGCCTGCTGATCCTGATCCCGACACTGACGGTGATCTCACTGGTGATCTTTTACATCATCCAGCTGCCCCCGGGCGACTACGTGGAGACGCGTATCCTGGAGCTGAAGCTGACCGGTGACGAGTCGGCGATCGAGGAGGTGGAGCGCCTGCGTGAGAGCTTCCACCTGGACGATCCGTTCATCAGCCAGTACATCCGCTGGATCGGCCTGAAATGGTTCGTGACCTTCGACCAGACGGACAAGGGCCTGCTGCAGGGCTACATGGGCCGCTCGATGGAGACGCAGACCTCGGTCAACGCGCTCGTCGGTGACCGTGTGCTTTTGACCTTCGCGGTGTCGTTCTCGACGATCCTCTTTACCTGGATCGTGGCGATCCCCATCGGGATCTACTCGGCGGTGCGCCAGTATTCGGTGGGCGACTACATCCTCTCGATCATAGGGTTCATCGGTATGTGTGTCCCGAACTTCCTGCTGGCGATCGTGTTGATGTACTGGAGCGGTAAATATTTGGGGATTAATGTCACCGGTCTGTTCTCTCCCGAGTACGCGGCGAGCCCCGAGTGGAGCACCGGTAAGATCGTGGACCTGCTCAAGCACATCTGGATGCCGGTGATCGTGATCGGTCTGGCCGGTACGGCCGGGATGATCCGCATCATGCGCGGCAACCTCCTCGATGAGCTGCGCAAGCCCTATGTAACGACCGCTCTGGCCAAGGGCGTGAAACCCTTCAAACTTTTGATGAAATACCCTGTACGTCTCGCTTTAAACCCCTTCGTCTCGGGCATCGGCACAATATTCCCGCAATTGGTCTCGGGGGGTGCCATCATTGCTATCGTTTTGAGCCTGCCCATGGTCGGGCCGCTGCTGCTGCAGGGGCTGATGACCCAGGACGTTTACCTCGCTGGCTCGATGCTGATGGTCCTCAGCATGCTCGGTGTGCTCGGCACGCTGGTCTCTGACCTGCTTCTGCTCTGGCTGGATCCGCGCATCCGCATGGAAGGAGGCTCTAAGTGAGTAGCAAGCACCCGCACTCCTCCGACGGCCTCGAGCGGGCCCATGACGAATTTGACGAGCACAACGTGCGCCTGCCTGATGACACCATCCCCGGCAGCGCTCCCCTGCCCCACGACGAGGACGAGCATGCTCCGCACGCGGACATTGCCACCTACTCGCAGTGGCAGTTGATCCGCAAGCGCTTCAGCCGTCACTTTCTGGCGGTGATCTCGCTGTTCATCCTGGCGGTGCTGTACCTGACGGCGATCTTCGCCGACTTTATCGCCCCGCACAGCACCGGCTGGGGCGATGTGGAGAACATCTATGCCCCACCGCAGCCGCCGCGCTTCAGTTGGGAAGATGGACTCTATATCGAAAAGCTCCAGCGTCACCGCGACCCGGTGAGCTTCAAGCAGTACTACACCCGTACCGGCGAGAAAGTGCCTTTGGGCTTCTTCGCCAAGGGCGAGCCGTACAAACTGTGGGGGCTGATCCCGATGGAGCGGCACTTGCTCGGCCCCAAGGAGTACAACGCCGATGAGGACGGCAAGGGCACAAGCTTCTACTTCCTGGGAGCGGACCAGTACGGTCGTGACATCTTCAGCCGGCTGATTCTGGGCTCGCGTATCAGCCTGTCCATTGGGCTCGTTTCGATCTTTGTGAGCTTCATCCTGGGGGCCTCGATCGGGGGCTTCTCCGGCTACGTCGGTGGGCGCACGGACAACTTTATCCAGCGCTTGATCGAGGTGATCAACTCCTTCCCGCACTTGCCGCTGTGGTTGGCTCTGGCCGCGGTGGTGCCCGGTGAGTGGTCCCCGCTGCGGGTCTACTTTGCCATCACGGTGCTGATGAGTATCCTGGCCTGGACGGGGCTGGCGCGCGTGGTGCGCGGTAAGATCCTGTCCCTGCGCGAGGAGGACTACGCGGTAGCTGCCCGCCTGTTGGGTGCGAGCCACCCGCGCGTGCTCTTCCGGCACCTGCTGCCGGGCTTCACCAGCCACATCATCGTGACCCTCTCCCTCGGTGTGCCGGGCATGATCCTGGCCGAGACGACCCTGAGCTTCCTCGGACTGGGGCTGCGCCCGCCGGTGGTCTCATGGGGCGTCATGCTCCAGGAAACCATGAATATGGACGTCGTCGCCAACTACCCGTGGCTGCTCTTACCGGTCATTGTGTTGATCATGACGGTGATGTGCTTTAACTTTGTGGGCGACGGCATGCGCGATGCGGCCGACCCGTACAGTGGCCGCTAACCCTCCTTCGTACCCGATAACCCCCTTTGCCGCCCATGAGCGAACCGACCCTTCAAACCAACCCCACCGCCGCCGACCAGGATGTATCCCTGCGCATTCAGGGCCTGCGCACTTGCTTCCCCTCCGAAGAGGGCGAAGTCTCGGCCGTCAACGATGTAAACCTCACCCTGCACCGCGGCAAGGTGCTCGCCATCGTGGGCGAGTCCGGCTGTGGCAAGAGTGTGACCTCCTTCTCCATCCTGCGGCTCATCCGCAAGCCCGGCCGCATCGCCAACGGGAAAATCCTCTACCATCCGACCGGTGGCGAGCCGGTGGACATCCTCTCGCTGCCCGAAAAGTCTGACCGGCTTTACCAGATTCGCGGTGGTGACATCAGCATGATCTTCCAGGAGCCGATGACGGCCCTGAGCCCGGTGCATACGGTGGGCAACCAGATCTGCGAGGCCATCCTGCTGCACCAGGATGTGACCAAGGAAGAAGCCCGTCGCCGTGCGATTGAGATGCTCGACAAGGTTGGTATCCCCGGAGCCGACCGGCGCATCGACCAGTACCCGCATGAGATGAGCGGCGGCATGCGCCAGCGCGTGGTTATCGCCATGGCTCTGGTCTGCAACCCGGATGTGCTCATCGCCGATGAGCCCACCACCGCGCTCGACGTTACCATCCAGGCCCAGATTCTTCAGTTGATCAGAGACCTGCAGCAGGAGCGCGGTACCTCAGTCATTTTTATTACGCACGACCTCGGTGTGGTCGCCCAGATCGCCGACGAGGTCGCCGTCATGTACCTGGGGCGTGTGGTCGAGTCCGGCTCCGTCCGCCAGGTCCTGAAGAACCCTCTGCACCCCTACACCCGCGGTCTTTTAAAATCCCTGCCCGGCATGCACGGCGGGCGCGGCGGACGCCTGCCAGCCATTAAGGGCAGTGTGCCCTCGCTCACGCAGGTCCCGCCGGGATGCCCCTTCCACCCGCGCTGCGAGCACGCGCTGGCCGGACGCTGCAACACAGGAGGCCCGCCGGAGCTGGAGAGCTTCCCCGAAGGCCGCCAGGCCGCCTGTATCCGCGTAAACGAAATCCTCAGCCAAGAACAAAAGGACGCACGATGAACGCCCCCGCCCCCGTGGCCGAACCGGCCGCCGCCCCTCAGGGCCAGCCCCTGCTCAGTGTCCGTAACCTGTGCAAATACTTTCCGATCTACAGCCGTGGCTTCATGCGCAAGCAGGTCGGCAACGTCAAGGCTGTCGACGACGTCAGCTTTGACCTCATGCCCGGCCAGACCCTCGGTCTCGTCGGTGAGTCCGGCTGTGGCAAGACCACCTGCGCCCGCTCAATCCTGCGCGCCCTCAAGCCCACCTCCGGTGAGGTCCTGCTCAACCTGCCCGATGGCTCCCACTACGATCTGGCCCAGCTAGAGGACAGCCAGCTCAAGCCCCTGCGTCAGCAGATGCAGATGATCTTCCAGGACCCCTTTGCCTCGCTGAACCCCCGCATGACCGTCGGTGAAATTATCGCCGAGCCCATGCGTATCCATAAGCTGCTACACGGCAGCGAGCTCGACGACCGCGTCGAGTCCATCCTCATCAAAGTCGGCCTCAAGCCCGAACACCGCCACCGCTACCCCCACGCTTTTAGTGGCGGCCAGCGACAGCGCATCGGTATCGCGCGCGCCCTCATCATGAACCCCGCGCTCGTCGTGGCCGACGAGGCCGTCTCCGCCCTCGACGTCTCCGTCCAGGCACAGGTCATTAACCTCCTCGGAGACCTGCAGGACGAGTTTAACCTCACCTACATCTTCGTCGCCCACGACCTCAGTGTCGTGCGCCATCTGTGCGACCGCGTCGCCGTCATGTACGCCGGGCGCATCGTGGAGCTCGCCCCCACCGATGAGCTCTTCGACGACCCCCAGCACCCATATACAAAAGCCCTCCTCGGCGCCGTCCCCTATCCCGACCCGGATATCCCCATGGCCGCCGACCTCGGCGGGGAAGTCGCCGATACCGGTAAACTTCCCGGCGGTTGCAGCTTCCACCCACGCTGTAAGGAATGCTTCGAGCCCTGCGACTCCATCACCCCAGAGCTCCTCGACCGACCCCAGTCAGGCCAAGTCGCTTGCCACCTCTTCGACAAAAAATAAGGGGTATGTCCTAGAGGTGAAAGTTTACTTACCTGCATGAGTAACCTTCTTTTCCAATAATCTTGCGGCCCATGAAGGGGCAAAGGTAGCGTTAACGCCTTAAACGTTCGTTAACCGTATACCTCCACTCCCCCTTATGCCACATGGATTCCTTTCCCACTTGCGGCCCCACTCCGGGCGCAGGCTTTTAACTTTTGCTGCCTGCCTGCTGTGCACAGCATCATTTGCGGCTTCCCCGAGCACAACCGCTGGGAGTAAAGCTCCCGATGCTGACGCATCGTCATCCAAGCCGGAAGAGCAAGCCGCCCAAACCCCAGCACCTGAAAAGGAAAAGTTCTCAATGGGCGACATCCAGCACGGCCACCCGAAGCTCATCCTCACCGAAGAGCGACTGGATGATCTGATGGATATGGAGATCGATGACCCGGATCTCCAGCGCTACCTTTCTATGGTCCTGGAACGGGCCGACAAGATCGCGGGCGAGCCGATGCTCAAGTACGAGATCCCCGACGGCAAACGGCTGCTGAAGATCAGCCGCAAGTGCCTCGACCGCGTGCTCACGCTGGGCGTGGCCTACCGCTGGACGGGTGATGAAAAATACCGCAAGGCACTGCTGGACAACCTGCTCACCGTCTGCGCCTTTAAGGACTGGAATCCCTCGCACTTCCTCGACACGGCTGAGATGACCGAAGCGGTCGCCCTCGGCTATGACTGGCTCTACCACGACATGAGCGAAGAGGATCGCGAAACGATTCGCCAGGCCATCATCACACACGGGCTTGAGCCGGGCCTCGCCAGCTACTCCGGTCAGGAAAAATATGGCTGGTGGACGAATGCCAACCACAACTGGAATCTGGTCTGTAATGCAGGCATGATCACCGGCGCGCTCGCTGTCGCCGATACCGACCCGCAGTATGCCCAGGTCATCATCCCTGCTGCGCTGGAGTCGATCCCGCGCGCGCTCAACCAGTATGGGCCCGACGGTGCCTGGGCAGAAGGCCCCGGCTACTGGGACTATGCCACGAAGTATGTGCAGTTTGGCATCAGCGCTCTGGTGTCAGCAACGGGCACGGACTACGGCCTGCTCGACACTCCCGGACTGTCAGAGACGGGACGCTTCCCCGTAGCCAGCAGCGGCCCCACCGGCCGCCCGCTCTCCTACGCCGACTGTAACGGCAACGGACGCCTCTTCCCGGCTTCGGCCATGTTCTGGCATGCTGGCGCCTATGACGACGAGTTTGTCGCTAACTTCGAGCACTCATTGCTGGACAATTCCACCTGGATGAAACCCGGACTGGTCATCTGGTACGTCCCGCGCCCGGACAAGGACATTGATAACGCACCGCTCGACCAGAAGTACCGTGGCCCGGTGGAGCTGGCCTTTATGCGTAGCGCCTGGAACGATCCCGACGCGCTCTTCGTCGGCGTCAAAGCCGGGGACAACAAGGTCAACCACGCGCACCTCGACTTGGGTAACTTCGAGCTCGACGCGCTCGGCGTCCGCTGGGCTCGCGATCTGGGTGGTGACAACTACAACATGCCCGGCTACTTCCACGGTGGCGCCGACGGCCCCCGCTGGCAGTACTACCGCCTCAATTCCCAGAGCCACAACGTCCCCCTCATTGACGGTAAGAACCAACGTCCGCGCGGAACGGCCTCCATGGTCCGCTTTGAGGCTGGTGATGAAAGCAGCACCGAGGGCGACATCCCCTTTGTCGAGATCGACCTGACCGATGGTTATAAGGGGCAGGTAACCTCGCTCAAGCGCGGCATCGCGCTGGTCGGTGGCCGCCGGGCTGCTCTCGTCCAGGACGAGTTCGTCCTGCCTAAAGCCTCCACGGTTTCCTGGGGCATGACGACGGAGGCCGACATCGTTTACGACAAGTCGACCGCCCTGCTGACGCAGGATGGCAAACAGCTTCAGGTTCGTGTTCTCTCCCCCGCCGGTGCGACCTTCAGCGTCGAATCAGCAGAGCAGGCTCCTCCTCAGAATCCGAATAAGGGCATCCAGCGCCTGATGGTTCATCTGCCCGACCAGAGCGATGAGGTGCGCCTCGTGGTGCTGCTGTCCCCGGTCTGGCCGGACGGTAACGTCATTGAGTCCTGGGATATTCAGCCGCTTGCCGATTGGTAATCGCTCCCCACATTTCACGAAAAAGGCCGTTCCCCGATGGGAACGGCCTTTTGTTTGATCACGACTGAGTGCGCCCTACTTACTGGCGGCTTTAAAAGAGTCTGTCTTTTTGCCATCGGCGCTCGTGCGTACGGCCTGAACGCCTGCCGAATCATAGGTGACGGTGTCGGTCCAGTCAGCACCTGACACAATGACGACGGTCTCCCCGTTGTCGCCGGTTTCCGTGCGGATCGACTGCACGGGATTCTGCTCGCCCGTCGCGTTCGGGAAAAGCGCGACCACGAAGTTCTGCCTGGTGCCTTCGGTCTTGAACGCCATGGTCTTCAGACGAGTCGTATAGATGTCGTAGTGCTCCACCGTATGCTCGCGCACCGAGAAGGCTGCATCTGCCGGAATCAGCGCCTGGATGGCAAGCTCGCCAATGTCGCTTGCGACCTCTATGCGATCTCCCTCGAAGGTAGCCTCGGGCAGGACCTGCGCCAACCACTCGACAGTGGCGGGCTCGGGGGTCACCACCTCATCGAAGACCAGCAGGTAGGCATTTCTGCGGTGCAGGACATCGCGATGCACACGCGTCACATCGTTATAGGCTTCGTCGAGGTTGACGCTGATCCAGCACCAGTCGTTCTCGCTGACAAAGTTCTCGATCGTCCCACGCGCATCGTTGTCGAAACGCTGGTTCTCGCCGTTAATCAATAGCGTGGACTCGCCCTCTGTACTCGGGGAGAAATAAGTCCAGCGGCGACCGGTTGTGCGGTCCCAGTAGCCACCGGTACCGTCGCGCTTGCCATGGCCGTAGCCGGGCGTAGTCAGCAGCCATTTATTGCCATAGGCCAGAGCGATGGCACCAGCGTCGAGGTGCCCGTGGTTGCGGTTGTTGATACCGGACTTAAGGCTAAAGACGTAGTCGTCGTCTTCCCAGCCACTGCGCGAGGTGACCACATCGATATCGTCCAGATGGTAGTCGAGCACTTTCGGCGGCACGCTGGGGACGTCTGGATTGTAGACGATGGTCGCGATGGCTGTAGTGGCGTGGCATGCTCAACTCCATGTGATCGGCCAGGAACTGGCCGGTCGAGTCATCATAGTGGCTGGCCAGCGCATAGAGGATGGCCCCGGAGTTGCTTTGAGTACTGGTCGCCCCCCATGGGAGCACGGCGATATAGTCCGGCGCACTGCTGTAGAGGCGGTAGTTGATCGCGTTACGCAGGAAGTCGCTCTCGAAAAGTCCCTCCACATCCAGCACGTGATGCGTGGCCGCCGTAAACTGCGTGATCGAGTTTAAGCTGTAGTTCCAGTAGGATGCGCCCTCCGGCGTGCTGCCATCGGAGTTGTTGTACTCGACCACACGCTCCATGTCCAGGAGAGCACCCCCAGCCCAGACGGCCGCGTCCGGGATCTCATCCAGAAACGCCACTCCGCACATCCCCAGAGCAGCCACACTGACGTGGTTGTGGTTATTTGAGAGCGCGGTGGCCCAGAAAACATTACCGTACAGCCCATGCTCGATGTCGGATACGTGGTACTCGATGGTCTTGCGGATCAGCGCCTTTTCGTCCTCGCTCCACAGCTCGGGCAGCCAGTCGTAGGCGACAGCAACCCCCCGAGCCATGTGACTGGCCGCCAGATGCATCTTTCGCGAGCGGAGCCCCCAGGCGGGATAGCTGCAGGCCGTGAGCACATAGTCGCGCAGGCGCTCGGCAAAGGCTTCCTCGCCGGTGAGGTGGTAAGCCAGGCTCAGGACAACCATGTTGTCGCCGATTGGCCGCTGCCAGAGCTCGGCCTGCGCGGATCGCAGCGCGCGCTTTTTACCCACATACGCTTCCGGCGGCTTATAGGCAGGAGCGGGCTTATCCAGCAGTGTGCGCGCAAACTCCAATGTCGTCTCGAACAGCTCGCGCTCACGCCCCTCGGATTCTTCGTACCGGAACGGTAGCTCGGCCCACTGATCGGGCGTATAGTACAGGCGCGGACGGCCCTCGGCGATAGCGTCACGCCAGTAGTCAATATCGTCGGCCGCCCTCGCCTCTGCCTCGGCGCGTGTCAGCGGCTCTGGGCGGACCTCCTCGGCATGGAGCATCGCGGCTGTGCCGACAACCGCGGTAAACGCCCATGAGGCGTTACGGATTATTTTCAACAAGCAATACGTCATAACAAGATGAGAAAAATGGGGATCATAAAAAGGGGCTGCGTCCAATGACTACAGCCCCACTCGAAAAAGGTCGAAAGCGAATTAGCGACGACGGCGGCGCAGCATCAGCAGCGTACCTAGCGTGCTAAGCCCGAGAATCAGGCTGGAGCTGGATGCCTCGGGGATCACACCGACCGCACCATCCCAGTCCGTGCTCACCACAATGTCGTCCACCAGATAGTCTCCTCCCGTAGCCAGGTAAGTCCGAACCTGGATGCCCTTAAAGCCATTCGATCCACCCTCGGTCGAGGTCATGGACGCTACGATTGAGGTGTCTGTAGAATTCTCGTCTGCGCTTGTCGGGTTCAGCCAGATCTTAACCTCACGGTATGCCTGGGCCGTTTCATCCCAGCCCGTGTATTTGATCACCACAAAGTAAGTCTCTCCAAACTGCATGCCTGTGCTGACTCTGCGTGAGGAGCTATCACTGCTGTTATTGATACGGACCCCTGCCCGTCCGCTCAGGCCAGTGTAACCGATCGTGTCGGTCTGGTAGGATGAGTCATCCCCCATCGCCTGCCAGCCCGCATAGGTGGTGCCGATGTCATCACCGCCGGTTGTGCCATCCAGCGGCGAGATAATATAGCTGACATAGTAATCCTGCCCGCTCTTATCGGTCGTCCCAAATACACTACGCGACATGGCATTGTTACTATTAGTGGTCAGGAGGATACTGTTACCCCCGCCACGCGTAATGCCGCCCGCGCTATAGCTTATCGAGGTATTCGAGACAGTCGTCCCCGCAGTGGAGGTGGACCAGTTACCGGACCAACCGGTGCCACCGCTTTGGCCATCGAGGGCTCCGACGCCATAGTCGACCGTGTCGTAGGCGATGACATCAGCCCGCAGCGCGGGCGATGCAATAGCGCAAACAGCGGCCAGTACGGAAGTCGCACCAAGCAAACGCCGGGCAAGTGAAGAGGGGTACATTTTCAGCATGGGATATCGGGATTTGGGTTAAACGAAAATCAGCACAGTGTGCCTTTTAAGCGCATTATGATGCATCAGGATAACGGGGCAAAAATTGCATTGTTGAACCTGTTCAACAATGTGTGTAGGCTTTTTACAGATTGCCACAGGATGCTTTTAAATTGCTAGGAACCTTGAGGTTCTGACATGTAAATGCCCGACTACTGTACCCACTTGATGCTCTCCCCCGAATGGATAAGCCACGTAGAAACCCGACCCTGAAAGATATCGCTGAGCACACCGGCTTTGGGCGTTCAACGATATCGCTGGCCCTGCGCGACTCTCCGTCTCTGCCGGAGAAGACGCGCCGAATCATCCAGAATGCGGCGAAGGAGCTTGGATATCGCCCCAACCCGCTTTTTTCGGCGTTGATGACCCGGGTCCGTCAGCGCAGCCAGTCCATAAAGGAGAATATAGCTCTGGTCACCCGTCTCTCTGAGCATCCTAGAAACAGCAGCAACAAGTTCTTTAGCATCCTCTATGAGGCCATCTCCACGCAGGCTGAGAGGCATGGCCTCGGGACCGAGGTTTTTACCTATGAGCCTGCCACGCCGCTACCGGATCAGCGCCTTTCTCAGATACTGCTCGCGCGCGGCATCCGCGGCCTCATCCTCTTCCCTGGAGGTAGTGGGAGCAGAAAAGAATACCCGGAGCTGAAGTGGGAGGAGTTCGCCACAGTCCTCGTCGGCTTCGGAACGCGCCGCGAGTCGATCCACCGGGTCGCCGCTGACTACATGTACGACATGGACTATGCGATCCGGAGATCTGAAGCGGTCGGTGGCAAGCGTATCGGCCTGGTCCTCCAGACGGCCACCGACAACCTGACCGATAACGCCTGGTTCTCACGCTACCTGTTCTACCAAAGCCAGCTACCCGCCAAACAACGCCTTAAGCCTTTTTTCAACAAAGAGAGCGTATCGGCGAGTAAGCAAAGCCTGCTACGCTGGTATAACCAGGAAAGACCGGATGTCGTTATCAGCTCGGACAGATACCTCATCGGGGCATTCCGTGATGTGGGCGTCCGCATCCCGCAGGACCTTCGCGCCATCAACCTCACGAAGCATGAGCAAGACGACTCCCTCGCGGGCATAGACCCGGTAACGCATGAGGTCGGCTACGCCGCCGTGGACCTGCTCCTGTCACTGATGCAGACCAACCAGATCGGCATCCCCCAGCACCCACGCACCCTCACCGTAAAAGGCGCCTGGTCCCCCGGCAAATCATTCCCGGAGTAAGGGGGGATAAGGCAATGGCCACACTCAGATAGACGCGTCTAATGTAGTGATGCGGTATTGGTTATTACGCGGTTCGTGCAATAAAATAATTAGGCGTCCGTTTTTATCCACGAGCATATCCTCATCGATCTTCTTCTTCCACTGCCCATTGTCATTCTTTACGGCCAGACGCACGTGGAGGAGACGGTCTTTTGCCTGTGACAGACGAACATCGCCAGACTGACCACGCTCGAGTAGCATCTGATCGGAACCCATCTCAACTGCTACAGGTTTCTGGCACATATTGATCACCAAGGCTTGCCCACGATTAATCTTCTCCGGGGAAGCTTCGATTGGCAAAATTCGATACTTTTCGCCGTTTCTGCCACCCGGGAAGAAAAGCAACAGGACCTGGCGCATCGACGGCTTAAGATTAATCGTTGCGAGAGTACTCCCACCCATTTTGTCCGTAAATGTAAGAGGATTTGGGCCGCGATAAGTATACCGGGGGGATATCTGCCCCTCGACAACATCCATCTCTCTGAAGCCTTCCTCCATATTAACATAGCCGATGGTGGGAGGGACATAATCAGGCAAGATCTCTGTCGAGCCGGGAACACTAACAGGAGTAGTAGATATCAACCTCCATAAGTATACTCGGAAGTTGACACGCAACATCTCCGGGGGAGTCACTTGGGCAGTGACAATACCAGGTAAAATAAAACCTATGAGAATCAGGAATCTAAAAGATAATCTGCGATATGTCATAATTCGCTTTCTTGAAGCCAACGGAATGCAACGACCTTAAAGCGTCGACCAAAAGTATCGTTATCGCCTGCCGCAGTGTCTTCGGGGTTTTGAGTGGCAGAAGGAGTTACGTACTCAGGAGTACGTTGTACAATCGCTTCGCACCAAGCCTCTCCGATGACTCTCTCAGTCATCGGGTCTGTGGCTTGTCCATAGGCACGTATGCGGAAGGTGTCCGAGCGAGCACTCAGCACACTACCGAAACGAGCCAGCAGGTCCGCTTGGGACAACCACCCAGGAACATTTTCAGCTTTCCAGTGGTTCGCATCTGATTCCACCGTCGTATTAAAGCCCGTGACACCGGATCGGTCTGTCGTCTGGTAGTTAGACTCCAGGTTACTGTTGATGCCTGAGTCAATGATCGCCTGAGCCAATAAACCACGCAGACGGTCATCCCGGGGGGTACCAGCATCATTTGTCAATGAGCGGTTCACAAAGTCAGCAAGCGATGTAAAAGGCCCACGCTGCCGGACCAAGGTCACGATAGCTATTGCCAAGTCAGCGATTTCGCCTGTCCCCGCAGCGGCATCGTAATCTAATGCTTTATAGCCGGTATACGCCTGGTCCGAGTCCGGGTTTCCGTCACCGACTTCTACGTCTGTCGGTTCTTTGAGGCGAGCGATGGGCGATTGAGTCGGGTTCAGATCATCATTCCCATCTGACATGGTAATACTTTTACCATAATAGGAAGCCAGCAAAGCTTTCCATGCTTCCACAGACGTGGAGTTCACATTGAAAGCACCGTCAATCATCATCTCACTGGCACTCGCCGTGTAGTCCGGATTGTTCAGGGAACTGCCATTCTGCAGAATAATGCGCGGATTTAACGTAGTCCCATTATCGAGGGTTGAGAAGAAGTATTCATCCCACAGAGCTTTATTGAGCAGGTATGAATAGTCATAGTGCAGACCATCGAAATTGAAATAGATGTCCCAAGTTGTGGGTTCATAGTCTGCCCAGTTCACATAGACATCATCGAGGTTTGTGATCGCTGGGTCGGCCAAAGAATTTCCAATCGCATAGGCCGGAACCAAGTTATCAAACCGCCCCCTGTCAGTGCGATTTTCTCTGCGTCCATAGTTCCCTGAACCCTCATCATTCCAGAAAAACAGAGAGGCGTGCATCAGATCACCAACAGAAAATAATTGCTCAGGGTCATCTGGCACATCGAAGAGAACAAGATTATCCGGCCCACCGCTTTCGCTCAGGCCAAGGCTTGCAGTACCACTAAACCCATTTGTAAAGCTGATGTCCGATATTTCAATCCCTCCGATAAATGAGGGATTGATAGACATATTTCTCCTATAGTCACTTTCGGGTTCAGTATAATACATCTGAATCGACCCAGAAGTTGCAGCACGGGGATTCGCATTGGCGAGCCACTTTGTCTGATACGTAGGGGTGATCGTCGTGTTATTTGTTACAAACGTACGAATAAATTTGAATCCAACTGCATTGGACGTGGACGAGTAGTTAGTCGGGTCAGATGGATTACTGTGGTTCCAAGTATCCATGATGCGCCATGGGGGTGAGGTCCCACTCGGAGTAATCGCATTCATGTAAAATGACTCGCTGAGGAATTCGCCACCCGCTGTGTACAGGCTGACAGAACAGCCTAGCTGGCGGCCTAATTGGAAGGCGTAACTATCCACATACTGCCGCTCCGTACTAGTGGGATCGGTCGGAGCGTAGTCAGGGTTGCGATATATAACACGTGGGTTGCCACTATACTCATGAAGAGCATAGAAGAAATTAGCAGTACTTGCGCTGTTCACTTCTGCCAAAGCATTCCCTGCAGAATTGTAAGCGGTAATGCCCCCAGCTGCAAAAATCTTCATTTCCCCCGGGGCAAAGCTAACGTTGGGAGTTGTAAATATATACGGTTTTCCGTTGATTGAGGAAAGTTCTTCTCCTGTAATGACTGTTGTCTTGTTGGCTTCAAGAGTCCTTAAATATGAGGATGTGATAAACTTATCGGTTGATGGGTTCAGTACGCGAGCAGCCTCTATACTATATGCGCTCCCCTCCAGCGCGTGATCATAGGGATTCCACAAAGCCACAACAGGCATAAAGTGCATATAGACCTTTGGGTTCCCATCGCTGTCTACGTCATTCAAATCATACGCGGGCAGATAATAAAGTTGAAATCCTGTAACAATAGGGAAGAACCCGGCCTGAGAATCCGTTGCGCTGCGTACGGGCAGGTCGGCCACATCATCCAGAGCATTTGCCCAAGAGCGCAATTGAGCCCAGAGTGGGCCACCGGGGTCCTGCGCTGTCGGGGCTCCACCACTAATTGGCTCGAAAATCTGCCCGCCAGGTACTGCCACTCCGCTCTGCAGGCCGGCGGTCAGGTCCTTGCGCAGTCCGCCCTGGACGGTGTTGCTGATCACCCCTTGGCTGTACGGAGTCAGGTCGTGGAAGCGGTTATCTCTGTTTGTACCGTCAGTTCCATTCCAGTTGTTTTCGAGTAAGGCGATCTGGCCGTCGTTGACGATGCGCTCGTCAAGATAATGGATTTGTCCGTTGATATTAACAGGGGCCCCCTCAGGATCGAACCAGCCCATATCGGTCATTTGCGAGATGCCGAATGCCTCGGGCACGAGAAGTGAAGCGTTGGTGAGATTGTTGGCCGCAGTGTCAATCGGCTTGCGGGTGACGTTGGCTTTCACGCCTTCATCGCCCACCCAGTAGGCGTAGGCTCCGGGGGCATTGGTTTCGGTCACTTCGACCAGAGGCACCCGCACTTCGTTGGTTCCATCCGGATCAACCAAGACCTTGTACTCATCCTCATTTGCGGGGTTATAGCTGTCCGCCTCATACTGAGTTTGATTACTGGAAGTATTCCCGCTGACCAGCCACGTGCGCAGCTGCCCAACGTTGCTGCGTTCTGTTGCATCAGTGGAGTCAGGGTCACCGGCATACCAGACGCCGGTCCAGTAGGGGTTTTGAATGTCATTCCCAGGATCATTCAGCATGTCGATAGTAGGGTCAGCACCGGGTGCCACCGTCACTGCTGCCGTCGCGCTGATGCGCTTATCCGGGCCCATCTCGGTCTGAAGGCGGCCCAGTGCCGTATACATGCCGATCATGGCATTCTGCCGGGCTGTCAGCAGTTTTTTGTCGGTGGTGGTACCGGCCGAATAGGTAGCCGTCGTCATGCTCAGGCTCAACACAAGCAGGAGCACAAAGCCCATCAGGGTAAGGGCGATAACGAGAGCAAAACCTGGCGCTTTTTTGATGCCGCTGTTTCGATGCATGGGTAAAAGTAGAATAACACTTAATATGGGTTAATGCACTGCCTCCTCTGCGGTCTCATGTGACCGAGGCTGAGGGGGCAACGCGCACATGACGGGCATCGGCGAGACGCAAACCGTCCGGGGCTGGATAGTTGCGGTATTCATTGAGCAAGAGCAGCACTATGACAATAGCAAAAGGGAGATTGTTTCACCATGTTTCTGGTGGATTCACGCCCTTAATCAGTCAAACAGCGTGTTCTCCACCGGATCGCATCTTAACCCAGACAAAAATCACTCAAGTGTATATATTATAATGATTTAAATACGATCAACTAAGGTGTATAGCGGGAGAGCCAGTGGCGGTTGCGAGCCACCCAACGGTAGATGACCTCGCTTATACGCCGAAAGATACCGCACACCCGATAGCAACGCCACCCCAGCGCCCAGACGCCACCGGCCTTTGACAGGGCCAGAAAAGCCGCACCCGCCCCCCGGTAGACGCTTCCGTCGGGCTCGATCAGGTGGACGGCTTCAGAAAAAGCCCCCTCTCCCACCTCTGCAAAGCGCCCACGCAGGTCTTGATAGGGAATGTAGATCATCCGCTTGCCCGTAAGGCGCTGGAGCCTGCCGACCCACCGTGCGCAGAAGCCGCACTCCCCGTCCCAGATCAGCAAGGGCTGACCGGGCGGATCACGGACGACGGGCGTTGAGGACATCTTCATGGCTGGATGTTTCTATTATCGACGTAAAATACCGTGAACGCAAAGCCGCGCGCCCGATCCACGGTCATAAAACTTCCAGAGCCACCCACAAAAATGGCGCTGGGCGTTGACTGCTGAGTAAACGGTTTATGTTTAGGCCTTTCCCATGAGTAAGAAGGCCTGCGACAAAAAAGACTACACCTCTCCCCCGGACGCCAAGTATATCTGCAAAAAATGCGGTGCGAAGGCGGACAAGGAGGGTAAGCTCTGCAAGCCCAAGAAGCGACACGGATTCTAGGATCCTGCTCTGCGCACGAGCGTGGGTAGCAGCTTCGGCGTCAGGCCTGCCGGGCAGAGCGTTCACACGTCGTCCAGTCCCAGCTTACGCCGCCGCCAGGCACGCGGCGTCTCACCTGTACGTTGTCTGAAGGTATGCCCAAAGGCCGCTGCGCTACTGTACCCACATGCCGCAGCGATCTCCTTCATCTGCATATCGGAGCCGGCGAGCATCTCCATCGCGGCTCGCAGGCGGCGACGCTGGACGATCTCGTACGGAGTTGTGCCGATCTGGCGCTTGAACTCGGCATGCAGGTGCGAGACCGACCACCCTACCCGCTGGGCCACCTCCGCCAGCGTATACGGACGGGCGTAGTTGGTCTCCAGCTCCATCAGGACCCGCTGAGTCGCCATCGGCAGCTTCTGGCGGCGGGCGATACCCACGCGCTGCCGGATCTGCATGAGCAGCGTACCGTAGACGGAGTGCAGCAGGCCCTGCCGATCAATCGACTCGTCCACATACCAGGCGATGACCTGTTCGCAGAACTGTCGTGCCGATGCGTCGTTCTCCCACTGCGAGAGATGCGGATGATAGCGGCGCGGGTGTCTGCTTGCTGACTCGAAGCGCAGGCACATACACCGGTAGGGGTCACCGGGATCGCTCCTGCAGACGGTCTGATCACCGGGGATATGCCAAATCAAATGACCAGCAGTGACCTCGACCAACTCCCCCTCATGGCGCAGCCATCCCCGCCCGCCAACCATGACCTCTACGCACTCCTCACCCGGTGGGATCGTGCGGTAGAGTGGATCACCACTGAGGCTATGGTAATACATGCCCGCGTAGGTGATGGCTCGCGGAAAGTGGCTGGAGGAATCGGCAAGCATTTAGAGGATTTTGATAGTGTATGAAATCGACCCCACGTCAACACCGCTAAAAACTGGCTCCGAACTATAGATATTTGAAAGACTATGCCCCAGATAAGACAATCCCTTGAATCGAACTGGACGTTCCTCGACACAAAATCCCGCAGCTGGCTCACCGCGCAGGTACCCGGCTGTATCCACACGGACCTGCTTACGCACAAGCTAATCCCGGAGCCCTTCTGGGGGCGCAATGAGGCGGACCTGCAGTATCTGGAAAATCTCGACTGGAGCTACCGGATGGAGTTCGAGCCCCAGGCTGAGCTGTTGGAGCACGAGCAGGTGGAGCTGGTAGCACTCGGGCTGGACACGGTGGCCACCGTCAGCCTGAACGGCACCGTCATCGCCGAAACGGATAATATGTTCATCGAGCACCGGCTGTCGGTGAAAAAGCTGCTCAAGCCCGGCAAGAACAAGCTGGAGATCCGCTTTACCGCTCCGATGAAGGCTATCGACGCCCGACGCGGTAAGGACGAACTGGTCGAGTGGTGCGATCCGGTCGGGGGCAGCTCGCTCCTGCGCAAGGAGGGTTGCTCCTTTGGTTGGGACTGGGGCCCGCGCTTCGCCACCAGCGGGATCTGGCAGCCTATTTACCTGCAAGGATGGTCCGGTAACCGCCTCACTTCCGTGCAGATCCGCCAGACCCATGACGAGGACGGCGTGCGCCTGGACTTCACCCCACACCTGGCCCGCAAACGCGCGGGCTCCCTCCGGGGGACGGTCAGCCTGCGTGGCGAGACCGTGGCCGAGTTCGAGGGCGACAGCGTGCTCATCGAAAAGCCCGAGCTGTGGTGGCCCAACGGCCACGGTGAGCAGCCCCTGTACACCGTACGGCTGGAGTGGCTGGACGCTCAGGGAAATGTACTCGACGCCTGGGAAAAACAGATCGGTCTGCGCACGATCGTACTGGACCGCCACCCCGACGAGTTCGGCGAGAGCTTCCAGTTTGTCGTCAATGGCCGCGCGATCTTCGCCAAGGGCGCCAACTGGATTCCGGCGGATGCGTTTGTCAACGAAACCGACCGCAAGCGTCTGGCCGGGCTGCTTGGCTCCGCCGCCGAGGCCCACATGAATATGATCCGCGTCTGGGGCGGTGGCATCTACGAGTCCGAAGACTTTTACGACCTCTGCGACGAGCTGGGCCTGCTTGTGTGGCAGGACTTCATGTTTGCCTGCAAGCAGTATCCCGGCGACCGCAAGTTCCTAAAAAGCGTCAGCGAGGAGGCCGCCTGTCAGGTCAAACGGATCGCTCACCGAGCCTGCCTCGCTCTGTGGTGCGGGAACAACGAGATCGAGCAGATGCCGGAGGAAATCCTCAAGAACAAGAAACGCACCCAGGCCTACGAGGCAGTCTTTTATGATGTCCTCCCCAAGGCCGTGACCGAGCACGACGGGGTGACGACGTATTGGCCCTCATCCCCGCATAATCCCACCGGCTACAGAAACGGCTACAACACCGAGGACTGCGGCGATGCGCACTTCTGGGATGTCTGGCACGCCCGCATGCCCGTCAGCCGCTACGAGGAGAAGTTCTTCCGCTTCTGCTCGGAGTTCGGTATGCAGTCCTACTCCTCTCCCGAGGTAGCGCGGACCTTTTGCCCGCCCGAGGAGATGAATGTTTTCAGCCCCACGATGGAGGCCCACCAGAAAAACGGAGCCGGTAACCTCATCATCCTCGACTACGTGTCGCGCCTGTTCCGTTTCCCGCTGGGCTACCGTGGGCTCAGCTACCTTTCCCAGCTCAATCAGGCTCATTGCATGAAGGTCGGCATCGAGCACTTCCGCCGCTGCATGCCGCGCACGATGGGGGCGCTGTACTGGCAGCTCAACGACTGCTGGCCGGTCGCCTCCTGGAGCAGTATCGAGTACACCGGGCGCTGGAAGGCCCTGCACTACGAGTGCCGGCGCATCTTCGCCCCTGCCCTGCTGAGCGTGCGCGTACCCGGCGAGCCCGAGCTGAAGGCCAACAACACCCGCATCAACACCAACTGCGAAGCCGAGCTGCACACGGTCTACGACGGCATCAAGCCGCAGATCAAGGCCACCCTCAGCTGGGCGCTGGAGACCATGAGCGGTGAAGTCATCAAAAAGGGCTCGCAAAAGGTCGTACTGCGCTACGGAGAGTCCGTCCTGCAGCGTAAGCTGGACTTCTCCCGCGAGCTAAAAAAGTACAGCCGTGAACAGGTCTATCTGCGCGCCGAGCTCGTACCCGAAGAGGGAGAGTCCTCCCGGCGTACCGCTTACTTCGAGGCCCCGCGCTTCCTGGACCTGCCCAGCGCTCCGATCAACTCGACCTGTGCTGCCGCCGGCCCGAGCGAGGTGGACGTCACCCTCACCTCAAAGGTCTTTCAGGCTTACGTACAGGTGGACTTCCCGGAGATGCCGCATGTCTGTTCGGACAACTACTTTGAGTTATATCCGGGCCAGCCCCGCACCGTACGCGTGCGCTTTGAGAAGCCAACCAAGGCGCAGGAGGCTGAGCGCAAGCTCGACCTCTACACGCTGGTGGACAGCTACCGCTGAGTCTTTGCGTCCAGGCCACGGATAAAACCGTGGCCTGGACAAGACGCGCCTACTCTCAAATCTCCGCCCTTATAAAACCTGAGGGCTCCATATGTATTGTCTGAATAGCAACGATCGCAGCTCGGAAAAGCTTGTCCCGGCACGATGAAAGGCCAATCGTAGAGGCTCTCTCGCGTGCCCGCGTATCCCGCCCCGAATACGGCTCTTTCCCCGCCATGGCTCCCCAGCGTCCCACCCAGAAAACGATCGCCGAGGCCACCGGCCTGACCCAGGCAACCGTATCCATGGCACTGGCGGGACACCCCAAAATCTCCGCCGAAACCCGGCAGCTCGTGCTCGATACCGCGGAGCGCCTCGGCTATCGCCCCGACCCTGTGCTCTCGGCCCTGTCCGCCTACCGCAAGCAGGTCGTCCCGGCAGGGTATCAGGCGACTCTGGCCTGGCTTGCCAATGAGGGGGAGGACCCGCGCTGGAAGCAATCGTCGACCTTTCGCCTGTACCATTCCGGCGCTCTTAAGCGGGCGCAAGAGCTGGGCTACAATCTGGAGGAGCATTACCTCCTGAGCGAGGGCATGACCCCCCGTCGGCTGGCCGAGTTGCTACAGGCCAGAAATATCCCCGGCATGCTGATCGCCCCACAGCCCGCGCCGGACATGCATATCGACTTTGACTTTACCCATTTCTCGGCGGTCACATTTGGCTACACCCTCTCCCGGCCCGCCCTGCACCTCGCCACCCTCCATCAGTTCCGCTCCATGAAAAAGCTGTTGGCGAACCTCATCGGACGCGGATACAAACGGCTGGGACTCGCTCTGGGGGAAGACAGCGACCGCCGCGCCGACTACAACTGGTCCGGCGCCTATATGAGCTTCCAGCGTCACCTGCCGAGCTGTGACCACGTACCTGTACACATGCCGGAGACTTTGGAGCAGCCTGCCTTCACGCGCTGGTTTAAGCAGCACCGGCCCGATGTCGTGATCAGCATCAACCGCCACGTGCATGCATGGTTGACCGAGGCCGGGGAGCGCATTCCCGAAACGACCGGCGTGGCCCTCCTGTCCGTCCCCGATGGAGGCGAGTTCTACTCTGGCATCTGGGAGAATCCTGAGCTGATCGGGGCGCGTGCGCTTGAGTTTCTGGTGGACCTGATTCACCGCCGCGAGTGTGGCGTACCCACGATTCCGCTCTCTCAACTGGTAGACGGCACATGGGTTGAAGGAACCACCCTACGTTCGCCCCAATAGACCGCTCATGACGCTATAATAACCGGCCATCGCAAAGGGTAATCTTTTGTATACTGGCATCGTGTGGCAGCATTCATGCTAGATGCACAAGCATCGCCCATCCCTCTGACGCCGCCAAAGTGCAACAAACAAAAATCGTTGTTGGCAACCTCTGCTAATTCATCCTACTTAAGCATCTACTATGTTTCGCCTCCTACGGATCGGGAGAATGCTGTTGGTGTGCATTCTCCTGGCAGCCTCTTCTCAGCTTTACGCCAAAAGAGACGGACAGGCTGCCTTGGAGCCGATACGCGTGCAGTTGAAGTGGCTGCATCAGTTTCAGTTCGCCGGTTATTACGCAGCCCTGGAAAAAGGTTTTTACGCCGAGCACGGGCTGGAGGTTGAGCTGTTGGAGGGGCGTCCAGAGCTGGACCCCGCGGAAGTCGTACTGGCAGGCGGCGCGCAGTACGGGGTGGGCACGCCGGAAATCCTGCTCGACTACGCTGGTGGAGAGCCACTGGTGGCGCTCGGAGTCATCTTCCAGCACTCCCCCTACGTATTTCTGGCGACCTTTGACTCGGGCATTTCCGATATTGGCCAACTGACCGGTAAGCGAATCATGATGGAGACGCAGGCCGCCGAGCTATACGCCTACCTCACGCGGGAGAGAATCCCCCTCAGCAGCCTGACCATCCTGCCCCATTCGTTTAATGCTGACGGCTTGATGGATGGCTCAGTGGATGCCATGTCCGCCTACGCCACCGACGAAGAGTTCGCGCTAAACGAACAAGCCGTACCCTACTCGGCCTTTTCTCCCCGCTCAGGTGGCGTTGATTTTTATGGGGATTTGTTTTTCACCACTCAGTCGGAGATAGAGAAACATCCAGACCGGGTGCGTGCCTTTTATGAGGCGACGATCGAGGGCTGGCAGTACGCCATGCAGCACCCCGAGGAGATCGTTGATCTGATCCTGGAGAAGTACCCCACCCAGAAAAGCCGGGATGCGCTGCTCTTTGAGGCCGACAAAATGAGCCAGCTCATGCACCCGGAGATCATACCGGTGGGCTACATGTACAAGGGCCGCTGGCAGCACATCGCCGAGACCTACCAGGAGCTCGGGATGCTGAAGACCATCCCCAAGCTCGATCCTTTCCTTTACGATCCGAACCCGCCCCCGAACTACACATGGGCGCTGTGGACCAGCGGGATCACCCTGGCCGTCGCGCTCGTTGCATTTGGCATCCTGCTGCCCGTGTGGCGTCTGAACGGGCGCCTGCGCCGAGAGATCGAGCATCGACGCCGTACAGAGGAAAAGCTCAAGGTTGCCAAACTGGCCGCTGAGCGGGCCAACCAGATCAAGGCACAGTTTCTGGCGAGCGTCACCCATGACCTGCGCACGCCGCTGAACGCGATCATCGGCTTGTCCGAAATCATGCTCCATGATGAGCGTGAGGACGAAGAGCGCGAACACCTGGAAAGCATCCACAAGGCCGGGGAGTCCCTACTCCGTATGGTCGACGAGCTCCTCGACCTCAACCGCATCGAATCGGGGCGCATCGGCCTGCGGGACGATCCGTTCATCCTCGACGATGTTCTGGACGAGGTGGCAAATCTCCTGCGCGTCCCAGCTCAGCGTAAGAGTCTGGAGCTGACCGTGCGCCTGGAGTCCGCCGAGTGCGCTTCCCTGCGGGGAGACCCCGAGCGCCTGCGCCAGATCCTTTTCAATCTGGGCGGGAACGCCGTAAAGTTCACCCATCATGGCTTTGTACGCATCAGCGCCAGCAAGGACAGCGAGGGCTGGCTGTGCCTGAGCATTGAAGATAGCGGTCCGGGTATCCCGGAGGAGATACGCGAGCAGCTCTTCGATCCCTTTGTGCGCTCCAAGGACGCACACGAAACAGAAGGCACAGGGCTGGGCCTGAGCATCGTCAGGCGAGTCGCAGAGGCCATGGGAGGCACAGCAGCCGTCGGTGACAAAGCTCATGGCGAGGGCGCACTGTTTCTGGTGCGTCTGCCCATTATCGACCCCGCCCCCAACGAAAAGGCCCTTGAATTGAGCACCTGCCTCGATGGCCTGCCCATCGCTGTGCGATTAAAAAGTAAAGAACGGATGGCAGCTGCCATGGTGAACCTCGCCTGTCTGGGGGCACGGCCAAGCCTTTTTGACGCAAGCCACATCAGCGAGTATACGCTCGTGCTGCTCGACCCCGCCTACGCGACGCCCGATATGACCGAAAGGCTTGATCAGGCCGGCTGCCCACGTCTCATCCTGACGCCCCGGCGCTCACTCATGACTCGCCGGACGCTCGCCCACCTGGTCAGGAGCAAGCTGTCGATGGGGCCCGTCCCGGGGATGGATCCGCATTGATAGATGGACAAACGACTGAGTCTAAATGCGAACGATATTTCGCGGTAGTTGGACACAAGAGGTAATTGTACCAAGCCCCCTCGCACATGCTGGTCCAATCCATTGATTCGTTAACGTGAGGACATAATACTATCATGCAGAAGCCTTCTCTGGAGAATCCGCTCCGCAACTTGCAGGAAGACATACTGTCGGTTAAAGTACTGCTGTATATCTCCTAAGGCCGAGCACACACGCTAACGGCCCACGGAAGAATCTATCATGCTTGATTTACGGCTCCCGATCTCCGTTCTCGACTTACCCAGCTACGAATGGTCAATGATGTGGCGAGTTGCCGTAGCCGCGATTCTTGCGGGACTACCGGGGCTTGAGCGCGAGTTTCGACGCAAGCCAGCGGGGTTTCGCACACACATGATTATAGGCGCATCGTGCGCACTCATGGTAATGCTCGGACGTGTCCTGTTGGAGCAATACAGTCATCTACCAAACCCTGAGCAGATTCGAACCGATCCTCTGCGTATTTTTGAAGCCATTGTGGTTGGCGTCAGTTTTATTGGCGCAGGCACGATTCTTAAGGTCGAGGACTCTATGCGTATCCGGTATTTGACAACCGCGGCCAGTCTGTTGTTTGCAGCCGCAATCGGCATCAGTGTAGCCCTTGACCTCTTTTTCCTCGCGGCGTTCGAATGTGTATTAATCCTCGTAATCAATCTTGGATTAGGACGACTCGAAAAAGAGATAAATTAACGAGTAGCCTTCTCTCCAAAACCCACTCAGCTATATACTCTGAAGCGGGTTAGCCAGACGCTGTTCCATACTATCTCAGCATCAAGAATAGCCCAATAAACACATATTGGGCAGAAAAGTGGTCGGGCTGAGAGGATTCGAACCTCCGGCCTCTTCGTCCCGAACGAAGCGCGCTACCAGACTGCGCTACAGCCCGTCCAAATAATCGGGAAAGAGGCGAAAATGGCAGACTCTGTGAATCAGGCAAGTTTTTTTCGCCGATTTATTTAAAAGTTTTAACCGTGGGCAGGCGTCAATGGGTGCCGCCCCTTCTCCGGCAGGTTTGGTCTCAATCAAGCATCAGCGCATACGGGCGGAGCATCACTCCTCAAGCTTATCGGCGGCTGCCATCCAGGCCTCGTTGAGGCGCTCCAGCTCGTCGTTGACAGCCATCAGGTCGCGGTTGATCTGCATGACCTTACCGCTGTCGCCGCCGTAAAGATCGGGATCCTCCATCTGTGCGCTCAGCTCGCGCTGCTTGTCCTCGAGTTTGCAGATCTGCTCCTCCAGCAGATCCACCTCGGCACGAATTTTAGCCCGTTCCTGGCGGGCAGCGGCCTCAGCGCGTTTCTGCTCCTTGGACTTAAAGCCTGCGGCGCTGGCCTCGGATGGGCCGTTACCGGAACCCGCATGGGCCACTTCGTCCGGGCGCTGGTTGGTCAGCTTCTCCCCGGCGGTGAGGGCTGCGCGCTCGTCCGCAGACTGGGACTTGAACAAATAGTAATCGTAGTCGCCGGCATATGCGGTCAGGTCCCCGGCACTGATATGCAGGACGCTGCGGGCGATCTTGCGGATAAAATACACGTCGTGGCTGATGAACACCAGCGTCCCGGTATAGTTTTCCAAGGCGGCGATGAGCGCATCGATACTGGCGATATCGAGGTGCGTCGTCGGCTCATCCATGAGCAGGAAGTTCGGCGGATCGAGCAGGAGCTTGATCAGGGCCAGGCGGGACTTTTCTCCCCCAGAGAGCACGGCCACCTTTTTAAAGACCGCATCCCCCCGAAACAGGAACGACCCGAGCACGGTGCGGGCTTCGGTCTCGTTGATCGCGCGGTTGATGCTCTGGACCTCCTCCAGCACCGTGTTCTCGGCATTGAGCACATCGAGGCGGCTCTGCGAGAAGTAGCCCGGCTTGGCGTTATGCCCGAGGGTGAACTCGCCCTGCTGGGGCGTAAGCACACCGGCTAAGAGCTTCAGCAGCGTGGACTTGCCTGCGCCATTGGGGCCGACCAGTACGATTCGCTCCCCGCGCTGCGCCTGGAAGTCGATCCCCTTGTACACCCGGTGCTCCCCGTAGGCGAAGTGAATATCCTCCAGCGTGATCACTGTCTGGCCACTGGGCGGGGGCTCTGGAAACTTCACCTTCAGCGTCTTGGCGCTCTCCAGCGGAGCATCGATCTTGTCCATGCGGTCGATCTGCTTCTGCTTGGACTTGGCCTGGGTAGCCTTGGTGTTCTTGGCCCCGAAACGCTCGATAAAGCGCTCCAGCTGAGCAATCTTGCCCTGCTGGTTCTTATAGGCGGCCATGTGCTGCGCGTCGCGTGCGGCGGCCTCCTCGACGTAGTCGTCGTAATTCCCCCGGTAGCTGTGGACCCGGTGGTGGCGGATCTCCAGCACGTGGTCCACCAGTGCATTGAGAAAGGCCCGGTCGTGCGAGATGAGAAAGATACCCCCCGGATAGCTTTTTAAATAGTTCTGAAACCAGCCGAGCGACTCCAGGTCGAGGTGGTTCGTCGGCTCGTCCAGCATGAGCAGGTCCGGCTCGGAGGTCAGCAGCCGCGCCAAGTGTGCGCGCATGACCCAGCCGCCACTGAGCACACGAGCCGGGCGGTCATAGTCACTGTCCCGGAACGACAGACCCGCGAGGATGCGCTTCGCTTTGGGCTCGGTCTGATACCCACCCAGCTCCGTATAGCGGGCCACGGCCTCGGCGTATTTATCCGAGGTCACATCCCCTGCCCGCTCACAGTCACCGATAATCTTGCGCACTCGCGCGTGCTCGGGGGTGATCCCGGCGGCAATCTCGATCACCGTCTGGTCACCCTCGGGCGCGGTTTCCTGTGGCAGGTAGCCGATGCGGGCACCCCGCTCGATATCGACCAGCCCACCGTCCGGCTCACCGGTGCCCAGAATGATGGAAAACAGAGTGGTCTTACCCGCGCCATTGGGGCCGACCAGCGCCACGCGATTCTCGCGGTTGATGCGAAACGTCACGTCCTCAAATAGGACCTGGCCCCCATAGGCCTTGCTGAGCTGTGAAACCTGAAGCATGCAGCCGCACACTCCATGACGAATCCGCCCCGGCGTGAAGCCTAAACTTTCAGGAGAAAGCCCTGAATCGGGCACCTGACCACAATCGACATTGATTATAAACTCCCAATCAGTCCCAGCGGAGGCGCCCACCCTGCGTGTGCTTGCTTGACGGTGCGGCACGACAGGAGCAGTTTTTCACAGTCCCTGCCCGCCATGAAGATTTTCACCATCAGCAATGTGCCTCTTGCCCCCACACAGGCGCACGGATGTGTGATTACGGGGTTCGTGGAGCGGCTACGCCAGCGTGGACACGAGGTCGATGTATGCTCCCCGGAGAACTACCAGCTCCTCCGAGGCCTGACGTTTGCCCCCCGGCTGCGGCTCCAGATCGGCTACACCGCGGCCTGCATGAAGGCCGTTCGCTCGGGCAAATACGACCTGATCCACGCCTTTGGCGGGGAGGCCTGGCAGACGATTTCTCGCTGCCAACTGCTGCGCAACCGCCCGCTGATGCTCGCCCACGCTAACGTTGTGGAGCCCCATGCCACCGAGCAACTCGCTCGTGATGGGAAAAAGCCGGGCACCTGGCTGAGCCGACAAGTGGACAGTTTTCTGCACTACGACTGGGCCTACAGCTGTGCGGACGGGGTTGTCACAGCTTCCCAATACGATGCCGACTACGTGCGGCAAAAAGGATGGCAAACAGCAGAGACGGTCTGCGCGATCACCCCTGCCCTGCCCGAGGATTTGCTGGGGCAGCCCTTCACCGCAGAGCGCGCACCCATCATCGGCTACTGCGGCCCCTGGTCGCACCGCAAGGGCAATGACCTTCTGGAAAAAGCTCTCCCGATTCTGGCCGAGCGTTTCCCGGAGGTGCGCTTTGAAATTGTCGGAACTCGCGGCCGCCTCGACGCGGAGAAGTCTTTCACGCCCCGCGTGCGCGAACGTCTGACCCACCTGGCCAACCTCACCCGCGAGGAGCTGCGTGAACGCTACCGCACCTGGTCGATCGCGCTCATGCCCTCGCGCTATGAAAGCTTTGGACTGGTCGCCGCCGAGGCCATGACCTGCGGGGCCGCGCTTGTCGCCACCCGCACGGGCTTCCCCGCCGGACTGGCCAATGGACAAGAGGCACTCATCCTCGAGCAGACCAACGGAGATGAACTTGCCGAGGCGGTCTCAACCCTGCTCACCGACGAGGCCAAGCGCCGCGCTATCGCGGCTGCTGGCTGGGAGCGCGTGCAGTCCCTGAGCTGGGAGCGGGCTGTGGACCGCTTCGAGGCTTTTGTCTACAGCCTCAAACACCGAGAGCTTTAGCGAGACCAAGTATCCCACTGGCTAGCATCACACCTTCGGCTCGCCGTTTTCCTCGGGGCGGTCCTTCAGGTAGTACCAGTCGCGGGAGAAGATGTCGGACTTGTCGGTGGTATCGAGCTGCCCCCGGCCAACGATCGGCAGGTAGGCTCCGTCGCGATCCTTTTCCACGTAGCGTGCGAACCAGCCGTCGAGCTCGTCCCGCATGCGGTCGATCTGCTCCACATACTCCGGCTCGTCGATCAGGTTTCGGGCTTCATCCGGGTCGGCGCACAGATCGTAAAACTCGTCCGGGTGGTCCGTCGTGCGCTGCACGTATTTGTATTTACGGCTGCGAATCATCCGGGTCGGCCCATACTCGTCGAAGACAACCAGCGGCGCCTCCGCAGGCTCCCCCTGCCCTGTCCAGACACCGGAGAGTGAACGCCCCGGCAGACCGCTCGGGGTCTCATCGCCACAGCCGACATACTCCAGCAGGCTGGGGAGAAAATCGTAGTGGCTAAATAATACATCGGAGACTTCACCGACCGGCACGCGCCCCGGCTGCGACAGCACGAAGGGCACTTTTACCGAGGTATCGAACATGTTCTGCGGGTAGGTGCCGTTGCCCTTACCGTAAATGCCGTGATGGCCCATGTTCATCCCGTTATCGCCGGTGAAGATTATCAACGTGTCTTCCAGGACTCCCTTTTCTTCCAACGTATCCAGCAGCTGGCCGATCCCGGCGTCCATCGCCGTGATGGATGCGTAGTAGCCACTGAGCAGCTCCCGTCGCAGCTCCGGAGTGGAGCCGTGCGGAGCGGTATTGATCTGCCAGGGGTGCATGGGAAGGTCCGGCACGGACGCAAAGGGACAGTCGTTGTAGTACGGGTCGTAGTATTCGGCCGGATGCTCCTCGCGCTCCCAGGGGCTATGCGGCGCGGTATAGTGCACGCCCAGATAAAAGGGTTCCTCGCCCTCGTAGCCATTCAGGAAATCCAGAGCGTTGTCCGTGATCACGTCCGTCACGTAGCGGGGCTCCTCGTACTCCTTACCCTCGCAAATCATCGGTGCATTGTAGTAAGGGCCACCGCCGCGAGCGTGGGTTTTCCAGTAGGTATGGCCTTTCTGCGGCTGAGGAGCGTTGCCGAGATGCCACTTACCGCTCAATGCGCAGGTATAGCCCTGCTCAGCCAAAATCTCTGTATAGGTGGTCTGTCCGGCCAGATAGTCGATGACGGCACGATCCATCGCCTCGCCGGGTGAGTTACCGCGCCGGATCCAGTCGTGCACACCGTGCTGGGAGGGGATCTTGCCGGTGATCAGCGACGCGCGCGCCGGGGAGCATACCGGCGATACACAGTAGGCACTGCTCAGCAGCAGCCCCTTGGCGGCAATGCGGTCGATGTTGGGCGTGCGCACCTCGGCATTACCGGCGCAGCCCAGCGCCCAGGAGCCCAGGTCATCAGCGAGGATAAAAAGAATATTCGGTTTTTTCATCGGATAAAATCACGCAGGCGGGATACAGAGCGTGTCAGGAAATGAAGATCTCCTGCCCAAGGGCATAGTCCACTACGAATCGTTTGACCAGTCTCGAAGCGAGCGTCCATCGAATTTTCATCACGATGGATTCTGCGATCCATCGCTCACGTCCGAACCCCAAGGCACAAGAGATTTCCCGGATGGTATCACGTCAGTCCGTGTCCACTTGCAACGCTCTGGTGACTGTACCCGTTTTATCTAACAGGTGTTGCCAAACATTCGTTGAACAGGTTCAATAAAACTGACTTTGATCCCGCTCTGGATGCGGACACGATCATTTAAAATAGCCCTATTTGTACGAGTTGTCCCATCTTCGCATCCGTGCGCAAGGAGCTGGACGTTTCTTGTCCGCAACCCATTACCTTTCCATGACGCATCGCTTACTAAAAGTTACCTCCCCCCTGTCCCTGATCTTCGTATTGGCCAATCTGTGCGCCTATACCAGCAGCCAGGCTGCTGAAGTCGATCTCCCCCCCATCACCAAGGCTGAGGCCCAGGCCTACGCGGACGAGCATATCGACGAGTGGAAGCTGTTGGCCGGAGACGAGCGCCCCCGCCTTTTCTACACCCCCGAGGAGTGGAAGGAGCTGCCCCAGCGCTATCAGGAGTCCGAGGGCCGCCAGCGCGAGCTCTTTGACATGACGATCGAGTTCGCCCGCGATCTTGCCGCTAAAAAGCCCGCCCCCGAGTACAAGCCACCGGAGGCCTACGTGAGCAAAAAGCTCGCTCTCATGTCCGCCCAGGCCGAGCTCTGGCAGCGCCCCATCGGCGACCGTATGAGTGTCCTCGCCCTGGCCTACCACCTGACTGGCGATGAAAAAATCGCCGAGCGCCTCCGCGACTACGTGCTGACCGCCTGCAGCTACCCGAACTGGGGCCTGCGCTCGAAGGGTATGCACCTGGCCTCCAGCCATTTGGCCCGCGGCATCGCCATCGCCTACGACTGGGTGCCCGAGCTCTTCAGCGAGGAAGAAAAAGAAACCATCCGCAAGGCGATCACCTACCACGTCACCGACATCGAAGAAGGGCTGTACGGTAAGGCCTTCTGGGCGGTCTCCCTCTCCAATAACCACAACCACGTCAGCGTGGCAGCTCTGGGCATATGTGGCGTTGCCTTCCTGAACGAGATCCCCCAAGCACCCACCTGGGCAGGCGGGACCATGCTGGATATGGAGCGTGTGGTCAAATACAACAACTCCGACGGCAGCACCCCCGAGAGCGCATCCTACTGGAACTACAGTTTCCGCTCGATCACGCAGTTTACCGGCGCCACCAAGAACATTCTCGACGTGGACAAGCTGTTCGACAGCGACTTCATGCGTAACGCCATCAACTACCGCCTCTACAGCGGCACGCCCGACTTCCAGGGGCTGCTGCCCTGGGGCGCCGTCGGTAGCTGGCCTCAGCCCCCTGCGGTGATGTACTTTCTGGCAGATCACTACGACAACCCCAACGGCCAGTTCCTCGGAGACCATACAGAGGTTACCGCGTGGGGCGTGGGCTTCTCCGCTGTCGCCTACAACCCCGACATCCCCAGCGAACCGCCGACGATCCTCGACTACCGCCTGAGCGATCTCGACATCATTACCTCGCGCAGTGGCTGGGGCCCCGACGACTATGTTTTCAGCTTCAAGGCAGGTAAAAACCGCCGCAACCACGGGCACCTCGATGCCGGTGCCATCGCTCTCGCCTATGGCGGCGAATGGCTCTTGACCGCCCCGCGCTATGGCCACGGTAAGACCGATAACACCGGCGGCTACTGGGACTACAACGAGCGCCGCTGGACCTACTTCTCCCCCAGCACCGAGGGCGAGACCACGCTTCTGATCAACGGCAAGAATCAGCGCTTCGATGAAGAGGCCTACTCCAAGACCGACACCTTTATCACGCAGGACGAGTGGTGCTGGATGAGCGTTAATATGGACGAGGCCTACAACGACGTGAAGCGCATCCACCGTAACGTGCTTCACCGCCGTGGGGACTACCTGCTGGTCTTTGACGAGGTGATCGCCGACGAGCCCGTCACCATCGAGTGGCTTGCCCAGGTGCTGGCTTCTGGCACCGCCGAGGGTGACCGCATCCAGGTTGACGGTGAGGATGGCTCACTCGTCGTGCAGGCGCTGATCCCCCGCGACGCTGTCTTCACCCACCGCGAGCATACTGTCGCGCACTACGATGTGCCGGAGGACCGCCTCAAGACCTTCGCCTATAAAGTCGAGGGCACCGAGGAGCATTTCGTCACCGTCCTGCTCCCCAACGCAAAGGGCGAGCTTAACCCCGTCCAGTCCATCCAGACCACCACGGCCACGGATGGCACCCAGACGATCATCGTCCAGGGTAACGGCTGGATCGACACCATCACCTACGGTAACGGCACAGTCCACGCCCAGCGCGCGGACGCTAATGGAAAGACCGAAGACGCGTTAACCGTGCCCCTCAAATAAACCCTACCGACGGGATCGGCGCGCTGCACCTCAGCACCCCATCCCGCCAGCGAACCACTTGCTGCCGCCGGAAACAATACCCTCACCCCTCCGCCTGAACGCTCTGGACCACTGGTCCGGGCGGCAGTTGGGTATCTATCGTCGGCAGCCGGTCTCCGTCGCCTCTCCCGAGAGGCTCTATACTTCATAAGCCATCCCTACCGTATTACTCGCCCCCTACTGCCCATTATTGATACTACTTTATCAAAGAAAACATAACCCCCAAGGCACCCCCTTGCCCCCAACCCCAACCATCGTTGCTTATGAAATTATGCCTATTGCTGGCCGCGTTTATCGTGGCCATATCCTCGGTGCGCGCTGAGCACCCGTTCATGGTCGTCACCGAGTCTGAGTACGCGAATCTCCAGGACCTCGCGAACTACGAGCCCTGGGCGACGATGAAGAGCGATGCCATCTATCAGGCCAACGCCATGACCTACTCGACGACGGCCAACTACCGTACGCGAGCCGGGTATCTGGCCAGAATCATGAGCTGTAACGCGCTGGCCTATATCCTCGACCCGGCCAACCGCGCCACCTATCGCGCCAAAATCATCGAACACATGCAGTATTGGGATACGTCGGTGGCGGCCAACCTGCGCGAAGAGCTCAACACAACGACCTGGGACGACACGGTCCCCGTCGGCGCGGCTTTTATGAACTCGGTGCTGGCTTTGGACATCATTTACGATGACCTCACCAGCACACAGATCAGCTACATCGAGGGCCTGCTCGACAGTGTAGGGGAATCCTACTACGCCTGCCCAAATACGGCCTGGAAACTCAGCGGCTATGCCTGCCGGGGCATCTGGGCGATCTACACCGGTAACACGACCGAGCGCGACGCCGCCATCGCCGGATATCGCGAGGTCATGGAGGGCCACCTGACCGATGACGGTGTCTTCATCGATGGTCCGGGCTACGCAGCCGCCCGCCTCACCAGCTATGGGCGCGAGCAGAAGCACTTCTTTATGGACATCCTCGAGTATCAGGGGCTGGACAGCTGGTACACGGAGGAAAAAGTCATTAACGCCTTTGAGTGGGTAGCCGGCTATGCGCAGGCCCCATCCGGCCACCGTTGGGTCATCTGTGACTCATCCTATGGCACCTCAGCCGGCACCGACACCAGTTGGGCGACCGGCTTTAATCGCTCAACGGCTCTCTCCGAGACAGCGGCCTCATACGCACGCAACCTGCAACCAGACGAAGATATGCCTGGGATGCTCAGCGCCTATCTCACTCTCTACAGTCAGCGCCCTGCGGCACGTGATCCGCGCAGCCGCCTGTTTATGGATGGTGGGGCCTTTTTCAAAGATCGCAGCAACACGGATCAAGCTCTGGGCGGAGTCCTCTGGAACTGCACCCGCAGCGGTGGACACAGCCGCTTCGAGGTCAACTCCGTATCGCTGGTCGGCTATGGTGCGTACCTGCTCGGGAACAGCGGCTACGCAGGCTGGGACGACCCCGTCCTCGGCTACAGCTGGACCTACCTGAAGCACCGCGCCGTCTCTGCCAATACGGTTCTCTTCGACTACACGGTCGTCGATGACTACACCCCCACCATCGTCAATAACCACGTGCACAAGTTCGGGTCTGGCCTGAGTGCAGGCTTTACCGCGCCGGGCTTCGATCTGGCCCAGGGCGTAGCGGGCCCGGCCATTGACAACGGCGAGCATGTGCGGAACTTCGGTTTCATCCATCCCCAGGACGGTATCGATGGTTACTTCGTCACCTGGGACCAGGTCGTTAACGATACCCCCGGTGGAGCCGCTAACGTCGTCTTCCACCCCTACTCGGACACCTACAGCACGATCACCTCTGCCCAGGAGTACCAGTGGAGCATCGACGGCGACAACAACCCCAAGCTCACGGTCTTCCTCGCCACACCGCCGGATTCGGTCGAGTTCCACGGGGGCGGTTTTGCCAGCTACAGCTCAGCGCTCTCTCTTGAAGGGCAGTACATCAAATCCAACTACAGCACCTCGGCCAGCGACGGCTCTGGAAATATCGTCACCGTGCTCTATCCCTCGGACGACTCTCACGCCAAGCCCACCATAACCCGCCTCACCGGCACCGGCTACACGGGCGCCCAGATCAGCCACAGTGCCACGGTGCTGGACTATGCGGTCGAGGCATCCTCGGCCGCGTCGAGTGTCAGCGTAGGCAGCGTTACCCTGGAGGCCGACAATGCGCTCTACCGGATGAGCAACGGCGTCCTCGATTGGTTTTACGCCGACGGCCTGAGCCTGAGCGATAACGCCTCCAGCCCCATCGGCTTCACTTCTAATCACCCGGCCATCGTCTACCTCAAGGACGGCGTAGGCACCCTCATCCTGGAAGAAGATAGCACGATGACGGTTTCCTTCCCCGGTGCAACCGGCGTGCAGATCGATGGTGAGCCGGTTGAGGCGCTTGCCCTCGGGGATGGCACTTTCAAGTTCGAAGTCACTGCCGGTACTCATAGCATCGCCCTGCCCTCCGGCGCTCCGGCCAGTCTGATTATCGACGACGGTAATGCCGGCTACTCGGACAGCGGAAATCTCTTAATCAGCCAATACTCCGGCACCGGCTACGACGGCGACTACCGCCACGACCAGAACACAGGCGGCAGCCCTGAAAAGTGGTCGATCTGGGACCCGACGGCTGCGGGCAGCCCACTGGATGGCACCTACACGATATCGATGTACTGGCGGGCCTACAGTAACCGAGCCTCAAACGCCACCCTCCGCGTTTATCATAAAAGCGGATCCCTCAGCGACGCGAGCGGCGCCTATGATGAGCTAACGCTCGACCAGACGGAGGGCGACGCTAACGGTGCCTGGACACAGATCAGCGGCACCTTTGACATGGATGCCACGGACTTCGTACAGCTCCTCAACACGGGCGCTGACGGCTACGTACTCGCCGACGCCGTGAAATTTGAGCGCACCTCAAACCCGGCGATCATCATCGACGATGGGAGCGCCGGCTACTCTGACAGCGGCGGGTTCATGGTCAGCCAATACTCCGGCACCGGCTACGACGGCGACTACCGCCACGACCAGAATACAGGCGGCAGCCCCGAAAGGTGGGCCATCTGGTATCCGGCCTCTGCTGGCACGCCTGTGGCCGGGGTCTACACGGTCTCCATGTACTGGAAAGCAGCCAGCAACCGCGCCTCTAACGCCACGGTCCGCATCTACCATCAAAACGGTGCCATCAGCGACACCAGCGGCGAGTACGACGAGTTCATCGTGGATCAGACCGAGGGCAGTTCGAGCGGCGCATGGACACAGATCGGCGACAGCTTTGTCATGGATGCCTCGGACTTCGTGCAAATCCTCAACACAGGCGCTGACGGCTACGTGCTCGCCGACGCGGTGAAATTCGAGCTGCAGTAATCGCCCCGACATCGTGCGATAAGCATTGAGTTAAGGCTTTATCGAGGCGCGCATGGCCAGTCCGTGCGCGCCTTTTTATATCTGCCGCGCCGACACAGTGTTATTTAAAATATAACACTGAAATTGTGTCCGCATCTCCGTCCGTCGCCTCAATCATTGGTTCTATGGTATCAGTAGATAGATGCGCGACCATGTGGCGCATTGCTGGTAGCGCGTTTTGATCGACGAGCGAAAAAATCTGTATTCAATTTAAACACAATACTACCCCCTATGAATCGACTCTTGCTCAATCAGCCTTCCGAGCACTGCGCGGTCTCGCTGGACCTGTCCCGGCTCTGGACACTGACCCTCGTGGATGCGGCCTCACCGGGGCACGTCCTTGCAACTCTCAGCAGCGATGATCCGCGCCTGGAGTGCTACGATAATAGTGAGAGCGCTTCCCGTACGCTCACCTGGCAGATGAGCAAACCCTTTGACCTGAAGGTACAGGTCGAGGTTCAACAGTGTGAGGATAACGTAACCGAACTGCGTGCCACGCTCGTCAACCGTACGGTAGATGCGACGCTCAAGGCCTTCCGCTGGGACGGTCTGCGCGTGCCGACGGAGAGCTCGGCGCTTCTTATCGCGAATGGGTCAGGGCGGCGCGTGACAGATTTCGAGCAGATGAACCTGCCTCCGCTGGCCTACCCCTCTGCGCAGTGTACGATGCCGTGGGTCGCGATGGATGGCCCCTCCGGCGGCGCCTATATCGGCATGCACGATCCGCAGGACGATGCCACGGAGTTCGGCTTCGAGTGGAGCTCCGCTTCGCAGGAGCTGACGCTATCACTCACGCGCTACCCGTGGTGTCCACCGGGCCTACGCGTGGACCTGCCACCTGTCGTGGTAAAAAACTACACCGGGCACTGGTCCGAGGCTGCGTTCTTCTACCGTCGCTTCTTCGATCAGCATGGAACCGTCGCCAAGCCTCCGGCCTGGGTCGAGACCAACTCCGGCTGGCTGCTGGCCATCATGCGGCAGCAGAACGAGTCGCTTAACTATGACTATACGCACGGCATCGACGAGCTGGCCGAGATCGCACTATCCCGAGGGCTGGACACACTTGGGCTCTTTGGCTGGACCGCCGGGGGCCATGACCACCTGTACCCCGACTACGACCCCGACCCCAGGATGGGTGGCCGCGAGGAGTTGAAGCAAGCCATCAAGCGCGCCCAGGCGCGGGGGCTGCGCGTCATCCTCTACAGCAACGGCGTCATCATGGATACGGGCACGGCCTACTACCGCGAACTGGGCAAGCATGCCTGTAGCGTAGATGCCAACTCCCACGTCAACCTGGTTCAGATCAACAAATTTAACGATGCCACGCCGGTGGTCTTCGCGGATGCCTGCCCCGGCTCCCCGCAGTGGCGCAGGCGCATGCTCGCACTGGCTGAGCAAGCGCTTGAGCTCGGTGCGGACGGGCTGCTCTACGACCAGATCGGCGTCTACGGGCCACACGAGTGCCACCATCCGGACCATGATCATGCGGAGAATCCGATGGGCGGATATACCACGGCACGCGTGCGCATGGTTGAGCAGATTGCCGCGCGTATGCATGAGCTTAACCCAGAGTTTGTCCTCGCCACGGAGTCGCTCATCGCCCCGGTGGCCCCGTACATGCACTTCATCCACGGCTATGGTTTCGGCTACGGGCTGACGACGAATGAGCAGGAACTGCGGGAGGCTTTCCCTGACATGATCCGGCTCACCTTCCCGGATGTCATCGCGACGAACCGTATCGGCCAGCCCCTTTTCAACCGCCACATCGGCCACTATGCATTCATGCATGGTCTGCGCCAGGAGCTCGAAATCCGCTATGCGGACGATGTCCGGCTCAATCGCGGCGAAACGCTCGACTGGGAGGAGGCCTATCGCAACCCACTGGGCACGCCCCCCGACAAAGCCACCCTCCGGCACTCCATCGCCACCGGAGAGAAGATCTACATGGCCAGCTTGATCGGCTTCTGTAAGCGCAATACCGACATCCTCTATCGCGGGCGCTTTCTGTCCGATCTGGGATTTGCCCTGCACACGCAGGAGCTACGAGCACGTGCCTTCCTCGCCGAGGATGGACGGCTCGGTATCGTGCTGTGGAATCCCACCGACAAGCCCCTCACCCCTGCCCTGACGGTGCCCGGTGGCACATGTCTGCATGCCGATTCCCCCGAAGGTGAGCCCGCCGAGCCCTTCGCAGAGATGGCTCCGGAGTCGATCCGACTGGTTATTTACGAGCTCGACCTGCCTATTCCCACCGGCGGCTGATCTCCGCCCGCGATGCGTTGGCAGGCCCTTGTTCACAAGGGGCGCAGTACGAGGCGCGCCATCCTTGGCTTGCCCATGGGCATGATTTGTGGGAGAGAACGTGCTGCTATTGGGCGATTCTCTGTTTACTAAGCCAGGCTTTAGCCAAGAACTATGCCTTCCTGCGTCATTTTCTCTCCATTCCTGACCAGCCGTGTTCTGCAGCTGAGCCGTGCTTTTTCTCTGGAGGGGTACGCGACACGTATCCTCACGCGCATACCAGGGCCTGACAACAACGCCGACGACGCTGTCTCGCGACGCCTTCAGGAGCAATTTCCAGACCCTCCCCTCGAAGACCTCTCCACGGTGCGCGTGGAGAGCTGCGATGTGCTCATCGTGCTGTGGAGCCAGTACCTGCCCATAGAGGAAGACGAGTGGACGCAGGCCACAGCCTGGGCACAGCAGAGCAAGCGAACGGTGCTGCTCGGTCTTAGCATCGACCGCCGTTACCCGCAGCGCTGCCGCTTCGAGCTGAAATCAATCGTGAGCCGTCGGCGCCTGCTAAAGAAGGCCAGCCGTGCCCTCAACGAGGATATCGCTCCCCTGCTCTCCCCCTTATCACTGCTGGTTAAACAGCGCTACTTCGGGCCGAGCATCCACCAGATGTTTCTCGCAGACCCAAGCCTGCGCCAGTTGATCTATTCGCCCGTAGCGCCGCCGGATCAGCGCGACCTGATCTTTAACTTTGTGGGTACCCGTGAGAACGGACCCCGCGTGGAAATCACCCCCCGCATTGAGGATTGGCTGACCCGTCAAGGCCATGACATTGACATGCTTAAAGGCGAGCCCGGCCAGCCCGGTTTTTACTGGTGGGCGTATCCCTCTGGCTCCAAGTCCCTGACTTCCCAGCAGTACATCCAGCTCCTCGACCGCAGCCGTTTCACACTGTGTCTGCCAGGGTTTGCGGGTACGACCGAGCGTGTATGCGAGTCGATCCTGCGCGGCAGCGTCCCTGTGCTCGAGGCCATCGAGGTGCCCTTTTATCGTCTGCCTCTGCGCGACGGGCAGAACGCCATCATCGTGAAGCGCCGGAGCGACTGGCTATCGACAGTGCAGCGGCTCCTGAGCATGAGCCCCAGTGAGGTCGCTAAGTGCCAGCAGGGGGTCGACGAGCTACGCCAAAGCCTGGACTGGCCGCAACTGTGTCGCCGCATCGTCGCGCACGTACTGGCGTAAGCGCAGGCCTGCGCGCCTGACTCGATCTAGCGCTTGCGCAGCTCGACAGCCTTCAGCTCCATACCCATCGGGCCGGGAATATCCGTCAGCCGTACACGGACCGTAGCCGGGCCGGGCTCAAGCTCGACCGTCCCAACCGGGAAGGTCTTCCACGGCTTGCGGGCGTACTTCTCAGCCTCACCTTTCAGACGGAAGGGCTGCGGGTAAACGTCCGGGTCAAAGGCCTCATCGAGTTTAAAGGCGACGCTCTGGCCGGCGACTTGCACCTCGCCCTGGACACCGACATCCTCGGCGGGCAGGCAGTACAGCAGCGCGACGTCGTAGGTGCCGCCTCCGACGACATTCAGGCTCCACTCAGGATAGGAGTCCATGGAGGTCCAGTTCGTGATCCAGTGGTGGGCGAAGCCCGCCGGGTAATTGTAGCCGATGCCCTCGCCGTTCTTCGGGTGCAGCAGTGCGTCGTGTGCCTCGATACGGACCAACGGGTGCCCCTCATAGCCGACTGGGATCGGGCGGGGATCGAGCCGGTAGTTGATCGCACCATGGCGTTTCTCGTAGGCAGCTTTCAGCTGTGCGAGCACGTCCGGGTATTGCGCAGCCACATTATGCTGCTGGGTCGGGTCCTTTAGCAGGTCGTAAAGCTCCCACTCGTTCTCCCGCTTCACCGCGAGCCACTCATCATTGCGGACTGAGCCGTAGCTCTCGATGCGGTCCTTGTTACCGACGGGCAAGGTGTAGAGCAGGCGATCTTCCCACGGGGCCTGCGGGTCCTTGAGGAGCGCGGCAAAGCTCTGCCCGTCGAGCGGGAGGGTCTTCGGCTGCTTCAGGTCACAGAGTTCAACCAGTGTGGGCAGGATGTCCACGTGGGCCAGGCGCTTTTCGAGCTTCTCGCCCTTGGTGATGTGGCCATCCCAGCGGATGAAGCACGGGACGCGCACCCCACCCTCGTCGTACCAGCCCTTCCATCCCTTGAGGTTGGCGTTGTAACGCTCCGGAATCGGGCCATTATCGGACATAAAGATGACGATCGTGTCCTTGAACAGATCCTCTTTCTGCATGTGCTCAAAGAGACGCGCGAGGTTATCGTCGAGCGCAGCAATCATGCCGTAGATGGCCGCTTCCTTATCCGTCAACCCCATCGCCTTAAAGCGGTCGTAGTACTCGTCCGAAACCAGCGCGGGTGTGTGGGGGGCATTGTAGGCCAGGTAACAGAAAAAGGGCTTACCGGCGGCCGACTCTTTGTCCATGAACTTCATGGCCTCGTCGGTGAGCAGGTCGGTGATGTAGCCGTGCTCCTGCTTCCAGACGCCGTTGTCCTCGATCTCGGGCTCGAAATAATGCGGGATGTGCCCGTAGGGGAAACCGTAGAACTCGTCAAAGCCCTGCCCGCGCGGCGTCTCCGGGTAGAAGCTGCCATTGTGCCACTTGCCGAAGGCACCGGTGGCGTAGCCATTGTCGCGGAAGATCTCAGCGAGCGTCGTCTCCTCGGGGTCCATGACCTCCAGGCGACGGGTGACGTGCGTCACACCGACCTCAGGATGGTAACGGCCGGTCAGCAGGCTGGCACGCGTCGGGGCACACAGCGGGCTGACGTAAAAGGTGTCGAGGTTTGCCCCCTCATCCGCGAGGGAATCCATGGCGGGAGTTTTCAGGTAGGGATTACCGTGCAGCGAGAGATCACCGAAGCCCTGGTCGTCTGTGACGATCAAGAGCACATTCGGGTGCTCGGTAGAGGACGTTTCAGCGGCATGCGCAGCAGTATGGGCACTCATCAAACAAAACGAAAAAAGCGTTAAACAAACCGGTCCAAGGCCCACAAACAGGCGGCGGCAGAAGGAGGTAGAAGTCAGGGTACTTAACATATCGAAATCTTATTGTGGGTTAAGACTCGGAAACAACGGCGGCAATCTCAACCTTTTCCCAAACAATGTCACTAGCCCATGTGCGTAAACCAAACTGCCCACCATCAAGCGGTTCGGGATCGGTCACATCGTGGATCAGCTGCCCATCGACCCAGTAGCGCAGGCGGCCGTCAACCTTGAGCACCGTGATCTGGTAGTCTTTACCGCGAGCCGTACGCGCATCGGACTCAGCGATTTTGTTAAAGCCAGGGTCGCGACGTACGCGGGCCCAACCCTTCATGTCGCCACCGACAAAGGTAAAGATGTAGTTCGGGATCTGGTGGTAGTCCGGGTATGCTCCGGAGCGCCCAAAGACGAGGTCCGAGCCGTCCGCTTCTTTGGCGTGCAGAAAGAGGTTCAGGTTGCAGGCGTTGAAGTCGCCGGTCGTCAGGGTCTTGACGTTGATGTGGATCAGCACATCGGCGGGGAGCTTTTCGTTGAGCCACACCGTGGTCCCCAGCTTTTTCGGGTTTTCCGGCGGCGTGGAAATCTTCAGCCCGCCCTCGGCGGTCTCGATCTGTGCCCCCTGGCTCTCGCTCGTCCAGCGCCCGCTCCACTCCCCTTTCGAGAAGTCCTCGTCCACCATCCACTTCAGGCTGAGGTGCTCATCCGCGAGGATGGGACGCACACAGGCGGGCGCCTCAGCATCACCGGAAGCCGGGCTAAGCGCATAGACGGGCGTGAACGAGAGCGCTGCGGCAAAGGCAGCGAGGATCAGGATCGAGGTTGTTTTTAGCATCATCTGTAAACGGGTAAAACGGCGCGGCGCACTTCGTCGGAGCTTCGCCAGAGGCAAAGTCCTGAAAGTGCACCGGGCCGGTTTTCAGCTCCTTCCGACAGTAGTCACTGCCGGAAGGACTCCAAACCTTAACCGATGCTGCACATCAGCACATGTTAAGAATATCTGTAAAAGGCTTTAGCTGTAATTAGCGGCGAAGCTTGCGGCGATACAGCACCGTCAGGACCAGGACACCCAGGCCGATGCCAGCAGCGGTCTCTGCGGGCTCAGGAATGCTGATCGAGTCGTTAAGGCTCAGCTCGTCGATATAGAGCGTGCTCGTAAACGGCTCCGACTGAGGCTTAGCGGTGAAGTTGATATTCTTGAGCTCAGTGGGACCAAGCACGCCCGTCTCAGGATCAACATAACCGATCGTTTTCTTGCCGGAACCCTCGAGATCGTTGCCAACCAGCACACCGTTGAGCCACACGTCCATCTTACCCGATGCGACATTGCCACCGTTGTAGTCGAGTGAGCCATTGTCGTTATTGAAGACGATGCTGAGGGTATTGACCGTATCCATCGCATAGGTCGTGATCGTGCCGCCTTTCGGCTCGACGCCGGTACCCGTGCTCAGGATGAGATCTCCGTCCTGAATGAAGACACCAAACGCGGTAACGCTGTTACCAGCATTCGTACCGATACGCATCGACCACCCGCTACCGGAGTGTGTAGCCGATGAGGGATCGTAGAAGGTCAGGTCAATTTGCCCCGTGGTCGTACCGTTACTATTTGTGATCGAAGCAACTACATTGTCGCTGGTATTATCAGCCTCCAGAACGCCGTACTGGTTAGCTCCCGGCGAGAAGATATGGGTGCTGTCGTCAGCGACGGTAAAGGTGACATATGGAGCGGTCTGGGGTGTGCCCCATTTGCCACCATCAGAGACAGGATCGCCCACCGTGTAGGAGTCAAAATCATCCTCATACAAGACGGTGGCATGCAGAGAGGAAACAGCAGCCAGCATGGCGCCAGCCGCGAGAAGTCGTGATGTTCGTCGATTCATGGGTAGTATTTTGGGTTAGGGTTTGAAGTTGAGAGAAGTGCTTGTCATGGAGTCTTCGCACCCGGCATTGACCAAACCAGATCAACGCCGGGAGTTGGGAGTTATTTCAAATCGGGTAAATCGGTAAGCGTACCAAAAGCCACGCGGTAGAGGCGCAGCGTGCCGACGAAGTCGATATTGGGCTTGGGATTTGATTTAGAGGTGAAATCGAAATCACGCAGCGGGACGCCTGCCTCAAGCCCTCCGCAGGACGGCAAGCCCTTGGCCACGCATTTCCCGTCCAACCACACATCCATCGTGCGCGAGGCCAGTGAGCCGTCCGCATAGGTGGTGCTGGATTCGCTGTTGTTAAAGACAACGGTCAGTGTGTGTTTATCGCCGAGCGAGTACGTGGCGACGGCCTCGTCAGCAGGCCCCACGTTTTTCCCCTCACAGGGCACCAGTCGACCATTTTGGATCGAGAGCGCAAAGGCCGTTTTGGTGTTACCGGGACTGCCTGCCAGGCGCAGGACAAAGCCGAGCCCCTGATGCGGAGCGTCCTTGGGATCAGAGAATGTACACTGGAAGAACCCGGTCTGTGTGGGCTCAAGCAGCTGCCCCTGCGGCCAGAAGAAAAAGGACTGGCTGTTGGTATTGCTCAGATCGGAAATCTCGAGGGCGTTCTTACCGTCTTCCTGCACCACCAGCGTCGTAAGCTGAGCGGCGGGATCGTGTGTCTGCCGCCCCCAGCGCTCCTTACCGGCAGGACTTTCCTGCAGCGATGCTCCAGCCTCATACGCGGAAAAATCATCCTCAAATACAGCCGCATTTAGCGTGGCCGCACCAAGGCTGGCAATAACAAGCAAGGTTCTCAATTTAACGTTGGGGTACATATTTAAGATATAAGGTCCGAAGGTTTTTATGAAGACATTTTTGGCACAAACTAGAGGCTTTACCTAACTACGTTGAGCGCAGGTAAGCGACCAGATCGACCTGTGATTTGAGAGGCTCATCGCGCAAATAGCGGCTGATGTTCTCCAGTGCAAACAGCCCGCAACGCGGGCGCACATCCTCAGTCGGCCCGGCGATATGGGGCGACAGGAGAACATCCTTCAGGCTGTGCAGCTGAGAGTCGAGTGGAAGCGGCTCTTCGCTGTAAACATCCAGGCCAACGCGGATATCCCCACGCTGTATCCGCTTCACCAGCGCATCTTCATCCACCACCGCGCCTCGCCCGACATTGACAAAGACGGACTTCGGCTGGAGCAGGTCCAGCAACTCAGCGCCGACAGAGCCCTGCGTTTCGGGAGTCAGCGCCTCACATTCGATGATCACTTCATTATTGGCAAACAACTCCTCGATCGAATCGGCAGGCTCGACGTCATGCTCGCGGAAGAACTCGGTCGGCACGCCAGCTGAATATGAGGAAATCTCCACTTCAAAGGGTTTGAGAAGACGCACAATCTCTCGCGCAACAAAACCAAAACCATGCAGGCCGACGCGTTTACCGATCAGGGTACGTGTGTGCAGGTCCGCCCTTTCCTTTATAAACTCGTCAAGCGGGAGTTTCATCACCGTTTTCCATGACGGCAGACGACGCAGGCAGGCCAGTGTGAGCAGCAGCGCATGCTCAGCCACCGGGGTGCTCGCCAACCTCCCCCAATTCGTCACCAGCATGCCTTTTTCGAAGGCACGGGCGGGCAGCGTATTTCGAACGGAACCGGTCAGGTGGCAGCAGTACTTCACCTTAAACCAGGGGCTATCAATGATCTCCTCCGTCAGTTTAGGAGTAGACCAGCCGCTTAGCAGGATTTCCGGCTCAAACTCACGCAGGGCTTCTACCCATGAGTCGTCATCAAGATGCTTGGTGTCCAGCACCTTCCAGCACAGGCGTTCATCATCCCCCGGTAGTCCGGCAGGAAAGAAAGTGTCCAGCTCGGCATCTCCCAGTCCGACCAGGATTCGCTTTTGGTCAGAGGTGCCATTTGTCCCGGAGGCATGGCTCCTGTCCTGGCCAGGATTCGCTACGTGCAAATTCCGCATGAACAGAAAGGTACATCGCCCTCAGGTAATAAGAAAGGCTCGCTCTACACGCACAGTCGCGTAAACGCACAAAAAAGCGTATCGCCTAACCGCTATTTGACGCCAGCGACACGATCTGCCAGCCGCGGGAGGCTTTTCCCCTCAACCCACTTGCCTTCGATGTGCGTACGCTGAACCATCTCTGGAATCCCCCGGTCTCCACGCATCACGAGATTGGTGAGACGGTCCACTGCGACCTCTCCGATGTGGTAGGAGTTTTCGATCACACCTGCGACATCGTCTCTATCTCCAGCCAGTACCGGGCAGGCAACAGCCACATCCTCCGGAACACGCACGCCACACTCCCTGAGCTCCGAGGCCAGTAAATGCGTACCCGTAACGACCGCCTGGACCTTGTTTTTCTTCAGCTGAGCTGGGAGTGTGCCGACGTTACGCCATTCATACTTCAACACGAGCGGTTGCTCGCCAAGCTGATGCTGGGCAGCCAGATAGCCAGCCAGAAAATTGTGATCCGTACGCTCGTCATGATCATCACCAAACACGAAGCCGATGCGGCGATACCCGTATTCGTGCATCTTGTTCATGGTCTGCACCATTGAGCGGTACTGGGTAGCCGTCACGGTGTGCAGCTCGGGCTTGCGCAGCGTATAGCCGAATGTCACAAAGGAGAAATCATCCCAGACAAAGTCCATCACGGTGTTTGAGCTGGGCTGCGGGCACAGTAGAATCCCGTTCACGTTACGAGCGCGCAGGATAGAGGCAATGCGCTGCGGAGATACCTTGCTGCCGTCAAAGTCAAAGACCTCGACCTGATACCCGTATTGCTCCGCCCGTTTGCGAGCCCCTGCAAAGTACTGGCTATAGGTTCGGTTTTCCTGCCAGCTGTTGTCATCGGCATAACGCTTAATATATAGCCAGCCGAGCACCCCCTTGAAGCGACTTTCGTGCTGACTGCTCCGGTACATGGCCAGAGCCGAGAGCATCGGGTCCGGTCGGTAGCCCAGCTCTTCTGCCGCCTGGAGAATCCGCTCTCTGGTCTTCTCCGGTATGCTCGGATGGTGCTTAAACGCTAGGGAAACAGTCCCCCGGTGTACGCCGACTTTGGCGGCAACATCCTGCTGAGTAACACGCTTTCCTTTCATACTCTACTGTGTAAGTAAACGAGTTGTTGCTAAAGTGGTCAAGGTGGAAGAAGCTATGGTCATTACCCTTATACCCATGCCCATGACTCGTAAACGCCCCGCCTTCAGCCTCGTTGAACTCCTAACTGTCATTGCCGTTATCGCGGTACTAGCGGGTATTTTAGTACCCATCGTCAGTACGATACGCGCTCGAGCCGACGTGCTGGAATGCTCCAGCAACCTACGGCAACTCGGGATAGGAACACGCCTCTATGTCAACGAACACAACGGCATCATGCCCGGCCCGCTTTGGGGCGGCCAGTCCAACATTTTTTACCAAAAGAACGCCGACAAAGGTAATTACGGAGGGCAGCTCATCTACTATCTGAGCGATTACCTGCCGGTGGATACCGTGGGCACGAATCCACCGCGCGCAGCACTCATGCTCTGCCCAGCGTATGTGGATGTTATTGGCATGGATGTCAGAGACATGCGCCCCTATGCCCTGCGTAATTCAAACGTAAAGATGGTCAATGGAAAGCTTGATAAACCCTTTGGCTACCCGGGCAGCGAGTCCCAAGGACGTGAAGATGACTCCCCGGCCAGCTACTTTCAGATCCTTGAACCTGAAAATGAGAAGATGATGATCGAGCTCGACGCAATCAGTGTCGCCCCGTATGCAGGCAAGGATAACTGCCCGGACACTCCCGTTCACGGCACCCTTCGCAACGTCCTTTTCCTGGACGGCCACGTCGAAGCAGAGCCTACCGACGTCTAATCCCGTTACTTCTGCGCGTCTGAATACAACTCGCACCCAAGAAATAGTATAAAAAAATTTATAATGATAAAAAGACTACTCCTCACTGCACTCATTTTACTCCAAACGAGCTTAGTATTTGCTGCCCACAAAAAGTGGCCCGAGGTCACGGAAGAAGTCGTCCAGCAATACCTAGCCGACCACGAAGCCACCTGGCAGGAGCGCATGCCCGAGACAGGCTCGCGTCTCTTCTACACCGAGACCCAATGGCCGGAAGTCATTGCCCAGCTCAATAATGACGAGGGCCTGCGCCCCGAGTACCGCGAGGAGATCTTCAAGATCGCAGACCGCCTGTCCTCGAAGCCCCCCCAGGCCTACTACCCGCCTAAGCAAAACAAAAGCGGGCGCACCCCTATCCAGAACGCCGCCGAGCTGTGGCAGCGTCGCGTCGGCGATGATATCGTCCTGCTCTGCCTCGCCGCCAAGATCAGTGACAACCCCGCCTATAAAAAGGCCGTCCGCGACGCCGTCGTCACCGGCTGCCAATACCCGCAGTGGGGCAATAAAGGCAAGGGCCGGAATATGGACCTGGCTGCCGGGCATATGGGCCGCGCGATCGCACTCGCCTGGGACTGGCACCGAGACCTCTTCTCGGAGGAAGATCAACAGATCATCCGTGAGGCCATGACCGAACGCATGAACGACATGTACGCGGCTCTTCAGGGCGCTTATTTCTGGTATCGCAGCTACACGGAAAACCACAACCACGTCAGCGTGACGGCCCTGGGCTTCGCCGGGTTGGCTTTTTACGGGGACATCCCCGAGGCCCGCAAGTGGCTCGCAGCTGCCTGCGCGAACTTCGATAATGTTGCCAAGTACAGCGCCGAAGACGGCAGCTCTGCCGAAGGCGTCCCCTACTGGACCTACTCGGTTTCCTTCATTCTTCAGTTTATCGAGGCCACCCGCACCGTCACTGATTCCGCAAATGCCTACCAGTCTCCCTTCCTGAAAAACTCGGCCAACTACCGTCTGGCTTGCGCGACTCCCGGCTTTCAGGGGACCCTGCCCTGGGGCGACGCCCCCCTCATCGACTTCTACGGGCCGCAGCATATGCTGGCCCGTCTGGCCGCCCAGTATGATGACCATCAGGCTCAGTACCTGATGGAGCATATGCCGTACGGCCCCAACGGCGGCTCGGATGCCGAGGCCCTGCTGCTCATGTGGTACGATCCGGCCGTGAAGCCCATCGCACCGACAGCCCTCGACTACCACGTCAATGTCTGGGACACGGTCACGACCCGCAGTGGCTGGGGTGACGGTGACTACCTGCTCACCATCAAATCCGGCTATACGCGCCGCAACCACAGTCACCTCGACGCCGGTGCGCTCGCTTTCGTATTCGGTAACCAGTGGATGCTGCTCGCCCCCGGCTACGGCAAGGGATCGGGCCAGCGGGAATTCTGGCAAAGCCATGGACCGCGCTGGGAGTTCTTCTCCAACGCCACCGAGTCGCACACCGCCCTGCTTATCAACGGCAAGAATCAGCTCTTTAGTGCAGAAGACCGCGCCACCATCGACGGCTATGCCTCCACACCCGGCGCCCTTTGGACCACTATTGATCTCTCCGGCGCCTATGAGGGTAACCCCGACATCCGCCGGAATATCGTGCACCAGCGCGGTGACTACTTCCTCGTCATTGACGAGGTCAGCACGCCCGAGCCGGTAGATGTTGACTGGCTCGCCCAGATACCTGCCAACGGCGTTGTCGATGACGGGCGCATCACCCTGGTCTCCCGCCCCGGTGACCTGCGGCTTAACCTGCTCTACCCCGAAGGTGGAACGTTTGAGACGCGCAAGCCCACCAGCAAGCACGTTGACAATCCAAACAAGAGCCAGCGTAGCTACACCGTCTCCCAAAACGGTCAGCAGGTCGGCTACACCATGCTCATGCAGCCGGTGTTCAGTGAAAAGCCTGTCGCCGACCTTGCAGCCAAAGTCGTGAGCCATGAATCCGGCCAGTGGAATATCTCCGTCGGTGCCGAGGAGTGGGATGACGTGGTCTGCGTCCTGCCCATGCGTGGCCCCATGGAGTTAACGGTCCCCGGCACCGAGGATGTCGTCAGTCTGGAAGCCCGCGCTGCGATTATCCGTGGATCCGACAAGAAGCTCGTTAATGTCTTCGCCTCGGAGGCTGAAGTCATCGACTGCAAGCCGATGTACCTGGAGTTGAATGCTCCTGCAGGCATCGAGTTAGCTGCCCACGACGGCGGCTGGGTGCTCGATCTTGACACGTCCGTGACTGCCACGATGACGCTGGCCAAGGGCCTCAAGCTTTATGATGCATCCTCGTCTCCGGTCAAAATCTCCGATGAGGGCGTATCGCTGGACAAAGGCAGCTACGTGCTGGCCGCCAATGCGGCAGATGCGGGCAAGCTGATCTCCTGGGCAGCCGAGCGCAACCCTGAGCATGATTTGCCGTCAATCCCTGTAGCCAAAAAGGTTAAGATGGGCCCTGCCCCGGCCGAAATATCACTGGGCTGGGAAGCCGAAGATGGCTACGTCATGTCTGACAGCGCCGTAGAGGTTACCGAAAAGATCGGTGCCTCCGCGGGTAAGGCCTTAAAAGGAGTCGGTAACGGCGGTGCCGGTGAGATGATTGAATGGACCGTCGACATCAAGCGCGCGGGCACCTACCACCTGAGCATGCGCTACTGCGCTGAAAAGCCCACGGGTCTAACACTCCTGGTCGATGGTTTCGCACCCACTGAAGAAGCCCTGCACATCCCGCTCAAGGGCACAGGAGGCTGGTCGAATACCAAGGACGACTGGCAGGAGGTCGTGCTCAAAGGCTCTGACGGCAAGGACCTCGAAATCCCGCTCACAATGGGCAAGCACACGATCAAGCTGATCATGCCCACGGCCCCCATCAATATCGATAGCTTTACGCTCAGCGGATACTGATCCCGCACCTGTCCGCTACAGCTAGACACCTTAAACATCACGCCGAGCTGCGAACCTTTTCGCGCTCGGCGTTTTTTTATGCCTACGGAGTACCTTAAGCTCCACGGTGTTTGATCACTAGCGTTGATGGCATCCATACCCACCCTGCTGCTTCGTCCACACACGCACGTTCCGCTGCTCGCGAAGCACCTATCCAGAGGCACAAAAATGCCCGAGGCGATACATCACCTCGGGCAGGGAGCCGATTCGGCTTTTATCGAGAAAGTGCTTATTTCTCCACGGGCTTGGGCAGCTCTCCGGCATCCGCGGGGACATCGAAGTCGGCGGCCAGCTCGGGAAGCTTCTCACGCATTAGCGTCACAACCCAGTCCGCAACGACACGTGCGCCATCGGTCGAGAAGTGCGTGTGATCCTTCAGGTTGTCCTGAGGCCCGAGGAGTGCCGCCTCTTGCGGCCCCATCTTCGTGAGCTGTTCGTAGCTGTAAGCATGCAGATCCAGATAAGGGGTGCCGGTCTCTTCGGCTACGATGCGCACAGCTTCAGCGTACGGCTCGAGCGAGTCCTTCAGCACATCACCGCGGTAGTTTCGGCGACAGACCGACGAAATCAGCACGGGCTCCGCGCCTATCTCACGGGCTTCTTTGATGTAGCGGCGCAGGTGGTCGCGGTAGTCGGTCTCTGCGGCACTCTCGCGCTCCGGTCCCTTGCCCTTCTGGTCATTGTGCCCAAACTGGATCAGGATCCAGTCAGGCTTGTGCTTCAGGGCCTTGTCCCAGCGCCCTTCGGTGCGAAAGCTGCGTGAGCTGCGCCCGCCGACCGCGGTATTGACAACCTTCACCCCCGGGCGTGTCCACTGCTGCAGGGCCCAGCCCCAGCCAGCCTGGTCACGGTCGCGGCTCTTACCGGTCACGGTAGAATCACCAACGAGCACGATAACCGTCTCGTCGGCAGCGTGAAGCCCGGGCATCATCAGACCGAGGGCAGCAAAGGCTAAAGTAATCAAACAGAATTTCATTTCATCAAAGGGTTAAGCCTGCATTCACATAACGTCAAGACATCCAGATTTACCGGTAACATATTTTTACGATTATCGGTAAAAAAGAACCAATTCATTATATATAGCTGAATAAAACTGACCCTCCATCCAACATTAAGAATTGAAAATACCGGTAATTTTAGACATTTCATCTTCATGCCCGTCAACCAAAAGCAGATCGCCGATGCGCTCAACCTGTCCATCAACACGGTGTCACGGGCTCTGCGCGACCACCCTGATCTGGCGGCGGCTACGAAGGCTCGCGTCCTCGCCAAAGCACGGGAGCTCGGCTACAGCAAATCTCTCTCTGCGCAGCCAACCCCCGAGCCCCAGCACCGGCGGGTTGGCATCATTCTATATGAGAGCCAGGACGACGACCACGAGGCACCCTTTGGCTCCGGCATCAAGCAGCGCATATTCGTGGCCCTTCAGCGCGAGTGCCAGCGCCGCCAGGTAGAGACCTTGATCGAGACGCCCGCTCCCGGAGAAACGCCGCTCATGGTCAAAAACCAGACTATCGAAGCCGCCTTTCTGTTCGGACGCTATCCTGCCGAGGCCATCGCCCACTATCAGGCAACTCCGGCCGTCGCCGTGAGCAGCTTTATCCCGGAGTCGCCCCTACCCCGCGTAACCGCTGACAATAGCGGCGGGATGCGAGCGATCACCGAGCACCTTATCGAATTGGGCCACCAGAGGATTCTGTTTCTAGGTAATGCCGATCCGCTCACGGGCGTATTCCGGGAGCGTGCTGCTGGCTATGCCGCCGCGATGCATAACCGCGGCCTTGATGCAAAGAGCCACTTCTGCACGGATTTCAGCTCATTGCCGTCCATCGACCAGCTCCGTAACTTTACCGCCATCGCATGCTCCAGCGACGGTCTCGCCTATGCCGTTCATGCTGCTCTGACATCGGCAGGGCTATCCGTACCCGCAGACTGCAGCGTCACGGGGTTTGACTGCCACCCGGAGAACTATCCCCTGCAGATCACCACCTATCGCCCGGACTGGGACCTCATGGGAACCCTCGCCGCCGACCTGCTGTTGTCACAGTCGCCGCACATCCTGAACAAGCCGGTAGGCATGACCGTCCCCGGCAAACTGATGGTAAGGGATACGACCTGCCCGCCAGCTCTTTGATAACACCAAGCACCCACACGCACCCCTCACATCCCATTTTTCCATGCAAACACCCACCTCTTCGCCAACTGCCACATCCAATCACGACTCCTCCCCGATTCGCCTGCTGTTTGCGGGTATCGGCGGCTATGCCGGAGTCTACCTCGACGCGCTTGAGCACACGCCGGGCATCACTATCGCAGCCGTCATCGACCCGATGGCCGAGAGCAGCCGCCACTGGCCCTGGCTCCAGTCGATGGGAGTCCAGCTAGTCGAGAGCATCGAGGAGTTCGCCCGCAGCGGCGGCCAGGCGGACCTGGCGATTATATGCTCGCCCATTGCCTTCCACGCCGACCAGACCTGCGCCGCCCTCTCAGCGGGCATGCATGTCCTGTGCGAAAAACCCATCGGCGCAACCCCTGCTGATGCCCTGCGTATGCAGCAGGCGGCCGAGTCCTCCGACCGCTTCCTGGAGATCGGCTATCAGTGGTCATTCAGTGCGCCCATCCAGCAGCTCAAAGCAGATATCCTCGCAGGTAAATATGGCGCGCTCCTCGAGCTAAGCACGCAGGTGCGCTGGCCTCGCAGCGAGGCCTACTACACCCGTAACAACTGGGCTGGTAAAATCAGAGACGCGCGCGGCAACCCGATCCACGACAGCCCGGTCAACAACGCCACCGCCCACTTCCTGCACAACATGCTCTTTCTCGCCGGGCCGGATCAAGCCAGCTCCGCCTCCCCCCGCAGCATCTCCGCCGAGTGCTATCGCGGGAACCGTATCGAAAATTATGATACATGCTGCTGCCGCATCGATACCCACGAGGGACCGCGCATTCACTTTTATACGACCCACTGCGTGGATGAGCAGGTCGGCCCCATCATCCGGGTGGAGTTCGAGCATACCGTAGTTGAGTACCAGAATGGCTCACCGATCGTCGCAACCTGCGATGATGGTCGTCGCCACTTTTACGCCAATCCTGTCCTCAGCCCGATGGATAAGCTGTGGACCTGCCTGAACCGCTGCCGTCTGCCCTCCACCCCTCCCCCGGTGTGTGGCGCTCGGGCAGCGACCCCGCATGCTCTGTGCGTGGACAAGCTCAAAGAGGTCCCGATCACCCCCTTCCCTGCTGAGCAGTTACAGATCAAAGCCGATGCCCAAGGCTCGCCACTCACCGTGATGCCCGGCCTGGGGGAAGCGTTTGAGCGGGCCTTCACCCAGAAAAAGCTCCTCAGCGAGCTCGGCATTCCCTGGGCAGCCCCCGCATGCGAACTGCACTTCTAGCAGTTCCGTCACAGAAGTGTAACCGTCCCCCCTGCAGGCGTCGTGTGAAATGCACTCGCCAACAACAGAAGGGAAATGCTAGGACGTTCTCATGGCGACACGACGCGAGTTCATCAAAACCGCTGCTCTGACCGGCGCCCTGTTCGGGGCAGGCGTCGAGCGCGCACTCTTTGCCGGAGAGACCCGCAAGGCCCAGGCAAACACCGCCCGCACCGGCACGCGCAATATCATCTTCATGGTCGCCGACGGGATGAACATCGGCTCGCTTTCGGCCACGCGGCATTTTCAGAAAAACCTCCTCGGGCAGGAGAACGTATGGCTGTCGCTGTATAACACGCACCCGATCGTGCGCAGCCTGATGGAGACCTCATCGGCCAACAGCATCGTGACGGACTCTGCGGCGGCATCCAGCTCATGGGGTTGCGGCCAGCGCATCAACAACGGGCAAATCAATATCTCTGCCCGTGACGGTAGCGACCTTGAGCCGATCTGCACCACAGTCCGCAAGCGTGGCATGGCCACAGGGCTTGTCACCACGGCAACCGTCACCCATGCGACCCCGGCCGGATTCGCCGCCAACAGCCCCAAGCGTGGCGACGAAGCGCTGATCGCGCACCAATATCTGGAGCGCCAGATCGATGTCGTCCTCGGCGGTGGCCAGAAATTTTTCGACGAGGAACTGCTCGCCAACTACCAGCAGGCCGGATACGGACTCGTCACCACACGCGAAGAGCTTCTCTCCGCCGAGGCCCCCTCCTCGCCGCTCCTGGGTCTTTTTGCCCACGGCCACCTCCCCTTCACCATCGACCGCAACGCCTTCGCCACCCTGCAGCAGGAGGTGCCGACCCTGGCCGAGATGACGACCGCCGCGCTGGATCGGCTCTCCAAAGCACCCGACGGTTTCCTGCTCCAGGTCGAGGGTGCGCGCGTCGACCACGCCGGTCATGCCAACGATGCCGCCAGCCTGATTCACGACCAGATCGCCTTTGACGACGCTATCGCCGTCGTTCGCGACTTCGCAGCCAGCCACCCGGACACGCTCGTCATCATCACGACTGACCACGGAACTGGCGGCATGAACCTCAACGGCAAGGGCCCCGGCTACCGGGACACGACGGCTGCCTTTGAAAAGATCGGCAAGTTCACCCGCTCCTACGGGCAGATGAAAAAAGATGCCAAGCCTCTGGGCACCGACGCACTGCGCCAGTACCTCGTTGACGTGACCGATATCAAGTTCGGTGGAGGCGAGCTGCAGGCCATGGCGCTCGCGCTGCAGGCCATCCAGGCCTACTCGCCCGACAGCATGGATGATGCGGCCCTTATCCAGATGGCTTCGCTGCCGGATATTTTCAAGACCGAGACGTCCATCGGATGGACCAGTGGCAACCACACCGGAGAGCTGGTGGAGCTGGCGGCCTTTGGCCCCGGCTCCGAGCGCATCTCCCCGCTCGTCCGCAATGAAGAGCTCCACGGCGTCATGCTGGAGGCGCTGGGCATCCAGCCAGCCTGAAGCAGGCACTGCCCCTAGAGCATACGCAGGGCAATCGCGGCCTGAGTGATTTCGGGGTGATCACGGAAGCGCAGAGCGATCACGATACGCTTGTCAAAGTCGCCGTCCGGGATACCCAGGTGGCTCTGCACGGTGTAGATATGCGACTCGACCGTTCGCCGGCTGATTTTGAGTTTCTGGGCGATGGTCTCGGTGTTGTACCCGAGCGTCAGCCCGGCGATGACTTCTTTCTGCCGCTTGCTCATACGGGAAACAACCGGGTCAAAATCGTTTAAGCTACTCACGGAAAACCTCCTGGTAAATCCGTCTCCGACGGATGTTTGATGCATGCGGACGAGACGGGAGATGCCCCCCGAAAGTGTGATGATGCGCTCGCTCTGGGCATAGCGCTGAATCTTCGTCAGATCTCCATGGTTGGACACGAGCAGGTTCAGCGACGCCCAACGGCTGATCTCGTTATTACCCGTCCCCTCGATCAGGCGCAGAAACTCCTGGTTGAAGTGGTCCCCGTCTGCCCAGCGGTCTTCTCCCAGCTCGTGAAGCCTGGCTGCCTGCTGCTGGATATACAGATCGCGGTGGAAGTTGGCCATCCGCGTACGCAGCCGGGGCCGACGCAGGACGAGCGCATCACAGGCGCGAAGGATACGCAGGTAGACCTCCTTGCTGTCTGCCGCTGAGTCATTCGAAAAGACGGCCTTGCCGCGGCAGAAGTTCATCGACGCCCAGACTGGGCAGCTGCTGTGGATGTCGAGCACATCGTCGTTGTGGACGACCATGCCGATCTGGTCCCGGCAGTCCAGCAGGCGGTAGGCTTCACGGTACAGGCTGGACTCCAGATAGTTCAGGCCGCGAGCCAGAAAGGCCTCCTCCTGATGGACGGGCTGCGTGGTGTAGCCATTGCGCTCGATGTGGGCCAGCATCTGCTGCTCGTGCAGCGTGGCGTCCAGCGCGGGCAGGGCCGTCGCGTAGTCGAAGTTGACAGTCGGGTGAACAACGGCCCCGATAAACTGCCGCTGTGTGGTAATCAGCGAGATCGAGCACCAGTCGCACGGGATTAAACGCTTCAGGTCCTGAAGCAGGATGTTGTAGATGTCGCCCGACTCGACTGCAGGGTCGTCCAGCTTATGATTAAGATCAAGCAGCGCCTCCGCAGAGGCGCTGCTGATCCCATATTGATTAGCTACACTGCAAAAAGTAGAGATGACCATCGATGCAGTGCTCATAATCTCGCAACCCCGCCGACCCAAGGCAATTCCGATAACAATATGAGGAGTTTTCCTTTACGTAAAACTACTGAGTGATCATGCGTACACGTCGGCAGGTCAAAAAAACGCCCAGACCAGTTTTTGGTCTGAGCGCAGACTTAAATCAAGGAGGCTTTCCGGGCAAACGCCCGGCACATGTTCATGCCGGGCGCCAGCCATTCTCGGGCCTCGTATCCGAGCACCGGAACCTCTCCCCCTCAAGAGCGGAAGCGGCGACGGCTCAGAAACAGTACCAGAGCCGCAGCCAGTCCGAGAATGGCGCACGACGAGCTCGGCTCAGGGATCGAAATCTCGCTATCGACGATGATGTTATCGAGCAACAACTCACCCTCAAACGCCGAGCTCCAGGTCTTTGCGGTTAGGTTGAAGTTTGAAACCTCAGAGCCAACCGTCACCGTGCTGTCAGCCGTCGTGATATTATCCCCGACGAGTTCGCCGTTGATGTAGATATCCATGCTCGTAGCAGCCACGGTAGATCCCGAGTAGTCGAGATCCGAGGCCGTGTAATTGTAGACGATATCAATCTGGTTCACCGTATCGAGCGAGTAGCTGGCAAACGCAGCTCCAAGGTTTCCCTGGTTGTTGCTGTAGCGTAGCTCACCATTGCGGATGTAAAAGGCCAGCGCTGTGCCCGAGTTACCGGCACTCGTCCCGAGGCGCAGCAAAAAGCCGTAGTTAGCCTCAGCGATTGCGCTGGTATCCACGAACTGAAAGCTCACCTGACCGGTTGAACTGCCACCGACAAAGCCGTACTCAGTCGCACGCGTGGTCAGCAGCGGGTCTTGCTCGCCAGCTGCTCCGTCGAAGTTCATGCTGCCGTACTGGTTCGCGTCTTGTGAAAAGATATGCGTCGTGTCGTCCACGGCGATAAATGTCCCGCCTGCTTCGCGAAACGTCCATTTGTCCTCGGTTCCGCCCTGCGGAATCGCGCCGAGATCATACTCTTCGAACGTCTCGGAGAACATTACCGCCGCATGGCTGGCTGCGGCGATACCGAGGATCGACAGGAAGGTGAGTTTGGATGCGATTTTATTCATGCTCATCATGGGGTTAGATTTTACGGGTACGAGTGTTTGAGAATGGAGCCCTTTAGCGGGGGCCTTCCGCGAACGGTCACTGCCTGGCAGGTGCGCCGTCTGCATGCAGAATACCCATATTCCAGCACCAAAACGAAGCCATTAATCGCTAACACAGGAGAGTGAAATATGCCACTCTAACTCAATCGCTTCCTGTTGTTTAATAGTCACTTATATCGTTCCACAGTCCACCCATACGCCATCCACTTGCGTATTGTGAGCATGCTTTGGAATGCCTTTTTCACCGCGAAAGATCATATCGGCCAGACGGTCGACGGCTACCGCCCCCACCTCTTCGGAATTTTCATCGAAGCCCGTCATCCTGTAAATCCCCGGACTCGCCAGCGGCGAAGCGATCCCCAAATCCCCGGGCACACTCAGGCCAAGCGCGCGTGCGAAATGCGCGAAGCGGGCATCGCCGGTGATGACCGCATCCGGCTTCTCCTTTTTATAGTAATCGAGAAACTCTTCGATATGGGTATCCGCCCAGACATAAGGGTAGATCATCGGCTGATCTCCGACCGACTTCTGAAACGCCAGATAGCCTGCCGAAAACTGATGTGCGACGCGGGCGTCATGCTGTTCGTCAAAGGCAAATGCAATCCGCCGGTAGCCTTTCTCGCGCATCCGCTCCATGAGCGCGAACGTCGAGTGATATTGCGAGGAGGTAACGACATTAAGCCTAGGTGACATCAGGCTGTAACCAAAGGATATAAGCGAAAAATCATCCCACATGAAGTCACGCACCGTGTAGGGGGCTGGCTGCGGAGACAGCAGAATGCCGTTGACGTTACGCGCACGCAGGATGGCGGCCATACGCTTGGCGCTCATCGCGCTGGTGTTGTATTCGAAAACTTCTACATTATAGCCATGCTCCTTCGCCTGCCTCTTCGCACCCTGATAGTAGACGTAGTAGATCATGCGATGCCAGTCTTTGGGCATCTTGTGGTAGTCGATCAGCAGCCAGGCCAGGGTCCCCTGATACTTGCGCGTCTTCAGGCGTGTACGGTACGAGGCCAGCGCCGAGAGCATCGGGTCGGGGGCATATCCCATGCGCTTGGCGATCTCTATGATGCGCTTGCGGGTCTCCGCGGGGATGCTCGGGTGGCGCTTGAAAGCCAGCGACACCGATGTGCGATGCACACCGGCTTCCTTTGCGACATCTGCCTGGGTGACTCGTTTCTCCGCCATGCTCTCCTGTGTTAGAGATATGTCCGTTGCTCTCTGAAACAAGAACAAAATAATTTGGCGCTATCACTCGCGCATTCCGTTGCTCCATTTTCCCATGTTAAAGCACCACCTCCTCCTCACCCTCCTGTTAACCCTCAGCCTGATTCTGCCTGCCATGGCGATGGAGGGCGTGCCAAAGGACTGCCCACCCACGGATAAGGCGCTGATGAGCGATCAGAAGGCCGCGCAGATGGAGCCGGTCAGCCAGGAGCCTGAGATCGTGATTGAGGCCTGGGACATCCCCGTCGCCACTGAAGATCATCCCCGGCTCATCCTGACAGACGAGCGACTGGATGAGCTCATGGAGCTAGAGATGTCCGACCCGATGCTGCAACGCTACATCGCCGAGGTTCTTAAAAATGCGGACAAGATGGTCGACGCCCCACCTCTGAAGTACGAGCTCTCTAAGAATAAATCCCTGCTCAAGGTCAGTCGCGAGTGCCTGAAACGTGTTTATGCCCTCGGGCTGGCCTACCGCTGGACGGGTGAAGAGAAGTACTACGACGCGCTACTGGGGAATCTGCGCACCGTCTGCGAGTTCGAAGACTGGAACCCCAGAAACTTCCTGAACACGGCCGAGATGATTCACGCCGTCGCGATCGGTTACGACTGGCTGTACTACGATTTGGATACGCAGGACCGGGACTTGATCCGCCAGGCTCTTATCGATAAGGGCCTCAAGGAAGGACTACAGGATTACGCCGGAGACAAAAGCGGCTGGTGGGTCGATTGTAACCACAACTGGAATCTGGTCTGCCACTCGAGCTTGATCATCGGCGCCATCGCTGTAGCCGACACCGACCCGCAGTACGAGGCGCAGATATTACCCGTCGCCCTGAAAAACCTGCCTATCGCCCTCAAGCAATACGGCCCGGACGGCGCCTGGGGCGAGGGTCCCGGCTACTGGGAGTACGCCACGCGGTACATGTGCTATGGCCTGGCGGCTCTGCGCACCGCCAAGGGGGACGACTACGCCCTGTCCGAGTATCCCGGACTGCCCCAGACGGGAGCCTTTCCCCTCTACAGCACAGGCCCCACAGATATGCCCCTCGGGTATGCTGACTGCTGGGCCGGGCTGAAGCGCTATCCCTCTTCTGCCCTGATGTGGCTGGCAGGTGCCTATGGGGATGGCTTTGTCGCCAACTACGAGCACTACCTGATCGAAAAAACCAACATCTACAGGCCGGAGGACATCATCTGGTACGTGCCCCAGACTGCCGCCGACCACGGGCTGCCGCCGCTGGACAAGTACTACCGCGGCCCCGTCGAGGTGGCCTTTATGCGCAGCGCCTGGAATGACCCCGACGCGCTCTTTCTCGGGATTAAAGCCGGGTATAAGCGCGTCAATCATGCCCACCTCGACCTCGGTAATTTCGAGCTTGATGCCCTCGGTGTACGCTGGGCCTGGGACATGGGCTCGGACCAATATCACTTGCCCGGATACTTCGACGCCAAGAGCGGCCGCCGCTGGCAGTACTACCGCATCAACTCCCACAGCCATAACATCCCCACCTTTGACGGCGAAAGCCAATCCCCCGACGGGAAAGCCTCCGTCTCCCGCTTCGTAGCCGGTCAGCACGAGGACGGCACACAGACCATGCCCTTTGCCGAGATCGACCTCTCCAACGCCTACGGCGAGCAAGTCGTGTCGTACTTCCGAGGGGCCGCCCTGGTCGAGGATCGCCGCGCCGCACTCATTCAGGACGAGATCGAGCTCCCCACCCCCACAGACCTGGTCTGGGGTTTTACCACAAAGGCCGATGTCACCATAGACGGCTCGACCGCCACGCTGACTGAGGATGGACAGAGCCTCACCGTCCGCGTCCTTGCTCCCGCTGATGTAGAGCTAGCAGTGGAGTCCGCCGAGCGGCCCAAGCCTGAAAACCCGAACAAGGGCTACCGCCGCGTCGTCTTTCATCTGAAAGCCCCCGCTGGTCCGCTGCAGATTGCCGTCCTCTTCGCTCCTCACTGGACGGACGGAGAAGCCCCCACTCCGGAGATCCAGCCACTGGCCGAATGGGGAGACAACGCAGCTCGCACGGATGCGCAGTAGAGGGAGAGTTCGCGCTCTTCACGGGTTTTGTCTGCGGACAGTCGTCCCCTCCACCCATGAGCCATCGACCATGAGGGTCGTCGGGACTTCTGGGACGCCATGCTCCCGGCGGTGGATGAGGTCGACCAGAAACTCCAGCGCACGCGCCCCGATCAAGCGCGAGTTTTCCATGATGCCCGAGTAGCCTTTTTGCCAGTCCCTGAGGGTAATAATCGCCAGGCCGATAGTTTCCGGAATGCTTTCACCGGCCTCAACCAGCCAGGCATGCCCGTACCGCTGCTCGGTCACGACCACATCCGGGCGGTTTTCTTTTAGCCACACCTTGAACACATTTGCTGACATCTCCTTAACCATCAGGATCGGCACGCGGTTTTCCGGCTTCAGCGTCTGCTGCACCCCCCAGAACGCTGAGGACCAGTTGTGCATGGTGCGGTTATCGCTTTGATGGGTGATGGCCAGCCCGGGGCGCTTGTAGCCCAGCTTCTGCAGCTCGTCCAGCAGCTTGAGCATGGACTTAGACTGATGGGACACCACGGTGTGGATGGCCGGACTAACCAGCGTATGACCGAAGGCCACCGCAGCAAAATGAGAAAAATCAAAAACCAGAGAAGCACCGGGCCTCGCCTGTGGTGCGAATAAAATACCCGGGATATTCCTCGCCCAGAGTAACTTTGAAAGGCGCTGGCCCGTCATCCCGCCCTTTACCAGATTATGCTCCTCGATCCGGTAGCCCAGCTCCCTGGCACGCTCGACAGCGCCCTCATAGTAGTGCCGGTAAAAGGGAGGGATCACGCTCCAGACTTCATTATCGGGATCGCTCCCCACCCATGCCAGCGTCGCCTGGTATTTGGCGCTGACAGAACGCTTCCGGTAGGCCGACAAGGCCGTCAGATACGGATCGGGCCGGTACTCGAGCTGGCCAGCGATCTCATGGACATACTTACGTGTCTTCTCCGACACGCGCGGGTTATTTGCCAGAGCCATGGAGACCGTCGACTGTGCCAGCCCTGTCAGTCGGGCGATCTCTTTCTGCGTCGGCCGAGCATCATCCATGGGCAATTCTAATAACAGCGAGGGTAACGAACTCAAGCCTATGTCATGAGACATAGGCTTCGTCAAACCCGTCGATAATCCCTTCCGTCAATCGTCCGCCGCATTAGCGCCATCCCGCTTTTCTGGCTGGGACTCCGAGAGGCTGACTTCCCAGAAGCCCTCCATGCTGTCGCGTGGCCGCTCCTGTCCGGCCAGCCAGTAAATCGCCTTCCACACGCGGTAGGCATTCGAGGTGCCGTTCATTTCGCTCTGGTCCCCCGCCTGCGCCGGGATGCTGTTTCTTCCCAGATAGAGATCATTCGGGCTGACGAATGAACCAAACGTGAAGCTGCGGAAACCGCCATCTGCCTGGCGGAAGCGTTTGAGCTGCGACACCGCAAACCGGGTGACCTGGATCAACTCTTCGTTGGTCAGCTTACGACCGGTGCTCCGGCACAGCTTGTCCATCATATCGCAGGCATTGCGGATGAAGAAGATGCGGTCGATCTCGGGCTCATCCGCGAACCACTCAAGCAGGGTCTGCTGGATCTGCGCAGCGCGAGGAATGGGGCGGCCGACATTCGAGCAGAACGACACAAACTTGAACGCCCCGGAAATACGCACCTGCAGGTCTCCGCCTCCGATCAACCCTGTCTCCGGGTCTTGGCGCGCCTCCACATTGCGCATAGCCTCGTCGATGATCACATCGCGATAGGATTGAGGCAGCGTATTGATCAGCTTGTACTGCGAGGAGAGGTTGTCGAGCGCCGTCCATGAGTGCTCCCAGGGGCGCTCATCGAGCCACGCCCGAAAGGCCTCAACCGAGGCCAAATGCGGAGGAAAACTAGAAGTATCCAGCCGCGAAAGGTCCTCTGCACTCGGCACCCGGTAAACATTCTGCGCAGCGGGCACATAGTAGACATTCGGATGCTCGCCCTGAGCGGGAGCGGATGGCGGGCTGCGCGTATCGACTCTGGCAGGACTCGGCAATGTCTCCGCTCTGGTGTCTTTTGCTGGAGCAGGAGCGCTCTTCTCCGGTCGACGGGAAGATGGCCGACGCGGCTGCCCTGGCAGCGGATAAAGGGGCTCGCTCCCAAGCATACGCAAAGAGCCAAGGGAGAAGCTGAGCGCCCGCCCGAGCACACGCTGATTCTCCACCATATCGGGATAGTCATGGTCGACGAAGTACCCCGTCTGCGGGTCCTGTCGGCTTTGGAAGTACCGGACCATCTGGCGTTTTATAGCCGGCGGCATCGTCTCCACCATGTCAGAGTTTGCCAGGATCACGATGGCGAAAAACGTGGACTGAATATCGGGACCGTAATCCTTGGGCTCCTTCCTCTCCTTCAGGCCGATAGATTCATAAAAGCCGCCGCTATCCGGGTCATACAACTGCGCCATCCACGGCAAGACATCCGCATACAGGGCGTCGAGCTCGGACAGAGCCTCCTGGAGTTCTGCGCGGGAGTCCTCCGCGTAGAGGTTACCGATAGCCAGCAACAGAGAGCAGCAGACAGCACTGATCAGGGACAGCATGGGGCGGTGGAACATCAGGAGCGGGTCGGGTGTGCGGACGACATTAATAGACAGGTGTATTCAGGCAGGCCTCCCAGAAGCCATCCATCTGCAGCTTGGGAGCTTTCTGCCCAGCCAGCCCATAGAGGGCGTCACGGGCAGCTATCGCCATGCGGGTACCGTTGACGTCACTTTGCGGACCTGCCGTGGCCGGGATGGAGTTCTTGCCCAGATACAGATCGTTGGGGCTGACGAAGTTACCATAGGTAAAGCTGCAAAAACCGCCGTCGTCCTGATGAAAACGACGGAGCTCACGCACCCCAAACTCGATGACGGATACGAGTTCCTCTTCGGTCAGTTCGTTCCCCGTCTGCTTGATCAGCATATTGAGCATGTCGCAGGCATTGCGGATAAAAAAGATCCTGTCAGTCGCTGAGCCGGACTGCAGCCACTCGATCACGGTTGCCTGAATCTTGTCTGCTGCCGGGATCGGGCGATTTACGGCGCGGCAGAACAGCACGAGCTTGAACGCCCCGGAGAGGCGCACGGCATCATTGCCACCGCCTACATATCCGGTATCGGCCTCCTGGCGCTCTGAAATGTACCGGATGACCTCATCGACGATCTGCGTTTGCAGCGGCTCGGGGAGCGTCTTGATCAGCGTCGACTGCGACTGGATGTTATCGACTGCCGTCCAGGCGTGGTCCCAGGGACGCTCATCCATCCACGCCCGCATCGCCTCTGCCGACACTAAATGAGGAGGCACACTCGACATGTCCAGATCCGCTACACTAGGGACCCGGTACACATTATCAGGCGTACTCGGCTCCGCTGCAGCACTCTCCGTGACGGTACTGGGGACACGGTAAATCTGCTTGGACGGCTGCGCGTTTACTTGAGCAGCCCCACCCTCTCCGTTGCCGGATGATTTGCTGCCGTTTTTTTGCGTAGCTGAGCTTCCCTGAGATTTAGCAGGAGCCGCGGATTCGCCGGGAAGCGGATACAGCGGCTTGGCACCGAGCACCCGAAGCGAGCCGGTGGAGAACGACAGCGCCCTCCCCAGTACGCGTTGGTTGTCCCACATGTCCGGATAGTCAGGATCGACGAAGTAGCCCGTCTCGGGGTCCTGCCGACTCTGGAAATAGTGGATCAGCTTTTCCCGGAACGACTCCGGCATCTTCGCATACTGGTCCGACTGGCGGATAAAAGAGAAGCAGTTATGCGTCGACTGGATGTCGGGGCCATAGTCCTTCGGCTCCAGTTTTTTCTTTAATCCCAGCGACTCGTAAAAGCCGCCGCTCTCGGGATCATACAGCTCGGCGACCCATGGCAACATACCATCATAGAGCACTTCGAGGCGGTTGAGCGCATCGTCCACTGGCTGACTATCCGATACCGCGTGAGCAGGTGCCGACACGAGAGCCGCCAGAGTCAGTAGTGTGAGCGGGAAGAGTTTAGAGGTCCGTTCTGTCATCGTTCTATGTCTTTTCTGGTCTGAGGTAATCCGGCACGCACTGGATCGCCGCCTGTTGGAGCTTCACGGAGCGTTACTTCGAGAGGGTCGGTTTAATCTTCAGGGAGTCGATGCTCAGGGCCTGATCGACACCCTTATTGTCCTCATCCACCCAGCGAATCCAGATGCTTTGCCCATCCTTGACATTCAGGCCCGTGATCTTGCCCGATACGTCTTCGCTCTGCACACTGCCGGAGAGCGACAGGCCAGCATAGTCTTCTGAGCCGGAGTCCTTGATGCTCTTAAAGGTCAAATCATCCACTGTGGTCCAGCTCCCTGTCGTGAGCGATGTCGCGTCGGTAGAGTACTGAAGTGTGAGCTGGTCGGCCCCGCCACTGTTCTGCTGCCACTGCTGCCCCTTGTACTTAATGGAAAACCCGGTCATGCTCGCGCCGGTATCGTTACCGATCTCGAGTCCGATGGCCGTCAGCCCGGTGGTGGAGGATTTCCGCAGCGTGCCCAATGCCCCATTCTTACCGTTCTTACGGAACAGATAGATGCCCTCGTCCCCCTTACGGTTGTTGCCATTCGTGGCCCCGTATTTCGACGCGCTCTTACCGTCCACAACAGCGTACCACCCGACAATCGTCGCGTTATCTGTCCAGGGGTAGGTACCCGAGGTATTAATGTCAGTCTCACTGCTCACACCATAGGCCTCCTCCTCGAAGGACTGGTAATACTCCGAAGCGTCGGAAAATACGACCTTGGCTTCAGTAACGGTGGCGGCAGTAACGGTCAGCGACGAGGCCAACACGATAAGGGTTTGGATCTTACTCATGGTTAAAAAACGGGTTTTATATTGGTTATGGAAATAGGCGGTGAGTTTCCAACTCTGGTTGGTTTTGCAGTCATCGCGAAGTCATACAAAATCGTTTTCAAGGCAGGCATCCATCCCGGAAAACACATCATCAAAAACAAGGGTTCCCTGTCCGAGAAAAACGATTTCAACTGGCTTCGACTCATCATCGGAGACTTCCTCATCCTCTGGCATGACCTGACACGCGGCCCACTACGAAGGCAAACACCTGCCCATCCGGGCCGAAAACTTGCGGCAAGCGGTAATTGTTGAGCAGGTCTATCCCTTTGGGCTTATTCATAGCCTACAAGCATGTGATTGGACTGGAAAGGAAGCGGATGTCTTAGCGATTGCGCTTGCGGCGCAGACACAGCACGCCGATCAAGGCGGTCACGCACAGCGCCACTGTCGAGGGCTCGGGCACCGCGGCGGTCACGTTCAGGTCATCGATCGCGAGTCCCTGCCCGTAGCCGGTCTCTCCGCTGAAGTTGTCCACCCACTTGATCCAGATATTTTCACTGTCGGCGACCGAGAGTCCGGTAATCGTCCCGGAGACTGCTACGTAGTTCAGAGCCCCTGGCCCGCCAGCCTCGCCAGCCGTCTTCTCGTCATATGAACTGCCATTGAAGATCGTGTCGCTGGTTCCGTCCAGGGCGGTGCCGGTACCATCGGCATAGAGGGCCGTGAAGCTCAGAGAGGAGGCCTCGGTCCAGTTGCCCGTGCTCAGGCTGGTCGCATCTGTCGAGTAGGAAAAGACGAGGGAGTTCAGCTGCGTACCAACGCCCCATGACCACTGCTCAGCGGAGTAGCTGATGCTCAAGCTGGTGATCGTTGAGCCGGTGTTGTTGGCAAACTGTGCCCCAAAGACGCCGTTGCTGGTCGTCGTGGACAGAGAGCCGAGCGTGCCATCCGTACTTGTTCTGCGGAAGGCGTAAACCGAAGAGCCCGATCCCGTCTGGTTATTGCCATTGGAGGCACGGTAGTGGGTGTTATCTGTGGTCACCTCACCGCCATCGTCAGTCACGGTCATGGAGTACCAGCCTTGAATCGTGCTGTTATCAGCCCAAGTCTGCAGGCCTGCATTAAGGTTCAGACTATCAAAGTCCTGGGTGTAGGTTTGCTCGGTGAGTGAGATTTGAGCATGGAGCGCATTCAGAAAGAACATGAAGAATGCGGCTATAATAACGTATTTTTTATTCATGGGATAGATGTGTGACAGGTTGTTTTTGATGAGAATGAAAGGCTAATTTGTTAGTTAAAGCACAGCAACAGACGCATAGTTTATACAGATATACTAAAGCTGGATTTGAAGGGACGGTGGCGTATCGCCCGGCAGGACTAGTCCTGCTGAATCGTCCACAAAGTCCGGTTATCGATGACTTCCTCGCGGCTGAGCATTTCTGCGCGTCCGTCAAAGTAAACGACCCCGGCGTAGCCATCATAGCGATACGCGATCGCAGAGTTAGCATTGATGTTTTCAACGGTTTCCTCGCCCACATAACGAGAGGCACCGTAAATCTGTATCTGCCAGTCGAGTGCATCGGCAAATGCCAATGTTTTGGCCGGATTGGTGACGGTCAGGGTTTTCGCATTGCGGGATGTCCCCGGCACACCGTAAGAGCCCAATCCGGTGTAGTTGTACCCATAGGAACGCTCGATCGAGCGGGTGCCATCACTCTCGTAGATATTTGCCCACGGAGATAGCAACTCGTCCGGCCAACGGTCCAAGTCCGAAACGCCTAGATAAACCGGCGCAAAATCCGGATTGCGGTGCCAAAACGTACCATAGGCTCCATCTTCATTAAACGAACCAACCGGCACATATTTACCCTCATGCTCGTTGGAGTAGAGGATGTTTGCGGCCTGTAAATGCCGCAAGTTGGAAAGGTCCTTGGAGATAGCCGCATGCTTCATGACCTCCTTGGAGACAGGAAAGAGCATCGCCGCCAAGACAGCTATCACAGCGATGGTGATCAGAAGCTCGACCAGAGAGAATCCTCGGGGATGGATTCGCGTTTGTCGACGAGGGGGGTAGAACATGCCTAATAATATAGCCGACCATACCTAAAGGTGCCCGCCAAATAAATTCGATACATATCGACAAGACTATCAAAGGGATAGAGGGCGCATGAAAAATGGCGTATATTTCCCTCTATACCCAACCCGGCGCACCGAGGGTATTTGAGGCCAAAAAACAGAGGACACTGAAATTCCTGCCGGGAGGCTTTTTGTCGGCCTCCCGGCAGGGTCAGCACGCAGCTCAAGGCACGACTTCGCCCCACGAATAGCCGACGCGAATATCATCCAACAGGTAGTAATTCGTCTCATCCACCGACCATGTGCGGCCCATTAGCCCGATAAACCCGTCCGAGCCAAGATCGGTCCCGGTCACGGTGCGGCTTGCCTTGATGGCTGGGTCGGTCGTGAATTGATCGGATGAGCTCGGGTTGAGCCAGACCGTGGCGGTCTGATAGTTACTGCCATCCCAGCCGGTATACTGGACCACCATGAAGTACGTCTGGCCGTACTCCAGCACCGTAGAGACCTTCGCATCGGAGTTAGCGACTCGCCCTCCGACCTGCGCGGACTTACCGATGATACCCGTCGTATCATTCGCGTAAGAAGGTGTCGCATCGAGAGCCTGCAAGCCGAAGAACGGCCCCGGCCCGCTGGTCGGCAGGGGGCCTTCCCCACCCTCCACGCGGAAGATAAAGCTGACGAAGTAGTCATGGCCGCTCAGGTCAACCGCGGGCAGCAGGTTACGGGAGAATGCGGTGTTGCTGGTACTCGCGAGCTTCATCGTATTGCCACCGCCGAGGGTCACTCCACCCGGCAGAGAATAGGTGATCTCCTCTTGGGAGACTGTCGCGCCGCTGACGGCAGACCAGTCACCGTCCCAGCCATGGTCATTACCCAGACCGTTGAGAGCTGTACCGGGCCAGTACATGTCAAAGCCATCCGTGCCCCCCTGCGGGACAGGCACCACCTCGCGCCAGGTGCGCCCCACACTCACATCGTCGAACAGATAGTACGCATCCTCACTCAGAGAGACAGTACGCACCTGCACGCCGATGAACCCATCCGATCCCTGACCGCTGACAGTGCTGGTCTTGGTCGCCTTCACAGACGTATCGGCCGTGAACTCGTCGTTGATATCCGGGTTGAGCCATACGGTGGCCGTCTGGTAGTTGCTGCCATCCCAGCCGCCATACTGGACCACCACGAAGTAAGTCTGGCCATACTCCAGAACGGTGGAGATGCGCTCATCGGCATTGGCAACGCGGGCACCTGCCTTGCCGGCCTTACCGGTGATGCCCACGGTATCGTTCGCTGGATCGGGGGAGCTGTCACGCGCCTGCCACCCGGCAAACGGATTATAGCCGCTGGTCGGCAGGGCTCCCGTGTCACCCTCGATGCGCATGAGAAAGCTGACATAGTAGTCTTGCCCGGTTGTATCGGGATTATCGAGGACATCGCGCGCGAATGCGTTAGCGCTGTTAACGTCCACCTTCAGAGACTTCCCGCCCCCGAGCTGAAGCTCTCCGAGTGTGTAGGTAATCGCCGTATTGGACACCTCGATCCCACTCACGCTGGACCAGGCGCCTTTCCAGCCGATGCCGCCGGATTGCCCATTGAGCGTAGAGCCGGTCGTGTAGCTGTCGAAGTCGTCAAAGGCGAACTGCACCTGCGTCGGTGTCGTCCCGAGCATGTGCACGATGCGATAATAGGAAGTATCGGATCCGTGGACATCAGCGAGGTGCTCAGCGGCCACGACCAGCGGCTGCTCGTAGTAGACCCTGGAAGCTAACCGCATGACCTGAATCGAATGCCATACCGAGCTACTGATACTGGGCCATGTCCATGCCAGCTCACCGCTCAGGTAGGGAGCGATGAAGTTGTAGGCCATATTCAGGTTGCGGCCATTCGGAGCTGTGTAATGCCAGAGATCCTCCCCGGCAAACTCGGCACAGCGGGCCAACGCCGTAAACGCCTGAAGACCGTAGATCGAGTACATGAAGGAATTCGAACGCGCCAGCTCCAGCGGTAGGCTGCCATCGGCAGCGATCTGCGACTCGATCAGGTCTTTCCCCAAATCCACCATGTCCAAAATCCGCGCTGGATGACCGGTGTACTTGGAGAAGGCCGCTACCTGCGCCGCGTACCAGGAGCCGTGGTTGTTGGCCATATTCCTTTCCAGGATCCCAAAGTCGCTCTCCAGCAACCAGGTCGTGTAGTCGTAGAACCAGCTTTTCAGCGCGTCGTTGTACGCCTCGGTCCAGCTATCCGAGAGTGTCAGCAACTGCACACTATCGAGCATGTCGATCAGCACGACCGTCTCGATGATGCCGTAGTAAACCCCTTCGGAAACCCCCGGCTGCCCGCCCGCGTAGTTCAGGCTCGGATTCATCCGGGTGGCCGGATCGATAAACCAGGTGTAGAGCAAGGTGGCAGCCTTGCTGGCATAAAGCTCATCGCCCGTGTAGAAGTAGGCCAACGCCAGCGTATCGACTTTGCTGACCATCGGGTTGTAGACCTTTTTGTCCCACTTGTCCGATTCCTTCGCCTCGGGGTTCTTGTAGCCATCGATGCGGATATACGGCATGCCGTCCGGCGTGTCTGGATTGGGCCAGGAGTAGTTGCCGATCGCGTAGTAATCGTGCTTGTCACCGGAGGGAGCCGTCAGCTGCTTGTCCATGACAGAGGCCGGCACATCATCGAGGTAACTGTCAGCTTTATTGATAAGAGCCTGATACGCATTCCACACGCCCGGGTCTGGGCTCGCGGAGCGGATCTCATTACGGATAGCCACCAGCTCTTCATAGTTCAGGTTGACCAGCATCGAAGGCGTCGCAGCCCGGGATGTTGTAGGGGAAAAACAACTACCGACCAGAAGGGCCAATATGAACACGGGTGTAGGAAGACACTTTAGGGATAACATCATGGGGTAATGGGTTGGGGTTAAAGAACATGCAACGTCCGCTGCACTTCACACCATAACCTTGATCCTCAAGACACCTAAACGATTTTCCTACTGCACTTGTTTAGTGAAATAATTTAAAATACTTAACATTATCCTTAAACATCCGCATGAGCAGTGAGTTTGCGCTACCGATAAATCACGACGTGAAATAAAATACGCGCTATACAGAATTTGGTATAGACACATAGCAATGTGAAGATAAGACAATCCGTCCTCATATCCCACACCTAGACTTATCATGAAGCTGGGCAAAAAACGCCTTAGCGAACACTGCCACACCGCATCCCCTTGCAAGCGTTCAGAGCCGCATCATTGCGGCCTTTTCCGGACAGGGCTCAAACCACCAAAATGGTGGTCGTTACTGGACTCGAACCAGTGACTTCCACAATGTGAATGTGGCGCTCTAACCAACTGAGCTAAACGACCGGAAAAAGGAGCATCTTGGGCGTTTGAGAGAGGAATTCAAGCCATGAATGCGCAAAAAAGTGCATTTACATGGACGGCTGCCAGAGATCAGCTCCAGCAGCACGGGGCGGCGTAGTCCGCCAGACTCGCCTACCTGCCTGGAGGCGGCACCGGATTGGCAGGCGGCTCCTGCTGCCCGGTCTGATTTGCAGTATTGGAGTCATTATTCGAGCGGATCAGCCGCCGACGCGGGATGATCGGCCCGGACTTGCGACCGGTGCTGCTCGTCGAGGCTTGCCTGACCATCGTGGCTGGTGAGGTCACCGCCTTTACACTGGGGGAGATGCTGTTGCTGATCTGCATCGGGCTGTCGTCGGGAGAGGCCATCGCGATCTCCTCTGTAGACCCGCCCGTACTGATCAGAATGCTCTTGCGCAGGTCGTCATAGCGCAGGATCTCAAAACCTCCACTCGTCTCATTGAGCTCGAGCCAGTAGCCTTCATTTTCCTTCTTGTCGAAGATACTGAAGCGCGTCACGCCGTTGATCTCGATCAGGCCCCGAAACTCCAACTGGCGGCTAATGGCGGGGGCCACTGGCGGGGGGCGTGTCGCGGTGGTGGCAGGCTTATCGCCCCACCCTGGCGGCAGAAAGGGCGAACTGGCGACCAGGTTGGTATCCGTGGCTGCTGCTGCACTCCCACAAAGCCCCGCACCCGCGAGGAGTAACCAGCGGGCGACTTGGAGCATACGGGACTGTGAAAACAGCATCATCTGTCGGATACCTATTATTTAACCCCTATTCCATGAAAAAGTATCGATCAATACGCAAATAATTGGCCCCAGACCAAAAAAACGGATCCACCCGTGGGTGGATCCGTTGTCAGAAAGAGTCTTCGAGTGGCTCAGAAGGGTACGTCTTCGTCCACATCCGGCTCGTTTCGCGGTGCTTGGCGCCCCGTGGTGCGAGGAGGAGGTGAGCTCTGGTCGTAACCACCGCCAGCGGAGTCTTCGCGCCCACCGACGAACTGGAAGTTCTCCAGCACGACACCGAGCTTACTGCGCTTCTCGCCGGTCGACTTGTCGTCCCACTGGTCCAGCCGCAGCCGCCCCTCGACGAAGACCGCACGGCCCTTGCTCAGGTACTTGGCAATGACTTCGGCCTGACGCCCGAAGGCGTCAATGTCGACGTAGGTGACTTCCTCGCGCTTCTCACCATCCTTGGTGTTGAAGGTACGGTTCACGGCGATCCCAAACTTACAGATGGACATGCCGCCCGGGGTGACACGCACCTCGGGGTCGCGCGTCAGGTTTCCCAGAAGAATGACTTTGTTAAATGAGGCCATAAGAGGAGCCTGTAGGCCCGTTCGCTACGGGTCAACTGTCATCCGGAGCTGCGGGGCGCTTTTCGCCTAGTCCTTGGACTGGAGGAGAATGCGGTTGACCTGCTTGTCGAGGCGGAACTTCTCGTGGATCTGCGTGGTGGCTTCGGCCGGGCCGCTCAGGGAGTACTGCACGTAGATGCCTGCCTGGAAGTGGCGGTCCGGCGTGCGGATGAATTCCTTCTGACCGAGGTTATCCACCTTGGTCACCTCAAAACCGAGGCTGGAGAAGGCGTCCTTGACCTTTTCGATCAGGGTCTCCACCGCTTCGGTGTAGTTACGGGTGTCAAGAATGACGGTGGCCAGATACTGGCGCTGGGTTGCTGTGTCGCTCATGCTGATTCGGAATGTGATCGTGTGTTAAGTTGATTCATGGCCGCATCCACGCCCCGGCTCAGGAGCAGGTGCAGGCCTTTGGTATAGTCGGGCATCCGGGTGGTCAGGACGGCATTTTCCGCCTCCGTGAACCGGCCCAGAACCCAGTCTTTTAAATCCATCGCCGGGTGGGTCTTACTGCCGATCCCGATGCGATACCGCAAAAAACCGGCTCCGGCATCACGCAGCAGACTGGCGATCCCGTTGTGGCCACCGGCGCTGCCGTTCACGCTGAGCTTGAGCCGTCCCAGATCGAGATTGATCTCGTCGTAGATGACCGCTGCAGCCGAGGGCGTGAGCCGGTGGAAACGTAGCCAGGCTCCGAGGGCTCGGCCGCTTTCGTTGACGTACGTCAGCGGCTTCATGAGCACGACGGGCTCCCCGGCGAGGCTGACCTTCGCAGTTTCGGCCTGGAACTTCTTTTCTTTCTTCCAGACCGCTCCCTGCTCGGTCGCCAACGCATCCACCACGGCAAAACCGATGTTGTGGCGTGTCCCGTTATACTCCGTCCCGGGGTTTCCCAGGCCGGCGATAACGGCGATGGACATGACTATTAAAGAACGTGAAAGGGAGAGAAGCTTAGGCCTCTTCCCCGGTTTTAGCTTCGGCGTCGTCGCCAGCAGCTTCGGCTTCATCCTCAGCAGGAGCTTCCTCAGCCATCGGAGCATTGCACATGACAACGACGGTTTCGGGGTCGCCCTGATAGGTGACGCCTTCGAGCTTCGGCAGAGCGGAGACGTGGATCATATCGCCGACATCGAGGCCGGAGACATCCAGATCGATCTGCTCGGGCAGGTTCTTCGGCAGGCAGGAAACCTCGACCTCGTGCAGGGCGATTTCCAGCGAGCCTCCGCCGGTCTTCACACCAACGGCTTCCCCGTGCGTGTGCACCGGAATCTGAGCGGTGATCTCCTGGTCGGCACTCACTTCGAGGAAGTCGATGTGCTCGAAGCGGTCGGTGCGCGGGTTGCGCTGGGTGTCCTGGATGAGGGTCGCGGTCTTGCCGCCCTTGTCATCCTCGAGGGTCACGATGGTGGCCGAGCCTCCAATTTCACGCATGAGCAGCATAAAGTCTTTCTCGGTCACGGCCAGCTTTTCGGAGCCGCTTTTTCCGTAGATGACTGCAGGGATGCTGCCCTGTGCGCGCAGGCGGCGGGAAAAGCCCCGGCCCTGACCTTCGCGTTTTGATACGGATAGGGTGTGTTCTGACATGGTATTCTATTAGGTTGGCCGGTACTTCCGGCGATGTGGAAAAGCGGGACAACGTAAGGGCTCGACCACGAAAGGCAAGGCTAAGTTTTATACACGCCAAACGCCCTCCCACCCTGTTGTCTTCGGGGGTTCCAGGTGCCTCACCCTCCCCCTTTTCGAATATTTTTGAAAAAAGCTTTAAATTCATGCTTGCCAAGCCCTGTCCAGTAACGTTTCTTTTGCCGCTTTCCGCTATGTAGAGTTGCCCGGTAGCTCAGCGGTAGAGCAGGTGACTGTTAATCACTTGGTCGCTGGTTCGATCCCAGCCCGGGCAGCCATTTTCAGGGATGAGTCCCTGTGTGACAAAGGGGGCCAGAGCGCGACTAACTGCGTCATTCACAATCGTTTGCAAATCTTGTAGCCCGCCGGACTTTGTGACAGGTTGTGACCGTAAAAGCCCTTCTTGGCCGCCCAATGGAGTGCAATTTGGAGTGCACCCCTCTGAACTGAAAACTTCCTCCAGCGTCTTGTTCACCGCCAGCTTGGCCATATTCATGTAATGTTTGGCTGTGGTTGAGGAATCCTTGTGTCGCAGGATGGACTGAATAACGAGCAGGGAGACGCCACGCACAGCCAGCCAGTGGCCAAACGAGTAACGGAGAGAATGAAAGTCGTGGTCTCCAAACTCATTGCGGTACACCAATCCGGCTCGTTTCTGGTCTGCCCGAAACTGTTCGGAGCCCGGCAGGCGGAACGCTAAAACCTTGTCCTCTGGCTTCCATTTCGTCGGCCGCATGGAGTGCAATTGCGCCACAACCTTGGGCATTAGGGGGATTTGCTCGCTGGTTCGGCCTTTTGAGTACTTGGCGCGGATGATGGCTTGTGCCTTCCCGTCATCGATGAACACGTCCCCCCAGCGCAGGTTTTGCAGCTCGTTTTTGCGCAGGCCGGTCCAGTGCAACAGCCATATTCCGATGCGATAGTCTGCCCGATGGGGAGGCTTGCCGTAGCGCATGAACGTTTCCAGCTCGTCGTCCGTCCACTCGCGGCGGTTCTTGGTCTCATTCCCCCGTGTCTCGCACTTCTCGATATACTCCAGCGGGTCCCGTTCAATGATTCCCTGCTTTTTCAGCCAGTTGAGAAAGGCCCGCATGCTCAGCAGGTACTCGTTTATCGTCTTGGCTGAAAGCACCCTACCCGTCCGCTGACAAACCGGAGCCTGTCCGCGCCACTGCTCGAAGCCGGTTGGCGCTATGTCACCCAGGTCTTCCCAGCTGCAGGACTCAGCCAGTGTTTTAATGCGCGTCACCGTGTCGTGAACGTGCTTCTGTCGCAGCCGCTTGGCTGTGTGTGAACGCTCGTAGTCGGCGACGAGGTCGAGGATTTTCCGCGTAGGTGCGCCAAACAGATGAGACGGGACCGGCAGGCCTTGCTCTTGCAGGGCAATCCCCTGCTTGAGTTCCTTCTCGTGCTTAAGGGCGCGGTCAAGATGGGTGGTACGTAGCGAGCGAGTTGTTTTCTTGCCGTTGATCCAGACTGAGCAGGAGTACGTTTTAGAGAACTTCCCGTTGCCGCGGGGTTGTCTGAAAACGCTCATTGGATCAGGCCATAGCGGTTTTGAGATGACGCGCGATGAACTTCTTCAAATCCCGCAGCCGGTAACGCACGTTACGCGGTCCAAAGACGATCTTTTTCAGCCCCCGGTCTACGTAGCGCGAGATCTCCCGCTCGGAGCATTTGCAAAAGGCAGCCGCTTCCTTGCGGTTAAGCAGGCTGTCGTCGTTCAGTGTTTCCTTGATTTCACTCATTGTTTTTTACCTTTCCCAGTTCGGATTGATTTTTTTGGTCGGATGGCGTCTGTCAGCCCACCGATTGATGCGCTGGCAAATTCTTTGAAAAAGTCCCAATAGCTCATGCCGTTTTGCTCCAGCACGACCCCAAGCGGAATGCGCTCATTACTTTTGCGCCACTCCAGAAAATCCCCTCTCCAATCCGGGTGCGCTCCTTCGAGCTCTTCGCGAGTCACCGTCCCCTTGATGATGGCGCGGTCTTCAATGTCCCTGCGCCACTGCTGCGCCTCAATTACAGGCACATACCCGTAAGGCGAATCCCGGTAAGTTTTCTTCTTGCCCCAAAGGTTTGTTGCCTGATGGGTCGTGTGAAAAAGGAAGATCGTCAAAGTGCCTTCCTTGATCTTCTTGTGAACCGCTGCCCGCGTGACGGGGCAATACATGCACACGCCACCGGGAGACACACAGGGGCCAACCAGCTCAGTCACCGCATTAAACCAAGCCCCGCACTCTTCGCTAGGCCCGTCTTTCCGGTAAATCCGCGTCCCCGGATCGGGCTCCCCAAGGACGGGATAAAGCGACTCTGGCACCTCGACGTAATCGATCATGGTGCGCAATTGTGTCCACTGGTTTATTTTCGTCAACCATTAAGCGTACAAAAAAATATTAGGCCAATTTCGCCTTAAGCTCTTGAAGCTCATCGGGCAACTGAGCTAATGATGCATTGCGGACTACTTCTTGCCACAATTGAAACACACGAGTAGTATTGCCATCGGGGATACTCCCTCCCTTTACGGCTGAGTCTAGCAGGCTAGCCGACAATACGGCCTGCGGAATAGACGAAAGGGGAAAATGCTCCATTTGCAGCCTACACTTATTATAATTACCAAGAATTGAGTCTAAAAGACTACATGCATCTTTTGCATTAGTTATTTGGTTAAATTTTCTATCATTATTATTAACATGATGAAGGAGTAGCCATAACTCAAAGCAGGGGCGACTCAATGCAACACGAATGCCCTCTTTGCCGGCACGAGACAATGCTTTCATGAATGATTTTCGATGCGTACCTTTAATATAGTGATCGGTATCTAGCAGCATCCACCGTTGATCTCCGGTCTCAATATTATAGTCCAAGAGCCGGTTTAAAACATGCTCCGCCGAAGATGTTCCATCCTCAGTGGGTATAACAACAACGTGCAAACGCGCACCAAGGAAGTGTTTTCGATAGGCTGAAAAATATTGCGAAGGAGCATAGCGATCATCGCAGGCCACAACATAAAGCCGATCATCACGATATTGTTGTTGGTCTCTCTTTAACGGTCGAGGTTTTCGCCGCTTAGAGTTCATTTAATGCATCCCCCCTTTTTCGTAAGCTATCAATGCCAGCCAAGAAAGGAATGGCCCCAAAGCGTCCTTCTAGATAATTTTTTTCGATTTTAAGATCTCTCCGAGGCTGAAAGTCCGATAGTGAATACATCTTACTAGCACCTCGCTGATCTTTTTCAGCAAACCAAACCTCATCCCGCCTAAGCAACTCTTGATCGAGCAAGTGCGACTCATGTGTTGTCACGATCATCTGGCTTCGGCCATCACAGCATCCACCGAGAAAATACTCCATAAACTTATGTATAAGCAATGGATGCATACTACGCTCGACTTCGTCGATAACAAATACTGCATTCTTTTGCTTCATATCGTGAAGTGCTGGCAATAAATTAAGTAATCGCTGCGTTCCATCAGACTCTTCCGAAAGGTCCATGGAGATGTCTTCTCCATTCTCATGACTATGAATTGACTCAATGTTAATTAAGGAAAATTTGATGCCATTTTTCTTATCTATGGATATTTCTTGAGTCGGTCCAATTTCAACAACTCCCCTACTGTCCTCAGGGAGGCTTTTAACGAATTTGTCTAAAAAATCATCCGATCTCAAGTAGATGCTGATTTCGTCATCCTTAATTTCCCTCTTTATTACATTAAGCCTGTCAATGCCAGTTGATGATGCATGCAAAAAATCACTAGAAAACGTTAAGAAATCGCTGTCCTCGCTTAATACATGCCCAATTGGCTTAAACTTACTGTCGGGCGTTACCAATGTAATGCCAGTGTCGAACCACTGAATGACATCACGAATAGAATCATTAAAACTATTCTGCTCCAAGGTTGCTCGTATTGTAGCCAAGAAAGATTGCTCCTTGATTCCACCGACATGCGTTAGTGCTCGAAGCTTTTTATCTGCAGACTTAAGCCCCTTTCCATCCACTGTCACATTGCCGTTCTTATCTGTCGATCGCTCGTAAATTACATGTTCTCGTTTGCCTTCTATGAGGATCAACCACTCATCTATAATTTTATCATCATCAACTGAAATCCCAAACCGATAAAGCTTATCATTGGAAATGAACTGAATATCAAAGCAACTATCTGTGCAATTTTCCTTGGAAAACCTAAACGGTTCTCTTCCGGTTCCACTGCCTTTTTCTTGAGCGTCTAAGGCTAATGACCTTAAATACTCTAATGCTTTGCAAAAATTAGACTTTCCAGAACCATTTGCTCCATAAATTACGCCAGCCCGTAATACAGACATGTCGCTATTTGGAATAGGCACTAAATGGTTTTTTTGGTCATTACCTGCTCTAGAACTGGCAACAAGAGAAAATGTAACTTCTTCGCTAAACGATCGGAAGTTAGAAACTGAAAACGTAACAATCATGACTTTTTGAGATTATTTCTCGGAAGGATATAGATTTGCCCTTGGTTTTACTAGAAAAAACGACCATTTTGCCGATTTTTTCGTAAAAAAAATGTCTTACATCTAGGTACACGAATCCAATGGCCACCATAGTGGGACTGCCGAAGGAGTTCATTTGCAACATCCCAAGTCAGTCGTATGAGTCGCTCTTTTAGCCTCCAGCTAGCAATCGAACGGCCTCCGCAGGCGTTAATATCTGGACCGGGGCGCAGGTTTTGGGCGGGAAATGGGCGGTGTTTCCAGTCACTAGAATTTGATCGGGAGTGCTCAGGGCCGTGCCCAAGAAAACTTCGTCGTCGGGGTCGGGAAGTTCGGGGGCTTCGGAGGGGGTAACCTGTGTGGCGGGGCCGAACGATGTAAGAATGGTGGCCACGATGGTAGGCGGCAGCTTGAATTTGGGGCGCGATAAAACCATTCGGTACTCAGCGAGTATTTGCGAGGACCACGCGAGGCGTATCTTTCCCTCGATGGCAGCGCGGAGGATCTTGTCGCAGTTGCCGCCCGGCGTGAGGACGGCAGACACTAAAACGTTGGTGTCAATGACCCATACGGGGACGTTCATGCCTGCTTGGTTTTCTGCTTGCGGGCTTTGCGTTCGCTGCGGGCAGCGGCGATTTCGGCGTCAATCTCGTCCATCGTCAGCTCACTGGCTCCGGTGCGGGCGGCTTCTGCCTGCGCGGCATCCAGTGCCCGACTCATGAGCAGGCGGCGCAGCGCGTCCAGATCAGACTCTATGCCGTTGCCGCTGGCCGGAACGAGGTAGGCCGCAGGCACCCCGTTCTGAGTGATGACCTGGGGGCCTTCGGCGTTGGCCTTGCGCATGACCCTGCCGGGCTGCTTGGAAAGCTCGCGAGTGGATATAAACGATACCATGCCGCTACCGTAGGACAATTGTCCGATTTCATCAACATAAAAGCCAAATCTAAACTACCGAAGAATTTGCATCCCTTCGGCCAGTAGGCTACAAGACGATATTGGCTAAGTGCTCAACGGATGATCAACTCTCAGATTCTGGAGGATCCTTGTACGCATAGACATCGCTTAAGTCTACATGGTCAACTTCTTCAGTGATGTAGTTTCCCGATTTATTGGCTACGATTCGATACGCTTTGCCCATTGGTAGAGGCGTCATCCAATGCCATGACAATGGCTTAATCCCATTTTTAGTTATCTCATACCACATGCCGTTTGCGTCGATTCCCGTGATCCCATCATCCGCCCTGATATAGTAGAATGATGCTCCGCCACCCGGGTCACTGTACAACTCTATGCTACCGATCGTATCGCCAGCTAGCGCGACTACTAGTATTCGCTTATGGTCCTTCAGGTATGGGTGTTGATCGGCCTTATGAATCTTGAGATCAAGTTTATCGTTATGTTCCCTGCCTGAAGGAGTGCAAGAGGAGACCAGCAGTAACAGCGACAAGCAATATACAAGCTTCATGGTGAATACCCTGATCCTAAAGCTATTGTATCTTAAAAATCAATATATCTGAATGCTTACGTCTCTATGGATGATGGCCTGCGAATTATTCCGCCCAAAACAACGGCCAGCTCAAGCGGTGTAGCGTCAGGGAAGGTCTTGAGGAGGTTCAGGGCGTGGTAGGCCCATTTCTTGCCGAGGCGTTCCTTGAGGGCGTCGAGTGAGTCGCAGCCGAGGATATGGGCGAGTTGGGCAACGAGCTTGCGCCACTCTCTGCCGGTATCCAGCCATGCAAACGTCTGAGTGACCGCACGCCAGCCCCGTGAGTAGCGGACCATGCGGGCACCTTTGAATTGCTCGCCCCGGAACTGGCTGCCCTTCTCCAGGTACTTACCGACGTACTTGGCAATGCCCTCAGCATTGGAGCGGATCGGCAGGAGTTCGCACCGGCCAAAGCCGTAGTGTCCGGCTACTTCTCGCAAGTGTGCCCAGAGGTGGCGCAGTTCAGGGGAAGCCGTGGTGGCGTATTGCTTGAGCAGGGCATAGAAACGCGCGGTCTTGCCGTTGGTGCGGTATTCGTTCTGACATTCCCGAAAGGCTGTGAAGTCAAAGCTCGTACGAATGTCCGACCGGCAGACAACGACCAGATGATAATGCACGGCCCCGCGCTTCTGTGGCTCGACCACAATCACCCACGCTTCAAAGTTCTTGCGCAGAATGTTTGTCGCCAGCGAATTGAAACGCCGTTGCGCTTCGCGGAAGTCTGTCACGTTATCGGCAAAGGTCAGCGTCAGGAAGCCCAGCCGCTCAATTCCAAAATGATTCGCCATGTACTCGATATTCTTTTCCAGCGCGAAGTTCTTCTTGAGTTCACCCTGAGTCGGAGGCCCGAAACGGCGTTGTGACCCGTCCGGCAGGTTGAGCCAGATTCTTGGCCCGTCCACCTTGTGAACCATCTCCGGCGGGTGTTGCCTCAGAGCATTGGCTGCCTCTGTTATTGAGTTGTTTTTCTTTAGACAAGGAAGGGCGGCTGCGCCGCCCTCGGGGCCGCCGGGCAGTGCGGGCACGCCCTCCGGCGTGCTCCGCGCTGCCTCGTCGTCCCTCGCGGGAGCTTGACAGCTACTCGTTGGCCGAATGTAATCAGCACCATTCGAGAGGTTTTCCGCTTCCGATGTTTGCCCTTCGCCGTGTTGCCGCATGGCGGGGGCTTTTTTGTGGGTGCTCATTGGGCACCTCCCCCGGTTGGCGGGTTAGCGTCATAGGCTGAGCCTAGAGCCAGTCCCGCCGCCTGTTTCCGCGCTTGAGCAAGCGAGCCAGAGGGCGCGCTGTCTTGCTCAGCACGGGGCGGCTCCCCTTCGACCCGACCAACCTCGACCAGTACGAGAATCACGCCTTACCCCCTTTCTGGTGGGAGCGCAGGACGTTGAGGATTCGCTTTTGGTGGCCGCGTGGCAGCTCAGGCCAAGCGGCAATGATCCGCGCTAATTCAGGCGGAAATCCCCCGTGTGGAGTGCAATCTGGAGTGCACTTGGCAGGGGTGCTTTCGTAACCCCCTGTCTGATGGCTGCTTAGTGAACGATTATCGCTGGTTCGATCCCAGCCCGGGCAGCCATTTTCAGGTTGATACCTATCGTGCCAGATAGCGCCTGAATGAGACTATCTACCTTTTCATCAAGCTTTTGCAAAAGGCCGCTTTCGTCCTTTCTTGTGTCACAATGTGACTGCAATTGCCCCTCTGAGCCGAAAGAGTTAGTCAAATCTTCAGTCAACGCTTTTGCCTCTTCTGTCGGACCGTCGAAGATTTCAGCGAGGGTCATCTTCTGGGCCAGCTTAGGCACGTTAACGTAGTGTTTCTCAGTGGTGCGGGAGTCTTTGTGCCTCAGGATCGCCTGAATCTTGGTCATGGAAACATCCCGTTCGGCCAACCAGTAGCCGAAGGTGTGGCGCAGGGCGTGGAAGTCCAAATCACCAAAATCATTGCGATATTGCAGCCCGCAACGCTTTAAATCCATCCGCAGTTGCTCAGAGCCGGGAATCCTGTAGTTCAAAATCCGGTCTTCGGGCTTGTAGTCGGCCGGGCGCATCTGACGGAGCTTTTCAACAACCTTGCGCATTAGAGGAACGCTTTCCTCCAGCCTGTTTTTGGAGTTCTTGGCGCGGACGATCAGGAACCGCTTGCGGCCATCGATAAACACGTCTCCCCAGCGGAGCGTTTGCATTTCGTTTTTGCGTAAACCGGTCCAGCGGATGATCCAAACCGCGTCCCGATAGTCGGCGCGTTTGGGTGGCTTGCCCAGTTCCATGAAGGTCTCAAACTCCTCATCGGACCACTCGCGCCGGAGCTTGCGTTCGTTGCCGCGCATTTCGCCCTTCTCGACGAACTCCAGCGGGTTTCTCTCAAGGTAGCCGAGGCTGCGCAGCCAGTTGCAGAAGGCCGAGAGGCTATTTTGATATTCGATCAGCGTTTTTACACCGAGCGGGATACCGCGCCGCTTGTCCATCGGGGTGCTTGAGCGCCAGTTCTCGAAGCCCACCGCCGAGATTTCGGAGATCGATTCCCACTTACAGTAATCGGTCACGGTCCTGATCCGGTTTACCGTGTCGCGGACATGCTTTTCGCTTCGATCTTTGCCGGTCAGGGTTGCGTTGTATTGGTCAAGCAGGGTCTCAACCGAGCGCGTAGGAGCACCCCAGAGGTGCGAGGGGATGGGTAAGCCCTCGTGGCGCAGTTCAAGGACCTTCTTGAACTCACGGAGCCGCTTTTCGGCGACTTCGTAGTCGGTGGTCTCCAGGGGGACGGCCTTGTAGCCTTTGCCTCCCTGCACACGGTAACGGCCATAGTAGTATTCGGATTCGACGACCTTGCCGTTTACGCGCCGTGTACGTTTGAAGATGGGGCGGCGCTTCATTTGCGGCCCCTTCGTATACTTTCGAGATACTGATCGACATCAGAACGCAACAGGCGGGCATGACCACGATCTTTAAGCGGCTTGGGTAACTTACCGTCGGCAATCAGCCGGTAAACGCTCCGGCGTGAAATCCCGAGAACCTTGGCGACTTGCTCAATCGAAATGGCGGTATCGGCAGCAATCATTGTTCGTCCTCCCGTTCAAGTTGGTCTTCGAGATCGGGTTTTGGAGCGGAGACGCCCCGACGTTGCAGCGTGATGTAGGCTTCATCCTGCGCCTGCTGGAAGTCGTTTGCCAGCTCTTCGTCTCGGCTGTACGAATCCAGAAAATTACGGACACTGGTATGGTTCGTTTCCAGTCCGTTTTCACTAAGCCATTTTGCAATTCCGCGATAGCTGAAACCGCGCTGGCGCAGAAGCACAAGCGTGCCACGATAGGGAAAAAGCATCGAGTCTTCTGTGACGCCGGATGCCTTGGAGAATAATTCTTCGGGTGATGGTAATCTACTCATGATTTCCACTATACATTTCCATTTCTAAATGTCAATTCATTTTGGAAATATATCATGGAAATCGGAATTGACCAAGTTTAGCCCATTTCGCTGTATCAACTTTAAGGGCTATAGTAGATTTAATGCCCTTGGATTAAGTCAATGATCTCGTCTGCAATCTCTTCAACGGTGTGAGTCGATGTGCTCCGCGCAAGACGATCTGCAAGGGACGGACTATATTCTATAATTTCTTTTTTAGTGACATTATGCCAAATAGGGAGGATTTCCTGTTCACCATTTACAGATCGAGTGACCAATCCATCTAGCTCATAGTTTGTCCATCCCTTAGAAAGAAATACTTTCGAAAAAACTACTATACCAAAGCGACTCTTTGCCAAACCGGTATCAATTTTCCGACGTAGACTATCACCAATTTTCAACTCAAACTCATCGTACCAGACTTTTAGGCCACCTGCCTGTAGAGCGAGAGCCAGCGGGCGAACTACTTCATCTTTGTCTTCAGACGCATGTGATATAAATACATCGAATTCTCTTGCATCGGCATCGGATGACTCATGGGGGAAGCCATGGACTAATGAAGGTACTGATGACAACGGAGCTTCATGCGCTGTGGGTAGAGCTTGTGGCAATTGTCTTATCGATGACCGAACGGTTCCTATGAGTCCAGCCATGTCAACGGTTATGTGCCATTGTCCTCCTCGGGGGACCTGAACTCGGTAGGGAGATCTCTTGACCAATCCGCCATAATAGGTATGTCGTCGTCCAGATTTATAAGCGTTGAAATTGCTAGAGTCCATCAAGCGCACATTTGCAGCACTTCCCTGAAGAGTGACCTCGATTATTTCCCCTCCCTTCATTTGACCCAGATTATAGTGTGTAAATTTCATAATTATGATATAGAAATAAATGGTTATGAAAGATTAGCTTCCCTGTTGTTGGCTCCTCTCATCATTTCCCCCTCCTTTGGTGTCTAAAAATGGGAGGTAGAGCTGCCCGGGAGCTTCAACTTCAGTGTTTTCCATTTCTCGAAGCTGACGAATTCGGCGATAAAGCATTTGCATTGCGGATCGTATATCTTCTCTAGTAACAACCGACGGATAGAGATCTGACGCCAATTCTTTAGGAGAACGTCGCCGTAATTTTAGTCGATAAGATTCTAAATCTCGAATACTTCTTTCGAGTGCGTCATGACGCTTTTGGGCGGACTCTAAACGTTTTTGTATTTCTTCGCGTTCTCGCTGTGCTTGAATGTTTTTTTGCTCTGCGAGATATGTCCTTAGCTCGGCAATTCTATTCTTTTCTTCAACCTCTCTTTGTTCCTGAAGTAATTCTCGGCGTCGGTGGAGGAATTCTGGCGTCGGTGGAGGAATTCTGGCGTCGGTGGAGGAATTCTGGCGTCGAACAATATAAAAAATATACAAATTTAGTCCATGGAGATAGTACCAAAAATGCGGATGCCGATATTAGTGGGATCCACAACAGGTGAAGTGTGCTCCAATATGACTGATGTATATAGGTAAGCCGCTCGACGATTGGACGTGGATCGAATAATAAGACAAGCAGTAGCTCCCAATTTGCGAATGGCCATACAAGTAAAAATGCACCTATAAACGGATGGGAAATCCTTTCTTTTAGTGGGCTTGTAATCGCATCGAAAGCTTTTTCAACATCCATGGCTTTTGTTTTGCGTTATTATTTGTTCCATATGGCGTAGCTTATCAATTCAGGTTGGTTTGACTCATACAGTTCGTCAAGTCTTGCGCATCCGTCTTATTGATTTCGTTATGTTATTCTATGGTAGATAGGTTTCTGCTTTTGGACAGTTATTGTTCATGTAAACAAGGAAAAGGGCGGGCGGCGCACGCTGAAGCGTGCATCCGCTCCGCCCTTGATCCTTTCTTTCCTCAGGCAACAAGCTCGGCCCGTGATAGGACCAGGATGTCGCCACGCATAGCCGTCTTGCTGGCCTTCAAGGTAATCGGCTCGTATTCCTTGGGCTTGGGGAAAGCGGTAACAGTGCCGTCTTTGAGCTGAATGTCGGTGCGCTGGACCGGGTCAAGGAACTGCTCCCAGAGGACAAGCCCCGGCTGGGTGGCAAGCTCGGTCGTGATGATCACGAATGAGCCTGAGCCGTCCTTTCTGCGCACAGCTCGGGCCGTCGTGGAAACGGGCACTCCGCGAACGAAGATTCCGTTGTTGTCGATTTTCACCTTATTGGTGGTCGGTTTGGTTTCTGTGTTGTTATTCATGATGTGTATGATTCGAGGGTTTCGAGTTGAAAGGGTTTGTTGATCTCGATCATGCCGCGACCGAGGTAACGCCCGGCCTGTACGAGCTTCAGGACTAACGAGCCTAGCAGCTCCCAATAAGGCACCTGAAGACGCAGCAACCGGTAGTGCTTATGGTCATCCTGAAAGAGTGCCCGGTGAGACCATCGGTCAATGCGCTCGCCAATGGTCAGGCGTTCCTTGCTTTCTTCTGCGTCCTGTTCCTCCGCTTCGAGATCATCCGCCGTTTCTTCGGTGGCTGGTTCATCCGCTTTGGCATCCGCTGGCGTATCCTTATAGAATCCTCGTGAGCTTTGAAAGATGCGCATGCTTTTTCGGTTGAGAACCCACTCAGGGATTTGCCCGCCCTTGCAGACGTATTTGAGCAGGTATTGAAAATCCTTGTTGTTGATCCGCTTGACGTTGGTTCGCCCGAGTCCCCAAAGCTGGTTGAGGAGTGCGCCGGGCAGGTGGCGCTTGGTCAGGAAAACAACATGGAAGTGTGCCCAGCCGTTTTTGTGAAACTCGACCTTCACGCAGTAAGGCGCGTCCATGCGGTAGCGTTTGCCTTCCCACTCGACCCCCTTGCGCAGCGCATAGAAGAGCTTCCGCAGGCGAGCGCGGGAGTAATCAAAGGCTGACTCCGGCCCGCCAAAGTAAAGTTGGTTGACAGTGAAGGTCAGGAAGAGACAGCCCGAGACATCGGGCAGGCGCGGAAGCAGTGCGGCCACGACCTTGAATATCCCGAGCGGGTGAAACCACGACTTGGGGATGTAGGGGGAGACGGTGCCCGAGATCATGCGTCCCCCTCAGTTGAGGTTTCCCGGGGGAGGTCATGGGCTGGGCCTAGAGCCAGTCCCGCCGCGCTTTTCCCGCATGGAGCAAGCGAGCTTGGGAACTCGCTGTCTTGCTCCCTGCGGCGCGGCTCGTCGTCGGCCCGGGAAACATGAATAATCGCCAGAACGGACCGCTTGGTTTCCCGCGAGAGATGCGGCCACGCCTTCAGGACTTCCGCCAAATCCCCAAACAGTTCGCCAGCTGTGACGGGGGACTTAGTCAATCTTTCAGTCAATCGGCTTTCGCCATTTTCGTAACTCTCAGGCTGCGAGTCGTTTAACCTGCCTTCTACATCTGGTTCGATCCCAGCCCGGGCAGCCATTTTAAATAAACACTTTGCGATGTGTTTGTGTGACTTAGCCGGCTAAGGCCAAGGTAACCCGCTAGCCAATCATGGTATTTCTGATGGCAGTATCCTTGATGCGCAGTAAAGAGCTTCTCGACTACACCCGTCTATATTATACATTTGGGAGTTAGCCTTACCGACGCCTGTGCAATGACGAAGCGCCCCACCCCTCTCAGCGTTTCCCGGCGATCCCCAAAGGCCCACTGATTACACTTTCAACCTTCATAAACCATGAGTGATATTTTCTGCCGACTTCGGAATGGCGAGACCGTCGCCTTCAACGACCCTGAATACCACAAGCTTCGCGACGCCTCGTTCGCCACAAAGAAGTTAATCGTCCAGCTCAATCAATCCTCCGATTCAGAAGAAATACGTGCCTTACTGAGCCAGATAACAGGCACGGAGATCGATCCAAGCACCGCCGTTTTCACTCCCTTTCAGATCAATTACGGCAAGCATACGAAAATCGGTAAGAACGTCTTCATCAACTTCGACTGCGTATTTCTGGATCTCGGAGGAATAACGATCGAAGACGGTGTTTTTATTGCGCCAAAAGTAAGCCTCCTCTCCGAAGGGCATCCCATATCCCCCAAAGAACGACACTCGCTCACTGTCGCGCCTATACTTATCAAGAAGAACGCCTGGATCGGTGCCAATGCGAGCATAATGCCCGGCGTGACGATCGGGGAAAACTCGATTGTTGCCGCAGGCGCGGTCGTCACGAAAGACGTCCCCGATAACTGTATCGTCGCAGGCGTCCCCGCCAAGATGATCCGCAGTATCGAATAAAGTCTGGTATGCGCGAGTGGCCATTCTAGAGCAAACATGGGCTTAGCTCGCTTAGAGCCTCAAACAACCTTCCGAAAGCCACTCCCATCGAGTGGCTTTTTTGTTGATCGGGACCCGTAAATGAGGGCGCATACGAGGGCGCTAAAAAATTCCTCTCTTGGTTAGACAAGTAGACTATGCTACCTTTCAGGGCCTCAACGCATTAATTCCGTTCCGAGCCCATGAGTATTGACCCGAAACCGAGTAAAGAATCTATCGCAAAGCGCAGTTTGGCTGAGAAACTGCGCAAGGCAGAGAAGGCTGCGCGTGAAAAAGCTATCCGCGAGCGAGAAAAATTTCGGGGCCTGCAGATACGTCCAACCGCTACCCTCCTGGACGGGGAAAAAGAAAGCCGGGAGCCCGGTGACCGGAACTGGAGCGGGCTGGGATTTGACATCCATCCGCACGTCACAGGCGCATCCGTCATCGTCCTGGTCTGCTTGATCGCATCCATCTTCTTCTTTGACGAAAAAGCCGACGAGGTTGCCGACGCCATGAAGGAATGGATCGCCACGACCTTCGGGTGGTTCTTTGTTTTTGCTGCAAATATTTTTGTTATCGCAGCGGCTTACTTTGCCTTCAGCCGCCTGGGACGCGTAAAGATCGGGGGAAAGAAAGCCCAACCGGAATTCTCGACCGTCGCGTGGTACGCCATGCTCTTAAGCGCAGGGATGGGCATCGGGCTGATGTTCTGGAGTGTCGGCGAGCCGATCTACCACTACGATTCGCCCTCCCCCATGTTCTCAAATGTCGAGGGCAACACCCCTGAGGCCGCCGAGGCTGCCATGGTGACGACCTTCTACCACTGGGGGCTGCACCCATGGGGCATCTATGCGATCGTCGGTCTCGGCTTGGCGTTTTTCGCCTATAACCGCGGGCTCCCGCTCACGATCCGATCCATCTTTTATCCCATTCTGGGCGACCGCATCTACGGGTTCTGGGGAAACGTCATCGACGTGCTCTCAGTCCTCGCGACACTGGCAGGGCTGGCTACGTCCCTCGGCCTCGGCGTTGCTCAGGTAAACGCGGGGCTCGATTATCTGTTCGGCATCGGCATCAGTGTCACTATCCAGATCATCCTCATCGTCGTGATCACGGGCATGGCCACCCTGTCTGTCGTAGCCGGGCTCGATGGCGGAGTGAAGCGACTCAGTGAGATCAATATGGGGCTGGCGGCTATTTTCATGGTTTTCCTGCTCCTGGCAGGCCCCACGATCTACATCCTCAGTGGATTCACGCAGAACATCGGTAGCTATTTAACCATTCTCCCTGAGCTAAGCTTCTGGACCGAGACCTATCGCGGCAGCGACTGGCAGGGCGGCTGGACCGTCTTTTACTGGGCCTGGTGGATCTCCTGGTCGCCCTTTGTCGGCATGTTTATCGCTCGCATCTCAAAGGGCAGAACCGTCCGCGAGTTTATCCTGGGCGTCGTGCTGATCCCCACCCTGCTCTCGTTTATCTGGATGTCGGTCTTTGGTGGGTCAGCGATCTGGCTACAGGCCGGAGGCATTGCAGACATCTACAGCGCAGTCTCCACCGATGTATCGACCGCGCTCTTTGCCATGCTGGAGTCGTTCCCCTTCACCACGGTCCTCTCGATCATCGGGATATTCCTGGTGACGGTGTTCTTTGTCACCTCGTCTGACTCGGGCTCGCTGGTCGTCGACCACTTGACATCAGGGGGCAAGCTCGACTCCCCCGTCCCGCAGCGTGTTTTCTGGGCGCTGATGGAGGGGGTTCTCGCAGCGGTGCTTCTGCTCGGCGGTGGACTGCAAACACTACAGACAGCTTCCATCACGACGGGGCTACCGTTCACGATGATCCTCCTGTGTATTATCTACACGCTCTACATCGGCCTCTCGCAAGAGGTGTATGTCGAGGAGGCCGTGAGCTCGAAGCTCAAGGAAGTCCGCGCTGACCACCGCCTCGACGAGGCGATCTCAACCGCCCAGCAGGAGATCATCGAAACCGTCTCCTCCGACACCAAGCCGGACACCGACAAGAGCGGAGACACCTAAGATGCGCTTTTAGAGTCTGCGCGCCTCAGGGCAGGTATCATCTACCTTACTCGTGTAACCGACAACAGGCACAGCGGATACGATCACGCCAAACAGGCTAGGTCTTTCTGAACAAGGCTCTGAGTCCGTCGTAAGCGAGTCGCACAATCGCTAGCTCAGCAGTCCCTGGCCGGCTCATCCAGATAGGCTTATCCTCTTAACGTCGACCAGTTCCGTTTTCCTTATGAAGACGGAGTTTGTCTCCCATGCCTTTTGCGATAGGCAGAAGGGGAAAGCCCATATGTCTTTTTAAATAGGCGCGAAAAGTAGAACTCGTTGTCAATGCCTACCTCCGAGCCGATGACACTCACCTTGTCTTCAGAATACCGGAGCAGCTCCGCTGCTCGCTCCATGCGCTTTCGGATGATGTAGTTGCAGAGCGACTCATCGAAGGCGTCACGAAAAAGCTGACGCAAATAATCCTTATGGACACATGCCATAGCCGCAAGCTCGTCGAGCTTGAGCGGCAGACCCAGATTATTGTCAATATAGTTTCGGATATGCTCTGGCCGAGTGAGTTTCTTGTGACTGCTTGATTCGTCAGCCAGGTCAAGAAGGTCGCAACAAATCAAACCGGCCAGCATATTCATGCGGTTGAGCTGCCATTTCTCGGTACGCTCGTGGTATTCGCGCACTTCCATAAAGTGACGACGCAGTTGAGGCACTGCCGTATACACCCCCGGTATCAGTAAATGCGACCACTCAGTTTCCAAAAGAACGCAGATATGATGGCCCGGTGTTTCATTTTCCACCCAGTGCGTCCCTCCTGGCTGGTAGACAAATACAGATTGGTCTTCGTACGGATAAACCCGACCGTCCTGAAACAGACGCCCACGAGCCAGGTCAGAATATACCACCTCCACATATTGGTGAGAATGTGGGCTGCAGCTTAGATTGGCCCGAACCGTACCATCCCAGGCGAAATGGCAGATGTTACGTTTCATGATAGATCAATGCTGGGGGTTAATTTCGGCTAATCTCCGGATTGTGCATTAACATCTCCACCCTGTCCATGGCCAATAACAAGCCTTATGATACTATAAACGGATGATTGGAACAAAAAAAAGTCACCCCTCCACTTTCACCCTAGATGCACCAAGCGAAGAACTGAGCAATTTCTTTAACGAGTTCGGCTATCTTATTTTTCCAGAATTTCTGAAAGCAGAGCACCTCGAAGCTATCAACAAAGAATTAGATGAGCACTTTAAGCCGTTTTGGGAGCACGCGCTTGAAGAGGCTCGTGGTAGCAACAGTAGAAAGACATTCGAATGCGACGTAATCCCCTGGCACCCTCTTGATGATGACAACCAGATTTTCATCGATCTGCTCCAAAATGCGGAGTTAAACAAAATCACCCGTGAGGTGCTTGGAGATGGCTTCATCGCCAAGGCATGTCTGGTCATGTACGCCGTGGGCGGCGGCAAAGGGCAAGCATGGCACCAGGACTGCCCGGACGAAGTTAAGGATGCGTTTAACCTGAACCGTCTTATATACACTCAAGACGTTCGTCACGAAGACGGCGCACTCGTCTTCGTTCCTGGTTCGCACAAGATGGGTCGCATACCGCCAGGTGAAGCCCAAGCCCCCATTGGGGGTGAAGTCGCGCTCTGCCCCAAAGCCGGCACCCTGGCCCTGCTGCACGGACATGTCTACCACCGCGTCACGCACAATCTCAACCAGAAGCCACGCACCTCCGTGAATTACCGTGCGTATCCGAAGGGTATCGACCCTTCGGTCAACTGCATCGGCGTTTATCGCAACGGGAGCGTGAACTTTTGCGACACGCCCAAGTACCACGACGGCACACCCGTGATGGACGGCAAGCTTTAGTGCATGCGCGTGCGTTTGAGCATCAGTTGACGGCCCGAATTTCGTTCGCCGTGGCTTGCTCTGGCATCAATCAGCCCGCCTGTGGAAACAGTGCTGTGTTATGAGTTCGTTTCATGGCCAGGCGTGCGGTGAACGAGGAGGTCTATCCTGTGTTTCACTACCCCAATCATGCATTCACTCACAAGAGATCGGGATCACAACATTCCATGAACGCTTGAGCATGCGAGAGCTTGAGGCGCCTGTCGCCGTGGCGGCGGTGAAGTAGCGCGGCCTGTTGTCGGGCCCCAAAATGAGCCCAGGCCGTTCCAGGAAATCCTGGACCGTTCTTGTACCATCCTGCCAGCGAATGGTGCGGGAGTAGGCATGGACGTCTTGGGTCAGGCGCCAGTTCACCCCATCATCAGACTGTACATAGATGCCTCCGCCGGGGTGTCCGCCGATGCCTCCTTTCACGTCTTTCATGATCGAGTGGTATCGGCCACCCTCAACCCAGACAAAGGGGTCTTCGACGTCGTCGCGCCCCCCAAAGGTCAGAATAGGCTCATCGCTCAGCCGCTGGTAGGGCCCGTGGTAGTCCTGAGCGCGACAGACACCGAGATGCATCTTGTCACCGCGGTAGAGCACAGACTTATAGAGCAATAAAAGACTACCGTCAGCCTCAACACACGGGGCGGGGTTGGTGACCATGAGACTGTCCCAGCAATCAAGGCGTGGCTCCAGGATGGGCTGGTTGAGGCGCGTCCACGGCCCAGTAATCTCCGGCGCAGTCGCCAATCCGATACGTTGGTTTCGGTGGGCTCGGGCCTCCCGTTCATCCGTTGAAATCTTGTCGAGCTTGATCGCTTCAGTGTTCTCGGCGACGCCTTCCCTGTGCTCTTTTTGTGTCCCCGTATAGTAGAGAAGCCACGTGCCGTCCTTTGCCCGAGCAATGGACGGATTATGGGTCATGCTGCCGTCCCAGTAGTCTGGTCCCCTGGCCGGCAGAACAACTTCCTGAAACACGTACGGGCCCTCAGCCGTATCTGAAACTGCGCGCACGACCTCAGAGTGCGTCAGCCAGCCAGGATTGAAAGGAACCTGTTTTGGCCAGCGGCTGGCAAACATGTGATAGCGGCCGTCGTCGTCACGGGCTACAGATGGACACCATACCCAGTAGTCCTCCATGGAGAATCCACTGTGTTTCGAAGCTGGCAGAAAGGAGTAGGTAGAAAACATAAGAGGTAAACCAGAAGGCGTTGAGGAACCGGCAAGTTTTAGCTTAATCCTCCGGCAGGGAGAAATCGTCACCGGTCTTCTCGATCCAATGCTGGAGGAGTGCTTTCATCGCGCAGCGCTTTTCATGAAAATGGGTATTGAACGCTAAGTTGTTCTGCTCGTAGGGATCCACATTCAGGTTGTAGAGCAACCATTCTCCGTACTGGACACAGGCATACTTCCAGCCATCGCGCGTCACCACGCAACGCCATGCGTAGCCCGACTCCTGATTTCCAATGAGCTGGAGATAGGCACTGTCTGGCTCCCGAGAGACACGCTCCTCATAGTCAACGCCTGTACGGCGGTGCGAGTAGTCAAAGCCCTCCATCCAGCTCGGCGTATCAATGCCACACAGGCCTAAACTGGTGGGAGCGACATCGACATGGTTGATCAAGCTTGGAGCGTTATCGCATTTCCAGTGGTCGTAGCGCATGGGCTGGCCACCCCCGATAAGAAACGGCACACGGACGGATTCTTCGTAGGGGACGCATTTCCCGAAGCGCCCCTGGCTCCCCATCTGGTCACCATGATCACTGAAGAACATCACATGCGTATGATTGATAATATCGTGATGCCTCAGGCAGTCCATGATGCGCCCGACGTTTGCGTCGATATTTTCGATTTGCGCATAGTAGCCGGAGAGGTCGAAGCGGGCACGAGCCTCTTCAGTCTGGGGCACATTTGGGCGGAGCGTCAATTGCTGGGCCTGATAGTGGCGATACTCCGCCGGAGCCAGAGAAGGGATGTGAGGCGGCTGCACGGATACGACCATAAAGAATGGGCGATCACCTTCCCTGCGCGCTTCGATCCGCTCCAGCGCCATGTCGGTCAGGCAATCCGTCTCATACCCGGGGAGTCGATAGTGGCTGACTTCCTTTTCGCCATCGTGGCCGTGCAGATAGCAGTCCCATTGGCTATTATTGTTGTCGTAGCCCAACCAGGTTTCGAAGCGCCCACGTTCATCGCGGGGGACAGTCATCAAGGCCGTTCGGCCCTCATATTCCTTAAGACCCGCGACATGCCATTTACCCAGGTAGATCGTCTCATAGCCTTCGGCGTTAAAGACATCCGTCACCATTTCATAGCTGGGATCGAGCCTGTCCTGGTGCCGTTTTACCGAGTGGTTATGCGCGTAGCGACTGGTCAACATACTCGCGCGATAAGGGCAGCATAGGGGGTAGCCGGACACGGCACCCGGAAAGTTTGCCCCCGCAATCGCCATGTTATCCAGATTCGGGGTGAAGACATTTGGGTCTCCATTGAAGCCAGTCGCCTGCCCGCGCATTTGATCAGCGATAAACCAGATGATGTTCGGTTGTTTTTTTTGCATGTATTCTCGGGTAAAATGACAGACGTAAAATATACCAGCGCCGGATGGGCTACCACAAACAGCTAGGCGCTCTAATTGTAGAGCACCCTTGACTCGACCTGAGCATGCGTTAGTAACCTGCATTGTTCAAGTTTGCTGCACCTGAGAGATTAAATCATGGAACGTCGCATCACCATCCGCGATATAGCCGAGGTCGCACAGGTACACTTTACAACGGTGTCAATGGCGCTGCGCGGTAACCCGCGCATACCGGAGAAAACGCGGCTCCGAATCCGCAAAATCGCCGACGAGATGGGCTACAGACCCGACGCAATGCTCAGTGCGCTCAGTAATTACCGCATAAACAGTAGCAAGCGTCAGCACCAGGCCACGGTTGCCTGGGTAAACAACTACCCCGAGCGTAGTGACCTGATGAAGATCGGTCTGTACCGCCAATATTTAGCGGGCGCCCAGACACGCGCAGAGGAGCTTGGCTTTCGGGTGGAAGAATTCTGGCTGCACCAACCCGACCTGACACGGGAACGCGTTACCACGATCCTGCGGACACGTAACATACGGGGCGTCTTGGTGGCTCCGATTGTTGCCGTGGATACCGACTTCGACCTTCTGCCCTGGGATGAGTTAGCTGCGGTTACTTTTGGCCACAGCTTGAAGAGCCCGATGATCAATCGTGTCATCCCCCACCAATACCACTCGATGTCGATGATCCTGCGTGAAGTACGCGCACTTGGCTACCGTCGGCTGGGTTTGGCGATCGATAGCGAGTTCGATCAGCGGTGCGACCAAAACTGGCAGGCAGCCTATTGGGTCTATTATCATGCGCAGCCCCTGGAAAATCGCGTAGAGCCATTTTGGTATTTTTCGAAAAAATTCAACACCTCCGATTTCAGTACGTGGCTAAAAACGCAAAAGCCTGAGGTCATTTTACCGATGGGCAGGCAGCTGCTGCCTCACTTGCGCGAACTCGGCTATCGTGTGCCTGAGGATATCGGAGTCGTCCACCACAATACAACGCCGGACGATTTTATCTCGGGGGTCGATCAGAACGGACTGCATACGGGAAAAGTTGCGCTGGAAACGCTGGTAGCGATGCTCGGCCGACAAGAATTTGGGGTGCCTGAAATCCCTCAGGAAATCGCGATCGAGGGTAATTGGATACCAGGCAGCACGCTGAGGAAGCAGGCCTGAACGCCTCCCCGCTTCGCAAGGTCGAGGCAGGCCTAAACTTCAGGCCATTTTAAGGCAGCCCCATTCGTTTGTGTCAGCAGGGTTCTGTAATCACGTAAACTGCTCACTGATAGTTGCTCTACTTGTATAGCAATGAAACCATTGTGACTCTGAATAATGTCTGTTCTTATGGTGGCCGAGCATCCCAACAGCTTCTGTATGGGTTCTGTCGTGGCCATCAATAACCCCCAAGAAATCATCGTTATGCATCACACCCCGAAACTTGTTCATTTACTCCCTCTGATCGCCCTTCCACTCGCATTCTCAGCGCTACACGCACAAGAAACCGTCTGGATCGGTGGCACAGATTTACTCTGGTCCACCGACGCAAACTGGGACACCGGAACCGCACCGGTCGGAGTTAACACAGCGCTGTTGAACGATACGACCACTGATCGCACAATCATCTACGACGCCGGAGCAAATTCGACGGTCGATGCGATCGAGATGACCCAGACCTCTGCTTTCACCAACAAGGTGAGCTTTCAACGGTTTACCGTCGTCAACCAAGCCATTACCTTATCCGCATCAGGCGGAGGGACGACCATCATGGCACTCGATTCGGACAGCGCAGGAGCTAACCAAACTCTTCGTGCCAACGGCGGTATCGACCTTCAAAGTGGTGGGGTCCTTGAGCTGAACTTTGGTGCAAACACATCATCCAGCTCCTACGTCCCCAAGGTCGTAGGCGATGTTGATGTATCCGGTGGCACTTTATCAGTCGGTGCCTTACCGTCCATTCAAACCAGTGGCAGTGGGCTGGCCACCGTGGACGGAAGCCTGTCCATTTCAAGCGGGACAATCTACATCGATAATAGCACAGACAACGGCAGCAACGGAGATATCCGCCTGACCGTGACGGGTAACTTCAACGCGACAGGCGGTTCCCTCGTCACCAGTGGCAGCGGCAAAGGACTTCTCCTGCTGGGGGGCACCTCGAATAGCTGGAGTGATTTCACATTTGATCCCAGCTATGGCGTCCAGCTCGGCGCTGAAGCCGATCAGAGCCTAACCGGGCTATCGACAACCAATGGCCTCATCTACCTGCGTGGCTCCGGCATCAAGACGATTGCCACAGCGACTGGCGCAACCATCGGTGATTTACAATTCATCAACAGCAAGTCAACCCTCCCCACAGCTATCAGCCTTAAGCTGGGCTCCGACATGACCCAATCCGCAGGCTCCCAGCTCATCCAGGAAGTCACGAACAGCCATGCAGGCGTCGCAGAACTGGGCATTGATGTGGATGGCCATGTCTTTGACATGACGCCGGCCACAGGGACCAGCTCCTCAAAAGGCACCGATGGCGTCTGGAGGCCCAATACAACGACGAGCTATGGAAGTAACTGGACGCTCTCTTCCACGACATCGGGTGGTCAGATCAAGGCGCTTGGCTTTGATTTCAGCGCACCAGACGTAACTGTGTCCGTCGGCTCGGGTCTCACCCTGAATGCCGCTGGCGGCGATGGCACCGCCAATAACCTGGGCTCGGGCTCGGCCTTAGACTCAGCTTCCGTGTTCCAGTACTCGGGTGGCGCCTCAACCGCCAATAAGGCTACCCTCACCTCCGGCCGCTCAATAGGCGAACTCTATGTCGAGAACGGCGCCCTCGCCATTATCGGCACCACCTTTAACGCAGCGGGTGGCATCCGGGTGGATGATGGCGGCGTGCTGGATCTCACCACGACGACCGTCTCCACCGACACCATAACCATCGAGGCGACCAGCACGGGCTCTGGCCAGATTGCGGTGGCAAGCGGCTACACCTATCAGGGAGACTTGCTGATTAATTTCACATCCCATGACGGCTCTACCGATGTATACACTATTTTCGGTCTGTCTGGAGGCACCAACGGCGACTTCAGCACGGTAACGCTCACGGGCCTTTATGACCTGTCATTGACTCTCGATGGCACGGATTGGACGGGCTCGAATGGCGAGTACAGTTTTGATTTCTCGCAGGCAACCGGCTTGCTCACGATTTCCGCGATTCCTGAGCCCTCAACGATGGCCCTCCTGGCTGGAGTCGCTGGACTAGGCCTCGCAGTCGCTCGCCGCTTCCGCAGGGCCGACTAAGAGCATCTGGACGCGCCCCGCGCCCCTTCACCATCATTGGGTCGTGTTGCACACAGCACACGGCACTCGATAACCTATCCGCCAGGATATGTACGGATCAGCCATCCCCGGGTGCATGCATGATTTGCGTCAATGCGTGCCGGGCACCTGCTTACCTTGAGTTACACTTGATCAGCCATGCCGCGCAGCCTCTTCAATCGTTATGTGCATGCCCTACCCGATCCCAGAGCCCGACAGAGAAAGCTCATGCCCATAGAAGCCCGAGTGCCATTAAAAAAACAAAAACCCAACATCCTTCGCTTCAAATAAAACCATACCCAAACTCAGCCCATGAAAGCTCATTTATACAGAATACCTATACTTGTCGCTCTTGTCGTAGCAGCACTCATTACCCCCATGTCGGAATCCAATGCCTATCGCTACGCTGACATCGACCTGGAGTTTGCCACCGTGGATAATGAGTCATGGAACCTGACCGACAGTGGCGTGCTGTTTAAAGAAAAACAGATCGATCACAACAACGTATCCAAACCGTACCTATCCAGCTGGACTCCACACGAGCCGGGGCGCAGTTTAAAATTTCAAATCAATCCACTCTCGCCCGATACGGGGCTTAAACAGAGAGTCGAATACTACGCGTACCGCAGCGCGCCCTTTGAGCAAACGATACACATCGGGTTCAGCTTCTCCGTGCACTCGGACCCCAGTGAGATTAAAAGCTGGGTGTTGATTTCTCAAATCCAGCAGATGGGGTACTTTGTCTCTCCATTCGTCGGGCTGGAGCTAAGGAACAATAATGGTCAAATGGAGCTCGTCCTGATCGCCCGCAACACAAGCTACTACTGGATAGACGGCTCAAATGGTCCGAATGGAGGGCGCATCGAGCTGGGCAGCTTCCCGATCGAAAAGGATGACTGGTATGATGTCGTGTTAAAGGCACACCCTGATCCTGATGGAGATGGCGTGATCGCCCTGTATCTGGATGGTGAATTAGTCGTCGATTGGACGGGGGCTTTGGGATTCCCGGAGGGTTTCCTGGGCAGGCCGTTCATTGAGACTTTCCAGAATGCCTTTGGAATCTACAGAAAAGCTCAAGAGGGAGAATTGATCGTATACATCGACAATTATCGAGTATCAGATGTCATATTCTCAGCAGTACCATAAACGGACAATACGCGGAGAGATGATGTGCGCAGCAAACAACGGTGTGGCCGACAAGTCTAGGTATGTGTGCGCTTAGAGTTGTACAAGATGTCCGCGATTGTCACCCTCTGACACGCTTATATTTCCCCTAGCAACTGGCCAATCCCGCATGAACAAAGGGACAATCGGGCTACAACCCGCATAAACAAAGTGGTGGGCGCTGCAGGGCTCGAACCTGCGACCTACTGGGTGTAAACCAAATATTTATTATTTATAGACAACATAAGGCATTGCATTTCACACCCTTACGACTTTACAAAAATCCGTGTGCGCTTTTGTGTGTGCTTTAGAAATTTCCAAGAGCCAATTCCGAAGCTCGGCGGATGTCGAAAATATTATTGAGGGCGTAGATCAGGGCGTCGTCGGGGTGGATGCCGGTCATGGTCAGGTTTGTGGTAACGTAAAGGGGCGAGTCGATCAGGTCGGGATGCCAGCCTGCGAGCACAGAAGCGGCGTTGACTTGGTCGGAGGCGGGATCCGTTTTTACAATGAGGATCTGAAAGCTGTAGGCAAATTGCTGATCGAGGAGCGGGAAGGTGCGAGGCTCGAAGCGAGGATCCGCGTCGAGGACGATATTCGCCTGCTGACGCAGCCGCTCGGCCAAGGCTCTATTCTCGGCGGTGTCGGGGGCGACGTCGATCTGGTAGTACACGGGAACGCGGCCGGCCGGTGGGAGCCTGCGGAGTTGGATTTCATCGTCCATCTCTACGATGAGGCCCTCCCTGCCGTTCTGCCAGCCGTCGCTGTATCCGTCATTGTACCCCGGCTTCCAGTCGGGTTTAAGGGAGAATGCGGCCGCGAAGATGCCACCGATGACAAGGGCACTCACAGCTACCGGGACAATGACAGCCCCCAAAGTGAGCACGAGAGCGGATGCAGAGGAAATGAGCTTTTTCATAGCGAAAATGCTTGAAGGTTTTAAGGCTTTGAAATATACCGTATCACATGAAGAATGCCCTGGCAATACTCGTTTTGATGCTCCCCTTTACGGTGTGGGGGTGGCCAGCCAAGGCGGTGCGGGTGATTGACGGGGACACGTTGCTCGTGCAACGGCTGGAGGTGGACGAGCCGGAGCCGGCCGTGCGAGTGCGTCTGGCCGGGATAGATGCCCCTGAGCTGAAAAACGACGGGGGCGAAGCGGCCAAGGAGGCACTGGAAAAGCTGGTAAAGGGGCGCGTGCTGGAGGTCCACCCTATCGAATACGGGAAGTACGGGCGACTTATCGCGGACCTGACCTTTCCGGATAAAAAGGGAAAGCCAGTCCATATCCCCGCCGTCCTGGTGAAAACCGGGCATGCGGTGTTGGTGGACTGGTGAGCGGGGCTCATGTCTCGATAGTGAGAGAGTAGCCTGCCCGAGTGAGGCGCTCCAGGAGGACGTCCCGGCGGGCCGTGGGGTGCTCGATCAGTAATGCATCAAGCTCTGTGGTGGTGATTGGCCGGGGGCTTGGGAACTGCTTCAGGAATGCCTCCCATGTCTGTTTCTCAGCCTCGGTCAGGTTGAATGATTTCGCGCGAAAAGCGTGATCGAAGCTCTTGCCCTCGGCGGCAGTGGGCTCGTGGAATGCTTCCGGGGAGGGCGGCTCCTCCGGCGGCTCGAATCGAATCGGGCGGTCCTTGTCGGGCGCGTCGGCCCACAGGATGGTGAGGAATGCGTCGATAAGTGTGTCCGCGTCCTCCCCTGCCCCACGAATGGCCTCGATGAGCTTGTGCTCGCCGGCGCTGAGCGAGGCCTCGGTCGGGCCGGGGATGAAGGGGGTGATGACGTGCGGGGGCAGCTCGTACTCCTCGGCCAGGTCGTCGATGAGGGCGCGAAAAAGCTCTTTAGCCTCGGCGGCATGCCCGGCACTATCGAGTGCTCCAGCGATGCGGCAGGCCGTCTTGACGGAGCAGGACGGCCTGAGAGCCCCGTTGATGGTGGGCACGGACACGGCGGCCATATCGGCCAGCTCCTGGACGGTGAGGCCGAGGCGGGTTTTGATCGTGTTAAGGGTGAGTGCGGTGAGCTGCATTCGCGAATGGATATACTGTAATTTAACGCAATTAAAAAAGCAAGACGAGAGGTCTTGCTTCGAGGTGCGAGCGTCCGGGCATGGCGATTAATCCTTGTGAAACAGGGGCTAGTTGTCAACGTCCGGGGGTGGCGGCAAATCCCGCCAGTGGGTGACGAAGACGACTCGGCCGTTGGGGACAATCCAGTCCTCGCCGTCGAACCTTGCAAGCCAGCGAGCGGGCTCGTCGCCGGTCGGCCATGATATATCGATGGCGAGCTTGACAGAGTCGTCGGCGGGGACCTCGACAGCGGCGACCATCCAGCCCTTTAGGTCGGCGCAGGCCGAGCAGAGATCCTCCTCGACCCAGTGGCAGGGCTCGCTGGTGCGGGCTACGCAACCGGAGCAATCGTTGTCCGTGCAGCCACACTCCCGGCAGCGGCGCTCGTCGGGGTCGGGGTCGCCCTCGCCAGCTTTTACGCGCTGCGTGCGGTCGATGTCGGCGGCGAGGAGCGCCCCGGCCTTTTCGCGGAGGCGGTCGTCGTCGGGGGATGGGAAGCTGTCGGCGTCCCAAGGCCAAACACCATCTGCTAAGATCAATATCTTTCGGCGAATCCTCAAGGGGGTGCGTTTGTGGACGTAGGCCAGCGCGTACACGGCAGCAGCGCGGACCAGTTCGTCCTTGTCGTGGGTGTCGTCGTGCTCGGGAGTCCAGCCTTCTTCGGAGATCTGGCGTGCCCGCTCGGCGGCGATGAGTTCGATTCCTGTTTTCATGATGGTGTAGGGGTGGGGTTAATATCGGTGGGGAGCCGGTCGGCGGGTAGCCAGACCAGGAGGCCCACGTGTTTTGCGCGGCCAATCCCTCCCAGGTTCATGACCTTTGCCTGGTCGGTTGCTATTGTGAGTTCGCCCATGCCTTTTTTAACCTTTGCGGAAATGAGCGACTGGCTGACGATTTGGCACTCGACGTTCTCGTCGCCGACATGCTGGATGAGGTCGGATAGTTTCATGATAGTCGGGTTTTGAAGCCGTGCTTCTCGCTGGTTTGGTTGAATTTGTTGCGGACGCATTCGCCCAGGTCGAGGCCGAGAGAGTCGGCCACGCGCTCGGCGCAGATGACAACGTCGGCCAGCTCCTCGCCGATGGCGCGGAGGGCCTGGACGCCTTCAATCCCGCCCTTCATTCCGCGCTGAGCGCGGAGAAACTTTTTCACGGCGTCGGCGACCTCTCCGGCCTCTCCACACATTTCGATGGTGGAGAACTCCAGCTCGGCCCGGTTTTTGCCGGTCCACTCAAGCCCGCGTTCAAGGTTGGCGGCGGCCAACTGTGAGAATGTCAGTGGTTGTGTACTCATGATTTTAGATTTTTTTTGTGAATGATTATAAGTAATGTTCTTGCTGATGTTCCTGCTTCTTTAAATGAGCCATCGGGAAGCATGGATATTGTAACTTCGTCGTCTCCCATGTCATCCGTCATGGCCGTGAATGACTTGCGCTCAGCATTTCCCGCCATGATGGCGACGAGCCGCCCGCCGGGTCGGACGAACTGGATGGCATGGCGAACATGATCAATGTCTTGGTTTTTCGTGAATGGTGGATTCATCACGACCCGGTCGTAATAGGGTTCAGGCGTAAGGCTCAGGAAGTCTCTTATGACAAAGTTGTCGCAGGCCTGAACCAGATGCTTTGCGCAATCGCGATTGATTTCGACTGCATCTACACTGCGGGCTCCCTGAGCTTTGCACTCTTTTGCCAGTGCTCCAGCCCCGGCACTCGGTTCAAGCACCGTGCAGCCGCTGACGCAGGCCAGTTTCACCACGCGGGCGGCCACTGCGGCAGGCGTGTAGAACGCCTGTAGTTCCTGCTTCTCGCTGGTGATCCTACTCGACGCAAGCGCGAGCTCAAGGCGTTGGCGTGGATCTGACTCGAAGATATGGGCCTTTGCCTTGCGGTTCCACTTCCCGCCCGCCGCCACGAGTACCTTGTTGACCGCTTCATATAGTTTGCGGTCCAACTGTTCAGGCGGAAGCGTCAGGCTATCTGCGGTAATGGTTGAGCGTTCGAGGACGGACCGAACATCGTCTGTGAGAGTGATTGGCATGATCAGAGTGGGTGAAATAAGTATATAGATTTACCCGGCCCGGAGGCCCGCTAGGAGCGGGGCCGGGCAGGCGCTGCGTTGTTTTTCCGGGTAGCCGAGCTATCGGCGAGCCGCTCAAGGTGGGTGGCGATGAAGTTGGACCGGTTGCGGTTTTCCTCCTCGGCGAGTTGGTCGATGCGCTCCACGAGGGACTGAGGGAGACTGATCGAGATTTGGGTTTTTCCGGGAGCCCGGCCCGTGTTGGATACTGTAACCATGATATATTTTTGGGTTGATGTTAGTTTTTGCGGCCTCATTTGAGGCGGGAAAATGCGACCCGCGCCTAGTCGTGGGCGTCGGACTTTAGATAGACCTGCCAGGGCGAGCCGTCCGGAGCGGGGACCAGGGTGTAGGTTCCAAGTGGGGCGATTTTCTTCAGGGCCCCCAGTGAGCCCTTGAGCTGGCCTTTGTTTTCGGTCAGGGCAAAGTCATCCCCGGCCCGCAGGGCGATGACGACGTGGGCGGTGCTGAAAGCGGCTTCGACTTTCTTTGTCTTCAGGATCTCGGGTGCCAACTCGACCAGACGGGCCACACCTCGCGGGGTGAGCACAAGGTTGGTTTTGGTGAGGGATGCCTCGTAGTCGGCGCAACGGGTGCGGGGCTCGATCGGTGAAAAGTCGTCGATCTCGGCCAATTCATCGGCTGTATCCAGGCGGGCGAGGTAGGCGCGGATCTTGTCGCGCTCAGGGTGGGCGGCATTGGTGCCGGCAGCGTGCAGGGTGGCGGCCAGCTCGCCGGCGGGCACCTTGTACTTAGGGGCTGCGGAGGATGGCGTCCGGCAGGTGCCATCAGCCAAGGCCTCAAGGGCCTGGCGTAAGTTTTCGGGCATTTCACTCATTGTTGGTTTTGGGTTGGTAGTTAAGGTTCAATGGGCTCGCCGTGGGGTGGCGGCGGGCCGGTTGAGCCTTAGAGGTTGTCGGAGAGGAGGATGCCGTGGAGGGTCTTCAGCTCGCCCTCGATGGCTCGGGTGTACTGGACGGCGTCGTAGAACTTCGTAAACTCGGCGGCCTGGATGCCGTGGAAGGTGAAGGGCGGCTGTTCCATTTTCCGGAGTGCTTTCTCGAAGGCCTTCTGGACGGCCTCGGGGGTCGGGTTCTCCATTTCGATGATCTGGAGGCTGCTAGAGGGTCCGGATACCGGTGTGCGCAGAGCAAGGCCAACGGCGTAATGGGAGCGTCCGTTTTTCCGGTAGCTGATGAGGTTGATATCCAGTCGGTGGGCGGACTCCTCGCCGGGTAGGTCAGCGGCAGAGATATAGCCGGTTTCAGCTCGTCGGATGCTCTGGTACTGATCCCAGGGGAGCGGCTCGCCATCGAACTCACGCACGGGGGTGCGCGGGGTGAAGTGGCGGGTAAGGTTGGCGATTTCGGCCTTCAGCTTTTCGGCGTGGGAGGCGGAAACCGGGTCGTTTTCGGATTCGTGATTCATGGTTGGATCTTTCGTTTGGGTGGTCGTGGTGGTGGAGAGGTGTTCAGGCGCGAGCCATTTCCCGGCGGGTGTGGTCGAAGCCGGTGAACCAGTCGCGTCTCTGAAGCGGGAGGACGTAAGGGTTTGCGGCCCGGGGGAGGCCGAGGCGGGCAGCCTGCGCGCCATCGAGGAGGGGCTGCGGGTGGACGCGACGCTCGTAAGGCGAAGCCTCCTCGCGGCGGGTCTTCGTCGTCTCGATGCGCTGAGCGACGGGAACAGGGAGGGTGCGGACACGGGTGTGAACCGTCTGCACGGTGAGGATGCGCTCAGTGCTCATTCTTTGGCGGGATTGGGGGTATTGATCGTGTCCAGGATAAAGCTGCCGTTCCCGGTTTGGAGGGCGCGGGCAAGCGTTACCAGGGCTCGGGTGTTCTCGTGGTCGAGCCCGAGCCCACCGTCGAGGATGAGGGCCTTGAAGTTTGATAAGGCACGCTGGCCGCGCTCGGATCTCCGGAGTTGGGAGACGGCGGCGGTGATGTCGGGTCGGGTGAGCGAGCGTCGGCACTCAGCCTTTTGCCCTTCGGCGCGTTCGTCCTTGTGGCACCGATGCACCTCTGCGCAGAGAAAACCGTAGGCGAAGCGGTAAAACTGATAGGAGCTGATGCCCTTGCGGTGCGGGTTGTTGACTGGCCACGCAACATTGTATCCGGCGACGGCTTTACGATCAATGTCGGCCAGTTGCGGGAAGTTCTGCCCGAGGGTGGTTAGATCCTCCGGCGCGGGCGCCGGGGATGGTGAGGGAGTGTTTTCGTCAATCATGATTTGGCAGGGATACAGGCGGGGATGAGGGTGAGTCAACTTAAAATTATACGATGTTTGTATAAATTTAAGTTGACGGGACATTAAAAAGCGGGTTGTGGTGGGGGCATGAACACTTTTCACGTCAAGAAGCTGGGTAAGGGGTTTCGGCGGCAGGCCGATGTCTCTGTGCGGCTCGCACGGACCCCAGACGAGCGGGCAGCAGCCCTGTACTGGCGCGAGCAGATCACGCGGCTGACCGAGCGTGACCCCGCCATCGTGGCCGAGGAGCTGCGGGAGACGCGGGAACATCTGCGGGCGGCTGAGCCGGCGGGCACCTTTAAGCCCGGAGGCGAGGCGCAATGATCGCCCTGGGGTGGATCGCGCAGGCGGTGTGCGTGGCGGCCGTCCTGGCGGCAGCGGCGAACGGGGCGTTCTTTTTGCTGGAACCGGTCGTGCGCGTGCTGGCGCTGAGGCGTCGGCGTAGCCGTGCCCGACTGGAGGCGCTGCGGGCCTCGGGCAACTTAATCCATTTCAAGGGGACTGGCTGGACGATGGGTCCTGGCGGCGGTCAAGAGAGAGTGGCGATGCCGAGCGATGTGCAGCCGGTTACCTCGCCTTTCGAGCACTGTGGCGCAGAGGTCAGCGCGTCGGACTCATTATCCGAAGGGCGTCGGTTCGAATCCGACCAGTGCCTCCACTTTTTGGCAGGCGAAACCAAGCAAACCCGGCGGGCTGAGCGCACAAGCGAGCTCTAACCCGCCGGGCCAACTTTAACCACGAACGACAGGACGCACCATGAATACCGCAGAGCCGAGCCCCGAGCGGGCGCGTTTTTACCAGCAAGTGAGTCAGCGCCGGTGGCAACTGGCCGATGAGGCCGCGCAGGAGGGCAACCTCCCGGCGATGATCCGGCACCGAGCAGTGGCGATGAAGGCTGACCAGCGGTGCGAAGCCCTGAGAGCAAACGAGCGGGAGGCAGTCGCCCTGTAGTCATGGCTAAACGATCTCCAGGAAGGCTGACGCAGCGGTGGATCCCGGCGAGGGACGTCGCCGAGCGGTTCGGGGTGAGCCAGCGGACCGTTTCGCGGTGGACCCGCGAGCAAGGACGCTTTGGCGAGTACCTGCTCCTCGAAGGCGGGGAGCTGAGGCTGCACAAGGGGCGCGTCGAAGCCTGGGAGGCCCGGCACACCGTGTCACCCGTCAACACACCGGCGTCCGTGGGGGCGTGATTTTTTTTGCGATGAACCCCCCACCCCATCGACCGCCCACGCAGCCGGACCTGTTATCCCTTGAGCAGGGGGGCGAGTCTTTTTTTGCGCGAAAAGAGCCCGGTAACTACACAGCCGAGCGGCTGGAACGGCAGGAGCCGAGGACATTCGAGCAGATTATCACCATGCTCGCCGAGGGCAGGAGCTTCACGGCGATCCGGCGGGCGACTGGGAGCCACTTTTACACCATCAAGGCGGTCCATAAAGCAGCCGCCGAGCGGGGTCTCATCGAACCGGAAAAAGAAAGACTGGCTGGACTGGCACAGCTCGGGGCACGGCTCGGCGCCGAGGCTGTGATCGAGGCCGCGCAGGAGGGACGGCTCGCCGTCGAGAACTGGAGCGATGCTCAGCGGGCCGCGACCGTGACCGGGATCCTGACCGAGAAGTCGGAACTGCTCTCAGGCGGTGCCACTCAGCGCGTCGAGCATGCCGGTGAGGTGTCCGTCGTCGATGTGCGCAAGGCACTGGAGCAGGACGGATACCTCGGGGCCGGGCCCGTCATCGACGCCGAGACCCTTGACTCGCCACCCCCCGAAAAAACGGGTTTGGCGGGCACAGCGCGCGGGACAAAAGAGGGGCTTCCCGGGCCGACAGGCGACTTTGTGGAGCTCCCGGCACAGCCGGACCCCACTCCCACCCCAACCGCTCCCGACCAGGCGCAGGAGGGCTCAGAATGACACACAACTGGTCAGTACGCAGTTGCGAAACACCCCGCAACCCCTGCAAACAAGCCACCTCGCATATCCGTGTGCGCTTTTGTGTGCGCAGAGAGGCATTCCCGGAGGTCCGGAGACGGGTTCGTGATGCCCGTCAACTGCGAGTGGTAACCCAAGGCATGGGGATCCACGAGAAGGCACTGGAGTCCGCCCAGAGGGGGGGGAGGGGGTCTGTAAAAGCGCGGGGGGCCCCACGAGCCCTTATGCATCCCACCCCCGGAAAATTTTTAATCAAAAGGAGGTCTTATGAGCACCGTTAAAGAGGTCGTGCTGGCCGAACGTCTCGGGCTACCGCGGTCACAACTGAAAGCATTGCGGGACAATGAAACGCTGAAATCGCCGGCCCACTGGCACCTAGAGCACAGTCACATCGTCTACACGACGGCAGGAGTTGAAGCCCTGCAAGAGGCCCTGAAGATTGGGGAGCCCTCCCCGGCCCCAACCGCCGAGGATCCGGCAGAGGCAACCGCTTCGCATAACGAACCCGTCAAAGAAGCCCGACGGCAGTGGCTCTCTACTCATGTTTTGATGGCCGAGGAGACACTAACCGAGCTGATCGTGACCAAGGTCTACCCGCGCAACCCGCGATGCCTCCAGGCCCGCCTCGATGGGGATCCCCATCCGCATACCGTGCGCGTGCGCGACAACCGCAATTTTGTACCGGGAATGAAGCTCATGGCCGTCAAGGGGCCGACCAGCGGCGTCTGGAATCACCGGGGCCGCTGCCCCCGCCGGAAAGGACATTGGTAATCATGGTAATACGATCAGACTTTCTCAATCACTACAAAACGCGGATCCTCCGGCGAAAACTCGGGGCTGAGGGGGTGCTTGCCCTTCTAAACCTGTGGGCTCACTGCGAAGCCCGGCAGGCATGGCATTTCAAAAACACCCCGCCGGAGATATTCGCGGCCATCTGCGACTACGCCGAGGATCCCGTTGAGCTTCACGAAACAATGAAAGAGCTCAAGTGGATTGAAGTCATCGACCAAGAGGTCCGCGTTCACCAGTGGGATCAGTACAACCGGCAGCTCATCCAACGCTGGACGAATGGCAACAAGCGCAAAGGCCTCATCGTCACCCCCTATGGGCTTCAGGAAGACCCAAACGCCGACGACGGCGAGGGCGATGAAGACGCGACCGAAGGGCGACCGCCAAGCGACCGACCCACCCCCGCCAAGGGCGACCGCCAAGCGACCGCAGAGCCCCCGCCCGACGATCTCGCGTGTGATGAGGTGAGGTGTGATGAGGTGAGGTGTGATGAGGTGAGTAAGGATAAGCCTATATCCGCGCGTGGTAGCGCGGGGAGACATGCAAAGGGGCAATCCCCTTTTCAGGTACGACTCAAGGCCGTCTTTGGACACCAACCGGCCACATGGCCGGATGCGGTAGACCGCGCCTGGAAAAAACTCGCCAAGAGCAGGCCGGACCATCCCCACGTCGTCACGCAGGAAGAAGTCGAGTTGGTCGAAGCGTGGTATGCAAAAAAAGACACCCCCCCGGTTGGGCAGTTTTACTGGACCCGTTCGTCGCTCTCTACGCTCCTGAACAACTTCGATGAGGACGTGGCAACCATCCGAAAAAACCTCAAAAAAGACACCCCCCTGAGCGCGGCTGAGCCGGGCTTAAATATGCGGGAAGGGTTTGGGCTCTAAGGCTATGGGTAAGTATACCGTAGAGCGATTGAGCCGGGAGAATGCGTCCCTGCGGGAGCGGTTGGAGATTTGTGAGCGGCAGTACCGTGAGGCGAAACAACTCTGCCTGATTCAGTGTGCCCGCGCCCAGGCCGACGCTCGGCGCATCCATGAACTTGAACAACAACTCAAGGAGGTATCATGAAAAATAATCAAAAAAAAGAAGCCCCCCGGCGGCTGGCTAAGCCGAAGCTGAAGGGCTATGTCGTATTCTCTCACGAGGTCGGTAAGCCCCTCGCGCAGGCTGACGCCGATGGGATAACAGTGGGCCGAAAACCCCGGTTCACATTGGGGGGGGGCGAGGCCGCACGCTTCGCGCGCAAAAGTGCGGCCCGGGAGTTCTACTCGGGGACCGTAGAGCTGCATTCGCGGCTCGTCCACGATCTGCCGGACTGGCCCCACACCGATCATGCTGTCGGCGAGCTGGATCCGGAAAGCTTTCAGGTGATTCCGGTGTACGATCCGGAGGAACTGAAAGCCTACGTGGAGGGTGTGGAGTGAACCTACTCCAAGAAATATCCGGAGTTGGAGACGGGCTGAATGTGGCCGGAAAGGCTATGCTCGGCCATGAATGCGGCAGCTTCGCGGTAGTCCGTGAATCTTCGAGCGTAAACGTGGTCCTGGGTTGTCGTTACGGCGGCAACCCAGCGGCTCCCGCCGTAGATGCCGGTATAAGTAGGCACTCGGTCCAGTCGGCACCAACCGACCGGCTTTCCGGCGGAATTGAGGATTTGAATAATAAAGCACACATGAACTTATGTTCACCAATAAAGACCTTTCGTCAAGCACCGGCAGTGGATTCTAGTAGGCCTGCTGGGGAGGTGGCGGCGTGATTGATGCGGCTGAAGTCAACCGCCTGATGGCGGTAAATATGCGGGCGTTTTGTGAGACGTTCTTCCCGCAGGGAATCCTGCGCGGGAAGGAGTGGTGTGTCGGTAACGTACAGGGAGACAGGGGTGACTCGATGAGTATCTGCCTGGAGGGCTCCCGGGCGGGAACCTACATCGACAATAACCCGGCCTCGGACCTCAAGCCGGGGACGCCTATCGACCTGTACATGCAGCACAAGGGCATTGTCGATTTCCGGAAGGCCTTTGTGGACTGCAAAGACTGGCTCGGCCGAATCGGGGTGCTGCGGGAAGATGTTATCCCCCGGCATGTGGCTGGGATCCCCGCGCACCACAAGGTCGCGCGCGAGGCGGTCAAGGTGGCCTGTGACTGGAACCCGCTGCGTGAAGGCTCGGTCGCGTGGAAGTATTTGACCGAGGAACGCTTTATCTCTCCCGATGCGCTGAAGGCGTGGAAGGTTGGCGAGAGCCCGGTCTGGTTTGCCGAGGCGAAGAAGAAGGTGTCGGCCATAGCCTTTCCGGCCTACTCGGCCGACGGCGAGGAACTGCTGATGGCAAAGTATCTCGGGGTTGAGCGGCCGGACGGCAAGAAGCTGGTGCGGTCCAATAAGGCGGCCGAGTATCACCTGCTCGGGATGCACGCCTGCGACCCGGCTAAGAAAACGCTTGTCATCTGCGAGGGAGAAATTGACGCGCTCACCTTCATCACTGAAGGCATCAATGCCGTGTCGGTGCCCTTCGGGGCGAAGGGTGACAATAAGGGTAATGCCTGGGTAGAAAACGACTGGGAATGGCTGGAGCCGTGGCAGGACATCGTGCTGGCCATGGACGGGGATGAAGCCGGGCGGGTGGCCGAGGCCGCCCTGCTCGCTCGAATCGGCAAAGAACGCTGCCGAGCCCTGCGGTGGCCGTCGGGCATCAAGGATGCAAACGACGCGGCCCTGAACACTGAGCCGCTCGGGCCACTGGTGGACGCGGCCGAGGCCTTCGACCCGGAGGATCTGAAGCGAGCCCGTGATTTCGAGAAAGCGATCTATGAGGAATTTTACCCACCCAATGATGAGCTCCCCGGGCTGCCGGTGCCATGGAAGGGAGACCACTTTCCTTTCCGGTTTCGGTGGGGAGAGACGACGCTGTGGACCGGCTACTCGAAGCACGGGAAAACGGTATGCCAGACCTTTTGCGCAGTCCATCAGGCGGCGGCATTTGGGGAACGGGTGGCTATCGCTTCGCTGGAAATGCCGGCGAAGAAGACACTCAAAAATGCCCTGCGCATGGTGATGGGTCGATCAAAGCCAGAGGTGCAGGGCGAGTTCTCCCCTGCCCTGTGGCGCGAGGGAATCTCGTGGCTCAATGATCACTTTTTCATCTATGACCGCGTCGGTGAGGTGAAGGTGGACGATGTGCTGGCGACGTTCGCCTACTGTGTGCGGCGGTACGGGGTGCGGGTATTCATCATCGACTCGCTGATGAAGCTCGACGTGCAGGAGGACGACCACGAGGGACAGAAGCAGGCCATGAATAAAATCACGGCCTTTGCCAAAGACTACGGGGCGCACGTCCACATCGTCGCCCACTGTAAAAAATCGACCGAGAAGCGTCCGGAGGAAAAGCATTGGCCGAGAAAGCACGACGTCAACGGCTCGGTCCACCTGACGAACCTCCCGGACAACATCGTCGCGGTGTGGCGAAACCGCCTGAAGGAAATGGATCTGGCAAGGCTAGAGGCCATGCCCGACCACACGGCGGGGCAGGAGGCCGAGAAGCGCGTCGAAATGGAAAATCTGATGAAGAAGGAAGATGCGATCTTTCTTGTGCTCGGCCAGCGCGACGGGGACGGCGAGGAGCCGGTCTTGCGCCTGTTCTTCGACGTGGGCGCGAGCTGGCAATACGGCGACGAGCCGAACTTCGACCCCCGAAATTTTCTATCAACCGCAAAATAATACCATGAAAAACACTGTAGTTCTCTACCATGACGATCTTGACGGCTTCGCGGGCGCGTTTGCGGCCTGGCTCAAGCTGCGCGACACGGCCGAGTATCGGCCGATTCAGTATCACGAAACTGAACCCGATCTCGACACGCTGCCGACGGGGCCGGAGGCGAGCGTCATCTACATCGACATTTGCCCTTCTCTTCCCTTTTTGGAGCAGCTCGACCAGGTGGTCGGCCAAGTGCTGGTGCTCGATCACCATGTTACCCGCAAAGAGGACATCGAGCGATTCGGGGTCTACGGGGACGACCTGTCAGGATGCGGGGTGGCCTGGAGGCACTTTCATCCGGGCGAGCCGCTGCCGTGGGTTATCGAATGTGCGCAGGCCTACGACCTGTGGCAGTGGACCGAGGAGCAGCGAGCGCTGGCCGAGTACGTGAAGATCTGGGATCGTAAATTCAGCGTCTGGGAGTTCGCGATGGCATCTTCACGCAGTGAGGCTGGCCGGGTCGGCTCATTTTTCCTCGGGCATCTTCGCTGGCTGGCAGGACAACAGGCTGAAAAGGCGGTGCGCGGGCGGCTGAAGCTGACCAAGCCTGAGGCGATTGTGTACGCAGTCGAGTGCTCCTCGGTTGAAATGATCAACGCGGTCGGAGAAGCGATCCTTGAAAAGTATCCCGATGCGGACATTGCGATGATGTATCGCTTCGCGGTGGACGGTGCCGAAAGCTACTCTTTCCGGTCGCGGGTTTCGGATGAGGACGTGGATGTGGGTGAGCTGGCTAAGCAATTTGGCGGCGGCGGGCACAAATGCGCGGCCGGGTGTAGGAATGATAGCTACCAGTTCGGGCCGCTTGGCGACTTCATCGAGCTATCCGATCAGGAGGAGTCCGAAGGTTGATGGAACTGGAGATTCCAGAGCATGCGCGGATCGTGCTTCCGGTGGAGGAGGACTACCCGATCCTGCCGGCACCGACAAAGGAGCAAATCCGAGCGATGATATGCCCGGGTGGGGCCTTCAGTGAGGAAGGCCTTGCCCGGCACAACCGGCTGATGCAGGAGCGTAACGCGGCGGTTGAGCGGGCGATCAGAAACCCCTACCTCTACGGGTGGGAGCCCCCGCTGTGGAAACTGGTGGACGCGCTGGTCGGCTTCATCACCGTCGATCAGTTTCGAGCTGATTTGAGTATCCCGGAGCGGTGGCGCAAGTGCGCGCGGTTGCTGGAGTTTCTGGCGCAGAAGTTCATTTTCATCCTGCTGATGGGCGGCAATCGCTCGGGTAAGACCGAATACATCTGCAAGCGGCAGGTTCGCTGCGGACTCACCTACCCGAAGGCCGACTTGTGGACATTTCACGAAAATATCGACATGAGCGTGGACTGGCACCAGCGCGTCGTGAAGCGGTACTTGCCCCCTGAATGGGGGTCGTCGATGAAGGACACAAAGACGGGAGCCTACATCTCGTACACAGTGAAGAACGGGTTCTCCGATAACCGACTGGTGTACCCGGGAGAAGCGATCCAGACCTTTAAGACCTACGAGCAATTTGAGGCCAAGGAAACCTCGGTCGAAGGGTCGGAGCTGGGCGACCCTCGCAAGCGGCCGTGCATTGGCTACGCCGCCGACGAAAACATGCCGCTGGCCCTGAAGACTACCCTGAAGGGCCGGTTGGCCACGCGCGATGCGGTCGGGATCCAGGCCTACACCCCGATTAAGGGAACGGACGAAGTCGTCGGTCAGACCATTGAAGGGGCGACGGACATCCTGACCATCTACGCCGATGATGTGCCGGCCCCGAAGGAAGGGCCGTTGGTGCAGGCCTCCGGGCAGGAGGGTGAGGCCGTGGTGTACTTCCCTAGCCGCTTCAATGCGTTTGGTAATTATAAAGGCCTGCGCGAGCAGTGGAAGTCGGCGACAGATCGAGAGCAAAAGGTGCGTTACTACGGTTGGCCCTTTCGGCAGAAGATGGCTCGCTTCCCTCGCTACGTTGACAAACCGCTGGAACAGGGCGCTCATTTGTTCGCCCTCGATGGCCTGCCGGTGGAGGGTACGCACTACATGATCGTGGACCCGGCAGGGTCAAAGAACTGGTTTATGGGCTGGGTGCTGGTGGATCCCTGGGACCGTCGCTGGGTCTGGCGTGAGTGGCCGTGTAAGCGGTATCACATCCCCGGTATTGGCTTTCCGGGGCCGTGGGCTGAGCTGGGCAAGGAAAAAGGCCACGACCACGGCGGAGTCCCCGGCGAGGGGGCGAAGGGCTTCGGCTTCGGGCTGCTTGACTACAAGAACGAAATTGCCCGTATCGAAGGTTGGGATGATCTGAAAAGCTCAAAGCGGATCGAGGAGTGGAAGGACACCAACGGAGCTGCCGTCCACATTCGCGGCCGCACGATGGATAGCCGTTTTGCCAATGCCCCGAGCTATACCTCCGGCGAGAATACCACGCTGCTTGAGACGGCCGGGGATGTGAACCTGTTCTTCGAGCCGACGCCGGGGGGCCAGATCGACGAAGGCGTAGACCTGATCAATGATGCGCTCTCATTCGAGGAGGGTTGGCAGAAACCGGAGGACGGGCCGAAGCTTTTTATCTGTGAGGAGTGTGAGAATATCCGCTTCGCCTTGAAGACGTGGACCGGCGAAGGGGGCAACAAAGAGGCCACTAAAGACCCTATCGACATCCTTCGATACATCCTGACGGATCCGGGCATCTGCTACCGCGAGCCTGTTTCGCGGGGTCGATACCGGGGGGGCGGTTACGGCTCTCGTGCAGGAGGGGCTGGTCGCTCGGCCGCTACAACCAAGGCTGAAAAATTAAAAAGGAAAGGTCGCAAGTGAACGAAGTGCGAGAACCCGCTACCCCTTTTATTCGGCGTGGGGAGCTTACGGACTGGCTCGGCCGGATGGGCATATCCCGGCAGGCCGTGCGGGAGCTGATCGAGGCCGATGTGATCAAGGGCGAACATTTTAAACCGGGAGGTCGGGCTTTCTACCGAGTCTCGGCCATCAAGGAACAACTGAAAATTGGAGACAACAGCAATGGAACTGACTGAATACGATGAGAGCTGGAAGCAGCTCGAACAGGCCGACCTGGACCGGCCTCACCTAGTGGCGATCCGGGATGAGCTGAGCGACAGCATCAGCGCCGGCGAGTGCTGGCACAAGCGTGCGGTTCAGGCTGAGGACACGACCTGGTGTCAATGGGCCGGCCAGAGCGACGACGGCCTCAAGCATCGCCAAAGCGAGGACGACGACGCGCCGTTCCCGTGGGAGGGTGCCAGCGATACCCGGATCCGGCTCGTTGATGAAAAGATCCGTGAGGCCGACCGCATCGAGGACCGGGCTTTCCGGGCTGGCCGGTGGAGGCTCGACGGCATCGAGGGGATGGACGTCAGGCAGGCAAAGGTCGCAACTGTCCTCCTGCGCTGGATGGTGATGAAAAAGATGCGACCGGAGGGAGAGCGCCAGCGGCGTCTGGCCCGCCGGTGGCGTAATATGTACGGCCTGAGCTTCACGCTGGTTGAGTGGGAGCGCGAGCAACAGCTCGAAATGGTGCAGGTGAGTCTCGACGATCTGGCGGGGGCCTTCGGGCTCGACAAGATTATGGGCACGTTTAAGGGGACTCCCGTGGTGATGCTTCCGGGTAAGCTCGATCAAATCGCGTCGGCTTTACCCAAAGGCGATAAAATGAGGCTGGAACTTGAGAATGCCTCCGACGAGTTAAAGAACTTGCTAGACATCGTGATGGACGAAGAGCGGGCCGACGAGTTCCTGTCCGGCCTCAAGCTCCTGTATCCGAAAACCGATACCAAGATTCTGAGAAAGGCGATGGTGGATCTTCGCACGACGGGCGCGACTGAGTTGCCCGCGCCCTACTGGTTCAGGAATCAGCCCCGTCGGCGGGCCCTGAAGCCCTTTACGGATATTTTCTTCCCGGAGAATACGACAGACATCCAGCGCGCGCGCTGGTTTGCAGTGCGCGAGCAGTACACAGCGGCCGACCTTGACGCGCTGGTGGACGCTGAGGGCTGGGATAGTGATTTCGTCGAGGCCGTGAAGGAAAAGGCCGAAGGTAAAACCTCCCTCGACCGCTACCGGCGTGCGCGGCGGGACTCCGCAAGGTGGCGCAATGGGGGCGGCAGTTGGGAGTCTGAGGAGGAGTCCAATAAAGGGCTGCATGAGGTCTTCGTCGTCTACTACCGGGCAACCGACAAGGCCGGAATCCCCGGCATCTTCAAGACCGTGATCTGCCTGCACCTTGAGGAAGGCGACAAACCCGAGGATGGCCTCTACGGATGGCACGGCCTTTCTGGTCACAAGCACGGGAAGTACCCGCTGGTGGCTCACACCTTTACGGTGGAGGAGGATGAGCTTATGTCGAGTGTCGGTATCGCCGGGCTGATCTACACCTACCAGAACGAAATCAAGTCCAGCCGCGATTACGCCATCGACGCAATCGGCATTTCCATTTTGCCGCCGGTCAAACGACACGCGCGCGATATGGACGCGCCTTTGGAACTTGGACCACACGCGGCCGTAGGGGAAAGTGTTCGCGGAACTACGGAGTTTATGACTCCGCCCCGGAGCAACTTCGGAGCTGGTCGGGATCTTCAGCGACAGGTCCGGACGGACGTCGGCCGCTTGCTTGGATCCTTTGATGAGGACGTACCGGCCCCGCTGGTGCAGCTTCACCAGGGCGAGCTTGCCGGCGATTACCTGTCCGAGGAGGAGGAAGTCCTCTCGCAGATCTTCGAGCTGATGCAGCAATATATGCAGCCGGAGACGGTCGGCCGGGTGACTGGCTACAAGATGAAGAACTTCCCTGTTACCCGAGAGGAGATTCAGGGCAAGTTTGACTTCGGGATCGTCTTCGACGCGCGGGAACTCGATTCGGAGTTTCAGAAGCAGAAGTTTGAAATGCTGATAAAGGTCAAGTCGCTCGACCACGGCAACATCATCCCCAACAACAAAATGATCGAGCTGCTCATGAACGGGCTCGATCCCTCGTGGGCCGACTACCTCATCGGGAGTCCGCAGGAGGCCACGCTCGACGAGATCAAGCAGACGCAGGCCGACGTCGCCACGATCATGTCCGGACAGGAACCGCTCAAGGCTGAAGGGGGGCGCAACTTCCAGGTGGCCGCGGGTTACATGAAAAAAATTCAGCAGGCGTCGCCGGTTATCCAGCAAAGGCTCCAGGCGGACCCGGCCGTCGCGATGCTGTGGGAGAATCACCTCAAGCATCTGACCTTTATGGATGAGCAGCGGCGGGTGAATGCGAATACCGGCCGGCTCGGCTCCCCTAACCTGCTCAACGGTTAATCAATCTCAACGAAAGAAAAATGATCATGGAAATATCAATGTTTGGATTACTCTCCCTCGTTGGCTTATCAGGCGGCCTGGCTATCTGGCTTCGACTTGAAATCGTTCGCCGGGCCGCCTATCAAAAGGAGTGGGCTCGGCTTGAGGGTGAGCGACTGGAGATCTGGGGTCAGCTCGATGATGCCAAGAAGGAAATTGACGACCTCCTCAACTACCAAGGGATTTATGACGGGCTGCTCCCGGCTGCGCGGGAGGATGTGAAGCAACTCCTCAAGGGCCTGAGTGAAGAAGATCCGGGCCTGAAAGCCTGCCGGGCATTCCTGCGGTCGCTCGCCGTGGATCTCAGCATCACCGCGCGGGCCTACCAAGGGGTTGATGCCGAGGAGATGGTCCGGAATCAGGTCGCATGGGCAACGGCGCTCGATGCCGAGCGGCTCTTTGTCAAGCTGCTCGCCGAGGCAAAGGCCGAGTTCCTGCGTGCCAAGCGACGGGCCGAAAAGAAGGAAGGGGGTGAGGCCGTTGACGGGAGTTCCTCCTGACACGACTCACCGGGGGCCGCGCATCCGGTAGCTAACACGCGAAATACTAATTTGGAAGCAATTAGTAGAACACCTAAGGGGCGTCTAATGGCGTCCCTTTTTTGTGGCTTCGTGCGAAGTTGTGTGGGCTTGGGTTGGGTCTGCGTGGGCAGGGTTGCCGCGCGCGCGTAGGAGCGGCAAAGGTGGCAACAACTTCGGCCGCAACGACGCCGGTCTGTAAACAAAGCGTCGCCACCCTGAGGAGGATAAACCTTATGTCAAAATATCTGTTCCAGATCTTACGCGGAGTATTGCGCGCGCCGGCCAATGAGGAAGGCGCGGGCGGAGGGGCCGCCGTTCCCCCGTCGCAAGACGAACCGGCCGAGGAGGTATCCGTGACTCCGACCTCAGAGCAGGCAGAGGATATGATTGCCCGCAGACTCGCAGAAAACACCGAACTCTCAGAGGAGGACGAAGGAGCGCCGACCGGCGAAGAAGCGGCCTCCTCCGAGGATCAACCCAAACAGACAGACGCACAAGACGATGCGCTCCCGGTCGCCGAGGAGCAGCGGGAAGCCTTTGAGGCAATGAGCGCGGAGGGCCAGCAGGCTGTCCGCGACATCATGGCCGAGTTGGCAGACCGCGCCGAGGACGACGTGCTGGCGCTGACCGATGCACAGAAAAAGGCACTGGATGAGCTTTCCGACGAGGATCGTGCAGCCGTTGAGGACATGCTCGACCCTTACCTGGGGGCTCGCGAGGAGGCCGAGGAGGGGGAGGACGAAGACCCCGAGAAGTCGGACTTCAAGAACCTCCCGAAGTGGGCGAAGAAAGAAATCTCCGACCACCGCAAGCGCAGCCGCGAGGCACAGTCCAAGGTCGCTGAGGCCGAGGAGCAAGTGGCCACCGCCAACAAATCGCTGAAGGCCGTGCAGGCCGAGCTGGATGAGGTCCGCGCGAAGCGGATCGTGCCGGCACCGACTGCGCAGAATCCGCTCTCGGCCGTCGAGGACATCGACGCTTACGAGGAGGACATCTTTCGCCTTCAGGTATGGCTGGAGCGACACCCCGAGGGCGGCGAGTACACGCACCCCGGAGCCGACCAGCCGACCACCTACACCGATGAGCAGATCCCGGAGCTGAAGGCTTTGGTTCAAAAGGATCTCCTGCGCAACATCCCGCGCCGGCGTGAATACATCGCGGCCGAGCAAAAGTTTGAGGGGCAGACCCGGCAGGCCTTCCCTCAGCTTGATAAGGAGGGGCACTGGCTCGCGAAGGACGTGAATATGCTCTACGGCAAGCTGCCCGAGGTGAAGCGGTACCCCGCCCACCGGGGGGCGCTGGTACGGCAGGCCGTCGGCGGTAAGTTGATCGAGCTTTTCGGGCCGAAGGCGGTCGAGCAGCTCGACAAGTGGATCGAGCAGGCGGCGCAGGGCAAGGCCAACCCGAAGGGGAAAGGCGGCCGTCCGGACCTGAGTGTGTCCACCAAGCCGAAGGTGCGCAAACCGCTCCCCATCGTGCGCGGGTCGAAGCCACGGCCGGCTCCTCGCCGGTCTGTGCAGTCTGCAATGGAAAAGGGAGGATCTTTGGAGGAGGCCGAAGCGTTGCTGGCAGAGCGACTTTAGCGCCACCCCTGACAACTCTTTATGTAATATGCCTAAACTTATACAGCCGAATATCACCGGGGCGCGCAAAGACATTTCCGACGCCCTGTTTTTCGTCGATGCGGAGGAGACTCCGTATCTCTCCCTTGTTCCCAAGGGCGACCAGATCACTAATGGCGATGACGTCTCCTGGCCGGCGGATCTTCCGGGCCACGTCTCCGGTCGCGGTAAAAAGGACGGCTCGCCCGCCAAGCCCATCACCGGGCAGAGCGACGACTATAACCTCGTCAAGACCCGGCCTCACTGGTTTCAGGAGACGGTCGGCGTCGGTAAGAAAGCCGAAAATCTGACCGACCGGGCCGGGGTGGGCCACAAGAAACTCATGGCGCGCGAGGTCATGAAGGCACTCAAGGCCCTCAAGACGACCGCCGACCGCGTGTGCTGCGACGACACGGACAGTCGCGCGGAAGGGGCCGACGGCTCGGAGACGCGCGGCCTTGGCTCGTGGTTCTCGACCGCCGCACAGGCCGACCTGCCTGTGCCTGAGAAATATCGGCCGGAGTCGGACGCCGTTAAAACCACCGCCTGGGGGGACATTGTCGAGGAGACTATTCAGGATCTCGTCGATGCCATCTACCTTTCCACGGGCACCAGTGGGAAGTTCCTCGGCCTCGCCGGCATCAAGATGAAGCGCAAGATCTCCTCGTGGAGTGTCTACTCGCCGGATAAGGCCAGTACGACTCAGCTTCGCCAGGTCAATCAGGGCGTGAAGGATCGCATCCTGACCAGCGTGGTTGATCTGCTCGAATGCGACAGTGGCACGGTCGAGCTCCGCAAGAGCCGTAACCTCGGCTGGGACCGCGACTTCGACAAGGACACGAAGCCCTCGGTCGCGAGCACGCGCCGCCTCTACATCCTCGACACCAAGGCCTGCAAACTTCGCCAGGGCTGGGGACCGGTCCATGAGCCGCTGCCCAATGACGGCGGCGGTAAGGCCGGCATCGTCGAGTGGTGTGTGGCGCACTGTGTCACCCCGAAGACCGGCGGCGTTATCAAGCCCTCCTGATCCTGCGGGCCGATCACCAACCTAACGAATAACGAAAGAGAAACCATGTACGACATGTCTCGCATTATCGCCCGCGCGCTGGCTGAGTCCTCCGTCAAGATCCTCTCGACCTTTATCACGGCCGAAGACCTGACCGAGGAAACCGCCAATACCGCGCAGGTTATCGCGGCCTTTCAGGCCAAACCGGGGGATATGGTCCTCGGCGTCGGCTACTCGCTGGAGACTCCCTTTGCGGATGCCAGCGACGCGGCCTTTAACACGAACACGATCCAGGTCGGCGACGGTGTGGACCCGGATCGCCTGCTCGCCAGCCTTCAGGCTAACGCCAACGGCTCCTTCGTCAAATACGGCTCTAGTGCCGGCGGCGCGATGCCCTTCACCTACACGGCCGAGGATACCATCGACGTGACGGTTGGGGCAATGAGCGGGAAGTCCCTCGTGAACATCGACACGGGTAAGCTCTGGCTGCACCTGTTTTACCACAATCTCAAAGACTTGAGCCAGTAAGGCTCCCGGCGGATACGCCAATCATGATACCGGGCGGCCCTGCCGCACCCCCGTGGCCGGGTCGCCCACCTTATTTTTATGACTCCCATCGTACAGACCGAAACGACGCAGGAACGGCGGCAGCGCCGGATGAATGAGCTTGCTACGCAAACCTCTCAGGGGGATCGCGTGGCTCTGGGTCTTGAGCGCGTTGTGATCTGCGGGGTGGACATCACCGATGAGATACTGGAGATTGCTCGCGAGGAGCAGGCTCAACGCCTCCGAAGGGCAGTCGAAGATCAGCGCCTCCTGGCGCAGCTTGGCGGCACCGTTGTGCGCCACACTCGCAAGTTCAAGATTGGATCTGTCCGGCCGATGCCGGGCGTTTACCAGTATTGGGTCGACCGGGAAAACCGGGAGAATAACCACTGGGGAAAAGAGGAGATCAACCCGTGGGACCATGAGGAATTTCGCCGGGATCTCGCGCGGGACAATCCGGAGATCCGGACGGTCTACGCCAAACCGACCGACCGCGTGAGTATGTCCGGGGTGGCCGATGGCCTCTTTACCGGTGCAGGTTGGTCGAATAAACGCTCTACCCAGACATACGGCTGATGCGGTCCATTGCCTACAGTGATTTGCTCAACCGTGTAGCCGTGAAGGTGGGCATCGCCCCCTCCGAGCTGAATGACGACGACCGGGCCATGCTCGGTCCCATTATTCAGGAGCAATACGAATACTGCTACGGCGAGCATCCTTGGCCTGAGTTGATGGCGATTGAGGAGCGCGCAACGGGCAAGGCCCCGTGGGAGGAGAGCGAGACCTACCCGGCCGGCACGATTATTACCTACGAGGGAAATTTCTACGAAGCGGCCGTCTTGACAACTGGGGCGACCCCCGCCGGCAGCGAAGACTGGACCAAGCTCGAAAACTACTGGCCGAGGATCTCGTGGGAAGCAGAGGGGAAAAACGCTCTTGGCGACCCGCTCGGCGTTTACCTGGTAGATCCTCGCGTCTACGGGAACCCGCGCCGATACGATCCCGATATTTACCCCGAGGGGCTGCGTGTACCGGACAGGGCAGGAGCGACGGTCTTCGTTAGATACCGTCCTGAGCCGCTGAAGTTTAGCGGGCCCGACTACGACAACAGTGCAACCTACGAGGTTGATCAACAGATTTACTTTTCCACTGACTTTTACCGGTGCCTGAGTCCGACGTCGGCCGGGCAGTCTCCCACGACCACCCCGGCGAAGTGGGCGAAGGTAGAAATGCCCCGGGCGTTCGGAAAGGCCATCGCCCTACTCTCCCGTGCCGGCTGGCTCGAAAGTGATGGGCAGGACGGCAACGGCGAGCGTTCGCGGCGACTCGGTGAGGACGCGCTCGATGCCGAGATCCTTAAAGTCGTGAAGCAGATGCGCCAGCGGCCGAGCGTGTCATTCGCAAGCATGCCTCGGCCTCAATCCACTTACTGCGGGAGTGCCCGCTAACCTACGTAGCAATGAGTCAATTCGTCAGCAACCTACCACACAACATGATCTGTCGCTCCTATGAGCAGATCACGGCCGGGAGTACGGCACAGAGCCTGGCCGACGTCGGCGTCGAGATCGACGAACGGATCAACTATGTCCTTTTCACTTTTGAGGGGCCGGGACCGGTGCGCTATCGTGGCGACGGAGGCGTCCCCACGGCCGACGTTGGCGTCCCCTACTACGAAGGCGGGCAGCGCATGGTCAGTGCGGCCGAGGCGCGCGCATCGCAGTTCTACGCAGCTGCTGATACCGTCGTGAATGTCGAGCTGCTCAATACTGGAGGTAGCCGCTAATGCCGGCATCTAAGACAGGCCTTGGCCGCTTCCTCTCGAAGCTGCGCACTCTCAGCCCAAACTGGAGCAGCCCCTCGAAGTTTGTCCGCGAAGACGGGGCACTGATCGAGCTCCCCGGCGGCGGGGATATGCTCGGGGCAAATAACCTTGCCGAGCTTACCGACGCTGCGGCCTCGCGGGCCAACCTGGGCGTCTACAGTAAGGTTGAGGCTGAGGTTCTCGCTGCCAAGCCCTTCGGCTCTGCGTTGTATTTGGATGGATCGACGGGGGTTGTTCAAGCGGCGGTGACGGGTACTGGGGTTGCACTTGCGGGGCACACCCGTACGGTGCTTGCCTGGGTCAAGTGCGTGGACGATGGGTCAACGACGCTTGAGAGCATCATATCCGCTGGCGGGTCAGCATCAGGCGGTTGGCATTTAGGGGTCGAGGGAGCCGACCGGTCAACGCTCGCGTTTGGAACTAAAGAGGATTCGGCGAATTCTAACTACAAGACATGGCGGTGGACTAACGCTCTCACCGCAGACCGTTGGCACTCGATCTGCATGGTCCTCAATTTTGAGACACCGGGAGCTGAGGTTGTTACGGCTTATGTTGACGGGGTCGCCCTCCCCTCCCCATCTGTGAGCATAGAAGGGACAACCTATGGCGATTCGACCGAGCCGTTGCGTTTCGGTGTTCGCGGTCCCTCAACGTCGCCGTGGCAAGGATTTATGACCGCTGCCGCTTTTTACAATTATGGTCTTACTGCCCCGATTGCCGCTGCCCGTTTTGGCAATCAGCCCACGGAGCCGATTGCATCGGCAACTGACCTGCGCGGCTGGCTCGACCTGCTGGATAGCGCTTCGGCATGGCAAGACACGACGCACCCTTATTCGACGTTTACGGGAGATGGTGTGGATGGCTTCGAGGCCACTGTAGCCAGCTCATCCGACCGCCGTGCTTACCTGCTCACAAACACCAAGCTGTCGGCTGGGGACCGCGTGCGCGTAGAATTTGATATTGCTTGCGACATCCCCGGCGCGATTCAGGGCAGCCTGTATAATCCGGTTTCGACGGCTGGCAGTGGCTCCGGTATCGCTTTCATGGATGAAGAATGGGGCGGCATAGCAGAGCCCACGGGCGGCTTAGATCAGGGCTTTGTGGAGTTTACCGGCAACGGTCATGCCACCTATGAAGGCACAATCACAGCGACCATTTCAAATATGGTTGCGTTCCGTTTTGCTACAACTTCGACGGGGCCGCTCACGTTGACCGTGTCCAATTTCTCCATCCGCCGCATTGGTGCCTCGGTATATTCCGCCTCGCAAGCGGGCCGAGCCGGCTACCAGCTCAATGACCTAAGTAGTAATGGATACCATGGTCTGATCTCTGCCACCGGTGGCTTCTGGACTGAGCCGACACTGAGCGACAGCTACCGGGCAACTGGCGTCGATGCTTCCTCGCCGTCAGGCATGTACCTGGGGCGGGCTGGGGATCTGATGCCCGCCAATGCCATCGTCACCTCCGTCGTGGTCGATGGGACCGTCTACGCCATCACCGCCGCACAGGACGTTGCCGAGCGCCGCATTCAGCTTTTACCCAACGGGAGCGATTTGGACGTACGCCGTAGTGACGGCTCCAATACGACGACTCTCGTTTCCGCTGCTGCCGTCTCCGACCTCAGCGACGTGAGCATCATCATCAACTTCCAGACCTTTTAAACCATGACTTTTGAGCGCGCCCAAATCGAGCCCGACGGCACCGCCAAGCTTATTTACAGCGTCGCTGGTGGGGAGACGCCGCGTCCCATGCCTGCCGGTAAGGACGCACCCGCAAACACACTCTCTGCCGACTGGGACCACGATACTCTCACGCTGACCTGCCACCTCGACGACGATTCCACGCACCCGATAACCCTCACCGAGGCCGAAATCTAGGCCGCTAGTCTTTAACACCCAACCACACACCAACATGAAGAAGCTTATTCTTATTCTCGGGCTGGCTGCTGCCGCCCTGTCCTTCGGCGGTTGCGATACCGTAAGGAACGCTGTCTACGATGAAGTCCGAACTCCGACCGGTGAAGTCAAGTCCGGCGATGGCGTTCTCGTTTCCGCGCTTCCGGCCGACGTGCAGGAGGTTGCTATTGCTCAAGGCTATGACATGACGGACGTGATCTTCCTGGATGAAATGGATGCTGCTACAGTGGCAAAGATCCGGGCCGAAAATCCGGCGATCATCACTCCGAAGACGCGCGAATATTACACCGTTGAGTACAAGCTGACGCCTGCCGCCGAAGCGGCGCGGCAAGCCACTGGCGCAATCCCTATTCCTGGGGCAAACTACATCCCGATTATCCTTGGCACGATTGGGGGTGTCGTGGCGACGTGGATGAAAACCAAGAAGACGGTAGCGAAGGCGCAAAAGGAAGTGAGTATCAAGGATAAGGCCATTGATACGTTCGCAGAAGTCGATGATGGCGTTCAGAACTTCATGGATCTCCACGCGGATGAAAACCCGGAGCTTGTTAAGAAGTATTATGCTTGGCGCGGTGAGGCGCTGCGCGTCATCGGCGGTGCCAAAGGCGTGCTGACCGAAGTCGAGGATGCGGTTAATCGTAACGCCACCCCGACGCAGATCACAGCGAAGAACCTTAGCTCCGACTAGCCCTCTCGCCCGCCGGGGAAGGACATGCTCGGGCGGGCTTCACCTTCGCGCACTGAACGCATATGAAACCCACGGCCTTTTCTACGCTCATCCTCACCATCATTATCACCTTTGTCTTAGGGCAGGTGCTCGACTTCCTGAAGGAGAGCCCGGTTCGTTCCGCACAGGTTGAGCAGTTGGCCGAGGATATGGCCGCGATGAAAACCGGCACCGAGGAGGCACTGGAAGAGGTGAAGGCCGACTCCAAAGAGGCTTCGCTCGCGCGGGCTGAAATCAAGGCCTCTATCGTCGGCCTGCAAATGCAGTTTGTCGGGCTCGACCTGTGGTCCCGCTCTCAGCACGACGATTACGCGCGGGAGCGTTCCGACTGGGAGCGTAAGAAGGATCTAAAAGACCTGGAGCAGGACAAGCGCATGGAGCGGATCGAGGGAGGTGGGCCCTAGTGGACCAGCTCGTATCCGAGATAAGCGGGCACGAGCAAGCCTGCCACCACATGGACTGTGCCCGGGCGCATGGATCCTTGATGGACTGGCACCTGAAGATGGCGGCCGCCGCCTTGCGCGGGCAACCACACACAACGGTCGGGCCGATGCCCGACATTTCCCTTAACGACAAAACTTCCCATGCCTCGCGGATACAACAAAGAGCAGAAGCAGGACGGTGACGTAAGCTTTACCGGGCTGGCGACGCGGCCGCAGGCTGAACTCCTGCCGGCGGGGATGGTTGCGCGCTCCGAGAATGGCAGAATGGAGAGCCTTGAGTGGGTACCGCGGCTTGGTGCGAAACGTATCAACGGAGAGATCCAGCTTGAGCGGCCGCCCGTAATCCTACCCTGTACCCTACTCCCGGATGTGCCGGTGAGTGGCATTGTCCGCTCGGGCTCGACCGCGACTGTTACGGCGGTCGCTCACGGGCTCGTAGACGGCCAAACGGTGTGTATCGCGGGAGCGGATCAGGCGGAGTACAATGGCGACTTTGAAATCGCCGTTACCGGCGATGATAGCTTTGTCTACTCTGTGGCAGGGACTCCAGCGACCCCGGCCACGGGGGATATTATTTACAACGGCGGGCCGTATATCGCGGAGGTTTACGGCGACATGATCTTTACCTCCTGTATTTACTCCGACCCGTCCCGGGAAGGGGCAGAGTACATTATGCTTTTCTCCGCCTCAAAGGCCTTTCTGTGGAGTGAGAGTGAGGCTGTGATCACGGTCCCGTTTGACGTCTCCGAATCCATTGCTCTTGCCGACCGCCCCTCGGCCCGCCAGGCGGGCGATAAGGTCTACCTGCACAGGGGGCGTGGTAAGCTCGCGCTCGTTTGGGACGGTGACGTAGAGGGGGCCTTTACGCCGGTGGCCGCAGAGCCGGGAACAGTCAATGAACTGGAGGACGCCACGGCGGGGTGTGTTGGGGGTAAGGTCACGTTGGAGGTTGCTGCTCATGGGCTTTCGGACAAGGCAAGCGTTACGATCCTCTCGGCAGCCGAAGGTTCCGGTCTGGTCGAGGGAGACGCCTACGAGGTCCGCGTGGTCGATGCCGGCACTTTTTACTTTTGGGCGAATGTCGCGGACTTCACGGATCAGTCTGTGTCTGTCAGTGCTCGCCGGCCGCTCTCCGGGGGCTTTGAGGCCCTTCCGAAGGTGAACTGGTCGGTGTGGGCTGACTCCCGGCTGTGGGTTCCCTATGCGCGCGATCAGGTGGCGGCGTCGGATGTGCTCGATCCGGAGACGTTTGACCCGGTCACGAACCAGTTTCGCATCAATCACGGGAGTGCTGACTATCTGGTCGGGCTTCACGCCTGGCAGGAGGGGCGGCTGTTAGTGGCCTACCGGCGCTCTCTGCACCTGCTCTACGGCACGACGGGCAATCTGGATGCCGTTCAGGTCTACACACTGACGAATGAGTTTGGCTGTCTCGCCCGGCGGACGCTGGCGACGGTCGGTGCGAGTATCTTCTTTCTTGGCGACGGAGGGGTCTACTCGCTGGGGGCGAGTGGGGAGCTCGCGCTGCTGGGCGCCGATGCGCCGGTGTCGCGGCCTATCGACGATGTGCTTAAGCATGTGGATGCGGTCAGTGCCGAGGATGGCGCTCAGGCGGTCTTTCATGATTCGCGCTATAAGCTGGCCATTCCTACCGGTAGCCCGGCCGTGGTGCGTGTGGTGAAGGGCTCTGGCCCGTCCGGGGCATTGACCGAGGCCGATATAACGATTGTTGAGGGCGGCTCGGGCTATCGAGACGGGACTGTCCGGGTTCAGGTGCTCCCGCATTCAGAAGACGTTGAGACGGTTTCACCGGCAGAGCTGAGCGCGACCGTTGAGAATGGCGTTGTCACAGCAATTTCGGTGGACGTGGGAGGCAGCGGCTATGCAAACGCACCAACGATTCGCGTACTTCGGCCTAATGACACGGTGCTAGTCTGGAGCCAGCTTAATCAAGCCTGGGAGAGTGTGGACACCTATCCGGAGGGAGTGGACGTGCAGGACATTTTGCTCTCCCGCTATCGGGGGCGACTGCGTCAGTTTTTCGCCAACCGTGAGGCCGGCGTTTATCTGGCTGAGGAGCTTGAAACCGGCGATGAAGTCGGCACGTCCGGAGACGGCGGCGGGGGCAGTGTGCCTGTTGCCGGCGTGCTGGAGACGCGGGCCTATGGTGCGGTCGGGATTAATCGCTTTCTGGATGCGTGGATCGACGGCGTTTTCAGTGGGGATGAATGCCTTGAGCTTGCCGGTGTGCATGAAAACCCGGACGGGGAAAGTCGCTCCCTGGTAATAGGTGGCGCTGAGGGCGACGACTTTGTCCAGCGGTGGCCTGTCCGCAAGCGGGCTCACGTTTGCCGCCTGCGTGTGACTACCCTGCTTGGTCGGCCGAGGATCCGGCGAGTCGGTGTGCGGTGGATTAACCTTTCTCAAAAACAACGACGGAGATTTGAATAATGGCCATTCTGAATAAGGGACACGTTTTTACGGAGGGTGTGCTGCGAGCCGCTTACCTGAACGACGCTTTCGACAAAGCGACCATCACGCTAGAGTCCGATGATGCGGATGATATTACGATTGAGATCGTAGGCGAGAAGATCCGGCTCAAGGCGGGCAGTGTCACTAACGACAAGGTGGCCGAGGACGTTGTTGAGGCTCTAGTCGGTGAGGGGCTTTCACGCAACGGGAAGCTTCTGAATATTCAACTCGCTGATGGCGTGCTGAGTATCGGGCCGGATTTATCCCTGGCGGGTATTACCGGGGCCGACGATACGGCGACCGCAACCACTGATGATGATCACGGCCTCAGCGTCGGGGACCGCGTGATTATTTCCGGCTGTGATCAGGGGGAGTACAACGGCATCTTCGATGTTGCGAGCACTCCGACGACGACGACCTTTACCTATGTTACGGCGAGCTCGATAACAGTATCTCCGGCCACGGGCAGCCCGGCTGCCAAGCTCTCAAAGATACAGTTTTCGGTCGCAGATCGTGCCGACGTTGAAAGCGAGACCGGCGAGCGGCCGGTGATCCCGGGGATTATGCGCTATCATCCGGCTTTCCCTGTGGCGTGGGCATCAGCTCAAGGGGATGGTACGATCTTACAATCATTGGGGGTCGCGTCCATCGAGCGATACTCGGATGGCGACTATACGGTCACGCTGTCGGAGGAAATGTCGGGCACTGACTACTGTATCATTACTACGATGGGGAGATCTACGAGTAGCGGCTACGTGGTGTGCTACGAGATCCTCAGTGCGACTCAATTTAATCTGCATGTATCGGCCGATTTCGATTTCTCTTTCTGCGTTTTTGGTCCGCGTGCTTCTGCCGAATGAACGCCTGTCAGATAGCCATTCAACACTACGCTCGGGTCGGAGGAAACTTTTCCGAAGTGCTCGGGCAGTATGCCGCGAATGGATACGTCCACCTGACCCCGGACTATATTTTGATCTTTCGGCCGCTCATGCGGGAGGAACCTGGTCGTTGGCTCGACACCGTCGAGGCTCTCAGGGCTGACACCTGGTTTATTCGCTTTGCGGCGGGGGCGAGCTGGCTTGACCGCATGTGGGATCACATGCCCCACCCCCTCCCCTTCATTGGCTGGCGGCGTAGATTGCGCGGAGACCAGCTCGTTTTTCACGATCTCAAACGCATTAAAGGACTTACTCAATGTTCCACATTTTAAAGCTTTTCGGAAAGCGCCGGTGCTGTCGGTTGCTCAACATCTTTAATCCCTTCGCGCTGGCCGAGGCCTGCACGCTCCACGACTCCGAGCCGGCGTATCAGGAGTACACCCCGCGCGACGCCGGAAAGGACGCCCTCGCCTATACCGAGGGAATGGCCGACCCTGAGCTTCAGCGAAAACTGCTGGAAACGGACCAGACTTTTCGACCCGAGTGGACGGAGCTCGACCTCCAGATGCTCGACACCTACATGCGGGGGACGGACGAGACACGCGGCATTCTGGAGCAAACGGCAGATGCGGCCGAAGCGAGCCGAGGTATCACCAGCGCCGAGCGCGAGGACAATCTGGCCGACGTCGAGCGGCTGGGGGGCCGGGCCTCCGAGGCCTTCCGGGCCGCCAATCCTCAACTCACGCAGATTACAGACTCCCTCGTCTCTCAAGCGCAGGATGAACTCGACGCCAATGGCCGCCTGACTCCACAGGAGCAGCGTGAGGCCACGCAGTCTGTCCGCGAGGCCTACGGGGCGCGCGGGATGGAGATGAGCAACCCGGCGATGTTTGAGGAGGCCATGAACCGACAGGCCTATCTCGATGCACGGCAGGACCGTTCGCGCAGTTTCGGGATGGGGGTTGCTGGCCTGCTCGATCAGACCTCCCTCGACCCCTACGCTGCCATCCTTGGGACGGGCTACTCCTCCGGGCAGAGCGGCAGCGGGTTGGTCAACTCCGGAATTGGTTACGATCTATCCACCCTGGCCGGCTCGCAACTCATCAACCCCGATGCCGGTGTGAATATCGGAATGGCGAACGCTGCCAACCAAAACAATTTTAACTCTAATATCTTCGCCTCGAATCAGGCATTCTGGGGAAGTGTCGTCGGGGCTGCCGGTAATATGGCCGGGGCCGCGATGCCGATGTAGGGAAAGGATAATCAGATGGCACGATTGGGAGACAGTATCCACGCGGGGCTACTCCGCACCGACTTTAGTCCGATCCGCGCAGGCGGGCAGGCCTTCGCCAACGGGATTTCGCAGGGTGTGGGGGCGATAGCTGACGGCATCAAGGAAAGTAAACTGCGCGAGCGTATTCAGCAGGAGCAGGACCGCACCCTGGCTGAGGAAACGAAGAAGTACACACAGATCGCAACCGCGCTCGGCGTCCCCAAAGGTGAAGCCTCATCGAAATCTCTCGGCGAGCTGAAGGGGTACGTTGAGGGCGAAGCCATGAAAATGACGCAGCAAAAGCTCCAGGCTGAAACCGTTGCTGCGCAGGCGAAGGCGCAGGCGGCGCAGAGTCCGGCTGGCGGGCCTCAAAGCTACACGGATCCCACCAGTGGCAGGCCCTTTGTCTACTACGGCAACCAGATACTTCCGGCGGGGGAGTCGGCGGGAACGCCGTGGGCTCCCTACATGCAGGCGGGCCGCACGGCAGGCAAGCCGCTTCCCGTCGCAGAGGTAGCCGGTCAGCCTTACTACGCCGTTTCCGGCGTCGGTCTGGTGAATCAGAAAACCGGGGAAGTCATTTCCCGACCCGGCGGCGGCACGAACTCTGTTTCTCAATATCTCGCCGGGCGTAACGCTGCCCCTCAAGTCTCGCCAGAGGCTAAGAAGATGCAGGAGCGACAGGGCACGATCAATGCGCAGGTTGAAATGCTGCGTCAGGGCGACAGCGGAACGGGTCAGTGGAAGATCCTCCCCGGAATCTCTGACCGCAAGGCCCATGTTAAGAAGCTGATTGACGACTACAACGTCGAGGCTGCGCGACTGGGGCAGCCTCGGATGGAGTACCCGCCGGAACTGGCGGCCGGTGACAACTCGGCCGCCCGGGATGAATCTCTCGATACCGACAAGGCGCTGGATCGCCTCTTTAAGTAATGGCCTCGACGGACGTCAACCAACTGCTCGATGCGCGGGACGCTGAGCTGGAAAAGCGCGTACGCTCGGATCCCTCCGTTGTGCGCTGGTTGAATGGAGCGAGCGACGAGGAGGTCAGCCAGTTTCGCGACCAGGCTTATTCGCGGCTGGGAGAGATGGACGAGTTTCGCGTCGAGACAGTTCCTGCTCGTAAGGAGAAGCGGCTGATCAACGCGGCCCCGGATACTGGCCTGGGGCCTGCTGTCGCGCAACCGGTGGAGGCTGAGCGCGACGTGGACGCGGTCACGCGGCCTCTCTACGACCGCTCGACCGAGGCATTTATCAAGCGGGCCGGATCCGAGCCTGTGGACTGGGGCCAGTTCGGCGCGGATGAGGTAGTCGGGATTGCCGGACTCCTGGCGCAGGCCTACCCTCAGCGGGCACAGGAATTTCTCAAGCAAGGCGGTGCGCGAGCACAGTCCATTCTCGACGAACGCGGAATGACGCTCTTTCCGGATGCGGAGAAAGAAGGGGGCTCGAAGCTGTTTGCGCAGGATTTCACCAAACGGTTAATGGCGACGGGTGAGCCCGTGGGCGGGCCGTTGACGGACATCGCCAAGGCTCAATACAAAATGAACCTGACCCCTCCGTGGGCCTCAAGGGAGGAAGCGGAGCAGAACCGCGAGTTTGCCGAGCAGATGTTCCAGGAGGGGACCGGATGGGATTCGCAGAACCGGATGCTCGCGGCCCTCGCCTACGGGGATGAGGTCGCTCTGAATAAAAACCTCGGGACAATGCTCTCGTGGGCCGGGGGTGCGAACGCACTGCTTCGCCGCAGCCTCGGCCCGGGTCGTTTTGTTGTGGATCCGATCTCTCGGCAGGGCGTGCTGGAGGGGGCGGCCTTCTCGGTCGGGATGGGGGCGACGCTCGGGCCTGAGTATGCGCCCTCCCCTGTTGCTGATTCGCTGGGGCTGGAGCCCTCCCGGCTGACCTCGGCAGTTGAGGCCGGCCTGTTCGATCTGGCTGTAGGCACCGGATTGAGAACTGTTTCCAATACCCGATTGGTCAACCGTGCGCTGGAAAATCCTCACATTGGGCGAAAGATCGAAGAGTATCTCTCTGAGCACGGCGTCAGCAGGACAGCCGACCGTCTGCGGGAGCTGGAAAAAGAAGTCACAAGGCGCATGCGCGAAGCCGTCGAGAAGGCTCGCCAGCGCCCCGCTAAGGACGTTACGCCGGGTGATGGTATGCAGTCTCGGTCTGGGGCGCTTGAGCCGCCACAGGAGCGGTTGCCGGATGCCGGACTTGAGCCGATTCCGCCGACGGTGGACACTCCCGGACCTATGGGTCCAGCTCGCCGCGGGGATCTTCCAGCCGAAGGCGGTGAATTTGTTAATGACGTGGCCGAGGGTCACGCGCGTCCAGCTCCAGAGAAGCGATTTCGGCTACCAGACGGGACGGAGATTCAGCGGGCCGACATCGTGGCGAAGCCCGGTCCTCGGGACAGCGTTGTTGACACGCCGGAATGGGTGAAACCGGAACCGGAGGTTGTGGACGTGATCGCCATCCCGGTGTCGGATCTTCCGAAGAAAGGGGAGCTTGAGGCTGCTCGGCGCAATCTCGTAGCCTGGGCGCGGGAGAACCTTCAGGGAAAGACTTTTGAGACTCCGCAGCTTGGGCCGGTTGAGGTTTCCCGGAGAAGTATCAACAAGGGGATGCGGAGTTCGCATGAGCATGCGTCGGCTCAGATCGCGGCGGGATACAGAATCCCTGAACTGCTCGCCAACAGCCTATACGGCTTCAAGGTCGAGAACTCGAAGAACGGAAAACCTCGCGTGCCTGCTCATCGTCTCTTTGCTCCCGTACAGATCGACGGGAAACCGTGGCGCGTGAAGCTCACGATTGAAGAGCGAGCGGGGAAACTGTACTATGATCATTCCCTTACACAAATAGAGCCCGACACGGGGCCGGGCTCATCGTCTGGATTGTTCAAAGCTGGCCCGGAGAACCGGCGCTTTTCCACAGACGATACCCCTATTCAACCACAGCCGGGGGCGGAAGTCAAGCCGGTGGCGTCGGTGAGGGCTGTTCGCAATGGAGTAAGGTTGCGGGAAAACGGAGCGGAAATGCCGACACTTGGCCTTACGCCGGAGGCAGTTTTCGAGGAATTTAAAAAGTTGCGGTTCGCGGCGGGGTCGCTGCCGATCCTTCGCAGTTACGGCGAAGCCCCCGGTGAGTACGCGATGGGGCCGGACGGGCTGGAAAAACAAGAGCTTGTCGGTGGGGTCGCGGCCAAACGGAAAATCGGTGCCCAAACGTTGAACACGATCCTGGAAGACATTGCCGCGGGGGCTGTTCAGATTCAGTACGAGCCTGCTAAGGGGGTGGGGTTGACTGCAAATTCCCGAGACTACGTCGGGAAAGCGGATCGCCCCACGAATGTGCTGCATCAGGCCGACGGTGTACCTTTACAAGCCTACACAGAAGGGCCGGGAGGCTCGGCTGTCACTGAGGCGGTCAGCGCCGAGGCCTCGACGATCCGCGGCGAGCTGGATGCGGTCGAGGGTGAGCGCGAAGCGGTTGCCGTAAAGATGCAGTCGCAGGATGTGGTCCCGGAGTCTGTGGCGGGGGTAGCCCGCCGTGAAGCTGGCCGATCAATGGCAGCCGCTCTGCGGATCCAAAAAAGCTACCTGCTGGATAAGCTTGATGGGCTGATTGCCGAGGCTCCCGCTGTATCGCCTGAGAGCCAGCCGACGATAACGATCTCCATTCCGGACGACGGCACCTTTACGGTGGCCAACGACGAGGTATCCCTCAAGCGGTTTCGCGCGCTCATCGCCAAGCGAATGGGCAAGGGGTACAGGGTTCCGGATGCTCCGGGGTCGGTTGGTGGGCGATTGCCGAGCCCAAGTGTCTTTGATGCGGCGAAGCGCGAGGCGGCGGCGGAAAAGAAAGCCACAAAGGGGAAGGCTCCCACAGTGCCGGCATTGAACAAGCGGCCGACGGTAAAGGATCGTAAGGCGGTGGCTGAGACGTTCGTCGGCTCGGACCCGAAGGTCAAAGTGCTGCACAAGATCCACCAGGACGGGAAGCTGGCAGTGGCGACCGACAAGGCACGGTTGATTGTGCTGCGGGCCGACGTCGGCAGCTCGGGCCATTATCCTGAATACAAGCAGGTCTTACCCAAGTGGGCGGTGGCCGTTGATTCGGAAACAGGATCCATTACCTGGACCGGCGGGGAAGCACGACGGGTCGAGGTGGATACTAAGACCTTTACGGGCAACCTCGGCCGGGGAAAGCCTATCTATTCCCTTCAGAACGGGCAGGTCTTGCTCGTGGATCGCGGTGGCGAGCTTACCTTTGCTTCAACCAACGTCCACGGTGAATATTATCTGCCCGACGGGCTGACGCCGGAGGAGGCAAAGACAGGGGCAGTGGCGATCTTTAATCCCGAGTTTCTCGGAGATCTGATGGCGGCGAGCCGACGGCTCGGCCATGAACGGCCGCAAGTGCTCTTTGGAAAAGATGAGGGGCAGCCGCTCATCATCAGGTTTGGCGATGAGGGCTTTGCGCTTCTGATGCCTGAGCGTGGAAGTATCGAGGGCATGCTGGATATAATAGGGGCCAAGCGGGAAGCGCCTGCGCCGGCGGCGACCAAGCCCAAACGCGCCAAAGGTGCGGAGGGCTACCCGGCGGCCGAAGGAATGAGCCGCACGAACGGCGGCGAGCTGGGGCCGACCTACCGGGCGGCCGAGGCCTCGCCTGAGCCGGAGCCGGTCGTTATCGAAATGCCGGAGGCGGTTGCCTTCGCGCGGGAACTGCTGGACGGCAAATACCCGGGCATCGTTCGCGGGTTTCGGGGTAAGTGGCTCGGGGTTTTCCGGCACACCGATGGGCCAAAGGGTGAGGGTTCGATTGCGTTGATGGCTGATATTTTCCAGCTCGTGCAGCCCGCTGAGAAAGCCGCGCTTCGCAAACAGGCCGAGCAGTGGGCCAAGGCTCAAGTTGAGAGCGGTGATGCGTCGCTGGCCGACGTCGAGCGATTAACCTTTGAGCGATTCGAGGAGCTGCTGGACCGGCTCCTGTCACAGCGCAAGGCGCAAAACCCGATCCTTGCCTCAAAAGTGATCTGGCACGAAGTCGGCCACCTGGCAGACTGGTTGCCAGACAAGGTAGTGCGCGGTCGGGGGAACGTCCTCGCGCGCATTGCCAGCCTGACTCGAAGCCTTCAGACAACCCTTGAGGCAGAGATGCCGAAAGCCGGGGCCGAGGACCGGAGGCTGACCCGAAAGGACCGGGCGGCGCTGCGCCGTAAGGCAGAACGCGAGACCGGCGCTCGGCCACCCAAGGATGAGGAGGCCGAGTTGGCGGCCTGGCGTGAGGAGGTCGGCCGGAAATACCGCGAGCTGGTAGACGTTGAAATCGAGGAGCGCGGACTGATCACCGAGGCCGAGATCCGCGAGGAGCTGATGGAAACAATGGCGTGGTGGCAAGGTCTGCCCGGGCCGCAGGCCATTGACCCCTACTATCACCAGGCACACGAAATGTATGCCGAGGCCTTGAGTGTATTTTTCAATAACCCGCAGGCCTTGGCGCAGCGGGCCCCAAAGTTTTATCGTTCCCTGCTCTCCTATCTGGAGCGCAAAAAGAATCTTCACGATCTTTACTGGGGCATCGTGGACGACATCCGCAGCGGGCGAATTATGAAGAAGCGCGTGCAAAACCTGCGGGAAATGTTTGCCGACTCCTACGCCGCCGGGATCGAGCAGGAGCAGCGGGCAAAGCCGACCTGGGGTGAGCGGTTGGACGTAGTTCGCTACACGCTTGACCGTCGCTTTGGGCCTGTCTACCGGCGGGCAGAGCAGGCGCGCAAGAGCGGCAAGGCCCCAGATGCGGTCGACGCGGCCGAGGAAGCTATCGGCAATTACAGATACCGGGTGGCGCTGCATGAGCTCTATCTCGATCAGCTCAACAACCGGGTGGCCGGTCCACTTGTAGAGGCCAATCTCGATATGGTGGACCTGGCCGAGTATGTCTTTCACAAGCATGTCGTGGAAAACCGCTACGATCTGGCTAATGCTCAGGGCTGGACCAGTAAAACCTCGCAAGAACGACTCGACGAAATGCAGGAGCAGCTCGGGGGTGGGAAGTGGGAGGCCTTGGAGCAGGGGCAGCGGCAGTTGCGGGCACTTTACGAGGAGTACGTGGTGCGCCCGGCGGCCGAGGCTGAGCTGTTCGACCCGGAGTTGCAGGCCTTAATCGAGGAACGTGTCTTCTACGCCCCTTTTAATAAATCCGGGGCATCGGCTGCTCCTGGCGGTCGTGGGAGCATCGAGGAGGCCCTGGAGCAGCGCCTCGGGGCGGCCGGGTCAAAGATCTATCAGGCACACGGCTATCTCGGTGAGATCACCAATCCGGCTACGGGGCTGATGCAGAAAACGCTCTCCATGATTTCGATGATCGCTCGGGAAAAGGCCAAGCGTGGCATTGCCGAGCTTATGATCAAGATGAACGATCCCATGATCACCGAGGCCTCCCGGAAATGGGACGGACGCCGGCGGGCCCTAGTCATTAAGGAAAATGACCGGGTCGGCACCCTCTCCTACCTGCACCAAGGACAATTGCGGGGCTACTACGTCCCGAAGGTCGTTGCCGAGGCCTTCGAGTACGACTCACCGGTTGAGCTGGGGCTCGTGCTCAACTCGATGCGCTGGATGAACTACGCACTCAAGGGGCTGTTTACTCAATGGAACTACGCCTTTTGGCCGGTCGCCTTCGCGCGAGATCTGCGCGGTTGGGCTCGCCGGATCCCACAGGGGCATCTGCTCTTTACCGACCGGGCCGTCTGGCGCTACCTACCCTCCTCCCTGAAGGCGGCCCGGGACAGCGTGCGCGGCCGTGAAAATCCGCTGGCCGAGCAAGCCCTCAAGCGAGGCATGGTAATCTCGCGGGGTGAACCTTACGGGTTCTCAGATCTGGCGCAGGATAATTTTGAGCGGATGCTGCTACGCTTCAATAAGGATCCGAAGACCTGGCGGGGTAAGGAACTGTCGATCTGGCAGAATGTCTGGAAGCTCGTCGAGAAGTGGCAGGCAACCGGGCAGATCTTCGAACGAGGGATGAAAATCGCCGGCATGCAACACCTTGACCGGACGGCACCGGAGCTGCCCGAATGGCGCAAGCAGTGGATGGTCCGTAACTGGAGCGGATCCCCTGACTTTCTGGATAAGCCGAGTCCCAATGTCGCCCCCATCTTCGACCTGTTCATGCTTTTTTATAATCCGTTCAAGCAGGGATGGAGAGCTGAAGCTGCCGCCCTGAAGGCCTCACCGGCCGGATTCGCCGCACGGCTGGCCAAGTACACGGTGCCACGACTGCTCTTTAAAGGGCTGCTGGCGGGCGTTTTCGGGGCGGCGGGGGTGGAGATCCTCCGGCGGACGCTCGGGGATGAGAAGGCCGATGAGGTGCAGGCGATGATGGCATCGGTTCCTGAGTACGACAAAACAAACTACGACATTATCCCGCTCGGGTGGGCCGACCGTGAGGCCAAAAAGGTGACATACCTTCGACTCCCCATGGAGGAAAGTGAACGGCTCTACTCCGGCGTCCTCTGGAAAACAATGAGCGATGAAGGCAAGCCGGGGCAGGCCTTGAGTTTCGCAGGCGGTCAGTTGCCGGGGGCTAATCCTCTGCTTTCGGTGGGGATGGCGTGGTTTCAGTACCTTGTCGGCGGGCAAAACCCTTATGATCCCTTCTACGGCCGCAATATCATTGACTCAACATCGTTTGAGGCGGGCGAAGGAACTGAGGATATGCTGCGGTGGACATGGAACTCGACCGGCGGGTCTATCCTCATGCGAGCGCGCGAGGATTCGCTCTACGACACCGAGCCAACCGGGCTTGAGGAGACGTTGAATCTTCCTGTGGTGGGACCACTGGCAGGCCGCTGGGTGAAGGTCTCCAATCGCGGGCTTTACGATCAGGCCGAGGCTCTCACGGCCGATGTTCGAGAGAGTCGGGCTCGAGTGCGGCTGGTCGGCCGGGAAATCGTCCGTAAGTTGATGGTTGGCGAGGCTGTTTCTGAAGCTGAGCGCGCTGCACTGGCTCAAAATACCTACCTGGCTGACTACGTGGACCGACTGGCAGCAAAAACCCTTCAGCGACGCAGCAGCGTTGAAATGGACATTCTCATGCGTGCGGGCTCAAAGGAGGAGCAGCTCCTCCTGCTCGATGAAATGATGACCGAGGGCAACTAAAGCGCAGTCGAGGGGCGATTGACCAAGTCTGTGTAGTGGCGCTCGGCGGTCGCGACCGAGTCCCGAAGGTTTCGAGCCGCAACGTATATCCCGTGTGCCGTTGCCCACTCTGCCCCGGCCTGCTTGCGTAGTTCATGGAGACGTTTCTTGCGATCTGGCAGGAATGGGGCGAGGTAGGCGGCAGCATCCCGCTGAACAACTTCCTTGCGAGCTGTGAGCGTTTTCCCCGGGATAAGGTAGTCTGAGGTCCAAGGCTCTTCCACCGGGAGTTTGAGGAGTTCACGCCATGCGAGCACGCGCGCCTTCGACACGGGAACCTTCCCGTATTTGCTGTTTCCCTTAGCGATAAACGCCGGCACCTTATCCTTTGCGGGTCGATAGCGTATATCAATGGCCATCCCCGCACCGTCATTAACGATCCATTCCCACCGGGCTTGCCATATTTCCTGAGCCGTCAGGCCACAATACCGTGCCAGCTCAACGGCGATGCGGACGCCGTCGGTTTGCTCCACCAGACCGGCGAGGATAGCCTCGTCAACATCTTTCGGGATGGTTTGGAATCTCGTGGCTTTCTGAGGGAGTGAAGGCAGGGAGCAGAAGTCCAATACGTTACCGGGAAGATCGAAATTCCCTTTGTATATCCGGCGGGAGGCCCGGCCGAAGATGTCCTTGGCTGCACCGTAGGTGCTGTTTAGGCCTAGATTTAAGTCGAGGTCTACGTCCTCGCCGTAACGTTTCCCTCGCTTCTTGTAGCGAGAAGCTCTCCAACTGAGTACCCTGTCCTCTGTCAGATCGGTCAGTTTCAAGTCTCGCCAGCGTGAACCGGCAGAAACCTTCAGGATGGTGCCGAGTTGGTTGACGTTTCCGCGTGCGGTCTTAGTCGATACTCGCCCGCGTGCGGGGCCTTGCTGCTCATAAAAAACAAGGAGGTCGTCTAATGTCGGGGTGCTGTTCCTGCGGGACAGGGTATCCTCGCCCGTTGTGAAAAGTTGTTGGTAGCGAGCCCAAAACACATCGCGTGCGGCGGCCTCGGATGAAACTCCACTGCTCCAATGAAACCGCCGGCCTTTTACCTGAAACATGCATTTGATGCGCTTCGTGGCGGGATCAAGGTACATATTTCCGGCCACATTCTCGCGGCGAAGGCGGAAGTCGGACTTAATGCGAATCATGATGTGTGCAGCAAACAACTGTGTTGCCAACAAGTCAAGATCCGTGTGCGCTTTTGTGTGCGCCTAGCGTTGTCCAAGATGTCCGCGATTGTCACCCTCTGACACGCTTATATTTCCCCTAGCAACTGGCCAATCCCGCATGAACAAAGGGACAATCGGGCTACAACCCGCATAAACAAAGTGGTGGGCGCTGCAGGGCTCGAACCTGCGACCTACTGGGTGTAAACCAGTTGCTCTAGCCAACTGAGCTAAGCGCCCCAAATGAAAAGCGCGAATTATCGAGTTAAACTGGCACGGAGCAAGCTTTTATTGCCCATAACTTAAAATCCCAAAAACCAATTGACACCATTAGAGTAATAGCGAAAAACACGCCACCATGCTACGTTTAGCCACCTCACGCACACTCATACTATTATCAAGTTTCATTGTTGCAGCACTGCCAACGTTTGCCGCGACAACCATATTTTCTGAGAATTTCAGTACAAATGGAACGTTGAATGGGATGTCTCCCGATGTCGGCGGCACCTGGAGCGGCTCAAGCGGTCTCACGGTCGAAGACGGAGTCCTCGACACAGCTCTCAGTAACACCCCGTCCCCCGACTCGATTAGTGCGAGTTTTACGCAGGCGCTTGGCAGCGGTGAAATCCTTGGCTTATCGTTCATCACGACCGAGACACAGGGCTTGTTTGCCACAAATGGCTACGCCGGCCTAACGCTGTACGCGGGTGGCACAGAGTATTTCTTTATTGGCAGTCCTGGCTTGGTTGACGAATGGGGAATCACTGGCACAGGCCTCTCTGCATCGACTCAAACCTTCACCCCAGCACTGACCGCGGAAGCCCAAACTGTCTACTTCACATACGAGTACGACACGGGTGATTGGAGCCTCAACATCGGCGGCGAAAACCTGAACGGCACTGGAGTAGCAAACCTGGAAATCGATTCCGTGGGTATTGTATCCGACGGATACAATATCGCCGATATCGCCATCTCCTCCATAGGCCTGGAACTCATCCCCATTCCCGAGCCCGGATCCTATGCTCTGCTCTTCGCAGGCGGTCTACTCGGGCTTCTCGTACTGCGCAGACGCATTACGAAGTAGCCGCGTACGCCAACCTACGCCACCCCTATAGGCACTTGGTTACAAACCGGTTCCTGTCGGACCGATTATGGGCCGATAAACGTTTTACAGAGGAGCAGCCACGAGCATCCAACGGCTACCTCATTTGAGGCAGCTTAAAACACAGGCGCCTTATGGATAAATTCCATGAAGGCGACAAGTGTATGGTGGGCGATGCGAATCAGGCCAGAGCGGACTGCTTGTGCAGTTCTTCGGCGATCTGCACGGCGTTAAGGGCTGCGCCCTTCCAGAGCTGATCACCGACGATCCACAGCGACAGGCCGTTCTCAAAGGCCGAGTCGATACGCAGGCGCCCTACCCCGCACTTTTCCTTACCGGAGAAGTCGAGCGGCATCGGGTACACCTTGTTCTCCACGTCGTCGCACAGCTCGGCACCGGCAAAGCCAGCAATGACCTCGCGGGCCTTGGCCAGATCCACAGGGCGCTCAAACTCGGCGTTGATGGCGATGCTGTGGGCACGCAGCACGGGCACACGCACACAGGTGGTCGAGGCACGCAGGCCGGGCAGGCTCATGATCTTGCGGCACTCGTTGAGCATCTTGTGCTCTTCCTTGGTATAGCCGTCCTCGTAGAACACGTCCACGTGCGGGAGCACGTTAAAGGCAATCTGGTGCGGGAACTTCTCCACCTTCATAGGCTCACCCTTTTCCCAGGCGTGAATCTGGTCGATCAGCTCGGCCATGGCCGAGGCACCGGCACCAGAGACCGCCTGGTAGGTGGAGGCGAAAAAGCGCTTCAGCCCGAATGCAGCGTGCAGCGGGGCCAGCCCCATCAGCGCGACAGCGGTCGAGCAGTTGGGATTGGCGATGATGCCCTTGTGGTTGCGCATGGCCTCGGCATTCACCTCGGGCACGACGAGCGGCACATCGGCATCCATCCGGAAGGCCGAGCTGTTGTCCACGACGACGCAGCCGCGCTTGACGGCCTCGGGGCCGAGCTCCTTCGAGGTGGAGGCTCCGGCGCTGAAAATCGCGATGTCGAGCTTATCGAAAGCGGTGGGCTCGGCTTCTTCAACGGTCCAGGATTTGTCTTCCCAGGTGATGGTCTTGCCAGTCGAACGCTTGGACGCAAGCAGCGTCAGGGAGTCCATCGGGAAATTCCGCCGATGGAGCAGTTCGATCAGTTCTTGACCTACGGCGCCGGTGGCGCCGACAATGCCGACTCGATAGCTCATGGTGGTGGATAACTGTTATTCTAGTATTATAGAGCGGTGTGACCGCCTGTCAATTGAACCGACAGAGCATGCGCTTCACGTCTCGCTTTGCGAGAAGAAACTGAGGCACTTTTGCAAAGGGGAGCTCGTGCGCACCTATGACACGGCCTTCGGGATCAACCCGCCCTCCTGCGTCGAAAACTCCCTCGGCACCCCCACCGGGCTGCACGTTATCGACGAAAAGATCGGCGACGGCGCCCCCGCCGGGATGGTCTTCATCGGGCGCGTGCCCACCGGTAAGCGGTACTGGGAGCACGAGGAGCAGCGAAACTTTGTCACCACGCGCATCCTCTGGCTGCGCGGGCTGGAGCCGGGCCACAACGCCGGACCGGGCTGCGACAGCCATGACCGCTACATCTACATCCACGGGACGAATCTGGAGGCGGACTTCGCCAACGCCCGCAGCCACGGCTGCGTCCTCCTGCGCAACGAGGAAGTGATCGAGCTCTACGACGCCGTCCCCTCCGGGACGCTCCTCCTCATCGAGTGAAGCCCGGTAAAGGCCCGGCTATTTATCCGCATCATAAGTGGCCGGTCCATCGCCACAGGCAATCGGGATTGGCCAACAAATGGCACAACTTCCGCAAGCGTGGCCTAACGGAGCTGGTTGGAGTCGGCGTCAACGGCGGCGGCATCAGTGATCCGTCAGGATCACAGGTGCAGGACTGTGTCCTGCCTGCTATATGCGCTTGCGGGGCGCGGGTCCTCCCGCATAGTGGAAGGCATGAAACTGACTCGCCTGCTGTCCCCCGTTTTTGCCTTCACTCTGCTCTTCGCGCTCACTGGCTGCGACCGCGAAGCTGAAAAGCTCGACTCCGAGTACACCAAAAATGTAGCCGAGGGCATCGATGACCTGCAAAAGGACATCAAGCAGGCCCCGGATGAGCGCGGCGAGGTGCCGATCGTCCCCGAGCAGGTGATCAGCCTTACGCTACCCGTCCCCACCCCGGCCTGGAGCCTGAAGATCGACGAGGCCTGGGTTGTCGGCCAAGAGCTGTGGGTCATCGCCACCCTTTCGCAGGATACCGACGGCATGGCCGCACAGGTTATCAGCCACGCCAAGGCCAGCGCCACGCTCCAGAATGTCCCGCAGATCCCCGCCACCTACTTCGTGCTCGGTAAGAGCTTCGATTGGGAGCAGGAGATGCCGAACGTGAAGTTCATCGACTCCAAGGCTGAAATCCAAAAGGGCCTCAGCATGGGCGCGCAGGTTTACCCCTCACAGGTCGAACCGCTTTAATAAGGGGGCTGTGCGCCCCCAACCCCCGCAGCAGGCAGAGCCTGCACTTTCGATGCTGCGCATCGTGTTAGCGATTACTGAAAACAGCAGAAGCTGCTTTCAGTAATCGCTAAGCAGAGCATCAAAACTGGGCTATCCCATTGTCATGAGTCCAGTGTTCTGCCCTAACGGCGAGGCCGTGACAGGGAAGGTTTCAATGCCGGTCCGGCGTTTGGGCGAAGCCCGGACGATGGACCGAAAGTGCAGCCCTCGGCTGCCGCGGGTCCGGGCCGCGCAGGCCCGGAAACTGCCCCCGCCTAGTCCACCAGACAGCAGATCTGGACGCCGGGGCCGTGCACACCCTCGATGAGGATGCCCTCGACGTCGGCCGTCTTGGAGGGGCCGGTGGCCCAGACGATGGACGGGTCGTCCCCGAAGTGCTGGATAGCCGTCACCGTGTCCGGGTAAAGCGTGTCGCTCTTCAGCATGGCAATGTGCGTCCACGGAGTGAGCGCACCGAGGCGCGAGGAGGTGTCCGCATCGCTGAGCATGACCGTGCCAGTCTCGGCGATAGCACCGGTGGCACGGGTGATACCAAAGGTGTAATCGTCCACGCGGGCGCGCTCAAAAGTCGTCTCCAGCGTGAGCCCGGCAAAGGCCGGATGCGCACGCAACTCGTCGGCCAGCGCGGGGTCGCAGTAGCCGAGGGTCAGCCCAGCCTCGTGCAACCATTTGCCCAGAGCATCAAGCCCGGCGATCGGCGTGCCGTTGACCTGCTGCATCTTGTGCGAGAAAAGCTCCCAGTCGCTGCTGAAGTCCGGGTGCGCCTTGCAGACGGGCAGTTGCGGGTCCCATTCGGGATACTCAGCACGTTCCTTGAGGGGGGCGAGCGCATCGCGGATGCGGCCCATGACCAGTTCGCGGTCGTCTTGCATTTTTATAAAAAAGCTGGGGTTAGTTCTTGGAGCGGCTCTTCATCCAGTTACGGAATTTCCCGCCACGCCACTTCGGGAGCTGGCGGCAGGAGTTCCACGCAGCAGCCGGAGGCACGATGTTAATGATGGCGTCGGGCGTCAGGTTCATGGCCGCGCCCATCGTCATGGCGGCACGCCAGGCATGAGGTTGGCTGGCCAGCAGACCAAACATCCCCATCGGCGGGGTGCCCTTCATCGCCTTCTCGGCATGCTCGGTCTTGGCCTTGTCGCGCAGACGCAGGAGCAGGTCCGGGATCGGGATGTTAACCGGGCAGACCTCGTTACAAGCGCCACAGAGGCTGGAGGCCTTGGGCAAGTCCGCCAGCTCGGGGAAGCGGCTGCCCGCCAGCAAGGGGCTGAGCACCGCGCCCACAGGGCCGGGATAGACGCTGCGGTAGGCGTGGCCGCTGGCCTGACGGTAGACCGGGCAAACATTCAGACAGGCACCACAGCGGATGCAGCGGAGAATCTCTGAGCACTGCGAGGCGAGCACCTCGGTACGCTTATTATCGACGAAGATGACGTGCATCTGCTCGGGGCCGTCAGGCTGGCCCTCGCGCTTGGGGCCTCCGATAAACTGCGTGTAGCTGGTCAGGTGCTGGCCGGTACCGGAACGCCCGATCAGCGCCGTGAAGAGCGCCAGGTCGCGGTCGTGCGGGACGAGTTTCTCGATCCCGACGATAGCAATGTGGATCGGGGTGGCGGCCATGCAGAAGCGGGCGTTGCCCTCGTTGGTAACGATGGTCAGGCGTCCACTCTCGGCCGAGACAAAGTTCGCTCCGGTCAGGCCGACATCGGCCTCAAAGTATTTACCGCGCAGAAACTTGCGGGCGCGGCGGGTAATCGTCTCCGGGTCGTCGTTGTAGTCCCCCAGCCCTTCGCGCTCAAAGCTCTTGGCGATGTCGCGGCGGTTCTTGTGAGCCACGGGTTTGACGATGTGGGAGGGGTGGTCGTTATCGATCTGAATGATGAACTCGCCCAGGTCGGTCTCCAGGCACTTCATGCCGTTGTCTTCGAGATAGTGCCCCAGCCCGGTCTCCTCGCTGACCATGCTCTTGGACTTGACCATGCTCTTGCAGCCATTGGCCTTCATGATCTCCAGGATCATGCGGTTGGCGGCGTCGCCGTCGGAGGCGAAGTGCACCTGAGCCCCGTTGGCCTTGAGAGCGGCCTCGGCCTGCGGCAGGTATTTGTCTAAATTCTCCAGCGTGTGCTGCTTGATCTGGCCAGCGGTCTGGCGGAGCAGGTCCGGGTCCGGGTAGTCCCGAAAGAGCACCTCGTAGCGCTTTTCGGTCGTAGCCTTGGTGCCCCCGTAGACGGACTGGTAAACGTCCGGCTTGAGGTCGCGCGCGAAGCGGTCGATTTCCTGTTGGGATTTCGTAGGCATGGCTCAGTCAGCGGGTAAAAGGTTAGCAGAGATCAGCGCATCACGCAGGACCTGCGCCACGTGAAAACGGGGCAGGTTCTTACCGCCCTTATCCACGATACCGCCCAGATGCAGCAGGCAGCCCATGTCTGCGGCGACGAGATACTCGGGGTCGGCGGCGAGGATATTCTCGATCTTGAGCTGGCCCATCTTACCGGAGACATTCGGATGGCTGACCGAGAATGCGCCCCCGAAGCCGCAGCACTGCTCGGCCTCTCCAAAGGTGGCGATCTCCAGCCCGTCAATCGACTCCATCAACTGGAGGGCAGCCGGGCCGCTACAGGTGCCACGCAGGTGGCAGGAGCGGTGGAAGGAAACTTTATGCGGGAAAGAGCCCGGCCACTCGGTCACACCAAGGCCATTGACGATGTAGTCGAGCAGCTCCCATGAGCGATTCGCCAGCTGCTGCACCTCGGGCAGGTCGTCCTCCTTCTCGAACTCCAGCAGCGCACCGTGAAACAGCATGGCCGCACAGGAGCCGGAGGGGATCACGACCGGGTCTTCACCCTTGAACGCATCCACCACATGGCGCACCACTTTGCGGGAGGCTTTCCAGTCCCCGGCATTAAAGGCCGGCTGTCCGCAGCAGGTCTGGTCGGCGGGGAACTCCACCTCGACCCCGAGGTATTCGAGGACTTGCACGGTCGCCTTGGCCACATCGTCGAAAAACGCGTCGCACAGGCAGGTCGCCATGAACTGAACTTTTTTAGGAGCAGGAACGGTACGTTGGGGGCTGATCACGTTGGCCGATTAAAGGAATACCGCTTCAAAAAGTCAACTACACCCGTGATAGGTTTTGAAAAAAATCAGCCAGAATCTATCAAGACAACTCTGCGATATCATTTCAAAGCCGGCGGTTTTTGAGGCAAAGCTATTCAGCACGGCCTCTGGCCCACACAGTTTTGCCGCGTTGGGGCTACTCCTCCATCTGCTGATGCACATTCTCGATAACCTGCTCGCCGCGATCGATGGAGCCTAGCAGTTGACGGCCTCCCCAGATCGCTCCAAAACCGAGTGCCAGCGTCAGCACGGTAACCACCAGCCCTACCCCACGGGTGACCCCCATGAGAAACCGGCTCACCAACACCACACCGACAAACCCACCGATAGCAGCACCGGCGATGACCGAGCCATGGAGCAGCGGCACACTCTGCGTATGGGGAGCGAGCAGCGTCTGCACGAGCACAGCAGCCCCCAGCCCTAATGCGACGATGACCAACTGCGCGAGCAGGATGGGCAAAAACCCTCTTGAATTCCCGCCGATCATGGAAGCCATCAGCTTGCCCATCACGAGCAGCGCGAACACTCCCACGCCAACCAGCAGGTAAAACGCCCCGCTGGCCCAGGGGGCACCCACGATGAATTCACTCATCGCCCGAAGATTTGCCAAATACGTATCCAAGCTCATCGATACACAAACGTATGGATGGAAAGCGCCCTGTCACCCACGAATCACAGTGTATGTGAAATTCGCCCTCTCATCGAACTCAGGGAGCAGGGGCCTCGACCGGGTCAGATGCCGGAACATCCTCACCGTCGGGTTGTGCATCGGCTGACGATGACGTATCCGGCGCCTGTTTTTTGCGTGAGCGTTCGAGCTGTTTACGCATTGCGGCGGCAGCGCTCGCGGTGCTCTGCGGGGCGGGAGCCGGTCCCTCCAGCACATCCGCGGGGGCCAGAGAGCGATCCACCGGAAAGGGCCCACTCAGGCTGTCTTGTTCAGGCTCCGTTTGTCCGGCCTTTTCGACACCCGCCTGAGCCTCCTGGTCGGCTATGCTCTCGGGAGAAACGGGCTTGGGCGTAGACTCTGGATGGAGCGTATCCGCCAGAGACTGAAGCGCCAGTGTGAGGCGTGGGCCCGGTATGTTAAAAAGACTGTTGTCGATCCTGTAGACGCGCCCGTCACGCACAGCGGAGAGCTTACCCCAGACCGGGTCCAAGCGGTAGGTCTGCAGCAGTTCCTCCCCTGCTGGCTCGACCGGCTGGCTGATCTCACCGGGGATCAGCATCACCTGCGGGTCACGTTCGACGAGCGTTTCCTCCGACAGCTCAACCCAGTCGCCCTTCACATCATAGGCGATATTGCGGCCACCGGCTTCCTTGATCAATTGATCGGGAAAAGTCCCCGGACCAGCCGTGTAAGTCTCACGCTCACCGTAACCCAGAAAAACACGCGGGCGCTCCTGCATGCTCAGGCCCGCGAAGCGCATCCCCAGCTGGGTGCGTACCTGATCGAAACGCGTCAGCAGGTCCGCGGCGGCTTCATCGCAGCGAAGCACGTCGCCGAGACGTTCGATATCATCCATCAGCCCGTCGAGGCCATGGGAAGGCAGCACAAAGACCGGAAGCCCTAGCTCACGCAGCCGGGACGCCGTGGCCGGGCGCGTGATGTTGGAGGCCAGAATCAGGTCGGGCTCCAACTGCAACAGGACCTCGGGATTGGGTGAATCAAACCCCTGGATATGCGGCAGTTCCTGCGCCTCAGGCGGGAACTTGCAGTACTCGGTATCGGCAATCAGGCGATCCCCCGCCCCCAATGCGAAGACCAGCTCTGTCGTACTTGGAGCCAGGCTGACGATTCGCTGCGGGTTGCCTGAAATCATGACAGGGTCGCCGCGCCCGTCCACCAGCGTGGGCCCCTCCTCGCCTTCCTGGAAGTACTCGACAGATTCAGGCAGGATGAGCACAGAGGTCGTTGCCCCGACCCGCAGGGGCAGGTTTTTCGGTGGGTCAATCAGGTGGATGCGCACCGGAAAACGCTGGGCGAGCCGCACCCAGTCCACGGTTGGCGCGACTTCGGGCAGCAGGTTTTTACCTTCGGAGCCATTCGGGCGGTAAATCCCCCAGCCTACGCTCTGGACCACGCCATCCATCGGCTCGCCGTAATGCCCCATAAAGCGCACCTCGGCCCGCCTGCCGGGGACGACGCCCTTGAGGTCCGTCTCGCGGAAGAAGCCGGTCACCCAGAAATCATTCGCATCGACCAGCGCCATCAGTGGCTGGCCCTTTGTCACGTAGGTCCCGGTCGTCACCACGAGATTCGTCACGTAGCCGTCCACAGGGGCATAGACGCGGGTGTAGCTGAGATTCAGCTCGGCGAGCTTCAGCGCTGCTGTGGCCACCTCGATGTCCGCAAGCGCCTCCGTGTACTTGGCCTGGAGGATCTGGTAGTCCTCGACAGATACGAGTTGCTGAGCCAGCAGGGGCTTGCGACGCTCGATCTCCAGACGCAGCAGCTCGGCCACGGAGCGGGATTTATTCAGAGAAGCGTGGGCGGAGTCCACCGCCTGCTGATAATCCGTCGGATCGATGGCGAAAAGCAGATCCCCCTCCGAGACGCGCTGGTTATCCTGCACCGGCACATCAATCATCGGTCCACTCACGCGAGCGGCAATCCCCACGACGTAGGCCTGGACCTGCCCGTCCCGCGTCCAGGGGTTTAGCAGATACTGGTGCCAGTACACCCATGCCAGCAGGAGGGCCAGCGCTACCGCGCACAGGGTGATAAAGACTTTGAAAAGCGTTTTGACCATACGGATTCTATACCGGCATAAACAGGAGTGAGAGTGTGATGCTGTAGATCACGGCAAGCGAGAACAGAAACAGCGGCGGGTGCCAGATAAAGCGGGTCAACCGGGCTATGTCAATCAGCCACACCGACACCCCGGCCAGCAGTATTCCGAGAATAATCACTACAAAAATAGGCGTCAGATAGAAGCCCAGCAGGTTGATCTCTGCGGGTAGCCGCCAGTCCGGGGGGACGATCCGGGCAAGCCGTTCCATCAAATCCACTATCATCGGCGTTTACAATCAAGCCATGTGCGCTTAAACACAATGAGAATTATCTGCCGCATGGACGCCCAGACAACAACAGCCGCCCCTGCAGCTGCCTCCTCCAGGCACTGGCATTGGCCGACGTTGAACAAGCTGCGCTGGCTCACCGCGTTCAAGGCCTCACTGGCCTCGGTCATTGCGATCGGTATCGCTATGGGGCTGGGCTGGGAGCGCCCCTACTGGGCCGGGATATCTGTGCTGGTCGCCACCCTGCCCTACATCGGTGCCTCGCTGGAGAAAGGCATCATGCGTCTGGCCGGTACCCTCGCCGCCGGGGTCGTCGCTTACCTCATCTGCGGCGCATTCCCGCAGAATCAGATTGGGTTTTCCCTGATGCTCTTCGTAGCGCTGACCTTCACCGGTTACATGGCATTGGGTAAATTCTACCCGTACACCTTTTTCCTCAGCGGTATCACCCTGTCGATTATCAGCGCGCAGGTATTCAACGACCTGGAACAACTCTGGCCGGTGGTCTTCTTTCGCGTATCCGAGATCAGCCTCGGCGTCATCGTCGCCCTCACCGTCAACTCCCTGCTCTGGCCGCAGAGTGCGAGTCGGGAGATGGGCCGCCAGATGGCCACGACTCTCAAGAACTGTATCCGCCTCTTTGACCACTCTACCGCGCTGTACAGTGGCTACGGAGAAAAAGTCCCCGACTCGGGTAAGCTGAGCGAAAAGCTGAGCGGAGCCTTTCCCAAGCTGCATGCCCTCCTCCCGCAGGCCATGCTCGACTCAAGCCGCTTCTCCAACCACCGATCCAGCCTGCAGGCAGCCCTGCAGTTTATGGAGAGCACGTTTGTATCCGTGGTCACCACCCTGCACTCCACGCAGGGAGATTTCCCCCGCCGCTATCAGGATAATCTCAGCGAAGAACTACGGGCCTACACGAATGCGCTCCGGGCTGACCTGTGCGCGCTGGCGGACTTTTTCGGCAGTCCGGCTCCACTGCCCCCGGCACTGGCTCCCGAGGCCCACGCCGCCCTCCAGCAACACCTTGAGAAGCTCCGCGCCAGCGATATTCCCTTGAGCTACGACCTGCGGGATACCACCTCGTTCATGGCCTACTACGCCAACCTCGCCGAGATCGAGCGCGTGATCATGCTGTTGAGAAAGACCGCCATTGCGATCCTCCAGCCCGGACGGGAACGCCGCGAAGTCAAGGAACAGGTCCGCCACAACAAGCAGCGCTGGCGCCCAGACTCGATGCGCCTGAAGCATGGCATCAAGGTCGGCCTCGCCGTCATCTCCACACTCTATATCTGGCAGTGGACGCAGTGCCCCGGCGGGGTGCCTGGAGTCATCACCGCCGCAATCCTGATCCAGAAAAGCCTCGTCGCCAGTAACCAGAAATCCCTGCTGCGTCTGGCCGGGTGTCTGCTCGGGGGCTGCATGGCGGCCTTCTTCATGCTGTTGGTCACTCCTCATCTGGAGACCTATGAGGAGCTGGCTCCCGTGCTGTTTCTGTGCTTCATGGTTTTCAGCCTGATCAACTACGGGCCGGTACGCTATTCCTACTCGGGCTTTCAGGCCTTCCTCGCCTTTCTGCTGATGACCTCCGTCTCTAACACGCAGAGTATTTCCCTCAAGCCGGGCATCGAGCGCCTGATGGGTATCATCTTCGGGTTTATGGTTTGCGCGGTGATCTTGCGCCTGATCTGGCCCGTCATCCCTGAGCACCAGCTACGGCAGACATTGTGCAAATTTTTCAAGGACTGCCGTGGATACCTCGACCTGTACACGCCTCAGGTCCTGCGCGGCGAAGCTCCGATCGCCGTCATAGGCTCTCTGGAGAACACGCTGACCGACCTGCCCAGCGCCTGCCAGGAGTGGATCAGCCAGATCGGCCTGCATAAAAAAGAGGAAGGCGAGCGCGGCAAGTACCAACAGCTCGCCCTATGCCTGCAAGGACTGCGCTTCCGGCTGCAAGCGCTTGAGCGGGCGATCCGCCGCCCCATGGCACCCGCGCTGGCGGAGCGTATGGCTCCGACCATGATCGAGATCAATGAGAGCATGAAAGGATGCCTCGATAAATTTGAGCAGACGTTCGAAACAGGCATTCGCGCCGAGGACTACCCCGATCTGCGTACGCCGATCACGAAGCTCAACCAGGAACTGCTTGTCATGCTGCGCAAGGATCACCTCGCACGCGCCATCCCGGCTGGCGACGTTGCCGTCTTCCTCTCGCTCGTGCGTCGCTACAGCGACCTCGTCAGCGAGGTTCATAACTGCCGCGAGCAGATGGACAGGCTCAACCTCACCATCATGGAGCGCAGCCCGTTCTTTTAAGTTATTCGGAGGCGTGGGGATTCACTCCTGCTTAAAGCCCGAAGTATCTCGCGGCACTCTCGCGATCAGCACCGATCTGCGCCTTAAGCTCATCCAGACCGTTGAATTTCTTCTCCGGACGTAAGAACTCCAGCCACTGGACGGTCAACCGGGTGCCATTGCCCCACTCGACGGGCTGGAGCATATGCGCCTCCAGCAGGGGTTGAGCGGGCTCCTTATCGACCGTCGGTCGCTGCCCGTAGTTAGCCACACCCGGTATCCATGCGCTGGATACATCCTCGCGCACACGGACGGCATACACCCCATAATGAGGGGCCAGCTCGGGCTCCCAGGCCATGTTTAAAGTCGGAAAGCCCAACGTCCTGCCCAGCTGACGTCCGGGGATGACCTCGCCGTAGCTGGTATAGGGATAGCCCAGCAATGCCCGGGCCTGTCGCATGTCGCCCTCCTCCAGGCAGACGCGGATGCGTGTGCTGGATATGGGCTCACCGTCTACCCGCAAGCGCTCAGCACTGAAGACGTGCATACCGAGCTTGCGGCAACCCTCGATCAAGGTCTCAATCGTGCCGGTTCGCCCTTTACCGTAGCGGAAGTTTTCGCCCACGTAGAGGGCCTCGAGCGTGGGTAGTTTCTGTTTGAGATAGGCCGGAAAATCCTCCGCCTCGATAGCGGCAAACTCCGATGTGAACGGCTGGACGATCACGCTCTCGATACCGCGCTTATGCAGGTACTCCGCCTTTTGGTCCAGCGGCATGAAAAGCTTTGTCGCCTGATCGGCCTTACGAAAGAGGCGGCTCGGGTGCGGCCAGAAAGTCAACACCCCGGATACACCACCGCATGCGGTGGCCGAGCTGACACAGGCCTCGATCACTGACTGGTGCCCCAGGTGCACGCCGTCGAACATGCCGATAGCCAGATGCAGCGGGCGGTCCGACAGATTCGGGTTATCAAGTGATGCGTAGGCCATCAGCGCAACAATGGGGGGGACGTTTAACAAGCGAGACGCTCAGTTACTTAGCCCGAACATGCCGCGTAAACCAGCGAAAAATCACAGCACGTGGCTCGGCACAGCCTGATAAATCGGTATCAGACGGCGGCGAAACGCGGTCAGGGACATCTCTTCCAGCTCTTCCAGCGTCGCGGCATCCTCCACATGGAAATGCCCCACCGCAATACGGCGCAGCTCGGACAGATGCGCCCCACAGCCGATCTTTTGGCCGACATCGTGGGCCAGCGTACGCACGTAGGTGCCCTTCGAGCAGGCCATGCCGATCTCCGCGCACGGCTCCGTGTAGTCGAGCAGCTCGATCTCCGAGATACGGATAAAACGCGGGTCGCGCTTCACTTCCTTGCCCTTGCGGGCCAGCTTGTAGAGCGGTACACCGTCGATTTTCTTGGCCGAAAACATCGGCGGCAGCTGGTACTGGTCTCCGACAAAGGACTGCAAGACGGTATCGATCCCGGCAGCGTCCAGCCCATCGGGCAGCGGCTTGGTCTCGACGACCTCTCCGTCGCTGTCGTAGGTATTCGTCTCTTCCCCCAGCTTGATAGTCCCCTCGTAGGCCTTGTCGAGAGACATCAGGTACTGGGAGACTTTCGTCGCGCGGCCTATCAGCATAATGAGCAGGCCCGTGGCATTAGGGTCGAGCGTACCGGCGTGGCCGATGCGCTTCATCTTGAGCTTGCGGCGCAGACGGTCAACCACGTCGTGCGAGGTGGGGCCGCAGGGCTTGTCCACCAGCAGGACGCCTTCAAAGTCATTCTGTGTCGTCGGAGTCATGATTTGAGCAAACAATCATTCTCTCAAAGCCCTCCCCCTTGGCAAGGCTGAACTCCCCTCTTGTCCAATCCGGTCGCGACTCCTTTTTGAGGCCCGGTCCAGCTGTGTTTTTCTATAAAAAACATTCGCGCGCATCATTACATGGAATAATACCTGCAATCAGGCTTCTCATCGCCCTCTGAACCATCGCATTTATTGTACTTCGCAACAACGACTATGCTCCGAAAACACCACCTGCTGGGACTCTCACTGATACTTTCAGGCCTCGCCTCGGCCCATGCCGGCCAGAAGGTCGCCTACGTCAGTGTCGATGCCTCCGACAACAACAGCTACAACCTTTACGTGGCCGACCTGTCGGACCTTTCCAGCGCGACCCTCACCTACCAGTACCCCTCCAGTGTCGGCGAGGCCCCGGTCAACGTGCTGGGCTTTACCTATGGGAACAACGGCTTCTACGTCTCCTACGAATCCGGGTTCTACGACCACACGGTCCAGATCGACTATGTGACGATGGACGGGCAGTCCAGCTCCTTTGGGTCGATCGATTATTACGATCTGGAGGACTCAGCCAGCACGACTCTCGCCTACTCGGCTCTCACCCAGTCCGTCTACCTGCTGTTCAAGGATGAGCATGAACTCGAGGACGACGACTACCAGCTCTACCAGGTCAACAGCGGGGGCAGCTCCGTCATCGCGACCGAGAGCCTCCTGAGCGAGAGCTCGTTTTCCCTGGCGGCAACCGCTGATGGCAGCGGCATCGCCTGGATCATCACCGACGCCTTTGATTCTGCGGCCTACTACACCGACCTGAACACACAGGAAACCATCAACAACTTTGACCAGCTGGTCGGGATATCCGGTAACATCAATGTCGGCACCAACGGCGTCGCCTACATCAGCAGCACACCCGATGTAGAGTCCTGGGACGTGACGGATGCCGACACATCCCTCACCGAGGTGGATATCAGCTTCCTCGATGTGTACGACGGAGTTTCTGTCACCGAGTACAACGGGCTCATGTATGCCTCGGCAGACGGGACCCTCTACAGCTGGGACGCCAGCGATCCGGAGAACACCTTGACCACGTATGATTTCAGTGCCGTTGGTGGTCTGCCACTGGACTACGTGTTCGTCCCCGAGCCCGCGCACGTGGCGTTTCTCGGAGGGCTGTTTGCCAGCGGGCTGCTGCTGTACCGGGCACGTCGCTCCAGAGGCCAGCGCCGCAATACAGCCAAGACGACCCCCGCCGCCTAAAGGCCCATTTAGCTCGCCGGGGTATTGTCTATCGCGTCGAGATGCTCGGCGGCAGCCTTGAGGAGCAGGTCACACACCTCCTCCAGCGGACGGTGCTGGTTAAAGCCCGCCGCCGGAGCATGCCCGCCGCCCCCGAACTTCCGGGCCAGCCGGTCGAGCCGGTAGTTACGGGTTTTCGCCCGCAGGCTGCCTTTGACCTGATTCTCAAACTCCTGCACGAAGATGCCGATATCGACCCCGTCCAGATCGCGCGCATAGTCCACAAAGCCCTCGGCATCCTCATGGGCGGCGCCGGTCTCCTCAAAGTCCTTTTCACGCAGCGTACCGATGCAGATGCGCTCGCCGTGGACGAGCTTCAAAGTTCCCAGGAAACGCTGGAGCAGCTTGAGCTTGGCGAGGGGCTCACGCTCAAACAGCTCCCGTGCCACACCACCCGCCGAAGCCCCACAGGCGCAGAGCCGCGCGCACAGTTCAAATACCTGCCCGCTGGTCGTGGGGAAACGGAACTGGCCGGTGTCGGTCGAGATGCCGACGTAAAGTGCCTGCGCGGTCACCGCATCCACGGGCAGGTCGTGGTCGAAAAATAACCCTGTCAGCACCTCGGCAGTAGCCGCCGTGGAGGGCTCCACAAAGTTGTGCCGGGCGTAGTTCGGGTTAGAAACGTGATGGTCGATATTCGCGAAGGTTTCCGGGAATTTCTTCTCCAGCAGCATACCCACGCGGATCGGATCGGCGCAGTCCACATTGACCGACAGGTGCCCCTGCGGGTCGAAGTCCTTCGCCTGCGCCCAGGGCGTATCCGCGATAAACGCCTGCATCACGCGTGGTGCTTCATCGCGATTAACGGCGATCGCATCCACACCCTGTGTCCGCAGCACACGCGTCAGCGCCACCTGTGAGCCGATGCAGTCCCCGTCCGGCCGCAGGTGCCCGAGTACGGCCACGGGCTTACCGCGCAGCTCGGACAGCAGTTGGAGGAAAGATTCGGACAGGTGCGGAAAATACATCGGAACTGTCTTTAGCGGTAAAACACCTGCAAAGACAGGAAAAAGCGATAAGTGCCCCGAGGCGACGTGCTCTGAAAGCGGCCCTCAGCCCATTAACGACACGCGATAACAGCAACAGGGATTGCCACGACCGGCCCCACCGGATGCAGCAACCCCTGCCGGGATCCATGCCGATGCTCCCTCTCACAAGGAGCCGGCACTAGTAATGAATTGATCAGGAACGGCGACCGAACAGCTTCATCCGGCGACCGATAGCCAGGCACATGATACCAAGGCCAACCGCAAGCGCGCTCATCGTCGAGGGCTCAGGAATCGAAATATTCGAGTCTAGAGAGATGTCGTCCAGATAGATGGTGCCCGGGCTGTTCACCTTTGAGGCGAAGTTGATATTCTGGACCGTCGTCCCCGTACCGATGTTACCCGTACTGGCCAGGTCATCACCGATCAGTTCTCCGTTCAGATAGACGTCCATCATCTGTGAGGCCACTGACCCACCATCATAGTTAAGGGTGCTGTCAGAGTTGTTGAAAACGATGCTGATCGTATAGGCGGTATCCTGCTGATAGGTCCCGATCTGAGCACCCGGGCTGACATACTGACCACTCCCGACATAGAGAGTGCCATTCTGCATAAACAGTCCCCACAGCGTATTCCCATTACCGCCCCACGCATTACCACTGATGCGCATGAGCCAGTCCGAGGTGTCGCTGGAGGGATCATAGAAAGAGAAATTCATCTGGCCGGTCGTAGTCCCGGAAAAGCCCGTGGCCGAGGCCAGTCCCTGGCCAGTGCCATCGACCTGACTGAGCACGGCGTATTTGTTGGACTCGCTGGAGAAGTAGTGCCCGGTGTCGTTCTCGGCATCGAAGACAACTTCTCCCACCACCTTGGCCTCGCGCCATATTTCTTCGGAGCCGAGCGGTATTGCTGCGCCCGCCGTGTACTCCTCGAAATCATCAGAGAAGAAAGTCGCCGCCGACGCGGTTGTAGCAATGGCACTCATACCAATGAGGCCGAGAGGGAGCAATTTGCTGAGATAGTTCATCGTTGGATCCTTTTCTGGGGTTGGTGTGTATCGTTTGGGGTTACCAGTGCAGATCCTGCCTCAGGTTGCCTACACCCGGACCTATTAACCGGACGGAGGGCATCCCATCAAAGCTGGTCGATCTGCATGAATCCAACCATGCACCCAAACACACAAAAGATAAAGCTAGCGCCTACTCAAACAGATGAGTCAGCGCTTGGCAGTGACTTTGTCGGGCAGTGTTTTACCCTCGTTCCAGACGCCTTCGATGAGCGTACGCTGCACTTTGACGGGGATGCCCCGATCCCCGCGCATGACGAGGTTTGTCAGCTTGTCCACCGCGACTTCTCCGATATGGAAAGAGTCTTCGTACATCCCCGTCAGCTCGCTCTGCTCGCTATCGAGCACGGGGCAGGTGAGCGGAATATCTTCGGGGATGCGTATCCCCGCTTCGCGGGCGTATTTGAGAAAGGCGACGTCCCCGGTCATCACGACATCCGGTCGAGCCTTGCGCAGAAACGTTTTAAAGCCGCGCACAAAGCCCCACTTATAGTCAAAGATAAGGGGCTCAAGACCCATCTGATGCACGAAAGTCAGATACGCGCCACGAAAGCTGTGCCCCACGCGCTCATCATGTATGCTGGCAATACCGTACCCGATGCGCCGGTAGCCATAGTCATACATCTTCTCCAGCAGGCGGAGCGTGGAGCGAAACTGGGTGGCCGTCACCGTGTGGAACTCCGGCTTTTTGAGCGTATAGCCGAAGGTCACAACGGAGAAATCTTCCCAGGGGAAATCCAGCTCCATGTTTGGGTGCGGCATCGGGCACAGCAGGATGCCGTTGATGTTCCTCGCCTTGAGGATGGCTCCCATGCGCTGGGCAGAGACCTTTCGGGTATTAAAATTGTAGACATCCAGCTTGTAGCCGTACTGGTCGGCCCGTCGACAGGCCCCCTCATAATACTGCCGGTATGTGCTGATCTCTTTCCAGTCCGGCTTTAAGTCGTCGTTCTGCAGGTAGAGCCAGGCCAGCGTGCCGCGAAATGGCTGCTCCTGATTATTACTCCGGTATAAGGCCAGTGCCGAGAGCATGGGGTCGGGACGGTAGCCCATTTCCTCGGCCACCTTCAGGACACGCTCACGTGTCTTGGCCGGGATGCTCGGATGGTGCTTAAAGGCCAGTGAAACCGTGGCCGCGTGCACGCCTAAGCGCTCGGCAATGTCCTTCTGTGTAACCCGCTTGCTCACTGACTAGTCTGTATAAGTAAACGATTGGTTGCGGGCACAGTCAAGTTCCCAAAGATCACCCATATATCACATACGCAGTCTTTGATTTTTCTGCATTCACCGCCCATGCCAGCCCCCCAGCCGACAGCCCTACGCCACATCCACGTCTTGTTCAAAACGCACCTGGACATCGGGTTTACCGACAGCGCCCGGAACGTGCTGCAGACGTATCTCGATGTATTCATCCCGGCCTCTCTCGATCTGGCCGCGCGTATGCACGATGCCGGTAATGAGCGGTTCCGCTGGACCACCGGCTCCTGGCTGATCGAGCAAGCGCTGGAAAAATACAGCCCCCGGAAACGCGCCCAGCTTGAGGCAGCTATCGAGCGCGATGACATCTGCTGGCACGCCCTGCCCTTTACCACGCACACCGAGCTCATGGACGCCGCCTTGTTTCGGCACGGGCTGAGCATCAGCCAGAGGCTCGATCAGCGCTTTGGCAGAAAAACCATTGCCGGGAAAATGACAGATGTGCCCGGCCACACGATTGCCATGGTTCCCTACCTGGCCGAGGCCGGTGTCGAGCTTCTGCATATCGGCGTGAACCCAGGCTCACGCCCGCCCAAAGTCCCCAAGGCCTTTCGCTGGCGCTATGGCGACGACGAAGTCTGCATCGTCTATCAAACCAGTGACTACGGGGGCTTCTGCCAACCGGAAGGCAGCAGCGAGGCCATCTACTTTGCGCACACCGGCGACAATCTCGGCCCCTGTACCCAGCAGGATGTGGAGCAGACATTTGCCCGCCTGCGCAAGAAGTACCCGGAGGCCACGCTGAGCGCTGCGAACCTGTCAGACTACGCCGAGGCCCTCCGGCCAGCCGTACCGGGCCTGCCTGTGATCACGCAGGAGATCGGTGACACATGGATCCATGGCGTGGCAACCGACCCGGCAAAGACCGGGCTTTACCGGGAGCTCATCAAGTGGCGCTCCACTCTGCCTAAGCCGAAAAACGCAACAGAGCGCCAGGCACGCAAGGGCCTGGAAGATGCGCTGCTGCTCGTCCCCGAGCATACGTGGGGGCTCGATGTCAAAGTCGCCCTCGGGCACGAAGACAACTATGACCGCACCTTTATCACGCGGGACTTTCTGCGCAAGCGCAGCATCCCGCCCTACCAGCGTCTGGAGAAATCCTGGCAGGAACAGCGCTCCTATCTGACGCGCGCCATCAGCGCACTCAAGGGAACACCCGAGCACAAGCAGGCGCTCGCCCTCAAAGCCTCGCTCAAACCCAAGCGCAGCCGCAGCGGCAAATCGATCGACCCTGCCACCTACATTGATACGCCGTTCTTCGAGCTCGGCATCGACCCGATGACCGGGGCGCTCCACCGCGTGCATAGCCACAAAGATAATCGCACCTGGGCAGACAAGGAGCATCCCTGGTTTGAGCTCAGCTACGTCGTCTATGACCGTGAGGACTACGAAAACCGCTGGAAACGCTACAACCGTAACCACCGGACGCACCGCAGCTGGGTCGTCCCCGACTTTCTCAAGCCCGGCGTGGAAACCGCCGTCAGCCATCACCAGTGCTGGCTGCCCCGCCTCAAGGAAGCCAGCCTGCTCCCCGCGACCAAAACAAGCAGCCCACGCCTCTGCCTGAAGTTGAGCTTCCCCACGGAGCCGTGCCGACAGTTTGGCTGCCCACGCGAGGCCGAGGTGCTCATCAGCTGGGATGAGAAACGCCCACGGCTCCACGCCGAGGTGAAGTGGTTCGACAAGCAGGCCTGCCGCGTACCAGAGGCCATCTGGATGGCGCTGCGCCCCATATCGACACCAGGCGCAACATGGAGACTCCACAAGCTCGGTCAGCCGATCGACCCTCGCGACGTGATCCTCGATGGCGCACGGATGCTGCACGCCGCCGAGCTTTGCGAGTATCAAGACGAGCAGAGCAAGCTACGCATTGACCACCCGCACGCTCCGCTGGTTGCTCCCGGACTACCGCAGCTCGTGCGTTTTTCCAACCACCTGCCCGGCCCACGGGAAGGCGTCCATTTTAACCTCCTCAATAATACCTGGGGGACAAATTTCCCGCTCTGGTACGAGGAAGACGCACGCTTTGCCTTCAGTGTGGACTGGGAGGCCTAGCTCGTTACGGCTGAGCGCAGCAGCGCAGGCTCAGTCCTGATCTTCTTCGGCGTCGATCTCGTCGATGATCTTGAGCACCTCCGTACCCCGAGCGATTGAGTCATCCTCGATGAAACGCAGGCGCGGCAGGTATTTTAAGACGATGCGCTTGCTCATCTCCTGCCGGATCTCCCGATGGCGGGCGGCAAAGAACTTCTCCGCCAGGTACGATGTCCCCTCGTCCCCGAGGATCGAGTAGTAGACGCGCGCGCTGCGCAGGTCACTCGAGACGGCGACCTCCGTGATGGTGATATTCACCGCATCGCCCTGATAGCGGGTGTGCAGGATGTCGCTGATCTCGCGCTTGACCAGCTCGTTGACGCGTGTTCCCCGATTGGACATGACTGATAACTAAGGGTGACTGGAGTGGAAAAACGGCGCGGCTCCGCTGGAACCGCGCCGCCGGGAAAGGATACCCGTCGCAGAGTCTGCTAGCGCAGGCTCGGACGGAACTCGTGGATTTCGTAGCACTCGATGCGGTCGCCTTCCTTGTAGTCGTTGCAGCCGCTGATCTGGATACCACACTCGTAGCCGGCGCGCACCTCGGTGGCGTCGTCCTTGAAGCGTTTGAGGGTACCGATACGGCCCTCGTGGACGACCTCCTCCTTGCGCAGCAGGCGGGCGTGAGCGTCGCGCTTGATCATGCCCTCCGTCACCATACAACCGGCGACCTGGCCCTTGGCCAGCGGGAAGGTGGCGCGAACCTCGGCCATGCCGAGTTTGACTTCGCGGAACTCCGGATCGAGCAGCTCGGCCATGGCTTCTTCGACCGAGGTGATGAGCTCGTAAATGATGTTGTGCTGGATGATGCGCACGCCGTGGTGCTTGGCCAGTGCGGTGACACCGTTCTCCTGCTTGACGTTAAAACCGATCACGGCGGCCTCCGAAGAGTCGGCCAGGGTGACGTCATTCTTGGTGATCACACCAACACCGGTCTCGATGACCTCAAGCTTGACCTTGTCGCTTTCAATGGCGTTGAGGCAGTCAGCGAGAGCTTCGACACTGCCGTTCACGTCGCCCTTGATCACGACACGCAGCACCTTGGAGGACTGCTCGTCGATGGCGGCCAGGAGGCTGTCCAGATCGCTCGCACCCGAAGTAACAACCGGCGTGGCGTTGGCTTCGGCCTTGAGGGCCTGCTCGTTTTCTTCGGCCTCACGCTTGGCGGCCTTTTCGTTTTTGGCCACGGTGCAGACGGCTCCGGAAGTCGGCGTGCCCGACCAGCCCATGATGCGGACCGGAGTAGAGGGCGGCGCAGTCTTAATCGGCTTGCCGTGCTCGTTCATCATGGCGCGAACCTTACAGTAGTTCGGGCCAGAGACCAGAGCGTCGCCGACCTTGAGCGTGCCCTTCTGGATGATCACGGTAGCGGTCGGGCCTCTGCCCTGCTCTACCTGCGACTCCACGATGACCCCTTCGGCGTTGGCCTTGGGGTTGGCGCGCAGTTCGCTGACTTCGGCCTGGAGCAGAACGAGCTCCAGCAGCTCTTCGATGTTTGTTCCCTCCAGTGCAGAGACCGGAGTGCAAAGAGTTTCACCGCCCCAGTCTTCGGGCATGAGGTCGCGCTCCTGCATCTGCTGCTTGACGCGGTCGATGTTGGCTCCCTTGGCGTCCATCTTGTTGATGGCGACGATGATCTCGACATTCGCGTTGCGGGCGAACTTAAGAGCCTCGTCAGTCTGCGGCATAAAGCCGTCATCGGCTGCCACGACCAAAATAGCGATGTCGGTGACATTGGCACCACGCTCACGGATCTTGGAGAAGGCCGCGTGCCCCGGGGTGTCCAGGAAGGTGATCTTCTTCTCGTTGTGCGTGATCTGGTACGCACCGACGTGCTGGGTGATACCACCGGCCTCGCCAGAGACGACGTTGGCCTTGCGGATCTTGTCCAGCAGGCTGGTCTTACCGTGGTCAACGTGACCCAGTACACAGACAACCGCGGGGCGCTCCTCCATCAGGGCGGGATCGTCTTCGCGGGGCTTGTCCTTCTTTTTCTTGGGCTCGGGCTTGTCATCGCCGCGGTGGCGAATATCCAGCGTGAAGCCATGGCGCTCGGCAATTTGCTTGGCGTTGGCTTCCTCGATCGCCTGATTCATCGAGGCGAAAATACCCATCTCCATCAGTTCGGAAATGAGCTGGAAAGGTTTCTTGCCCAGAAGTACGGCGAAATCGCGCACGACGATGGGGGGCTTGACCTGGATGATCTTCTCACCCTCCTTCTCGATCACCTTACCGGCAGCAGGAGCCTGCTGGCCAGGCTGCTGAGGCTTGGGAACGGACGGCGGAATAATTGGGCTGTTCGTCGGGCGAACCGGAGCCGGGATCTTAACCGGAGGGGGCGTCGTCGAAGGCGCGGCACCGGCAGCGCCGGGTGCGGGCGGAGTGGACGGCGCAGCAGGTGTACGCGGCGGCACCGGTGAGGGTGCGGCACGGCCGGGAGCCGTCACGGGCGGCGCAGGCATCGGGCGGCGCGCACTGGGCATTGGCGGAGGCGGCGGAGACTTACGCTCGGGCATCGGCGGAGTGGCCGGGCCAGCCTTCGGGCCGGGGGTAACCATAGCCTCGCGCTGAGCCTGGCGGACGGCCGCGCGCTCTTCTTCACGCTTGTGGCGGGCCTCCTCGGCAGCGGCTTCCTTCTCGCGCTTCTCCTGCTCGATCTGAGCGGGCGTCTTCACGATGGCGGACGGGGGCAGCTTCGGAACAGCAGGACCAGGCGTGACTGCATCTGAGGCAGGAGCATCAGCGGGCTCGGAGGTCTTTTCGCTATCGGCGTCAGTGCCCTCCCCGCTAAATTCTTCGATGAGCGCCTGGGCGGAGATGTTATCAACCGTGCTCGAGGCGCTTTTCACCTCAAAACCACGATCGCGGAGGAGTTGCATAACCTCCTTGTTTTCCATGTTCAGCTCTTTGGAGAGCTCGTAAATGCGGACACTCATAAATTAGGTAGTCGTGTAATCAGTCGGGATTTTCTCAGGCCTGGGATTGGAGTTCGTTGACTTTGGCAATGATGCCAGCGGCTTGTTCCGGCGTAAAATCACCGGAATCGACAAGGTCGTCTGCGGTGACACCAGCGGCGATAACCTCGACCGAGTTGATGCCCATAGCGACGAGTTTTTCGGCCAGATCCTCGTCGATTCCCAGGGATTGGGCGAGGTTGGCACCGGCGCGTTCGGCGCGCTCTTCCAGCGTGGCGGCTTCGCGCTTTTCCTTACCGATATCGAGGCGCCAGCCCATCAGGCGGGAGGTCAGCTTGGCGTTCTGCCCGCGGCGGCCGATGGCCACGGCGAGGTCGTCCTCGCTCACCTCGAAGTAAATACGCTTGGCGATGGGGTCGATCTGCAGGTTCTTCGGGATGGCCGGCTTGATGGCCTCCTCTAGCATCTGCTGCGGATCTTGGAAGTAGCGGATGATGTCGATCTTTTCACCGCCGAGTTCACGCACGATGCTCTTGACGCGGGCGCCACGGGCACCGACGCAAGCGCCGACGGGGTCCACCTTCATGTCATTGCTGTGGACGCAGATCTTGGTACGGTAACCAGGCTCGCGGGCCATGCCCTCAAGCGTCACGGTACCATCGGCGATTTCCGTCACTTCGAGTTCGAAGAGACGGCGGACAAATTTAATGCTGGAGCGGCTGAGGATGAGCTCGGGGCCGCGGGGGGTGCTTTCGATCGCCAGCAGCAGGCAGCGGATGCGTTCGCCGGGGGCGTAGTCTTCACCGGGGACGCGCTCACGCGGCGGCAGGACAGCCTCGGCCTTACCGAGATCCACGATCAGGTCGCCCCGTTCACGGCGGCGGACCACACCGGTCACGATGTCACCAACCGAATCCTTGTAGTCGTCGTAAATGCGTTCTTTCTCGAACTGGCGCACGCGCTGCATGATAGCCTGGCGGGCGGTCTGGGCGGCAATACGCCCGAGGAAAGCCGGATCGATATCCTTACGAATAACGTCCCCCACCTTAGCATTTTTATCGTACAGGTGGGCCTTATCGAGGGGTATTTCGGTAGAAGGATCGCTAAAGGAGTCAACCACGTTGAGCAATGTCCACGCTTTGAGAGCACCGGTGCGCGGATCGATCTGCACTTCGAGCTCGGCGCCGGCATTGACGCCCTTCTGGGCGGCACCTTTGATGGCAGCCGCGATGGTGGCGATCATGTCCTCTCGGCTGATCCCCTTCTCCTTCTCCATGTATTCGAGAACAGACAGGATTTCGTTACTCATCGATATGTTATTAGAAAAAAAATAGCGGGTACATGCGACCCACTATCCTGAGGTATAGGATGGTTGGAAAAGTGGGACCTTGCCAGCCCCCGCAACCTTTGTCAAGCGAACGAATAGAACAAGCCCACTGGGTTGCCCCCGGAAGCACGGATGGGGCTTCTGCCCGTGCGTGACCGCACTAGACGTTGAGGGCTTCGCCCTACGCTCACTGCGTTCGCTACCCACCCCGCATAAAATAAGACGTAAGCGGAGCGCGTTTGAGCGTACGTGAACCGCCGTGGCCCCTACCACCGGGCGGCATCACAAAAAACATGGCCCCTAAAAAAGAGCCTGCGCTTGCCACGACGGGGTAAAGCAGGTGATGCTGGCCGGATGATCGGATTTCGCGAAGGCGGGGGCAGCCCGCTGCCCCGTACTCCGCTGAGCGTTGAGCTGGCGGATCGGGTCTTCGCGCCCGATGGCTGGCTGGCTGAGCAGCTCGGTCTGGAGCACCGCCCCCAGCAGGAGGCCATGGCCCAGGCTGTCTCACGTTCCATGGCCACGGACAGCCCGCTAGTCTTCGAGGCAGGCACCGGCGTCGGCAAGAGCCTCGCCTACCTTGTACCGGGCATCCTGCAGGCCGTAGCCGACAAGCGCCCCCTGATCGTCTCCTCGCACACCATCGCCCTCCAGCAGCAGCTCAAGAACCACGATATCCCGCTGGTGCGGCGGCTTTTCGACCAGGTGCCCCAGCTGGAGCCCTACCGGGGCTTCAAGGTCGCGCTCATGGTCGGGCGTGGCAACTACCTGTGCGGCCACCGTCTGGCCCGCGCTATTCAGACCCGCGGAGATCTATTTAATAAAGCCGAAGCCGAGGAACTGGAACGCATCTGCGAGTGGTCCACCCAGACCAAGACCGGGCTGCGCGAGGAGTTGACGCCCGCGCCCTCCCCCGAAGTCTGGGAATGGGTCAATGCCGACGGCTCCTCCTGCAACTCTAAAAACTGCACGCCGGATACCTGTTTTTACCGTAAGGCCATCGCCGAGCGTGCTCAGGCGCAGGTCGTCATCGTCAACCACAGCCTGCTCTTCAGCCTGATCAGCGCAGGGCTCTCCCCTGCCGGTGGCGCGCGGGGCGTGCTCTTCCCGGAGGACTTCCTCGTGCTCGACGAGGCGCACACCATCCCGGAGATCGCCACCAACCACTGCGGGCTCAATATCAGCTCCTACGCCATCGAGCGCGCCCTGAAGCTTCTTTACAACCCGAAGACCAAGAAAGGGCTGCTGTCAAAAATCGCCAAGCGCCCCGATCAGGAGCAGGTCGTGCGCGCCATCAGCGCGAGTGAGTCGTTCTTTAACGGCATCCGTCGCCAGTACCTGGAAAAGCGCGATGTGATGCGCCTGATGAAGCCTGACTGGACCGACCCGATCCTGCACCGCCCTCTGGGCACCGTCTCCGGTATACTCAAGCGCCTGCGCCAGGACATCACCGACGAGGGCACCCAGCAGGAGCTGGCCGACCACGCCACCCGCCTCGACGCCTACCTCAAGGGCATCACGCACTGCCTCTCTCTAGAAGAAGAGAGCGAAGTCTACTGGATGGAAAAAACCGGGCGCCGCCGCCAGATCGTCACCCTGCGCACCGCCCCTATCGACGTGGCCGAGTTTTTACAGGAGACGCTTTTCGAAAAAGATACCTCCGTCACCCTGGCCAGCGCCACCCTGACCAGCGGTCGTTCCATGGCCCCCTTTCTGCGGCGGGCCGGAGCCGAAGGCGAAGAAACGGGCATCGAGGCCTCGCCCTTCGACTACGAGAACAACGTCGAAATCTACATCGCCGAGGATGCGCCCGGCCCAGACCGCAGCTCCAACCGCCTCGATATCCACTACCTGGCCGACACCATCGGCTTTTGTACGCTCCAGAGCGAGGGCGGCACACTCGCACTCTTTACCAGCTACGCGGATCTTAACCGCGTGGCCCAGCAGCTCCAGCCCGTACTGGAAAAAGCCGGGCGTACCCTGCTCTCGCAGGGGATGGGCCTCTCTCGCTCCGAGCTGAAAAACCGCTTTATGGAAGCCGGGGACGCCCTCCTGCTCGGCACAGAGAGCTTCTGGACCGGGTTCGATGTGCCCGGCCCGGCGCTCTCGCAAGTGATCATCACACGCCTGCCCTTTGAGATACCGACTCACCCGGTGGCAGAGGCTCGCTCCGAGTGGATTCGCAAGCGCGGCGGCAACCCCTTCGCGGAGATGACCCTGCCCGACGCGGTGATCCAGTTCCGGCAGGGGATCGGGCGGCTCATCCGCAAGCAGGACGACACCGGCCGTATCGTCGTGCTGGACTCACGCATCCTTCACAAGGAGTACGGGCGGCACTTTATCGAAGTCCTCCCGAAGCGCCACTTCGCCCGATTCAACCAGCATGACCGCGAGGATGTATTTGTCATGTAAGCGTGGATACATATCTATTATTTGCACTCCCCTCACCTCTCTCTTCTCTCACCATGAAACATCTTTGCATCCAGCACTCCACCCGCTACGACTTTTCCCAGCCGGTACGGCTCGGGCCGCACACGCTGCTTATCCGGCCTCGCGCCGGGCACGATGTGCGCATCGAGAGCAGCATGCTCACCATCGACCCGGTGCCCTCGCAGATACTCTGGCAGAGGGACCTTTATAATAACTCGGTCGCGCGGGTGCTGTTCGCCGAGTCGGATACCCTGAGCCTGTCCATCAGCAGCGAGGTGACGCTCCAGCAGTTTGATATCGAGGCCTCCCCCCTGCCCATCGCCTCCAATGCCGAGGAGTGGCCCTTTAACTACCACTCCATCGAGCGGCTGGACCTGGTGTCTTTCCAGACCCCGGCCTTTTTCGGAGATCAAGTCCAGGTCGGCCAATGGGTGGACGGCATCCTGGCCGAGCAAGCCGACTGGCGCACGGAGGACCTGTTGGCCCGCCTCGCCTCAGAGACTGCCAACAATTTCCAGTACGCCATGCGCGAGGAGGAAGGTGTACAGAAACCTGCCCAAACCCTGTCCAAACGCGGGGGCTCCTGCCGGGATTTCGCCACGCTCTTTATCGAAGCCTGCCGCTACCTCGGGCTGGCCGCGCGCTTCGTCAGTGGCTACCTGAACGCCCCTGGCATGGCATACGCCGAAGGCTCCACCCATGCCTGGTCCGAGGTCTACCTCCCCGGACAGGGCTGGCGGGGCTTTGACAATACGAGCGGCCGCCTCTGCGGCCCCGATCATATCGCTACCGCCATTGCGCGCCACCCGGAGATGGTTCCACCCATCTCGGGCAGCTATACGGGACCCGGTGGCGTCAGCACGACCCTGTCCGTCAACGTCAACGTCAGCGAGCGCACCTGACCCACGCCAGGGCTGAAATAACAGCTCAACTCGCCTCCCGCGTCCCTCTGGGCACAGCCTTGAGAATCAGGGATTAGCTTTACTTTTGGCGGGTACACGAATACTTTTAGACGAATGTCCGGAAACTCCGACAACCCTCCATCCAAAGCCGCATCTGCGGTCGAATCCCCTGTCCTGATTTACGGTGCCACCGATCGCGGCCTCATGCGCAGCGAAAACGAAGATGCGCTGCTGGTCGATGCGAAGCGGGGATTTTTCGCCGTGGCCGACGGCTTGGGTGGCCTGCCCGAGGGGGCCATGGCCAGCGAGATTGCCATCGAGCTGCTCAGCAAGTGGGCCCAGCAGCACAAAGAGGGCGAGAGCGTGAGATTTCGTCCGGTTTTCGACCATATCAACGAAGCCGTTTACCAGCGTGGACGGGAGATCAGCGCGGACCTTGGCATAGGTACGACGTTGACCGCCGCCTATCTGCATGCCCGGCAGTTAACTATCGGCCATATCGGCGACACCGCGCTGGTGGTATTCAAAGCCGACGGTACGTGGGAGCAACTGACTCAGGACCATACCATGGCCCAGGAGATGCTCGACCAGCTCCAGCCCGGTGAGGATGCCTACATCCCCGACTACTTTAACCATACGCTGACACGCTGCCTCGGCCAGATGGGAGAGATCAAGACCGACATCATCGAGGCCATCCTTGAGCCCGGCGACCGCGTCCTGATCTTCAGTGATGGCGTGACCAAGACGCACAACATGGATGAAGTGCAGGAGCTTATCTTTTCGGTCTCACGGCCACAGACGTTTGTCAAAAGCCTGATCAAGACCGCTAACGAACGCGGCGGGCCGGATAACATCACCGCCATCGCCCTTTTTATTGAAAACACCTGATCATCTCTCGTCCATGAACATCGATCTGCTGCGTGAGCGCCTGGCCGCTGACCCTCACAATCCGCTTTTTCACTTCAGCCTCGGGCAGGCTCTTTCTCAGGATGCCCAGTGGTCCGAAGCCATCGAGCACCTGCAGTTCTGCAGCCAAAGCCGCGACGACTGGATGCTGCCTCGCATCATGCTGGGTAAGGCGCTGATCGAAACCGGTGAGCGTGAGGCCGCCGTCCCCTACCTGCAGGAAGGTCTGCGCCTGGCAGAGGTACAGCATCACGAAGACCCCGCCGATGAAGCCCGCAAACTGTTAGCGGAGCTTGGCGCAGAGGAAGCGTAAAGCGAGCGCCCGTAAAAAGGAACTTGGGTCTATACCCGCCATTCGCACCGACAGGCTCAGTGGTCGGAGCCGTGTTTTCGCTGGTCGTGCGTGGACGCTTTTCAAAAAGAGAGGCTCGGCGGAACCCCAACCGCCGAGCCATCATCTAGCTATCCCATGAGCCCAACTTGTAACACTCATTAAAATATGAGCACCATCCATGCCAGTGCTTGCCAAGTGCTGAAGAAAGCTCATATTTTAACGTCGCTCGCTCTTTAGGTATTTGCTCCTGCAATGATGGCTAAATTATATACGGAAAACCTGCACCTGCTGACTGTCGGTCTCACTGCCAAAGAACAAAGTGCTATCGCCCAGAGTCTGGAAGATTTCTCCGTCAAGGCCACCTACACGCAAACAGGGAGCTGGAAAGAAGCCGAAAGCATACTCAGTGAGCACGGCGGCGAGTTGGATGTCGTCCTGGCAACGGCCTCCTCTATCCCCGACAAAGGGAACTGGGAAAGCTGGCGCGAAGGCCTCTGCGCGGATAAAACCATCCCCGCGATCCTGCTTGACCGCGAACCCAGTCGCGAGCGGACGCAGGCAGCCTTTCAGGCCGGCTTCCAGGACTACATCGAAATCGACGCCGATGGCCGCTACCTGATCTACCTGCCCCATACGATTGTTCGCCTGATCGACCACTATCAGGCCAAGTGGGTTCGCAAATCTGCCGAGCGCGCACTGGAGCGTATCGCCGTCTCTATCACCGCCGCCTCCGGGACTGCGTTCTTCCGGGAGCTTACCCGGTACATTACCGAGACCCTCAATCTCGACTACGCGCTGATCGGTGAGTTCACGGGTGCCGAAAAAGATCACGTACGCACCCTATCCTTTTCCCGCCGCCAAAACTATTCGCCGAACTTCGAGTATCCGATCAAAGGCACCCCCTGCCTGAATGTGCGTGCCGGCGAGCCACTCATCGTTCAGGAAAAGGTGCAGGAGAGCTTTCCTGAAGACGCTCAACTGACCCAGCTTCAGGCCGAATCCTACATCGGCCTGCCTCTTTTCAGGCACGACCAGGGCGTTGAGGGGCTGCTCTGTGTACTTCACCGTAAACGGATCGAGAACCTAGACTTCGTCCTGCTCGCCCTGCGTGTTTTCGCCACGCGTGCCGAGATGGAGATCGAGCGCGAACGCTCACAGGAGGCGCTCCAGCGCCAGGCGCGCATTTTAGAGCAACTCGGCGAGGCCATCATCGGTGTCGATATTGACGGGAACATCAAGTTCTGGAACCGGCAGGCAGAGTCGCTCTTTGGCTACAATGCCCAGGAGGCTGTCGGCAGTTCGCTGGAGAAACTCCTACCCAAGCCCGAGGCAGGATTCGTTAATCAGCACTTTCTGGAGCCCTTACTCATCCACGGCAACCACGTCGTGGAAACACAGCTCAAGCACCGCGACGGGAACGTGTTCTATACTCACCTATCGCTCAGTCAGGAAAAGAACCAGCGCGGGGAAGTCGTCGGTGTCATTGCCTGCTGCCGCGACATCAGCGCGCGTATGCATGCCGAGCAGCAGCGCCAGGAAGCCCAGCAAAGACTGCAGTTCCACGTGCAGCGCACACCACTGGCCTTCATCGAGTGGGATCTGGACCGACGCATCACCTCCTGGAACCCCGCCGCCGAGCGCATCTTCGGCTACAGCGCCGATGAGATTGTCGGCCAGTCCTTCAGTTGGCTGGTACACGAGCACTTCCTCAGCTCTGGCAATGATATCTTTACCAAGCTGCTTTCCAACGCAGGCGGCTTCAGCAGCACAAACGAAAACGTAACCCGTGACGGACGTGTGATCACCTGCGAGTGGTACAACACACCCCTCATGAACGAACAGGGCAAAATCATCGGCATTGCCTCGCTCGTCAATGACATCACCGACCGCATCCGATACGAGGAAGAACTCAAAAAATCAAAGGAGGCTGCCGACGCCGCCAACCACAGCAAAGACGAATTTCTCGCAGTCATGAGCCACGAGATCCGTACTCCGATGAACTCCATCATCGGCTTTGCGGACCTGCTGCGCGAGCAGGCCATCGATGCCGACCAGCTCGAATCCATCGACATCATCAAGGCCAACGCCTACACCCTGCTTGAGCTGATCAACAACGTCCTCAACTACAGCCGCCTGGACTCCGGGCGCGTCGTCCTGGAGCACCGCGACACAGACATCCCGCTCCTGCTCAGCGAGGTCGAGGAAGCCATGGGAATCGAAGCCAGCCAGAAGGAACTTCAGCTCAGCTTTGAGATCGAGGAGCATACACCCTCTCTGGTCAAAACCGACTACCTGGAGCTGCGCCAGATCCTGCTCAACCTCATCGGCAATGCCATCAAGTTTACCGCACAGGGCTCGATCCGCGTCACCGTTTCGGCCAAGCCCTCCAATGAAAAATCGGGCCACTGGACCTATATCTTTGCCGTACGCGATACCGGCGTAGGTATCCCCCGCGACAAGCTCAGCACCCTTTTCAAAAGCTTCAGCCAGGTCGACTCCTCCTCCACCCGCAAGTACGGTGGCACCGGGCTGGGTCTGGCCATCTGCCGCAAGATCTGCCACCTGCTGGGCGGAGACATCTGGGCCGAGAGCCATGAGAATCGCGGCACGACATTCTACTTCACGATCGACGGTGAAGTCATCCAGCAGGATACCTCCCACCCGATGGCGACGGCGGACGATAATCCCACAAACCCGCTGCACATCCTGCTGGTCGAAGATGAAGTCCAGACCCGACAGCTGCTTCAGGAAATCCTGAAGCAGATGGGGCACCAGTGCGAGACGGCTTCCTCCGGCGAGGATGCTCTTGAGCTGCTCACCAACGACCGCTTCGACATTGTGTTTATGGATGTCGAGATGACAGGCATGGATGGTCTGGAGACCACCCGTACCATTCGTCGTGGCGATGCCGGTGAGGGAAATAAGGACACCTTTATCTGCGCCCTCACGGCCTACACCCACGGCGACGATAAGCAGGCCTGCCTCGACGCGGGTATGAACGAGCACCTCGGCAAACCCATCCTCACGAAAAACCTAAAGGCGGTCCTGGCCAAAGCGGGCCAGCAAAAGGTCTAGCTCACCGGCTTAGTGTGACCCGGATTCGCTAACGAGTGTCCGCTTAAAGAAGCTCACCATTTCCACAAGTGCGTCCTCGGTCTTGGTGGCCACATCGTGACCGCCATGTGAGTATATCTTGATCTCGGCCTCGCCCCCGGCATCCACCATCGTCTCGTACATGTCGAGCGATTGATACCAGGGAACGACCTTGTCGTCCGAGGCACAGAGAAAAAGCGTGGGAGCATCATCTTTGTCCACGTAGTGAATAGCGGATACGTTTTTCCAGTCCTCGCTGCCTGCAGAAAAAGGAACCCCTACCCACTCGCCGTTGGTCTGGACCTTAACGTCAACTCTCGGCTGCATGGCCACCTGACGCTCATCCTCGAAGCGCGCCACAAAATCAAATACACCTGCCCCACAGACGGCAGCCTGGATGCGACTGGAGAATTCATGATGACCGCCCTGCCCCTCGTATTCCGGCATTCCACCGGTTACTGCCAGCAGGGCCGTCAAGGTGCCGCCAGCGGAGTTTCCCACCGCACCGATCTTGTCGGGATCGATGGAATACTGGTCACTTATGCTGCGGATATAGCGGACTGCAGCCTTAACATCCGAAATTGTGTCCGGATAAGTGTGGTCGGGACGACCACGGTAGCAGATCTGGGCAACGGCCAGCCCGTTCTCAGCCAGGCGCTGCGTGATGTGCGCGTACCGCATTCCCTGAGCAGCTCGAAATCCACCACCCGGGATAACGACCACACAAGGCACCGGCTCATCCGTCTCCGCGGGCAGCGTCAGATAAATTTTTAGCTCTGGGTCTTCATCGGAAAAAGCAAGCGGCTCCAGGACGCGGACCTTGTCCGGCAACGGTGTTTCGGCATGGGCATCGACCAAGCTGGTAACCGCCAACAGCAAACATAAAAGTACGCATCGTCCCGGAATAAATTTCATAATATTATCCTGTCTACCTCGAATTCATGGCCAATACCACTGTCAGCTATGCCTGTTCACATGCCGCCTCCTGGCCCTCTTGCGTATCCACGCAGGAGACGCTGGAAGACAATCAAGTATCCACGGGCTCACAAATAGCTGTCAAGCCGGATACATGACCAACGCCACGGGCCCCATAAACGCGGCAAAGTGGACCCAAGCCCATGTACGCTTATTTAATCACCCCTCAGGTGACGAAAGCTGGCTCTCATCAAGGAGCAACAAAAGTGGTGCCCGGGGCGGGACTCGAACCCGCACGCCCTTGCGGGCAAGGGATTTTAAGTCCCCAGTGTCTACCATTCCACCACCCGGGCGGGGCGCGAAACGAAACGCACAGCACAGGGAATAATCTGCCCGAAGGCAAGTGCGCAAAAGCTCCTCATCGGCTGAAACTTGTCCTAAGCACGATGGAGATAAAATGTCCCAAACTGAGTCACCACCATAGTGCATGGAGAGAATAGAGATATTCTCGGCCCAAAAGTATGCTCGGGCAACATTTCAACATAACGAGTCACAATGGGATCGGCCATTAGTATGGTTAATGCATCGACAACCACCACAAATACGACATCCACGAAACACCACAAAATGAAAATGTAACACAAATCACTGATTTAAGCTTCCACTAGGCCGCAGAGATTATAATAGTATACTTTATATTAACAATCTAATCCCACATTTATATCCACACGAGGATATAATCCCTGAGTTTCAGCCCCCTCAACTATCAGTAGCTACCATGAAAAGATGCGCATGTTTTTTATTTATCTCATTCATTGCGCTAATCGCAAATGCATCTCAAATTATCTATACACACTTAGATAAAAGGCTAACACTGATGGAGATCGATTACGTCGGAGTGAGCCCAGAATATGGGATGTGGGATATAGGAACCAGAGAAGTTAACGAACCATACTATCCTGAATACAATAAACTAGGAGTTGAAGACGCTATCGCCGGCAATATAAAATACCGTCAAATATGGTGGTACAAACTAAATCAGGATATACCTGATAATGCCATCAACATCAGATTTTATTTTAACCGTTATAGCGTCTCAGAAATAGAGCATGCAGAAACTTCGGGCACACGAGAGATAACTGCTTCATGCATAAACATAGGCCCAGTTGAGTTCAGCATAAAAAGCAACAAGTCTAAATTTGAGCTCATTAAAGATGCATCTACCACCCTAATTGATTCAAGACCGCTATCCCCAGAGTATGCCGGAATAACACTCTGCTACAATACTGGTTTATTATACAATATTAGCATAGTAGAAAAGCAATGGATCGGTGTTGCATTTACTGTAGATGAAAGATTAACACCCGGCATTGATGACACCTGTAAGCTTGAGGTAAACTACTACAAATACCAAGGATCATCTTATCACCCCGTAATATACTATGACCTTCCAACAACAACAATTACGCCAACGAGCAAGCATATTGATAGCCACTCCGGGAGTTACACAATCGACGTAACATCTAACACATCCTGGACAGTAAGTGATGTACCACACTGGGCAAGTGCAGCATCAACACCAGGGGGCGGAAATGGTTCAATTACGATCACATATCGTTCAAATGAATCCACAAGCAGTCGTAGTGCAGTCATTAAAATTGGCGATAAAACGCATACGATTACACAAGCTGGAAAGGCACCTAGCACAAGCATAAGCCCCACAAGCATGACTATAGCTGCTTCGGGTGATGGATACCATATCATTGTAACCTCAAATGTAGATTGGGCCGTCAGGGGTCTCCCAGACTGGGCATTCGCGCAATTAGCCTCAGGCAGCGGTAACGGGCAAGTCTGGATTTCAGCCTACCCCAACAACTCAACCGATAGCCGCAGCGCTACGTTCACGATCGGAGGAAAAAGCCATACAATAACGCAGTCCGGCACCACACCTTCAACCAACATCACTCCAACAACAAAGAGTGTAGGCAACGGCGACGGCAGTTACACTCTCAGTGTAGCATCGAACACATCCTGGCAGGTAAGCGGATCGTACAATTGGGTTAGGGCAAACATAAACGCGGGAAGCGGAAACAGCAGCATTACAATCACTTACGACCCAAACAACTCAACCGATAGCCGCAGCGCTACGTTCACGATCGGAGGAAAAAGCCATACAATAACGCAGTCCGGAAAAGAAGAATCAAACCCCTTACTGTTCAAAGAAGACTTTAAAGACCTGAAATCGTGGACTACATGGGGGCATCCCTCACCTTATATAGATTACGAAATCGGAAATCCTGCCCCTAGTTTCTGCAATAATGGTGACAGCAGCTGGGATAGCGGGATCACCTCAATTGCAATATTTGATTATTCAACCGGATTAACCATAGAAGCGAATGCCTATCAAATTGAGTTTGATACTTGGGAAAGCTTTGTCTTTGGCCTATCAAGTGTGCCTTCTTACGGCAATAACGAAGGGGTAAAGCCATCTGTTTGGATACGCTCGAAGCATGACAACGGAGATATAACCCAGTGCGGTCTCTATTACAGCGCATCCGATACAGAGGTCTTCGAGACCTATGATGCCGATACGAGTTGGAGAATTTATCGCATCGTTATATTACCCGATAGAAGAGTTAAGTTTTATAAGGGTGATCAGATGATTTATTCCTCTACCCATACCCTTTCACTTGGCTTCAACCATATGCCACTGGTGGTCGGTGGACGAGCATCCTCTACCGTTTTAGTTGACAACATAGAAGTGTACTCAGGTGAGCCAAAATCAATTACGCCTACGCTAGGTATAGCGAATAAACGAACAAGCATCCCAATACCCATCCCACTGAAATGGTCAAAATTGTTTAAATGAGAATCGATAAGTAAGCAAAGCGCCTTCGGAGCTTACCGACAATTGCTGCCACAATCCTCATCGGCTGAAACTTGTCCAACGCCGAATGCTCTCTAGATATAGTACATGGGACCGGTTTCGGCGACCATGTCTGAGAGGGGGATGTTTTTCGTGCGCTCGGCGAAGGTGTCTCCGATCTCGGCCCAGATGCCCTGCACGGCCTGGCCGGACTGGCCGTTGGCGGAGACGGAGTTCTCCAGCATCTCGGCATCGACGATGCGGATGATGTCGTAGAGGGAAATCTCAGACGGTGCCTGCGCCAGCGCGTAGCCACCCTGCTTGCCACGGCGGCTGGTGATGAGCCCACCGTTACGCAGCTCGTTAAGGATCTGCACCAGATAGTTGGCCGGGATGTCCTCGGCCTGGGCCAGCTCCTCGATATGGGCGAGCTGCTGGTTACCATGAGAGCGGGCGAGCTGGGCCAGCACCCGGCAGGCGTATTCGACTTTGAGAGATATTTTCACGACAGAAACGAATACTTGGGCTGCTTACCCAACAAAGGCAAGACAGGAAAGCCCAAGCGCGATTCTCCCTAGCTAAAGGCTTGGCAAACGAGCGCAGATCGGGCACAACTGGACACGCTCTCACACGCAACTATGGAAGAGGAAATCACCCAAATCCAGGCCCACACCCAGTACCTGGTGCAGTTCCTGGTCGAAAACGCCTCGAAAATCGTCAGCGCCCTGATCATCCTGCTGCTGGGCTGGATATTCTCCGGCTGGCTCAAGGGCTTCCTGCTCAGACGCTTCGAGAAGCGCAACCTCGACCCTACCCTTTCCCGGTTCTTCGCCGGCAGCGCCCGGATCATCATCCTGGCCATCGGGACGACCTTCGCCGTGGCGAAGTTCTATAACATCGCGCCGCTCATCGCCGGTCTGGGTGCGATCGCCTTTGGCGCCACCCTGGCCATTCAGGGGCCGATCGCGAACTACGGGGCCGGGCTGGCCATCATCCTGACGCGCCCCTTTGTAGTGCACGACACGATCTTTGTGCAGGGCCAGTACGGCGTCGTCCACGAGGTCACCCTCGGCTATACCCAGCTCATCACCGAGGACAGCGAGATCATCACGATCCCGAACAAGCTCATCATGGGCGAGATTTTCACTAACTCCCAAACCCGTCGCATCGTCGAGGCGACCCTGAGCATACCCGCCAGTGTGGACGCTCAACGGGCCTGCACGGTGCTTAAAGAGGCGCTGCTCAGCGTCGAGGGCGTGACAAATGAGCCAGCGCCAATGGTGGGCATCGACGAGTTTCGCGAGGGCACGATCCGCCTCGGCTACCGGTACTGGCTACCGACCGAGCGGTACCACTCCCTGCGCTACACCGTGAATGGCGCGATTGATGCCGCATTCCGCGAATCGGCCATCCCCTTGGCAGTCACCCCCTACGAGGTGCACATGCGGGAGCCGGAGAAGCGCTCCTGAGCGCCTGTATCAGCCCGCCACGTCTTTTATACCGCTCCACTTCAGGGGTTCGCGAACCATTGAAAACTTTTTGTTCGCCTTGAGAGAGGCGTTCACCTAATCTTCATCCTTTACCAGCGTACTTATGCCAGACACAGACCCTTCGCAAAACGATATTCCCGTAAATCCCTCTCAGAAAAGCAATTACGACGTAGACTCCCTCGGCAAGCTCGAAGGGCTCGAAGCGGTCCGCAAGCGGCCGGGGATGTACATCGGTGACCCGACCAACGGCAGCGCCCTCCACCACTGCGTGTTCGAGATCGTCGACAACTCGGTGGACGAGCACCTCGCCGGCTACTGTAACGAGATCAACATCACGATCCACATGGACGGCTCCTGCTCCGTCGAGGACGATGGCCGCGGTATCCCGGTCAAAGTCCACAAGCAGTACGGGAAGACCGGCGTCGAAATGGTGCTGACCGAGCTGCACGCCGGTGGTAAGTTTGGCCAGGGCGGCTACAAGGTCTCCGGCGGTCTCCACGGCGTGGGCGCCAGCTGCGTGAATGCCGTCTCCGAGTGGCTCAAGGCTGAAGTCCGCCGCGACGGCGAGATCCACCGCATCGAGTTTGCCCGTGGTAAAGTCACCGAGCCCCTCAAGGTCGTCGGCAAGACCAAGTCCACCGGCACGAAGATCACCTTCCTGCGCGATACGGAGATTTTCGTCACCTCCAACGAATTTGTCTACGACACGCTGGCCAAGCGCCTGCGCGAGATGGCGTTCCTGAATCCGGGCGTCGCCATCAACTTCTCGGACGAGCGCAGCGGCAAGAGCGAGCTGTTCAAGTTCGACCAGGGTGCGGCCCAGTACGTGGCCTGGCTGAACCGCTCCAAGCAGTGCCTGCACCCCGAGCCGATCCACTTCACCGGCGAGATCGCCCCGGACGACTCCAAGCCCGATGAGACGGTGTCGATCGACATCGCCATGCAGTACAACGACTCGTACAACGAGCAGATTTACGCCTACGCCAACTCGATCTTCAACGGCGACGGCGGCACCCACCTCTCCGGCTTCCGCACGGCCCTCACGCGTATCATCAACAACTACGCCAAGGCCAACAAGCTGGTGAAGGACAAGGACCCGAGCATCTCCGGCGACGACGTGCGCGAGGGCCTCACCGCCGTTATCGCGGTCAAGCTCTTCAACCCGTCCTTTAACAACCAGACCAAGGACAAGCTCCTCAACCAGGAGGTGGACGGCATCGTCCAGCGCGTCATGGGCGACAAGCTCAAGCTCTTCTTTGAGACCAACCCGCCCATCGCCAAGAAGCTGGTCGACAAGTGCCTCAACGCAGCCCGCGCCCGTGAAGCCGCCCGCAAGGCCCGCGAAACGGTCCGTAAGTCCGCCATGAGCGGCGGCGGCCTCCCCGGTAACCTCGCTGACTGCTCCGAGAAAGACCCGTCCCTGTGTGAGGTCTTCATCGTCGAGGGTGACTCCGCCGGTGGCTCCGCCAAGCAGGGCCGCGACCGCCGTTTCCAGGCGATCCTGCCGCTCTTCGGCAAGCCCCTTAACGTGGAGAAAGCCCGCCTCGACAAGATGCTCAACAACAAGAATATCCGCTTGTTGATCACGGCTCTTGGCACCGGTATCGGGCAGGACGGGGACGGCGCCTTCGACGTGACGAAGACCCGCTACCACAAGATCATCCTGATGGCGGACGCTGACGTGGACGGCTCCCACATCATGACCCTTTACCTCACGTTCTTCTTCCGCTTCATGCGCCCGCTGATCGAGCACGGCTACGTGTACATCGCCCAGCCGCCGCTCTATAAGATCAAGCGCAAGAAGCGCGAACAGTACGTGGACAACGACGCCGAGATGAACCGCATCCTGCTGGAGCTCGGCTCCGAAGATGTCGTCCTGAAGCGCTTCCGCGACGACCATGAGTTCCCCGGGCCGAAGGTAGACAAGATCGTGGAAACCCTTTCGCGCCTCGAAGCCATCAGCAACAGCATCTCCCGCTATGGCTGCAGCCCGGCCGCCTACCTCGACCAGCACAACGAGGAAACTCACGAGCTGCCCAAGTACATTGCCCGCATCCGCACCGGGAACTCCGAGGAGTTCGCCTTCCTGCCGGACGACGAGGCTCGCTCCCGCTTCTATGTCGAGCACGACATCCAGGAGGATATGTACGCCGGGATGAGCATCCGCGAGGTCGACATCAACGGCATCAATGTCCAGCAGCGTATCTCCGTTCACGAGATCCACGAGGCCACAATCATGACCAAGATCCTCAAGGAGCTTGCCAAGATCGGCCTAGACATCCGGAACTTCACGCCGACCGATGAGGCCCGCTACACCCTCACGGAAAACGCTGGCACCAAAAACGAAACCGTCCTCGAACTGCACTCCATCCTGGAGATTGTCGGTAAGATTCGCGAGCTCGGTCGCCGCGGCCTGAACATCCAGCGATACAAGGGTCTTGGGGAAATGAACCCCAAGCAGCTCTACGAGACGACGATGGACCCGTCCAAGCGCCGCCTCCTCAAGGTCGACATCACCGACGCTGCTCACGCCGACGAGGTCTTCTCCCGCCTCATGGGTGAGGACGTCCCGGCCCGCCGCACCTTCATCGAGGACAACGCCCTCAACGCCTCCAACCTCGACGTGTAAGCATCTACTGATTGTTTTTTAAACCGCAAAGGACGCGAAGAACGCAAAAAAAGACTTTTTCAAGAGCGTACCAACCTCCTGGAACTCTTCGTGTCCTTAGCGCTCTTTGCGGTTAATTAATTCCATTTTCTCTTTCCAACATGTACACCGAAAACGAACGCCTCGAGCCTCGCCCGATCACTCAGATCATGGAGACGGCCTACATCGACTACTCGATGTCGGTTATTGTTTCGCGCGCCCTGCCTGATGCCCGCGACGGCCTCAAGCCCGTCCAGCGCCGTATCCTCTACGCGATGCAGGACATCGGGCTCTCCCACAACCGCCCCTTTAAGAAGTGCGCCGCTGTCGTCGGCGAAGTGCTGGGTAAGTACCACCCGCACGGTGACCAGTCCGTCTATGATGCGCTCGTGCGCATGGGACAGTTCTGGGTCATGCGTTACGGTCTGATCGACCCGCAGGGTAACTTCGGCTCCATCGACGGTGACCCGCCCGCTGCTTATCGTTACACCGAGTGTCGCCTCGCCAGTATGGCCGAGGACCTGATGCGCGACATCGACAAGGACACGGTCGACTTCGTCCCCAACTACAACGAAGAAACCGTCGAGCCCTCCGTCGTCCCCTCCGGCCTGCCGAATCTTTTGATGAACGGCTCCACCGGGATCGCCGTGGGTATGACCACAAACATCCCCCCGCACAATCTCGGGGAACTGGTCGAGGCCACCTGCGCCATCATCGACAACCCGAACATCACGATCGATGAGCTGATTTCGATCATCCCCGGCCCGGACTTCCCCACGGGCGGCACCATCGCCGGTCGCGGCGGGATCGATAGCTACATGCGCACCGGTCGCGGCATCGTCCGCATCAAGGGCACCGCGCACGTCGAGGAGATCAAGAACGGTAAGGAACAGATCGTCATCACCGAGATCCCTTACAACGTCAACCGCGCGAACCTCGTCACCAAGATCGCTGACCTCGTTCACGACAAGGTGCTCAACGAAGTCTCCGACCTGCGCGACGAGTCCGACGAAAACACCCGCATCGTCATCGAACTCAAGCGCGACGAGTCCAGCCGCGTCGTCATCAACAAGATTTCCAAGCACACGCCTTTCGAGAGCTCCTTTGGCGTGATCCTGCTCGCTCTCGATAAGCGCCGCCCGAAGCAGATGAACATCAAGGAGATGATCACCTGCTACATCGAGCACCGCCGCGAGGTCGTTTACCGCCGCACGCAGTACCTGCTCCGCAAGGCCGAAGACCGCGCCCACATCCTTGAGGGTTACAAGATCGCCCTCAACAACCTGGACGACTTCGTCAAGATCATCCGCGCCTCCAGCAACCGTGAAGAGGCCCGTGAGAAGTTGATGGACAAGTACGCCCTCTCCGAGCGTCAGGCCAACGCCATCCTGGACATGCGCCTGTACCAGCTGACCGGCCTGGAGCGCGACAAGATCGAGGAGGAATACCGCCAGCTCATGATCACCATCGAGGAGTACCGCTCTATCCTGGCCAGCGAGCAGAAGCTGCTGACCGTGATCAAGGAAGAGCTCAACGAGCTCAAGATCAAGTACGAGTCCCCGCGTAAGACCCAGATCCTCGGCGAGGAAGGCGAATTCCGGATGGAAGACGTTATCGCTAACGAGGGCTGCATCATCACCGTTTCCCACAAGGGCTTCATCAAGCGCACCCCGGTCAGCTCCTACCGTTCGCAGCGTCGCGGCGGCAAGGGCGTTATCGGCTCCGGCCAGCATGAGGAAGACTTTACCGAGCACCTCTTCACCGCCTCCACCCATGACTACATCATGTTCTTTATGAACAATGGTCGCGTCTACGTGGAGAAGGTTTACGAGATCCCCGAGGGCACCCGCACCTCCAAGGGCCGCTCCATCGTCAACGTGCTCCAAATGCAGAAGGGCGAATCCATCGCCGCCATGATCTGCGTCAAGGAGTTCGAAGGCGACGACAGCCTGATCATGTGCACCAAGAAGGGCACCGTGAAGCGCACCATGCTCTCCGAGTACGCCAACTACCGCAAGGGTGGCATCATCGGCATCAAGATTGACGACGATGACGAGTTGATCGGCTGCAAGCTCGTTAAGGACGGCGACGACGTAGTGCTGGTTACCCACCACGCCATGAGCATCCGCTTTACCATCAACGAGAGCAACGTCCGCGCCATGGGCCGCGCCACTCGCGGGGTCAAGGGCATCACCCTGAAGAAGGCCGACGACTTCGTCGAAGCCATCGAGCTGGTCGACCCGAACGCCGCCCTCCTCATCGCAGGCGAGAACGGCATCGGCAAGCGCACCAGCTACGACGAGTATCGCGTGCAGAGCCGTGGTGGCTCGGGCATCATCGCCACCAAGACCCAGGGCAATGTCGCTGGCGCACTCAGTGTCCGCGAAGAGGACGAGATCATGATGTTCACGCTCGGCGGCCAGGCTGTCCGCAGCCCCGTCAAGGACATCCGCGTCATCGGTCGCGCCACTCAGGGCGTCCGCCTGATCAACCTCGCCGACGGCGATACCCTCGTGGGCATCTCCCGCATCGTTGAGGTCGAGGACGAAAAGCTCGAAGCTGAGGCCGAGGCCGCAGCTGAAGAAGCCACCGAATCCGACGAATCCTGAGTCAGTTCCTGAATGTTTTCCCAAGCCCCGCGCGCCGATGGCCGCGGGGCTTTTTCATATGTGAAACAAACTGGGCCCCGACGGGCTTGCTAATGCAATCACACCATCCCATTAGACAAATAATTGTTATGCTAACGCAAAAAAAGCTCACCTGATTTTTGCCGAATAATAATGACGGGACCGTTACGTTAGGGCTCTAAAACCACGAAACTGGTTGCACCTTGGCGCGTGTCCTGCATCTTGTCTGCTTTGATGGACTTGAAAAAAGCGATTGGAATTGAAGCGGGTAAACGTGAGACGCCATTGCGCGATCCTTTTTTACTCGAATACGTCAACGTCAAGCTCGCCTCCCTGGGGCAACCCATTTACGGCAAGCCAACCGATTACCAGTTCATGCCGCTGGCCGGCGCCCTCCTCGGGGACTACCAGGAGAAGACTCGCCTGTTGAGCGGTCATCTCTGCCCGGTGGATATGCGCATCCAGTCCTTTATCGACGGCTATCTGTCCGATCTCGATGAAGTCGAGCCGCGCCCGCGCCTGCCCGAAAACACGCTCGTGCTCGACCGCCACGGTCTGGCCCGCATGCTGTCCATCCCGCCGGACAACGACCAGTTCAAGTCCGACATCGTCGACTCCTACCGCGTGCAGCAGGGTGTCCTGCACAACCCCAAGAGCGACCGCCGCACGACCAAGGGTGTCTTCCACGTGACTGAGGGCGGTCTGCCCATCACCGCGGATAAACTTTCTGTGCCGAAGGTCACCTTCGCGCGTATGCTGAAGGCCGCGCTCAATCCGCCCAAGGAACTGATGCGCCTCCCCCTCACCTCCCGCCAGGAGGAGCAGGCCGAGGTATGGGTCTCGCTCATGCTGCGCCCGACCGTCAGCCCCGACATTCCGGGTACCATTTCCAAGAAGCGCTACGAGTGCCGTTTCTTTGCACCGGGTAACCTCGTCAGCAACCTCGACTTCGTCGAGTCGATCTTCGGGAACGCTGGGGACCCCGTCCTGCCCGAGAACGACTCCGGCCTCGACGCCAAGGGCTGGACCGGCCACACCGGCTGCGTCATCCTCGCTCCGCACCTCATCGGCCTGACGAAGAAGGAGCTCGGCCTCCCCCACGTAGACGAGGCCAACGAGCGCCAGAAAAAGGAGGGCATGTGCTGGGAAAAAGAAGACGAGCTCTACAATAGCGGAGGCGCCTTCAAGCTTACTTGCCGCGACAGCAACGGCGTGGTTGTCACCATCATCGCTGACAACTACTTCGGCTACTGCAAGAAGGAGGTCAAAACCCAGATCAGCTACTCCTCGAATCTTTACGGCCTGGCCGAAGAAGAGCACGCCGGTGGCGCCATTGCCTTCCCGAGCTATGACCTCGGTGAAGACTTCCGCCTGGCCACCGTGCAGCACGACCTCGACCACACCTACGAGGACGTCATCAAAAACTACGCCGAGCTGCTCGACCCTCAGCCCGAGGGCTACGCCATCGATAAGACTTACCCGGACATCTACTACATGCCCGAGGATGCGTTCTTCTCGCTGGCCGAGCAGTCCATCACCTGGAAAAAGGCTGACACCGAGCAGTCCATCCGCCTGAGCCCCGGCATCACCTACGTGCTGCCCAGCGGCTACCGCGTGGCCATGATCAAGCCGGTTGACGGCCGTCGCTGGCGCCTCGTCGGCACGACCGCCGAGGGCACCTACTGCCATAAGCCCTGCACCGTGTCCGGTGGCGGTAAATCCGAAATCTCCAAGTCCATCTCGGATGCCATCATTTATGGCCCGGTCATCGTCGCCGACTTCCAGAGCGACTTCGATAAGGTCGAGGAAATCCTTAACAAGGAATACGGGATGCGCTTCAAGGACTCGACGCGCAACCGCGAGCACGGCCGCCCGATCCTCGGACCGAAGCGCTCCCTCGGGTCAGTGATTAAGCTGCTGACACCGTCCAGCGACTACACCGACGAGTATAACTCCTGGCTCAAGAGCATCCCCTACTACATCAAGGAGCTGATCTTCATCGTCAAGCGGCACTACAAGCCCGCATGGGGAGACAACTGGCGCGAGCGCTTCCACGTGGACATGGTCAACGGTGTCGGCGGGAACCAGCTGCGCTACCGCGAGAACCTGCTCGTCACGCAGTACCTGCGTGTTGGCTTCACCGAAGACGGCGCTTGGCGCACCTACGGCCTGCGCAAGGACTTTTACCCGTCCTTCAAGCTGCAGACCGAGGACGACATCTCCGCCGCCATCGTCATGCCGCGCGACCGCATCCCCGGCCTCCCCGCCGGTATGCCGAATGAGTCCCTCAAGTTTATCGAAAACTGCGAGTTCCGGCTTTTCCAGCGCCCCGACGAGGCCATCCACCGTGGCTACGACAAACGCAGCGAGCTGGACATGTCCCAGCCGGGTAACTTCTTCAGTAACTACGAGCCGCTGGACCATGACGCCGTCACCGCCGTGCGTCAGGACAGCATCCGCTTCGATCAGTACACCCAGCCGGTCAAGAATCTCGTCAACGAGTTCCTCTCCACGGACGATCCTGACTACCTGGTCATCCCCTCGCACCCGCGCATCGTGGACGGCAAGCCGACCAAGAACCCGCGCTACCTGCAGGACCGCGATGATCTGGTCAACCCGCGTCGCTTCTACCTGGGCGAAATCGGTACCCGCCTCTACCGCGAGATCGCTCTCGGTCAGGGCGTGCCGCGTCCGGTGAACGCCGTGCTGCCGGGCCGCCGGAACAACCCGCCCGAGCCGGGCATCCGCCCGCTGGCTGTGTTCAACCCGGTCCACTTCCTGCCGATGCCGGAGTTCTTCATGGAGGTCATCTCCAGCATGACCGGTAAGTCGCCCTCCACCACGGGTGCTGGCTCCGAAGGCGCTCTGACCAAGGGTCCCTTTAACTGCCTGCCACAGATCATCGACCTGAACAACGCCCTCGTCAGCTTCATCCTCACCGGCTACCAGCCCTTTATCACGGCTGCCGGCTACGTGGGGCCGAAGTGCCGCGTCGATCACGACATCAGCCTGCTGGTGCCGGAGATCTGGTGCCGCCTCAAGCCCGAGGAGCGTTGCCCGCAGTTCATGATCGAAAACGGCTATCTGGAGAAGTGCCCGGACGTGGAATTCGAGGGGAAGACCATCCCCTCCTCCATTCTCGGCTACCGCATCTCGGACCGTTTCGTGCGCACCTTCTTCGGCCGCGTCTTCGCCAACCCTGGCTCGGTCTTCACCGAGGAAATGCTCAAGCCTGAGCTCCAGGGGGTCGACCTGTTCGCCGACGGGATGGACAACATCATCGTCACCCACGAACGTGTCGCCAAGAGCTACTTCGAGGACGGCACGATCGAGGGCGCCTGCCCTCCGCTCCAGGCCCTGCTCAAGATCATGGCCGAGGGCGATTTCGCCGCACTGCAGGACGAAAGCTTCCGCAAGCAGTTCACCCGCGAGGGTCTGATCGCAAGCGACTGGTACCAGGCCCGACTCAAGGCCCGCCAGAACGTCGAGGTCAAGCTCTGGAAGAAGCACATCGAGTACCTCGAAGGCTTCCAGCACAAGGCTAGCTACCTGCGCGAGGCCGAGCGGCTCGGCATCAACGACAAACTCAGCGATGCGCGCCACACGCTGGAGGTTTACTCCTCCCCGGATCGCCTCAAGCAGCTGGTCGGTACACTCGGCACGGACCCATACGTTTACAATCCTACAAAAATGTAGGCAGGGCTCAGGACCGGGTAACACACCGAGGGCGAAAGCCCCCGACACCTTGCTCGGCCCGCCTGGAACAACATCCGTTTACACAAAAAAGGAGAGGGAATATTCCCTCTCCTTTTTTATTAGGGCGACACCCCACCCTGTGGTAAGTAACTTCGCTCGGCATTCCGGGATAACGGCCCTTCTGGGGACACTTCTGCCCCTCATTGCCAGCGGGCGCAAGCCGCCTACCCCTGTTTGGCGAAACGTTTGAGGTCGATATCGTACTTTTTGACGCGGAGCCCCATCTTGCGCTCGGTCAGGCCGAGTCGGCGTGCGGCTTCGGCCATGTTGCTGCCCGTTTCCTTGAGCGTATCCACGATCAACTCGCGCTCCACCGCCTGCACAGCGTCCTCCAGCGTCGCGCTTTCAGACTCTTTGCGCTCGGCAGCGTTCTTTTTCTGAAGCGTAGGCGGCAGATGGTGAGCCTTGATCGACTGCCCCTTGGACAGCAAGACAGCCCGCTCGATGCAGTTTTCCAGCTCACGTACATTACCCGGCCAGTGATAGCTCATGAGCAGGTCGATCGCTGCGGACGAGATGCGTACCGGCTTGCGGCCCGCACGCTCACTGTACTTTTCGATAAAATGGTCGGCCAGCATGAGGATGTCGCAGGTGCGCTCCCGCAGCGGCGGCATATAGATCGGGAAGACATTCAGGCGGTAATACAAGTCCTCCCGGAAGGTCCCCTCCTCCATCATCTTTTCCAGATCGCGGCTGGTCGCTGCGATGATGCGCACATCGACCTTGATCGTCTTCTGGCTGCCGACACGCTCAAACTCGCGCTCCTGCAGCACCCGCAGGAGCTTGATCTGGGTGGCGATCGAAATGTCGCCGATTTCGTCGAGGAAGATCGTTCCCTTGTCGGCCAACTCAAAGCGTCCCTTGCGCATGGCCAGCGCACCGGTAAAGGCGCCCTTTTCGTGACCAAAGAGCTCGCTCTCGATAATCGAATCCGGCAGCGCAGCGCAGTTGAACTTCACAAAGGGCTGCTTCGTGCGAGATCCTTTTTCGTGCAGGGCCTTCGCGACCAGCTCCTTACCGGTTCCGCTTTCACCACGTACGAGGACTGTCGTCGAACTCGTCGCCACCTGCTCGATATGATAGTACACGGACTGCATCAAGCTAGAGTTGCCGATCATATTTCGCGGGCGAAAGCTGTGGGCGATCTCCTTCTGGAGGCGGTCGTTCTCCTCGCGCAGGCTCTGAATACGCTCGGCAGCCTGCTGGCGTACGCGAGCGGCCTGGGCAATGATCGAAGCGATCATCGTTAAAATCCGTAAGTCTGCCTCCCAGCCGACATCCGGGTCGTGCGGACGCTCAATGCTCAGGGTGCCGATGGCCTCGTTCTCAAATTTGAGGGGCACACTGACCAGCCCCGACCGGGCACCGATATTCAGTGTCTTCAGGACGTCGGCCTCGACGCCCTGCTCCTCCAGCCAGTTGGCAAAATTCGGGACGATCACGGGGTTGCTGCGGCGTACGGTCTCTTCCAGCTGCGGCTTGATCAACGCCAGATAGTCCCTGGAGCTCATGCTACGCGGCAGTCCAACGGCCTCCGAGACAAGAAACCTGCCCGTATCGCGGCTCACAATCGCAATCGTACCGCGTTCCAGGCCGATCATGTCCTGCAGGCGTCGCAGCACTGGCTTTACAATATCGGTCAGATCAAAGCTCTTTTCCAGGGTCTGGCTGATCGCAAACAGCAAGCTCAGCTCCTGCACGGACCGACAACTGACCCCCATGGTACGGTTCAGCAAGTCCAGCGAAGGCCCCTCCCTCGCTAGCACGCATCCGATGTTCTTACAGGTATTCGGTTCAGTCATATGTCGCTCCTATATATAGCTTAGCGAGTGCCGGATCATCAGATTCACAAAAAATCAGACCATTCTGGCCGGGTTATACGCAGTTATAAAAGACGCTCAGATCAGCTTTATTTTCTCTGATAGGCCATAAACCCAAGAATAGCACGGTTAGCCTCCTTGGCATAAATGGAGCTATTTTCCAAATAAGAGATACTAATCACCGCGCCATAGATCGAAAGCTACATTTATGTAGGATGGCACATTCACGGCGCACGGAAATGTAGGAAAACCGCCCCGAAACGCATCAATCACGGCCAGCCACATATAATTTATATTTTTCTAAATGCTCACAGTCAATTACTTACAAACCACAAAACAACATTGGCATGCAGGATGCACAATCCTTGGCAGCTAAAATCTAACTCCGAACTCAAAACTCACAACAACAAGGTAAAACAATGGTTACACAGCTTGAACAGCCGGTCGAAGAAAAGGCCACAGAGAAGAAAATGCGCAAAGTCGCCATCTACGGTAAGGGCGGCATTGGCAAGTCCACCACGACGCAGAACACGGTCGCCGCTCTCGCCGAAATGGGCAAGAAGGTCATGGTCGTGGGTTGCGACCCGAAGGCTGACTCCACCCGCCTCCTGCTTGGCGGTCTGGCTCAGCGCTCCGTCCTCGACACCCTCCGCGAAGAAGGTGAAGACGTCGAACTCGAAGACATCCGCAGCGACGGTTTCTGCAGCAGCCTCTGCGTAGAGTCCGGCGGTCCTGAGCCTGGCGTCGGCTGTGCCGGTCGCGGTATCATCACCTCCATCAACATGCTCGAGCAGCTCGGCGCATATGACGAAGACGAAAAGCTCGACTACGTCTTCTACGACGTTCTCGGTGACGTTGTCTGTGGTGGTTTCGCCATGCCGATCCGTGAAGGTAAGGCCGAAGAAATCTACATCGTCTGCTCCGGTGAAATGATGGCCATGTACGCCGCCAACAACATCTGTAAGGGCATCATGAAGTTCGCCGAAACCGGTGTCGTCCGCCTCGGTGGCCTGATCTGCAACAGCCGTAAGGTTGACCGCGAAGACGAGCTCATCCAGGAATTCGCCAAGCGCCTTGGCACCCAGATGATCCACTTCGTCCCCCGCGACAATGACGTGCAGCGCGCCGAAATCAACCGTAAGACGGTCATCGACTGGAACCCGAATTGCCCCCAGGCCGATGAATACCGCACGCTCGCCCGCAACATCGACAACAATGAAATGAAGGTGATCCCGAAGCCGTTGCCGATCGACGAGCTGGAAGGCCTCCTGATGGAATTCGGTCTGTTCAACTAAGAACAGGCTTCCACACCCGAGGTGCGGACACAGCTCCCTTATGAGGGATCCAGCGCGTACGCGCCCTCTTCATCGAAAACCATAAACGACAAGTTTCATCATGTCTGACGAAAACAGCACTGGCCCCATGGGGCCTCACGGTCCGGACGCTGCAACCGCACGCGAGGAAATGCTGAAGGTCTATCCTAAAAAGACCCAGCGCAAGCGTGGTAAGCAGATGCTGGTCAACGAAGAACCCGGTACGCCGGCGGAAATCGGGGCCAACAGCCGCACCGTTCCCGGTATCATCACCCAGCGTGGGTGCTCCTACGCCGGTTGTAAAGGGGTCGTCATCGGCCCGATCTACGACATCCTCCACATCACCCACGGCCCCATCGGCTGTGGCTGGTACAGCTGGCTGTCTCGCCGCAACATCACCAAGATCCGCGGCGAAGGCGAAACCAACTACCTGCAGTACAGCATGTCCACCGACATGCAGGAAGACCACATCGTCTTCGGCGGGGAAAAGCAGCTCGCCGCTGCCATCCAGGAAGCCTACGACGAGTTCCATCCGAAGGCGATCAGCGTCTACGCCACCTGCCCGGTGGGCCTCATCGGTGACGACATCCACACGGTCTGCCGCACCATGAAGGAAAAGCTCGGGATCAACATCTTCGGCTTCTCCTGCGAAGGCTACAAGGGTGTCTCCCAGTCCGCCGGTCACCACATCGCCAACAACGGTGTGTTCAAGCACATGATCGGCCTGGACGACAGCCCGGTCGAAGCGAAGTACAAGATCAACATCCTCGGTGAATACAACATCGGCGGGGATGCCTGGGAAATCGACCGTATCCTGGACCTCTGCGGCATCCACATCATCGGTACCCTCTCCGGGGGTGTCAGCTATGGTGAGATCTGCAACTGTCACATGGCCGACCTCAACGTCGTCATGTGCCACCGCTCCATCAACTACATGGCTGAGATGATGGAAGAGAAGTTCGGGATCCCGTGGTTCAAGGTGAACTTCATCGGCATCGAAGGCACGAAGAAGTCCCTCCGCAAGATCGCCCAGTACTTCGGCGACAAGGAACTGATCGACCGCGTTGAAGAAGTCATCGCTGCCGAGATGTCCGAAGTGAAGCCGATCCTCGACGACATCACGACCCGCACCACCGGTAAGACCGCTGCCCTCTTCGTGGGTGGTAGCCGCGCTCACCACTATCAGGACCTGTTCACGGACATGGACATGAAGGTGATCGCCGCCGGTTACGAGTTCGCCCACCGCGACGACTACGAAGGCCGCGACGTGCTCCCGCACATCAAGGTCGACGCTGACAGCCGCAATATCGAAGAGCTCACCGTCACCGCCGACGAAACCCGCTTCGACGCCTCCAAGCCTGAGAAGAAGAAGTCCCTCGAAGAGAACGGCTTCACCTTCAGCGACTACGAAGGCATGATGCGCCAGATGGCCAAGGACACGCTGGTCATCGACGACATCTCCCACCACGAGATGGAAAAGCTGATCGAGATGTACCATCCCGACGTCATCGGCTCCGGTATTAAGGACAAGTACATCATCGAAAAGATGGGCGTCCCCTGTAAGCAGCTGCACTCCTACGACTACGGTGGCCCGTACGCCGGATTCAAGGGAGCGATCAACTTCTACAAGGAGATTGACCGGATGACCGGAAGCAAGGTCTGGAAGCTCGCTCGTGCCCCCTGGCACGAAGACGGTTCCGCGCCTGCCGCCGAAAAGGAAACCACCACGGCCAGCGCCTAATAGCCCCGCAACAACCAAGTAAAGGAGACTATTAACCATGTTAGAAGGAACCACCGCAGAAATCCGCGAGCGTAAAGCTCTGCGCATTAATCCTGCCAAGACCTGTCAGCCCATCGGCGCCATGTACGCCGCCCTGGGCATCCACAAGTGCATGCCGCACTCACACGGCTCTCAGGGCTGCTGCGCCTACCATCGCAGCCAGCTGACCCGCCACCACAAGGAGCCGGTCGCCGCTACGACCTCCTCCTTCACCGAAGGCGCTTCTGTCTTCGGCGGGATGGCTAACCTGAAAACCGCGCTGAACAATATCTTCACCATCTACGAACCTGATATTGTCGCGGTCCACACCACCTGTCTGTCCGAAGTTATCGGTGACGACATCCCGATGATCATCAAGAAGTCCGCCGAGGATGGTATCATCCCCGAGGGCAAGACGGTCATCCACACCAATACGCCGAGCTTCGCCGGCAGCCACATCACCGGCTTCTCCGGCCAGTGTGCGGCCTTCGTCAAGTACCTGGCTGAGTCCACGGGTGAAACCAAGAACGTCGTCAACATCTTCCCGGGTTGGGTTGAGCCGGCCGACATGCGCGAAATCAAGCGCCTGGCCGAGTTGGTTGGTGTCGAGTACATCCTTGCTCCCGACACCTCCGACGTCCTCGACTCCCCGCACGATGGTAAGTACCACATGTACCCGGATGGCGGCACCACGGTTGCCCAGCTCAAGGCCATGGGTGACAGCTTCCTGAGCATCGCGCTCGGGCCGCTCGCCAGCACCGCCGCTGCCACCGAGCTCGAAAAGAAGTGCAAGGTGCCGAACAAGGTTCTGGAACTGCCCATCGGCGTCAAGGCTACCGACGAATTCGTCAACGCCCTGCGCCTGGCCGGTGACACCGCTGTTCCCGCCTCGCTCGAAAAGGAACGTGGCCGCCTGATCGACATGATCAGCGACATGTCCCAGTACATGCACAACCTCAAGGTCGCGATCTTCGGAGACCCGGATCATCTGACCAGCATGGTCAGCTTCCTCGTGGAAATGGGTGCCAAGCCGATGATCGTTGTCACCGGTACTCCCGGCAAGAAGTGGGAAGGCAAGCTCAAGGAAATCTGCTCCGAAACCAATCCGGAAGCCGAAGTCCTCGCCTTCAGCGACATCCACTACATGCACCAGTGGATCAAGAATAACCCGGTCGACCTGATCATGGGTAACACCTACGGCAAGTACGTCGCGCGGACTGAAAAGCTCCCGTTCGTACGCTTCGGGTTCCCGATCCTCGACCGCGTTGGCCACCGCGCCTTCCCGATGCTCGGGTACAACGGCGGCATGCGCATCATCGAAAAGATCACCGACGCTCTCTTCGACCAGCGCGATCGCGAAGACCCCGACCACGAGGTCGAACTGGTCCTCTAAATTACGTTTAGGCCAGAGAATACAATACACCGCAAAAGATACACTAATACTAAGCAATCAGCTCACCCTACGCCACGATGGAACCGACAATTAGAACAGCCCTTAACGATCAGGCTAATCACGAACTTCAGGCTGCCCACAGCTACGAAGGTATGGCATACTGGTGCGAGTCCAACGACTTCCCAGGCTTCGCCAAATTCTTCTTCGCCCAGGCCGCTGAGGAGCGCGAACATGGGGCCAAGTTCTTCAAACATCTGCTGGATCGCGGTGTCCAGCCGAAGGTCGATTCCATCGAGGCGCCCAGGGGTGAGTTTTCCTCGCTCAACGAGCTCGCGAGCTACGCTCAGAAGCTCGAAATGCAGAACAGCTCTAACATCCGCCAGTGCTACTCACTGGCACTGGATGTTAAAGATTTCGACTGCCAGCCGATGCTGATGTGGTTCATCGAGGAGCAGGTCGAGGAAGAAGCCTGGGCCGCCAAGATGATCACACTGGTCGCCCGCGCCGAGTGCGCGGGGTCCATTTACGCTCTTGACCGTCATATCGTCAAAGAGCTGGGAGACGACTGAGTTTAGGCACCTTTGTTTGGGAAAATTTAGAAGTCTCCCAATAATTTAATAATAAGCCAAAAAAAACGAAAAAACGAACCGAACGGCACGCTTAAAGCTAACCCAGTAAGTACTCATGAACAGCGTAAATACACCCAGTTCTATTCGAGTGCTTGACGACCGGACCGCGCAGGTCTGGGAGAAGGGTTCGGGTAAGGAATTCGTCTGCGACAAAAAGAGCGCAGCCGGTTCCGTTACCCAGCGCGCCTGCGCTTTCTGTGGCTCCCGCGTCGTACTCTACCCGATCGCTGACGCGCTCCACATCGTACACGGCCCGATCGGATGCGCCGTGTACAACTGGGACATCCGCGGCTCACTCTCCTCGGGATCGCAGCTGAACCGCAACAGCTTCTCCACCGACCTGGCCGAAAAGGAAGTCATCTTCGGCGGTGAGAAAAAGCTCAAGGCTTCCCTCATCGAGCTGATCAACTTCTACAAGCCCAAAGCCGCCTTCGTCTACTCGACGTGCATCGTCGGTCTCATCGGTGACGATGTCGAGGCAGTCTGCAAGCAGGTCACGAAGGAAACGGGCATCCAGTGCATCCAGGTTGACTCGCCCGGCTTTAAGGGCACCAAAAAGAGCGGCTACCAGGCCGCCTGCGAAGCAGCCTACAAACTGGTCGGCACCGGCGACACCTCGAACATCTCCAAGTACAGCATCAACCTGCTCGGAGAGTTTAACATCGCGGGTGAAGCCTGGATGATCCGCCAGTACTTCGAAAAGATCGGCATCGAAGTCGTCTCCACCATCACCGGCGATGGCCGGGTGGATGACCTTCGCCGCTGTCACGGGGCCAAGCTAAACCTCGTGCAGTGCTCCGGGTCCATGACCCACCTTTCCAAACTGCTAAAGGATGACTACGACATCCCCATGGAGCGCGTCTCCTTCTTCGGATTCGAGGATACCGCCCGTGCTATCTACACCGCCGCCGAGCACTTCGGCGACCCTGAGCTGATGCGCCGCGCCGAGGAGCTTGTCCGCGAGGAAATCTCCAAGTACGCGCCTAAGCTCAAACAGTACAAAAAGCGCCTCAAAGGCAAAAAGGCTGCCCTCTATGTCGGCGGCGCTTTCAAGGCCTTCTCCCTCGTGCTTGCGCTACGGGCACTGGGGATGAAGACCGTACTGGCCGGCACCCAGACCGGCAGCGCCGAAGACTACGAGCAGCTCAAGGAAATCTGCGATCCGGGCACCGTGATCGTGGATGATTCCAACCCGCTCGAGCTGGCAAAGTTCGTCCTGGAAAAGGACGTCGACCTCTTCATCGGAGGCGTCAAAGAGCGCCCCATAGCCTTTAAGCTCGGGGTGGCCTTCTGCGACCACAACCACGAGCGTAAGATCCCGCTGGCCGGGTTCGAGGGCATGGTCCACTTCGCCGAGGAGGTCGCTAACAGCGCCTGCTCGCCGATCTGGCAGTTCGCCCCCCGCCGTCAGGCCAAGGCCCTGCGCCTGCCTGAAGCCGAAGCCACCACTCCCCTCGCCCGCGAGGAAGGAGGTGCGGCATGAGCATGGCTAAAGGAAATCCCGACACGCTGACCGCCGACGGTTGCAAGACCGAGGGCGCGCTTCCAGCCTCCGCCACCCGCAATGCCTGCAAGCTGTGCACCCCGCTCGGGGCCGCCATGGTCTTTAAGGGTATCCGCGGCTGCCTGCCTTTCCTCCACGGCTCTCAGGGCTGCGCGACATATATCCGCCGCTACATGATCAGCCACTTCCGCGAGCCGGTAGACATCGCCTCCTCCAGCTTCTCCGAGGACGATGCGATCTTCGGCGGCGCCCGTAACTTTGCCCAGGGCGTGGACAACGTCATCCGCCAGTATGAGCCCGAGCTCATCGGCGTGGCCACCACCTGCCTCTCCGAGACCATCGGCGATAACATGCTCGGCATGATCAAGGAGTACCAGGATAAGCACAACGGTGACGGCCCGCCGCTGGTCCATGTATCCACTCCCGCCTACACCGGCACCCACAGCGACGGCTACTACTCAGCCATCCGCGAGCTGGTCAAAGCTTTCGTCAAGCCCACCCGCATCACCCAGCCGCGGATGGTTAACATCCTGCCGGCCATGATGTCCTGCGCCGACCTGCGCCACCTGCGCGAGATCTGCGCCATGTACGAGATGGACGCCACGATCCTGCCCGACTACAGCTCCACGCTGGAGGGCAGCAGCTGGGACTGCTACCACAAGATTTCTCCCGGAGGCACTTCTATCGAGGATGTCGCCGAGATGGGCAGCGCCGCCGCTTCGATCGAAATCGGCCACACACAGGCTGGTGATAAAAACAGCGCCGCCTCCTGGCTTGAGCGTGAGCACGGCGTGCGCCGCGATGCGCTGGGCTGGCCTCTGGGCATTCGCCTCAGCGACCAGTTCTTCGCAGCCATGGCTGCCATATCCGACCGCCCGATGCCCGAGCAGCTTGCTGACGAGCGCGGCCGTCTGGTAGACGCCTACGTGGACGCCCACAAATACGTCTCCGGAAAGCGTGCTGCGATCTTCGGTGAGCCGGATATGGTCGTAGCGCTGGCCGCATTCATGAGTGAGATCGGGGTACGCCCCGTCATCTGCGCCACAGGCGCCAAGGTGAAAAAATGGAAAGAGCTGCTCGCCTCCGAGATCGAAGGCGGCACCGCAGACATCGAGATTCTTTCAGACTCCGACCACGCAAAACTCGCTGCCGCTGCCCGCGAGCTGAAGCCCGACATCATCCTCGGCTCCAGCAAGGGTTACCCGCTGGCACGCGAACTAAAAATTCCGCTCGTTCGTATCGGTTTTCCGATACATGACCGCATTGGGGCACAGCGTATGCTTAGTGTTGGATACCGGGGAACGATGGAGCTTTTTGACCGCGTGGCCAATGCCCTCCTCGAAGGCAAACAGGACTTTTCCGAAACCGGTTACAGTTACCTCTGACCCCACCCCCTAACGAACTCACTTATTACTTAAAAACCAGGCACTGAGAAAGAGGAACAACTATGACGACTGCGATGAACATCGACCCTTCCGAGATCAACCTCGACAACCACCCGTGCTTCAGTAAAGGCGCTTGCGCCACCTACGGGCGGATCCACCTACCCATCGCTCCCAAGTGCAACATCCAGTGCAACTACTGCAACCGAGACTTTGACTGCGTAAACGAAAGCCGTCCGGGCGTAACCTCCGCTGTCCTTTCCCCCGGTCAGGCCCTCACCTACCTGGACAAGGTAATGGAGATGCGCGACGACATCGCCGTGGTCGGCATTGCCGGGCCCGGTGATCCCTTCGCCAACCCGAATGAGACGATGGAGACCTTCCGCCTCGTCCGCGCGAAGTACCCGAAGATGATCCTCTGCCTCTCGACCAACGGCCTCGGCCTCACCGAGGAGTACGTCAAGGAGCTGGCCGAGCTGAAAGTTTCCCATGTCACCATCACCATGAACGGGATCGACCCGGAAATCGCCGGTAAGGTCTACGCATGGGCGCGCCACAACAAGCGCATCTACCGCCACCGCCAGGCCGGCGAGATCATGATCGAGCGTCAGCTCAAAGCCATCAAGTGGATCAAGCAGTACGGCATGATCGCCAAGGTCAACTCGATCATCGTCCCCGGCGTCAACGACGAGCATTTACCTGAAATCGCCAAAAAGGTCGGAGATATGGGCGCCGACGTGATGAACTGCATCCCGCTCCTTCCCACTGCGGATACGGTTTTTGAAAACCTGCCTGAGCCGGACGCCAAGATGCGCTTTGCGGTACGTTTCAAGTGTGGTGAGCACATGAACCAGATGACTCACTGCGCCCGCTGCCGCGCCGATGCGGTCGGCCGCCTCGGCCAGCAGAACACCGAGGAGATTCAGGAGCTGATCCGCGCATGCTCACAGCTGCCGATCAACCCGCAGGAGACCCGCGAGTATGTGGCCGTTGCCACCCGTGAAGGCATGCTGGTCAACCAGCACCTCGGCGAGGCCCGCGAGTTCACGATCTTTGGCGTAGATCCCGAGGACGAGGAAGAGTTCCTGGCCGTGGAAAAGCGTACCGCCCCTCCCACCGGATGTGGCGAAGATCGCTGGCTCGAAATGGCCAAGCTCCTGAAGGACTGCCGCGCCATTCTGGTCAACGCCGCAGGCTCCACGCCGAAGCAGGCCCTCACCGCAGCCGGGATCAAGGTCATCGAAATGGAGGGCATGATCGACGCCGGTCTGGCCTCGGTCTTCCACGGGGAAGCACTCCCCCCCAGCCTCGTACGCAGCTTCAAGGGATGTGGTGCAGGCTCCAGCTGCGGCGGTGACGGCACGGGCTGCGGTTGATCGACTCCGCAGCGTGTATCCAACTTTCAGTACTCAACACACCATTAATAAGCAATCCACCAACCATCATGAATAAGCCCGAACATCATCTGTTCATCTGCGGCAGTGCACGCGCCACCGGCGAGCTTAAGGGCGTCTGCTGCAATAAGGAGTCCATCAACCTGCTGTCCTACACTCAGGGCGAGGTCCAGGACCGCATGCTCAGCGGCGTCGAAGTCTCCATGACCGGCTGCCTCAATATGTGCACCCGCGGTCCCGTCGTCATCGACTACCCGAGTGGCCGCTTTTACGAAAAAGCCAACGAAGAGCTGATCGATGAGATCCTCGACGCTATCGAAGATGGGGAAGTCTGCCAGACCAACCTCATCCCCGAGGACTAATCGAAGCATACCGGAATTTACTACCATGAAAATATCTGCACGCAATCAGCTGGCCGGTAAGGTCGTCTCCATCGAAAAAGGCTCGGTAAACTCCGAGGTCGAGATCGAACTGTCCGGTGGCCAGAAGATTGTCAGCATCATCACCAACCACGCCGTGGAATCCCTCGGCCTGACCGTAGGCGGGTGCGCTGTAGCCATCATCAAGGCCAGCAGCGTCATGCTCGGTGTAGAGGAATAATTAAAGTGAAACACGCCCGCTACCTGATAGATACCACTCTGCGTGATGGAGAACAGGCAGCGGGCGTCGTCTTTACTTTAAACGAGAAGCTGGCCATCTCGCGCCAGTTAGCCGATACCGGTATCGCCGAGCTGGAGGTGGGCATCCCCGCCATGGGCGAAACCGAGATCGCCCACATCCAGGCAATTGTCGGCCAGCGTCTGCCCTGCCGCATCACGACCTGGGGCCGTGCCTCCCATGAGGACATGGAGGCCGCAGCCATGACCGGTGCAGACGGCTTTCACTTTTCGCTTCCCGCCAGCGAGCTGCACATGCGCATCTGGAAAAAAGATGCCGACTGGGCACTGAGCACGCTTACTGACCTCGCCAGCGAGGCCAAACGCACGTTCAAATATTTCAGCGTCGGGGCACAGGATGCCTCCCGCGCCGATCCGGCCTTCCTCGTTGATTTCGCACAGGCCGCTGAGGCCGTAGGCGCCAAGCGTATTCGCCTGGCCGATACAGTGGGCTGCCTGAACCCGCAGTCCACTATGGCTATGCTGCAGACCGTACGCGCTGCGACGAGAATCGAGATCGAATTTCACGGGCATAACGACCTGGGCATGGCCGTCGGTAATACCGTAGCTGCTTTTCTCGCCGGTGCTGATTGCGCCAGCGTCACTGTCAACGGACTGGGCGAGCGCGCTGGGAACGCCGCTCTGGAGGTCGTCGCAGCCGCTCTGCGCCACACGACTGACATCGAGCTGGACATGCACTTCGCGCAGTTTGCCAATCTCAGTGACCTTGTCTCTAAAGCCTCCGGACGCCGCCTCGCGTGGGACAAGCCCGTCACCGGCCAGGGCTGCTTTCAGCACGAGTCCGGCATCCACTGCCGCGGCCTGAGCGAAGACCGCGCCAGCTACGAGACGATCAGCGCGGAGGATGTCGGCCGCACACGCAGCGCTTTTGTTATTGGCCGGCACAGCGGCTCAGCCGCCCTCGTTAATGCTGCCTCCGAGCTGGGCATACCGCTCACTCGCAGCATGGCTCAGGAGCTTTTACCGCAGATTCGCCGCGAATCCGAGCGCCTCGGGCGCGGACTCTCAAGCGAGGAATTTCAGTCAACCCTGGAGGCCTATCTCCTCAACCACAACGAAGTCTGGTCATGAGTTTCTGGCTGTATAAGTGCGACGGCAGCAACTACACCCAGCTCGCACCGGTCAAATTAACTGGCCCCGAGGGTATCCTCGCCCGCTACCTCCAGAGTAAATCGGAGGAGAACACGCCTTTCACGTGGAGTCTTTTAAACAAAGATATCGTCGCGCTGATCGACCCTGAGCTGGATGCCAGCACCCACCTGGTCGTGCTCGACATGCTGCCCGAGCATCTTGTCGAGGTCAGTCTGCACCGCGTCTACGCCATCCAGGGCAGTTCCGAGGAAGACACTTCGGACGTCGTCCTGGCCTGCAAAATTCTTTTTCAGGGCCTCGCGAACAAAACCAGCTCCACTTTCAAAGAAGCCTTTGAGTGCGACCCGCCCGCCGACAACCGCCAGATGCTCGAAGCTCTCGGGCTCTCCGGCGGTACTGCTGGCGGACGCTACCACTGGACCAAACCCAAAATGGACATTGGTGCCACGGTCTGCACTTAACGCACCTCCCGCCATCCAATCCTAGCCAACCACAACCCACTTCATACCAGAACAACCATATAACGCACTATCAGTCATGTCAGATCTGAAGCTCACCGTCCTGTACGGAACCGAAACCGGCAACTGCGAAGGACTTGCCAAAAAAGTAGCAGCCAAGGGCGAGAAGAACGGCGTCGCCGTCGAACTCGTCAACCTCGCCGAGTACTCTGCCGACCAACTGGCCACCATTGAAAACCCGGCCCTCGTCATCATCTCCACCTGGGATGACGGCGCTCCGCCGCCCAAGTGCGTGAAATTCTGCAACGAACTTTTCGCCTCCAGCGCCGACCTCAGCAAGCTCGAGTACACCGTGCTCGCCCTCGGCGACACCGAGTACCCGCTGTTCTGCGAGTGCGGCAAGAAGATCGACGCCAAGCTCTCCGAACTGGGCGCCAAGTGCATCATGCCGCGCACCGACATGGGAGCCGAGTTCATGGTCAACTACATCGGTTGGTCCAAGAACTTCTGGAAGACCATGAAGGGTGTATTCGGCGTCGGCGCCGCTTGAGGACTTACTTCAACCACACATTACCGATTCAATTATCCGCCCGGGGTGAGCCGGGGGCAGGCGCAAGCCGTGCCCCCCACTCTCCCGCCCGGAGCAACTCTATAGACTGTCATGGGAACAACCACTTCACTAAAAACAATCGATGGCAATGAGGCCGTAGCCGCCGTAGCCTATCGACTCAGCGAGATCATCTCGATCTATCCGATCACACCGTCCACCCCGATGGCCGAACTCTGTGATGAGTGGAGTGCGGCGAACCAGCCGAACCTCTGGGGCGACACTCCGCAGGTTGTCCAGATGCAGAGTGAGGGCGGCGTAGCCGGTGCCTTTCACGGCATCCTTATGGGCGGCAGCCTGAGCACGACCTTTACGGCGTCGCAGGGTCTGCTCCTGATGATCCCGAACATGTACAAGCTCGCCGGTGAGCTGACCCCGGCGGTCATCCACGTCTCGGCCCGCGCCATCGCTACCAATGCGTTGTCGATCTTCGGCGACCACAGCGACGTCATGGCCTGCCGCCAGACGGGCTTTGCCATGCTCGCCTCGAATTCCGTCCAGGAGGCCGCCGACATGGCCGCCATTTCGCACGCCGCCACGCTGAAGACCCGCGTGCCCTTCCTGCACTTCTTCGACGGCTTCCGCACCTCGCACGAGATCAACTCCATGACACCGATCTCCGACGACACGCTGATGAGCCTGCTCGACGAGGACGCACTCGTGTCGTTCTACCAGCGCGCGCTGACCCCGGACAGCCCGTCCGTCCGCGGTACCGCCCACAACCCGGACACTTACTTCCAGTCCCGCGAGGCCACCAACCCCTTCTACGCAGACACGCCCGGCACCGTTCAGGCGATCATGGATGTCTTTGCCGAGAAGACCGGCCGCGCCTACAAGCTTTACGACTACTACGGCGCCGAAGACGCCGAGCAGGTCATCGTCCTGATGGGCTCGGGTGCTGAAACCGCCTCCGAGACCGCCAAGTGGCTTAACGAACACACCGGCACCAAGTACGGGGTCCTCTCCGTACGTCTGTTCCGTCCCTTTGACGTCAAGGCCTTCTCCGACGCCCTGCCCGCCACGGTCAAGTCCGTCGCCGTGCTCGACCGCACGAAGGAGCCCGGCGCTCTCGGTGAACCGCTGCACCTCGATGTGGCTCTGGCCCTCCAGCAGGCTGCCCGCGAAGGTCTGCGCGACTCCGTCCCGTCCATCGTTGGTGGCCGCTACGGCATCGGCTCGAAGGAGTTCACGCCCGGCATGGTCAAGTCCGTCTTTGACAACCTCCTCACGGAGGCCCCGCGCGACCACTTCACGGTCGGTATCCGCGACGACCTGACCAACCTCTCCCTGGAGTGGGACGAAGCCTTCTCCGTCAAAACCGGCAAGACGCAGTCCGCTGTCTTCTTCGGTCTGGGCTCGGACGGTACCGTCGGCGCGAACAAGAACACCATCAAGATCATCGGCGAGTGCACAGACCTGTACACGCAGGCCTACTTCGTCTACGACTCCAAAAAGTCCGGCGGTCTGACCACCTCGCACCTGCGCTTTGGTCCGCTGCCGATCAAGGCTCCGTACCTCGTGGACGAGGCGCACTTCGTCGGCTGCCATCAGCCGCAGTTCCTCGGTAAGGTCGATGTCCTCTCCACTCTTTCCGAAGGTGGCGTATTCCTGCTTAACTCGCCCTACCCGGCCAAGAAGGTCTGGCACCACCTGCCGCTCGAAGTCCAGGAAGCCCTCATTGAGAAAAAGGCCAGTTTCCACGTGATCGACGCCTACTCGGTCGCCCGCGAGGTCGGCATGGGTAACCGCATCAACACCATCATGCAGGTCTGCTTCTTCGCCCTCAGCGGCGTCCTGCCGACCGACGTGGCCATCGCCAACATCAAGACGCGCATCGAAAAGACCTACGGCCGCAAGGGCCCGAAGATCGTCGAGATGAACTGCGCCGCTGTTGACGCCGCTCTCTCGCACCTTGAGCAGGTCGAGATCCCGGCCGAGGCCACCGCCGCCTCGATGCCGATCAAGTGGGTGCCCGACGAGGCTCCGGACTTTGCCCAGCGCGTCACTGCCCAGCTGCTCGCCGGTAAGGGGGACCTGCTCCCGACCAGCGCCTTCCCGCCCGATGGCACCTGGCCGACCGGTACTTCGCAGTACGAAAAGCGCCGCATCGCCTCCCACATCCCGGTCTGGGATGCCGAGACCTGCACGCAGTGTAACAAGTGCTCGCTGTTCTGCCCGCACGCCGCCATCCGCCCGAAGTCCTACGACATCACCGAGCTGGCCAAGGCCCCCGAGGGCTTCCGCAGCGCCGAGCTGAAGGGACCGCGTGCCGACGGCAAGGGCTTCACCATCCAGGTCTTCCCCGAGGACTGCACCGGCTGTATGGCCTGTGTCGAGCTTTGCCCGGCCAAGAACGAGGATGGTCGCCGCGCCATCGAAATGGAGCCGGTTGAAAACTACATCGATCAGGAACTCGAAAGCCTGAAGTTCTTCCAGAGCCTGCCTCAGCCAGACCTCGACCCGTCCAAGGCCACCGCCAAGACCATCACGCTGCGCCAGCCGCTGATCGAGTTCTCCGGGGCCTGCTCGGGCTGCACGCAGACGCCGTACGTCCGCATCCTTACGCAGCTCTTCGGTGATCGCCTGCTGATCGCCAACGCCACGGGCTGCTCCTCCATCTACGGTGGTAACCTGCCGACCACACCTTACTGCACCGATGCAGACGGACGCGGCCCGGCCTGGGCCAACTCCCTGTTCGAGGACAACGCCGAGTTCGGCCTCGGGCTGCACCTGGCCTCCAAGCACCGCCACGAAGCCGCCAAGCGCCTTCTGGAGCTAGCTGGTGAAGAGATCGGTAAGGACAAGGTCGAGTCGATCCTCAATGCCAAGCCCGCCCTGCAGCGTCAGCTCGCAGCCGAGCTGAAGGACAAGATCAATGGCGGCGGCAGCGCCACGGTGAAGCAGCTCAAGCGTCACCTGGACTACCTCGTCCCGAAGTCCACCTGGATCATCGGGGGTGACGGCTGGGCCTACGACATCGGCTACGGCGGCCTCGACCACGTGCTCGCCTCCGGCCACAACGTCAACGTGCTCGTCCTCGACACCGAAGTTTACTCGAACACCGGCGGCCAGGCCTCCAAGGCCACTCCGATCGGCGCTCAGGCGAAGTTCGCAGCCGCTGGCAAGGCCATCGCCAAGAAGGACCTGGCCCAGATCGCGATCAGCTACGGTAACATCTACGTCGGCCAGATCGCACTGGGTGCCAACGAGCAGCAGACGATTGAGGTCCTCCGCGAAGCCGAGAGCTATCCCGGCCCCTCACTGGTCATCGCCTACGGCCCCTGCCAGGCACACGGGATCAACCTGACGCTCGGCCCCGACCGGCAGAAGGCGGCGGTCAACAGCGGCTACTGGCCCCTGTTCCGCTACGACCCGCGGAATATCGGCAGCGAGCTTCCGGCCTTCCGTCTGGAGTCCTTCGAGCCGTCCATGCCGGTGGCTGACTTCATGACGAAGGAGAACCGCTTCAAGTCCCTCCAGCGTTCCGATCCGGACCGAGCTGGTCAGCTGCTCGAAATGGCACAGGCGCATGTTGATGCCCGCTGGGCCAAGCTCGAGAAGATGGCCGCAGCCGGACTCGAAGACGAGGACGACGACGACGATTGGGGTTGATTTCCCCTCTCGCCGCCGGCACCCGCCGGATTTTGATTCACACCAGCGCGCGAGGGGATTTATCATCCCCTCGCGCTTCCCGTTTTCACCCACCCATCCTCTTCACAGGCAGCATCGCCCTACCCCCACCGCATGATCCAGAAAGAGCCGGGCCAGATCACGATCAACCACTGCGACATCCCGCCATGGGTTATCGCCTCGGACGAGTTTAACACCTCACCGGTTGCGCTCAGCATCGCCGGTGTGCGTGAATCCAACGCCTACCTGTTTAAGCGTCTGGAGCAGATCGAGGACCCGATGGAGCGCGGCCAGATCTTCCACGACTACGTGGATGTGAAGTTCGCCCTGCACCAGTGGGAAAACTATCAGGGAAAGGCCCGCAGCAGCCTGCGCAACAGCTACATCCGCTTCCTGCGCGGCTGGGGCGTGGACAGCAACGGCATCGAGGGCGCCGTCCTCAAGAGCTGGGTGCAGAGCCGATTCGGGATCATGCCCACCTATCACCGGGGCGTCCTGCGTCCGCTCGAGGGCGAGGAGGATCATCGCTTCGCCGTGGACCGCATGCGCGGCAGTGCCAAGACGAACTGCATTTTCTCCCAACTGGACCTGATGTACGAGTTTTGCCAATACGAGCTGCGCCGCCGCTGGCCAGAGCGGCAAGTGCTCACGCTGTACCGCGGCACGTGCGACCCGGAGGAGCACCCGGTCTTTGAAACGCGCGCCAAGCGCGAGTCCTGCGTACGCCTTAACAATCTCGTCTCCTTTACCTCGGACCGGGAGAAGGCCTGGGAGTTCGGATCGACCGTCTGGCAGACCCAAATCGCCGCCACCAAAGTCGTTTTCTTCAGTCAGCTATTACCTAGTCAACTACTCAAGGGCGAAGATGAATATCTGGTGGTCGGCGGTAACTACTGGGTCCGGGAACTGCTGTATTAAACCAGTCTATTTTTTATACATAAAAAGGAAGACCATGAACTGCCTAGTCAGCGCGAAAACACCCTCCCGGCTTGCCACACCGGAGCAGCTCGAAGCCGGACTGCTGGGGATGCTGATCGGTGACGCCGTCGGCGTGCCCTATGAGTTTCGCATGCCGCAGGAGCTGCCCCCCTTTGACCAGATCGACATGGAGCCCCCCAAGGGTTTTCTGCGCACCTACTCGCATGTCCCCACCGGCACCTGGTCCGATGACGGTGCCCAGGCGCTGTGCCTGCTCGCCTCCCTGCAGGAGTGCGGCTACTACCACGCCTTTGACTTTTCCAAGCGCCTGATCAAGTGGCATGACTTCGGGTACATGGCGGTGGACAACTACGCCTTTGACATCGGCAACCAGACCAGCGTGGCGCTCGCCCGTCTGAAAAAAGGCGTCTCCACCAGCCACTCCGGGCTCACCGGCGTCCGCAATAACGGTAACGGCTCGCTCATGCGCTGCCTGCCGCTGGCGCTCCAGCACTTGGGTAACGACCTCGCGCTGGTCCTCGATGCTCACCGCCAGTCACGGCTCACCCACCGGCATCCGCGTTCGCAGGTTTGCTGCGCCCTGTACTGCCTGTGGGCCCGCCGCGAGATGCAGCGCCACCCCGACCCGTGGGGCGACGCCGTGACCACGCTGCGCATGATTTACGCGGCAGACCCAGTCTCCTCCAAAGAACTCGAAGAGCAGATCTGCCCGGACGAGCCACCCACCGGCACCGGTACCGGCTACGTCGTGGACTGCCTCAACTCTGCCCGCCTCGCCTGCGAAGAGGACAACTACGAGACCATCATCAAGAAGGCCGTCTCCCTCGGTAACGACACCGACACCACGGCAGCCGTCGCCGGGGGCATTGCCGGAGTCCGCTACGGCGTTGAAGACATCCCTGAGCGCTGGATCAAGGGACTGCGCGGCAAGCACATCCTGGCCGAGCTCGGACTGGTGCTGGAAGACTGAGTGCCTCCGTGCGCAACCCGGCCCATGGCTCCGCCGTAGCGGAGCCATCCAGATGTGAAGACCCAGGGTGCAGGGCTTGCCCTGCCGGAGCTAGAGGACGAAGTCGCCAAAGGTCAGCAGCAGCGGATAGTCCCGCAGCGGCAGCGAAATAAATCGCCGATGCCCCCGGCCGTTATCCTCGATCATCTCATCGGGGATCTCGTAGATCGAGCCATCCACGATATCGATCAGGCGCACCTTTTCCGGCAGAGTCGCGCACTCAAAGGAAACAGTAGCCTCATAGGAGGTCGTCAGCAGTTCAGTCGGTTTCCAGTAGGCGAAGGCCGCCGATCCGTCAGGGCGCGTGAAGCCTGTCGTGATAAGTTCCTTACCGGGGTCTTCGCGGCGGAGGAGCCGGCGGCTCATGCGCCACTCGATATAGTCTTCCTGCAGAAAGTCTACCGGCAGGTCGGCTTTGGCGAAGTCCTCCCGGAAGATTGCAGAGAGCGTCTGAAGCGTGCGGTAAGAGGGCTTAGGCTTATACTCTCCGCTGGCCCGGCCCTGCTCGTCAAAGTCAGCAGCCAGCACGCCAAAGAAACCGTAGTCCTGATAGCTGCCGAGATCGCCGACCGTACCGTTGAGAGCTTCGATCATGTCCAGACACGAGAAGTACGATGCAAACATCACCTCGTCCATCAGGTCGCAGATGATATGACGGGCCATGAACTTCGCCTGCCGCTCCGGCGTCCAGGCACAGCCTGACATCGCCCCCTGCCCCTTCGAGCTGGTCTGGGCACCCGTCTCTCCCTGGATCAGGATCATGTCCGGGTTGTAGCTCTTACAGAGGCTGCGCAGCGCGCGTATGCGGTCGAAGCAGTTTTCCTCGTCGGGGATATAGTAGTGGTAGGTCAAGGCATCCATCACCTTTGCCGCCCCAGTTGAGAAAACATCGTTGAGCCAGTCCAGGCCACGTGCACAGGTCGAGCCACCAATGACTTTTGCGGTGGAATCACCCGCACGTATAGCTGCTGCCGTAGCCTTTACAAACTCACCGTACTCACGCCCGTCCGGTCCATGCTTCCAGCACCACACACCGTCGGGTTCATTCCACACCTCGTACCATTCGATCTTGCCATGGTAACGAGCGGTCAGCGCCTCCACGTATTTGGCCCAGGCCTGCTTTTCTTCCTCTGAGTGGATCGGGGGCACGCCCACCGCGCCAAAGACCCCGGCAGCTTTTTCGTTGTAGATGCCGTTGCCATAGCAAAGGCACATCCACGGTGTCATGCCGCGTCGAATAAGATTATCAATAATGCCATCCAGCCAGGCGAAGTCGTAGACGCCTTTTTCCTTTTCCGTCTTGGCCCATCCGGACTGGATGCGTACCCACTTCACACCGATGTCGGCAACTTTATCATAAGCATTTTCCGGATCGAAGACATCACGATCCAGCTTCTCAAAGCCGATTCCAATAGGAGAATGGCCGACATTAACCGATTTAACGGGGCTAACAGTTCCAAGTTTTTTCAGGGGTTCCATTTCGATAGATGGGTTAGAGTTCGAAGCCAAACTTGAGCGCGCACCGCCTGATTTTCAAATAAAACATCGTGCCAATAAATGTTTACTTTGTGCCATCAACGGACCAGTCTTTTTAAAACAGATCAGCATGAAAGCCATCGAAAAGACGCAGTTCATCAGCCTGAATCAGCAGCGGGACATCCGCCTACCCTTCCAGCTATCGATCGTCGGCACCGTCAAAACGCCCAGTCTGGAGACGTACAAGATCTACGGACGCAGCGAGCTGGAGTTCTGTCTGCGCCTGAGGTCCGCAGAGGAGGAAGCCGTCGATTTAATCGATGGGAAAACCTACCGTTACCGTTTTCCACACCTGATCATTAAGCGCCCGGATGTTTCACACGAATACACGGTCCGCAGTGCGCGCGAGGCTATCTTTCTGATCTACTCGCCAGCGCTGGAGGATGTATTCAACGCCAGCGGCATGTCCACGGATGAGCCGATCATAGAGTTCGAGATCACCCCTGACCTTGAGAACTTGCTGGCCCGATTTCACAGCCTGATCCCCCACTCACAGGAGCGCGGGATCGCAGAGCAGTTTGATCTGATCGGCTTTCAGATACTGGAGCATATCTATCTCCAGAGAGTACACCCGCAGACTGCCACCCGAGATACAGACACGATCATCCGGGAGATAGCCTCGCACCTGCAGCTGAACTTTAACACCGACATCAACCTCGATGAGGTGTGCAGCACGTTCGGCATCTCGCGGCGCAGCTTCTTTCGCAACTGGTCAAAGCTCTTCCCGCACACGCCCCATCAATACATCACCAACCTGCGCATTCGCGAGGCCGAACGCCTGCTGCTGATCCATGGTCTTGAGATCAAAGAAATCGCCGCACAGGTCGGCTTCGAGAACTACCCCTACTTCGTCCAGGCGTTTAAAAGGTGCCGCGGCGGACAGACACCTGGTGAATTCCGCAGGCAGGCCATGCGTGCCGGTTAGAAGCGTTCGCGAACTAGCCTGAGTCAGCCGGGCTTACTCCGTAGAGGTTGTGCTATCGTCATCCCACGGGATCCACGTCCCCGGTATCTCCAGCATCTTGGGCTTGTCAGGCAGCCCATACTGCTGACGTAGCAGAAACGGATGCAGGAAGCGCAACCCCTCTGCCCCGATCTGCTGAGGGTCGAGAAACAAACGCGAGATACCGCGATGTGCCGTGAGGTGCGTGTCATTGAGCAAGACAAAGGACTCGCGCGCGCCCGGCCATGCGGTAGCGAGCTCACCGTGCAGCGTCACGACTCCATCGAGTTTTTTACCCAAACACCATTGCGCGAAATCCCTCGGCTTCAGGCTCCCCTCGTAGACCTGTAAACGGCGGGCACCCAGCGCGGCCGCATAGCCGCCCAGCCAACGATGGCCCGTGCGAGCCTCCAGACGCGGATCCACCGCAAACCCGATCCGGCGGCAGCCGTTCTGAAGCAGCCGGCGGCAGGCACCGTAGACCCCGTCGAAGTAGTTCAGGCAGACGCTGTGCATGACCGGCCGGTGGATGAGCGCACCCAGCGAAACCATGGCAAAGGCATCCCAGTTCCAGTCCGGAAATGTCCACTCCTCCTGCGTCGGGCCAAAGAGCAGGCCGCGCACCCCGCGGTTATAAAGCATGCGCGACAACTGTAGTTGCTTACGCGCATCATGCGGGAGCGTATGTCTTTGCACCGCATACCCCATCGCGGTGGCCTCCGCCCGCAGCCCGTCAAAAACCCAGGCACTGTAGGGTGTCCCATCCCGATCGAGAAAGGCGAGATTGGCGCTGGCCTCCGATCGATTACTGCGTGTGCGGTAGGCTGCTAGAGCGGACATCACCGGGTCCGGACGATAACCGGTCTTCTTGACCGCTTCATGCACGCGACGGGCCGTATCCGGGCTCACCCGCTTTGCACCATTGAGCACCCGCGAGACCGTCATGTGGCTGACACCAGCGGCTCTGGCTACATCGACGATCGTCGGGCGGCGTCCTTGATTAGCGTCATCCACGGCCATAAAATGTTAATGTGAACATACCCGCGCCGTTGGCAAGCCCGCATGCAGCATCAAGATCGAAACCATGCAACAACCTCCCGTACTCAGTATTTCCGGCGTCGTCCCCTCCCTCGCCCAGGTCGCAGACTTCGGCCCCCCGCGCAGCGAGATCGGCATCGGCTGTCTCATGCCCTGGCAGGGTAAACTCTACGTGCTCAACTACACCTCGCACCGCCGCAAGACCGGCACGGGTACTGGCCTGCGTGTGATTGACGAGAACTTCCAGATGAGCCACCACCCCGCTGCGGTTGACGGCACCTACGCGAACCGCTTCGTCCACGAGGAGTCGAGCCAGCTCATCATCGGGCCGCATCTGGTGGATACACAGCACAACGTGCGAACCGTCGATGCGCTGGTAGACATCCGCCTCTGCGGCACTGCCAAGCACCTGAGCCAGCCCAAGGACCTCGTCTACATGCTGGGGATGGAGGGCGAACTATTCGAGCTCAACGTGCACACGCTGGAAACGAAGCTGATCTTTGACCTGACGAAAGCGCTGAGCACTCCCGGTGAAGGCTCCTGCCACTACAAGGACTGCTACACCGCCTACGGACGGCTTATCATCACAAACAACGACTACTGCGAAGAAGACTTCCTCGGTAACCGTAAGGAAGGCACGCTCGCTGAGTTCGATGGCGAGAAGTGGACCGTCATCGAGCGCAAGCCCTTCGTCTCCGTGAATGGGCTGGAGGGCTTCGGCGGAACGATCTTCGCCAACGGCTGGGACCGCGCCTCCGCCCTGCTGAAGGTTTACACCGAGGGCGACAACGCCTGGACGACCTACCGCCTCCCCAAGGCCTCCCACTGCTGGGAGCACAAGTGGCAGACCGAGTGGCCGCGCATCCGCTCGACCGAGCATGAGCGCCTGATGATGGACCACCACGGCATGTGGTACGAGATTTCCCCCTGGGCCTACGGTAACCGCGTCTGGGGCGTGCGCCCGATCTCCACGCACTTGTGGGTACACGGCGATTTCTGCTCCTGGAAGGGGCTATTCATCGTCGGCGCGGACAACACCAGCCATGAGTTCGGCGGTAACTACCAGTGCGCCGAGCCTCAGTCGGGCCTGTGGATGGGTAAGACAGACGACTTGTGGAACTTCGGAAAGACCTCCGGCTGGGGTGGCCCGTGGTGGAAGGACCAGGTCTCGGCCGGTGTCCCCTCAGACCCGTACCTGATGACCGGTTTTGATAAAAAGGTGCTGCACCTGAGCCACGAGGCGGACCGCAGCGTATCGTTTGATGTCGAGGTGGACTTCATGGGCTGCGGTGAGTGGCGCAAGTATAAGTCGGTCTCTGTCGGCGCAAAGGGGTACGAGCCGCTGGTGTTCCCGGACGGGTTCAGCGCACACTGGGTACGCCTCGTCAGCGATAGCGACTGCGAGGCCACCGCTCAGCTCTTCTACACCTGAGCGAGGTGTAGGATCGGAACCGAGTTGATGACTTGGGCGGTGTGAACGCCGCACAAGCCATCCCGGTGGCCTCTCGTTCAGCGGGATGGCGTCCATGGAACCATTGGTAATGTGTCGGGAGCAACCACGATCTCGCAGGTCCGCCATCCGACCGGCAGAAAGGCTCAAGGCGCTGCCGGTGCACGGGGGACACCGATATCCACCTGCTCCCAGACAATGTCGCTGGACCAGGTCCGCAAGCCGAACAGCCCGCCCGGCAGAGGATCGGGGTCAGTCCAGTCATGCACGATTTTACCATCGCGGTAAACCTGCACCTGGCCACCACGCAGGACGTAGAGAATCTCGTAGGTTTTACCCTGCTCGGTGCGCAGGGGGTCGTCGTGGATCAGATTAAATCCCGGATCACGGCGCAGACGGCTCCAGCCCTCCATGCTCCCGCCTGTAAAGGTGACCAGATAGTTATTCATCTGGTGATAGTCGGTGTAGACACCGGGTCGGTTGAAGCGAACCGGCGAGCCGTCAGCCTCGGTGGCACTGATAAAGGCATTGAGGTTGCAGGCATTAAAATCATCGGTCTCAAGCGTACGTGCGCGCAAACGGATCACGACATCCGCAGGCAGAGGCGCCCGCAGCCAAGCCGTTGTCCCCTGGCCTCGCGCGCCCTCGGGCTGTGTGACTTCAAGACCATCATCGGTAGCACGCACCAGTGCGTTTTGGTTTTCGACGAACCAGCGGTTCTGCCAATCGGCCCCATCGAAGTTCTCGTGACGCAGCCACTCGACCTGAAGCGGCTCACCACCGACGTCCAGTTGGTCCAGCTCACCGAACAACGGCAGCCGGTAGGGCTCGCTCTGCTCAGCGTAGGCGGCGATGGCAGGTACATCCATCTGTACGTCCCCCTTAATGGCTGGCGTAAAGGACACAGTCTGCTTTTCGTCAGAGCCACGGATCACCACTGCCGGACCATCGAGAAACTCAACCGCACGCTCGGGTGCTCCCTCACGGCGGGCCAGCAGCACCGTCAGGAAATGCGCCTTGCGGACAGGCTCGGTCGTCACGGTCAGGCGGTCCGTAGCCCAGACTTCCCAGGTGCGCTCGCGTTCACGACGCTTGTAGGCCTTGAGAATGCCGGGCAGGTAGTCCGTACCGGTGATCGGATTGATCAGCGTCTCTTTGCCCTCGGCCAGTTCGGCTTCGACAGGGACATCGGCATGCTGCCACAGAGCGGCGTCCACATCATCCACACGGTAATTCAGGCGCGTCAGCCCCTTGTCTTCGCTCAGGGCAGGCGAGCTGTTCGGCGGGAAGTGGTACAGCCAGGTAAAGATACTCGGGTCAGCTTCAGGCTTGAGCTCCAGCTCGTCGTAAATGACCAGTGTGTCCGTACCCACCATGGCAAAGTGACGGCGCCAGGTCTGCAGCTCGGGAGCGCCCCACTCCGGCGGGAGCTTGCGGGTCATCCCATGCTGAACGGGAGACTCAGGGTCAGCCTGATAGCTACCTGTCAGGTCCACGGACCAGAGCGTAAGCTCGGGCTTGGTTTCCCAATACAAGGGACGCGCGGCATAAGGAAACGGGCTCTTAAAGTCCCGAAACTCCGCGCCATGGCCATTCACGAGAATACCGTTATGGCTGAGCGTGTGTCTGGCGTACATATCGGCGTACACGGTGGAGCCGCCACCCGCTGACAAGGTCTTACCGTACACCTGCCAGACGAAGGCGCCATCGTGCGCGTAGGAGTGGCTGTAGCCGCCATTCGGGCGGGCCATGACGGTCACGCGCGCGCCATCCGCCGCGGTCTCGCGTTGGCTCGGGTCAAAGGTCCCGGCAAAGATCCAGCCCGCCGTGGGATAAAGAGTAGAGGCGGGGTGATCCCCTCCGGCCTCAGGCACGCCGAGGCGCTCTGCGGCGGCGATGAAAAGGCTTATATCCAGTCCGCGCGGCCGGGCACCTTCGCGCTGCATCTGCTCCCAGACATGGCTAAACTTACCGTCCTGCGTCGCCACGGATGCCAGCATGATGGACTTCATCAAATCGCTCTGGCGCATGGCTGTACCCGTATCCTCGGTGTAATCACCATAGCCCTGGCGACCAGCTCCCGGAGGCGTCAGATCGAGCAGAAAATCCGCCAGATGCGGAAACCAGGGCGATTGCTTTAAATCAATATCCGGGCAGGTCATCTCCGCGACGAGATAAGCATAGAAGGCCGGAGCACTTTTAAAGTAAGCGTATCCGCCGGCCTCGTTCCAGGCTTCGTCCGGGCCGTGCCCGGCACCGACACCCGTAAAGTAGTTCATGAGGAGCGGCAGCCACTCGTCGGCTGTTTCATCATCGCCCGCCAGGAGCAGGGCCGTCTGCGTCGCACTCATGATATTTTCATACGGATGGCTCTGCTGGAAAACGGCCGAGCCGGATGCATGAATGCCTTTGTTCCCCTTCCAGGAGAGGGCTACCCCCATGATGGCCTGCAGGCGCCAGGCAGCCGCCTCGCGCAGCGCGTCGGCCTGCTCAGCAGGGAGGTCGGCCTCAAACCAGTCGTAGAAGCGGGCCAGATAGTAGCTCCACCGCGTCCCCCACTTATCAGAGCAGCCGTTGTACTCGGGAGAGGTCTCTCCGCCTTTTGGGAAACTCGCCACGGTCAGCGCATGGTCGATAGCCGGTCGGAAACGCTCGTCACCGCTCACCCGGTAAATGAATCCTGCGACCAGCAGGTCATCACCGATATTTTTCAGCTTTCGACTGAGCGCCTTACCCGCTTTTTTATCAGAGTTTTCTGGGCGGTCGGTGCTGGGGAAATCGCTCCACCAGTCCTGCTTCAAAATTGACTCCCCCTTCCGCTGAGCCTCTGCCCAGAGAGGAGCCAGGACGGGGTCGGTCTTCAGTCGCTGCGCAAAGGACTCCCAGTCCCCATCCTCCGGGCCGACTCGCGGGTGTGGCCACAAGTCCTGACCAAGCGCACTGCGGTCCCACTGCGGCGTTTTCTCCTCAACGGTAAATTCACGGATCGCACTCCACTGCTCCGGGCGATCGGGGACATCATAACGCACACGCCAGAACCAGTGGCCGGGCTTGAGCGGGGGCAGGTCGTTGATAAAGTTCCACGTCGCCGCACGCTCGATCTCCGGCGATGCAAAATCGGGGCGGGAGGAAATTTGCAGCGTGAACGTTGTCTCCGGCACAGCATCCCTGCTCTCGATGATCGTTCCCGGAATATAGGGCCACGAGAATCGAGGTGGGTTCACATCTGCGACCGACTCATTGGCCGGGCGAAATCCAAGGTAGTGCGAGTGATCCCAGCGAGAGTCAAAGGGCTGCAAGCCTTCACCGGCATGCGCAAAAGAGGCGCACAGGCAAACAGCCAGCAGCTGGAATGACTTCACGATACAGGAAGCGTAATGCGGGATAGAATATTTCATGAGGGAACTTTCAACGAGCGATGAAATACGAATCTTATAGAGCTGCGCCCCGATGAGCGAGAACAACTGCACGCGACAGAATCAACCGCACCGGCTCCGGGAACCGGTGCGGCTCGTCTGTATGTAATACCCAATACGTCGACGATTCCTACTGGCCGACATTACGCGTGTATGTCTGGAACAACAGTCTGGCATCCCATCGGGCGCCAAAATCTCCCGTCCATGCCTGTACGCATGTCAGTCAGTATGAATGGTAATGGAAAAATGTGTCTCCCCTCGACACGGAGGTGTGTAAAGCGAACTTTCTAGCGGCGACGACGCATCCAGAGAAAGAGCAAGGCGCTCAGGCCCAGGAGCAGTGCGCTGGTCTCAGCCTCGGGGATATTCTCTGCCGTGATGCTCTCGACCTCGAGCTGAGCATAGCGGGTGTCAGAGGTTGTGGTCTGCAGGACCTGCAAGGCGGTGTAAAAATCTTCGCCCCAGTTCTGAGAGCTCCAGGTGATGCCGTCCGTGTAGCTGCCCGAGCCCGAGAAGTCCTGCCCGTCACTGGTTTGCCCGGTGATCGCCCATGCCGAATCACTCAGTGTCATGGTCACGCTGCTGAGGCTGTAAGCAGAGGCCGAAGGCGAAAACGACCAGGTTTCGAGCGTAGACAGCGTGTCGTTATACTTCATGCGCAGCTGAAGTTCTGCCGAGAACCGGTTAAAGGTCAAAAACACGGTGTTATCCGGGCCGGAGTTCTGCTGCAGACCACCACTGTTACTGTTGCTGACCCCGAAGTTCGCAGCATAGGTGGCACCGGTGCTGGTGTAGGTCAGGTTGATGTTGTTGAAGGTGAAGTTCTTGGCACTGGAGATAAAGTCCATGTCCGAAGACAGGCCCGCAGTCGTATAAAGAGTCAGCTGAGAAACCTGGCCTGCTGGATCTGTCGCGTACATACGAAGCCGATCAGGATCGGTTTGCAGGGTGGCGACGCTCTCGGGATTACTGGTCACAGAGCTCCACTGCTGATTGAAAACCGTCTGGTTATCGAAGGTCAGGGTGACGGCTGAGGCTGAGGTCGTGAAAGCCAGCGCCAGGCCGGCCAGGAGGATTGACGGGGTTTTGATCATATTCATTGGGTATTGGGTATTAACGCTAGAGAATTGTAATGTGTGGTTAGAATATCCGATAGGTATTTCAGGGGTCAATTCCACCGCAATTTTACTTGTAAAACTGAGTATTTAAAGGGATCATAGACCTCCTGTAAAACGAGGGTCTCCAATCTCAATCCCTTGAACTAAACAACGACTCCCCCTGATCCGACCCCATGCCCCAACGTATCTCGATGCGCGAACTGGCCGCCGAGGCAGGCGTCAGCGTCATGACGGTTTCTCTGGCCCTGCGGAACTCCCCCAAGCTCTCAGAGGCCACCCGTACCCGTATTCAGGAGCTGGCCCAGCAGCGCGGCTACCGCCCCGACCCAGCGCTACGAGCACTGGCAGACTACCGGCTGGGTAAGCGCCAGCGTTCGTACTCAGGCACCATTGCCTATCTGCGCAACACGCCCCCGGACGCCATCACTCAGAACACCAGCCTGCATCATCACATCTATAAAGGTGCCAAGCGACGGGGTGAAAAACTTGGTCTCAAGGTCGAGGACTTCGCGATCGCAGACTACGTTAAAGACTCCGACCGTCTCTCGAAAATCCTCCTCGCCCGCGGCATCCAGGGGCTGCTGGTGGGCCCGCAACCTCGATCCCATACGCATCTGGAGCTCGATTGGGAAAAGTTCAGTGCCGTTGCGCTGGGCTACTCGCTGGAAAGCCCCAGCCTGAATGTCGTCATCGACAACCAGTTTAACGCCTCTCTGATCTGTATGCGCGAGCTGTGCAAACTCGGCTACCAGCGCGTAGGATTCGTCATCCTGACAGATCAGGACGAGCGCAGCATTCACCGCTATGTGGGCGCCTATCACTCGGCACAGGAAAACCTGCCCCCCGACTACCCTCGCCTGCCGATCCTCCGAGGGCCGGAAATCACGGAGGAGGCGTTTAATCGCTGGTTTGACGATAATCGCCCCGACGCCCTGCTGAGCCTGCACGACACGGTCATCGGGTACATGGAAAAGCGCGGCATCAGGATACCGGAGGATATCGGCTATGCCGTCCCTTTCTCCGTGGAAACGCTTGATCACATGGCCCATGCCGATGGCAGACCGGAGGAGGTCGGTGTCGCCGCCGTCGAGATGCTCAGCGGTATGATCGACCGCAATGACAAAGGAATCCCCCCCATCCCCCGCAACTTGATCATCGATCCGCTCTGGGTTCCGTCTCAATCGGTCCGTCAGGTAGGTCCTCCCATACACGTTTAGAGACGGCATAAAACCATACCCAAACACGCCAATGCCCCATGGTTACTTGGGCACAGGCTGGATCGCAAGTGCTTCCACCCTAATGTTTATCGACTTCTTTTCAGGCATGCTTGCTAACCCCTGACACGTGTGTTCATATCCGCCTCGATGAACCTGAAAACAGCCCGCAAAACCCTACTGCGGACAGCACTGGCCGTAGGACTGGTGGTGCTGCTTCTGGCCGGGACCTCCCCTTGGTGGCTGGGCTGGGCCATCGGGCTGGCTGTGAAGGGGTCGGGCGTCAGTATCGACCAGTATGAGCTACAGGGCTACGGGTCCTTCCGCTTGCAGGAGATTCATTATGCGGATGCTCAGAGTGGACTGGAGGCACAGATCGACTTTTTGCAAACAGCTACCCCACCCGCCATTCTTTGGAAAAAACTCACCGGACAGCCGCTTGATCTGTCCATCGGCACGATCACGGTCGAGCAGGGCAAACCTGCAGCGAGCCCGCAAAAGCCATCCAATACGAAAGCCACCCCACCGAGCGAGCCAAGCAGCCCCGCGGCATTGGCAGCGCAGGGCTTTAAGGCGCTCGATCTGCTTGAGAGCTGGCCGGTAGAGGTCCATGTAGAGAAAATCGTCTACACCGCAGATCCACACACGATCACGGTCGAGCAGCCCTGCTACGAGGCGGGCGTTTTCACGACGACAGTGAACACCTCCCTCACTGAGCAATCCCTCGCTATACGTGTCGATCGCCCCTCCCCGTCCGAACTGCGCGTCACGGCAACACTTTCCCCCGAGCCCGTTCATCTGAAAACTGTGCTGGCGCTCACCACCGCGACTGAGCTTGATCTAAACGGCGAAATCAACTGGCGCGACCAGCCCGCGACCTTCAGCACCCAGTGGCAGGGACAGGGGCTACTGCCAGACCGTGCCGCACTCAAAGCCGAAGACTGGGCTCTGCCGGAGGACCTTCTCACCAAAGACCAGCGCCCCGGTTACGGTGCCCCCCATGCCTCATTGGCAGCCAACTGGGATGGCCAGCAATACACGCTCTCGCTCGATGCCTCAGCCGCTCCAGAGGACGAGACACTCCCGGCCCTGACAGCCCGCATCGCAGCCGAGGGCGATACCGAGGCGCTGAAGCTTGACCAATTCTCCATCGAGGGAGGCTGGATCACCGCGAATCTGAGCGAGCCCGTCAACATCCCGCTCAACGACCTGAAAGACCTGCCTGCGGCGCGTTTCAATCTGGAGGCTGATCTCTCCGGGCAAAGTCTGCTGCCAGCCCGTGGGCAGATCACGGCCTCGCTGGTCGCTGACGATCGCCCGGACAATGCCTATCCGCTCGTCACCGCAAAGCTGGAGGCCCGAGGGCTTGCTTACGAGGCGTACACCGCCGACTCTGCCGACGTTGAAGCCGAACTGGACTGGCCCCAACTCACCCTCAGCCGTGGCACGGTTACCCTTCCGCAGGACTCATCGCTGGCGTTCAGTGGCAGTTACGACATTGAGAAAGAAACGCTCAGTGCGATCGTGGCAGACATCGCCCTGTCCGGTCAACTCGTACAGCAGTACACGCCGCAAGCTCCTGACTTTGAGCGCCTGCGTGTGCAGGTCACCGTTGAAGGCCCCACCAGCCGCCCTCGGCACACCGGTGACATCACGATCACACAGTTGGCATGGGCAGACGACCACATTGACACCGATCTGCACTGGAGCGGCGAGCACGGTGCCCTCAAAGTCCTCTCGGGTAAAGGCGGCAACGATGCGCTGGACTTCACGTGGGAAGGCAGCGCCGACATCGGCCCCGACCGGCAAAGCGTCACCCTCAGCCAGGCCCGTCTTGAACCACGCGACTACGCAAACGTCGAGCTCCAGAAGCCCTTTACGCTTTCTCGCGGAGAAGACGGGGTCATCACTCTGACCGAGGTCTCGATCCTCGGCAGCGAAGGTGGCAGCGTTCACGCACAGGCCCGGGTCGATTGGCCCCGGAGCGGGACCGTTTCGCTCTCCGCCAACGAAATCAGCCCGGTCTGGCTCAAAGCGGTCACAGACGCAAAGCTCCCCTTCCCCACGCATCTGGACAGCCTTAACGTCGATGCGCAGTGGGACAACGGCCCCATCGTCTACACCGTCAAAGGCGAGGCCATCGGAGAGCCCGAAGACCAGCCCACGCTGAGCCTTTCCCTCGACATTGCCGGGGACGCCGAGGGGCTGCGCCTCAACAGCCTCTCCGCGCAGCAGGGCCAGACTCAGCTCGCCAATGCCCACGGTCAGGTACCGGTCACCCTTGATCCCACTCAATCTGAAATGCTGCGCATCGAGACCGAGGCTCCGGCTGACTTCTACCTGGTGGCTAACCCCGGATCGACCAGTCTCTGGCGCTGGCTGCAGGAGCAGTACCACCTCGTGCTTGAGCAGCCGAGCCTGGAGCTCGCGATCAAAGGCAGCCTGGCCGCGCCCACCGGTAAGCTCAGCGCCAGCCTGGCCAAACTCGAATCCACCGAAGGCGGCGATCTGCCCGAGCTGCCGCCCGTGGATAGTCTCCGCGTAGATGCCGCTTTCTCCCCGGACGAGATCACCCTGAGCCAGTTGAGCCTGAATCTGGCCGACCGCCCCCTCTCGGCAAACGGCAAGCTGCCCATGTCCGAGGAGGCTTGGGAGGCCCTGATCTCGGATGCACAGCCGCCGAAAATCGAAGATGCCTCCGGCACCCTGCGCCTGGACGACGTCCCCCTGAGCGCCTTTTCCGGCTACCTACCCGATGTCTTGCGCAGCAGCGGCACCGTCGGCCTGAGCGCCGAGCTCAAGCCGGGGTTGAATTGGTCCGGGCAGCTCAACGTCGAAGGCGTGGAGACGATGCCACTGCCACAGCTCGGCTCCGTCACCGGCATACAGGCCCAGATGCAGTTGGTCCAGACTCGGCTGAACATCACCCGTGCCTCAGCCCAGCTCGGCGGGCAAGAGCTCGCGATCACCGGCACGATTGACGTCGAGTCGCTGGAGCAGCCTCGCTTTGATCTCGCCATCAAGGGCGAGCAAATCCCGTTCGTGCGCTCGCCGGGGCTGATCCTGCGCGGCAGCCCGGACCTCACTGTCGTGACGGATGATGAGGACATCACGACGGTGGCCGGAAGCGTAAAGCTCGACGAAAGCTTTTTCACCATCGACCTGACCTCGCTCACCACCGGCGGCGGGGGCGGAGGAGGCGGTGGCGGCCCCGGTCGCCCCTTCCCCTACGTCTCAATCGAGGACGAACCTCTCGCCTCCTGGCGGCTGCGAATTGACATCGAGGGCGACGAATTCCTGCGCGTGCGCACGCCAGTCTTTGAGGGGATGGTCTCGGCGGACCTGCAGGCTCTGGGCACGATGCGCGAGCCGATGGTGCTGGGGCAGGTGCTGATCGATCAAGGCGTCGTCATGTTCCCCTTTGCCAATCTCCGCATCCAGCAGGGCAATGTCACCATCCGGCAGGATCAGCCGGATCAACCCATCATCGACATTACAGCCACAGGTCGCGCCTACGGCTACGATCTGGTCATGCGCGTAACCGGTGGCCCGGACGACCCGCAACTGAGCTTCACCTCCACGCCTGCGCTGGAGCAGGGAGACATCCTCCTCATGATCACCGCCGGGCGCATGCCCGACAGTGACCAACGCTCGACCCAGAGCCGCCTCACGGGCTTGGGCGTCTTTATCGGCAACACTATCCTGGTGGACCTCGGGCTGGTCGATCCTCTTGACGACCAGTTGCAGGTGTATGTCGGCGAGGACGTCACCCTCACCGGCAAGGACACCATCCGCGTCATTTACCGCATCGACGAAGACTGGGCTATCGTAGGCCAGTACGACCGCTTCGACGACTACACCCTGGACTTTAAATGGACCGTCTACTCCGACTAGTACACGCGCTCAGAAGCCTCTGTCTGATGGCGCTGCTGCTAGCCGCGCCCTGCCGCGGCGCGGAGGTGTTCGGCCTGATCGGTAACCCCGATGTCGCCATCAGCGGCTTCGGGCTTATCGGGAACATCGAGCTAACCCGCACGCTACAGATTTTGGAGCCGCAGGACGAGCACCTGACGACCTTTGACACCATCTACCTGGAGGACTCGCTGTGGATCCTCTCCGGTGAGCTCAAGCGACGCGGCTACCTCCACCCCGCGATCAACGCGAGTCTGGCCCGTGGAGACGAAATCATCTGGGAAGGCCGCTGGGAAGAGGGAGAAGTGACGCCGAAACTCCCGCCCAAGCTCGAGGGCGACCACGTCAACCTCATGATTGAGGCGGGCGTGCTCTTTTACTTTAACAACGTACAGGTCAACGGCCTGCCCGCAGAGATCACCCGCGAGCCGGAGAGCTTCTTCTACTCCACGGACCGGCTCATTATCTCCGAAGGAGACCGGTTCTTCTCCAGCGGACGGATGGCCAGCGGCGTCAGCGCTATCGAGCTCACCCTGCGCGGTCTCGGCTATCGTGACGCTGCAGCCAAAAGTAAAGTCACCGCCGAGGACCGCGAAAGCGGTGCGGTGGACATCCAGGTGGATGTCGAGCCCGGCCCCCTCTACATGATCGAGCGGCTCACCCTGATCGCCCCAGCCGCTGGTAACCAGACAGCCCTGGAGGAGAGTCAACTCGTCGATCAACGCTTCGACCCGGCCTGGCTCCAGCGCCAGTCACGGGACCTGCGCAGCCGGTACTTTGCCAGCGGCCACCCCGACGTGGTCATCAACCAAAAGGTCGAGGTCCTCGATGAAGAGGGGGACGTGCGCCGCACCCATGTCACCCTCAGCGCCGAGCCGGGTCCGGTCGTCCACCTCGGAGATGTCAGCTTTAAGAAGGCCGAAAGCGTGAGCACTCCCCTGCTGGAGCGTCAGGCCAACCTCCAGTCCGGCGAGCTGCTCGACCGCTCCCAGGTCGAGGAAGGCCGTGAACGCCTGAGCCGTCTGGGCGTTTTCCGAACCATCCGCATCGACTACGAAGACGCTGGCGATGGTCAGTGGAATGTTGTCTACGACACCGAGATGAAAGAGCAGACCGAGATCAACCTGATCTTCGGTGTGGGCAGTTTCGATATCGTGCGCGGTGGCTTCGAGATCATCCAGAACAACCTCTGGGATCTCGCCCACCACTCAAGCTTTAGCGCGATCAAATCCGTCAAGGGCACGTATCTCGACTACACCTACGCCATCCCGCAGATCATGGGCGAGGATCTCGACTACTTCCTCTCTGCGAACTATCTGTACCGCGAGGAGATCAGCTTCGACCGGGAGGAGTACGGCGGCTCGACCGGGCTTCAGCACTACTTCAGCGACATCGACACCTCGGCCAGCGTGCAGTATAACTACGGGCAGGTGGAGGCCAACAACGGCAACTTCGTCAATCCCCCCGGCCCCACCAAGTCGCTCGTCTCCAGTGTCACGCTTAAGGCTAACCGCAGCGAACTCGACAACCCGATTTTCCCCACTGACGGCTGGCAGGTCTTTGGCAGCTCGGAGTTCGCCTTCCCGGAGCTGGGCGGGCAGGTAAACTTCCAGCGTATCGAGGTGGGCGGAGCCTGGCACAAGCCGATCACGGATAGCGGGCTGGTCTTTCACGCCGGGTACAAGACCGGCATCATCACCTCCTTCGGCTCGGCCAGCGATAACATCCCCATGCCGAAGCGCTTCTATCTCGGCGGTGAGAATACCGTGCGCGGTTACCGCCGTGACCAGGCCTCCCCTGTCGATGCACAGGGGCAGGAGATCGGCGCTGTCAGTTACATGCTGTGGCAGGTCGAGTTCGAGCAGCGCCTGACAGAAATGATCTCCGTAGTGGCTTTCTGTGACACCGTCGGAAACGCCGCCGAGATCGAGGACTACCCCTTTAACGAGGTGCTCATCAGCGTCGGCGCCGGGATCACCCTGCGCACGATTGTCGGCCCCCTGCGCTTCGAGTACGGCTACAACGTCAAGAAACGCACGTTTGACCCGCAGGGAACCTTCCAGGTCGCTCTCGGCTTTCCCTTCTAGAGGACGTACACAAAAAGCATAAAAGTCGGCGTTGCCGTGGCTGCGAATATACGCAGGATGCTTTCGAATGGATTGGGTAACTCTGGGGCTGTTTTCGGCAGTCGTCCTCGGCTTATATGACCTTGGGAAAAAGCATGCGGTGCGCGACAATGCGGTGCTACCGGTGCTGTTCTGGGCACAGGTGGTCTCCGCGACGATCTGGCTGCCATGGGTCATAACAAGCCATGTACGCCCTGAGCTGATCCCGACCAACCTGCTGCAGGTCGAGCCTATTGACGCATTAGGGCACTTACGGCTCTTTGCAAAATCAGCACTGGTTGGCACCTCGTGGATATTCGCCTATTTCGCCCTCAAGCATCTGCCCATCTCACTGGTGGCACCGATACGGGCGACCAGTCCGGTGTGGACACTCATCGGGGCGCTTGTGCTCCTCGGGGAACGCTTTAGCGGGCTCCAGTGGACCGGTATCGCCGTGACGCTGGCGGGCTTCTATATTCTGTCCATCGCCGGTAAAAAGGAGGGGATCCGTTTTTCCCGTGACCGCTGGGTGCTGTTTATCATCGCCGCAACGTTGCTGGGGGCTGTCAGCTCGCTCTATGACAAGTATCTGCTGAACATCGTCGGCTACAGCGCGCCCACCGTGCAGTCCTGGTTTGCGATTTATCTGGTGGTGTTCTTTTTCCCGTTTTTCTGGGGCTGGAAGCAGCGTTGGTGGCCCCGCGGAGAGTTCGAATGGCGCTGGTCGATCCCCTTTGTCGGCGTGGCCCTGCTAATCGCGGACTTCGCCTACTTCCGGGCGCTGGAGATGGACGGCGTCCTGATCGGGGTCATGTCCTGCCTGCGCCGGGGCAGCGCGCTCGTCTCGTTTGCCGGTGGTCTGTGGTTTTTTAAGGAAAAGAATGGGATGCAGAAATTCCCCGCCCTGCTTACGATCCTGCTCGGCATCATCCTACTCGTGATCGGTAAGGGATCGTAGACAACCCCGTCGGTAATCCGTCCTGCCGTATAAGCCCCTTCGCCTGAAGGCTGCAAAGTCGAGAGAGCCTACCCGCATGGGGTAATCAGTCTAGCCCTATGCCTGTCGACAAGGGTACCCCCTCTAAATTCATTAGGCTCCAGACCAACATAAGGAAAATAGCCTATTCGTAGCAATAAGAACATACTCTCAATATCAGGTTTAATAATACCCAGAATAAGGATGAGACTTTAGTATCATCGGTTAAAAGACTATGTATTCCGGTCCTGAAAAAGGCTGAAACACTCGTGTTTACCATGAAAAAAACGGACCGAATCCTCTCTTCTCTCTTTCTGTGGACCGTCTTGGGGCTTGGCATCTCCGGGAGCGCCTATGCAGACAACGCCGCCATCACCGGCTTCGGTGATGGCTCCCCTGGTGACGGATGGCAACCTGACGACGTACGCCTCAATAACGTCAATATCATCACAGATGATACTCACGCACCTGCTTCCGGCGCTACGAACGACCCGAGCGCGGTGGAGAACCAGATTTACTGGAGTAATAACTATGGCACCCGGGGTAATCTGGGTGGCGTCCACCTCGATCAGAGCGGGCCTTCGTCTAAAAGCACGATCAGCCTGATCAACAGCCCGACCGGCTTCGGCTCAGCATCCAGCCTTCTCAATACAGACTTCCGGGCTGACTTTGGCTACTCGGTCGTCTCCAGAAGCAGCCCCTCCTCCTACTCCCCTCCCTCTCTGAAGATCGGCATCCAGAGCTCTCTCTGGGGCACGGGTACGGGCGAGTCACAGGATGGCTTCAGCGCCAGCCGCTCAGGCGAAGGCAGCTGGGACATCATCATCGTTGGCTGGAACCAGAACGCCGACGAGGCTGGCGAGTTCTACAACGAAAGCTACACCTACAGCGGCACCGGCGATAACATCTGGTACGTCTATGGACAGGCCGGGAATGGTTTCTACGGCTCAGGCCCGCTGGGCACCTTTAACTCGCTCGAAGAGATCATGGAGAGCGAAATTGTTCTCAACGGTAAGGGTACGCTCGGGGACCTCGTCTCCAACGGTACCGTTGCCAACATGCAGTTCGGCGTTGGCTCTGGTGGAGACGAAGCCTCCAGCAGCCTCGACTGGGCCGCCGTCAATTTCCTCAACGACGGTGACGTGATCGACTTTGTCGATGCCTCCACCTGGGTTGGCGCGACGACCGGCACGCAGGACTTTGCACTGGCAACCAACTGGAGCGACGATGAAGGCCCCTCTGCCACCCAGAACGTCGTCTTCACCGATGTCGCGACCTTCACGGCTGCGATTAACAACGACACAGACGCCCGCAGCATCGGCGTCCTCAACGGCGACGTCACCCTGAATGTCGCCAGCGGCATGACGCTCACCCTCAACGACGACGGCTACCTTTTCACGGAAAATGACGCCACGATGAACCTGACCGGTGACGGAAGTACAGAAGCCGCCGCCATCGAAACCTACGGCGACACCAATATCTCCAGCACCGTCACTCTGAGCGGCGGCAGCGAGGATAACCCCAACTACGAAGGCCGCTACGGCATCATCGTGGCTGAGGATGGTGACCTCGTCCTGCAGAACGGAGCCGACGTCACCGTCGCCCAGGATGGCATCAGCCCCGACATCTACGTGGGCGGTGAAGAAGACGGCAACTACGCCACCCTCACTCTTGAAAGCGGCTCCAGCCTGGAGCTGATCGGCAGCGGCAGCGGCTCCGCCCAGTTGTTCGTCGGTAACGGCTCCACCGGTGTCTTATCCATCGATGGCGGTACCCTCACGCTCGGCCTCGATGGGGCACTTGCTCGCCTGGAGGTCGGCATGGACGGTGGCTACGGCACGGTCAACATGACCGACGGCCTCATCACCAGTGCTCAGTATGACACGGGACAGTACGTCACCTACGATGTTGGTTGGGGCACCGGCTCTACTGGTATCGTCAACCAGACTGGCGGCACCGTGGACTTCGATACGGCAGCAGCTCTGCAGATTGGTGTCGTTGGTGGCTCCGGTACTTATAATCTCCACAACGACGCCAGCCTCATCCTCGGTGGCGACGGCTCCACCTTCTATCTGGGTGAGAGCACGGACGGCGTCGGTGTTATGAACCTTTACGATAACGCTCAGTTCATTCAGGAGATCGACACACAGTCCTTCATCGGCGAGGGCGGTAGCGGCACGATCAACCAGTACGGATCGGGCACCGTAGTCGAGTTCCGGGGTGACACCGCAGGCCGCGCGGCCTGGTTCGGTACCGCCGCCGGAGGCTCCGGCACCTACAACCTTGAGGACGGCGCCCTGACATTCGACACGGTCAACCTGCGCTTTGGCTCCTCTGAGGATTCCACCGGCGTACTCAATCAAAGCGGCGGTACACTCACCGCCACCAACACGACCACCAGCATCGGTACCAACGGTGACGGCGAATACAACATGAGCGGCGGTACGGCTTCCTTCGACGGCGACGTCACGGTGGCCAGCGGCTCCTCCTCCACCGGTAGCATCACGCAGACCGGCGGCACGATTTCCATCACGGATGGTGCACAGCTGAAGTTCGGCTCCGGCACAGGCTCATACACCCTCACGGAGGGCACACTCGAGATTGGCGGCACCAACGGTATCCTGAATGGATCCGGGGATAATACCTTCACCCTCGGTGGTGGTACCCTTAAGGTCATCGACAGTGACCTGACCACCTCGATGGACCTCACCGTCGTTAACAACGAAACCCTCCCGGCCTTTACACCGTCTGTCATCGACACCAACGGTCTCAATGCAACCCTTTCGGGTGGCATTAACGGTGACGGCTGGCTCGTCAAAACGGGTGACGGTAACCTCAATCTGCAAACCGCAGACCGGACCTTTTATGCCCTCGCAGTGGAAGAAGGTGAAATCGAGCACATCTCCGGCACGACGAACCTCGCGCGTCTGTTGATCGGTGCTGAGCCCTCCGTGCTCGGCGTCGCCAACGGCACCTTTACCCTCACCGACGGCACGATCAACCTGAACCAGACCAACGGTGCGGACCTCTTCGTAGGCAGCCAGGATACCGCTGCCAACACAGGGGTACTCAATATCGATGGCGGTGTCATTAACCTGGGGGATGGCTCTGATGGAGCTCTCCGGTCGGACATGTATGTCGGCGCATTCGGCACAACCGGCTCCGGCACCGTTAACCAGACCGGCGGTATCGTCAACAAGCTCTCCGACGAGGGTATCATCCACATCGGTAATCAGGCCACGGGCGTGTACAACCTCATCGCAGGTACGATCAACATCAGCGGCGCCAATGGCATGGTGCTCGGTCGCTCCGGCACCTGGGGTGACGGTGACGGCACGCTGAACATCAGCGGCGGGGACCTCACCTTTACCGAGGGCACGGACTTGCTCCTGGGCGGGGCTCAGGATACCGAGCCTCTCACGGGCTCGGGTACGGTCAACCAGACCGGCGGTACCGTCTCGATCCGCGACGGTGGCAGCCTCGTCATCGGGCAGCGCGGTACCGGCACGTACAATCTCGACGGTGGCGTCCTCGAGGCCGGCGGCAGCAACCGCATCCGTACCGGTAACAGCGGCGCGGCCAACTTCCGCTTCGGCGGCGGTACCCTGCGCGTGATTGAGAGCGACCTGACCGTCAGCACCGGCATCAACCCGGAGCTGCGCACCGGCACGACATCGACCGTCGACACCAACGGCCTGAACGCCAGCTTTGCGGGTAACTTCACCGGCTCTGGTAAGCTCGTGAAAAACGGCATTGGTAACCTGACCCTCACCGGCACCAACACGAATACCGGCGAGTTTGAAATCAATCAGGGCCTGCTGACCGTGAACGGCTCTCTCGGTGGCACACTCGTCGTAAACAACGCTGGCACCCTGGCGGGAACGGGCACGATCAACGCCGCGACAACCATCAATGGTATTCTCGCCCCCGGTAACTCACCCGGCATCCTGACCTTCACCAATGGGCTGACCCTGGCTGAAGATTCCACCGTCCAGATCGAATTCATCGACAACACCACCAGTGGCCGTGGCACGAACTTCGATGGTGTGGACGTAACCGGTGGCACGCTGACCATTGATCCGGCTGCATCGCTCTACCTGTCGTTTGACGGTAACTCCTCCATCGTCAACTTCACGGATGCGTTCTGGGATACCAACCAGTCCTGGCTGATCTTTGACAACACGCTTCCCCCCGATGTGAACCTGGCCGTGTTCAATAACATCCAGGTCTCGCAGGACGCTTACGGCAACGACTTCGATGCCGGGGTCGGCAGCTTCACGCTGTCACTGATAGACGACGACGTATACCTGGACTTCACGGCGGTCCCCGAGCCCTCCGTCACTGCGCTTCTGCTGGCGCTTGGAGCCTCGGTCGTGGTCTGGCAGCGCCGTCGTAATCGCAAGGCCAGCTGATAGCCAGCCACCACGAAAAGACTTCACAACAAACCCCGGCTCGCACCTGCGAAGCCGGGGTTTTTCTTTGTCGAATGTAAACGCTAAGGGCGTTGAAGAGATAGCCGTTTAGAACCTCCAGAGAGGTTATGTATCCCCTGCCCTCGTCTACAGCGCGCAGCAGCTACATCTGTCTTTGCTGCTCCAGTGGGATGCGCTTGGTGTTCCAGTGGAATTTTTTCTGGATGTCCTTGTACATGGCGCGCACTTCCGACTCGGAGCCCTGGAAGCTGCACTTGATGCAGTAGTGCTGGTCATTCTCGTGCTGCATGAGCACGTCCACGTCCCGTGAGAAACACACGGGGCAGCGCATGACTGATGTATCGTTAAAAGCCTGTTCCATCGTTCGATCCGTTAAGGTTCTGAGTGTTGTTTAAATTTTTGACAGTTTCAGCTCGCTCTCGACGCTGCCGTTACCGGTCAGCTGATGCGTGAGCTGGAGTGTAAAGTACGGACTGAAAAGCGTCCCGCACCGGAGGGTACCCCCCGTGACAGTTGCACCGGTAGCACTCAGGCTGAGCAAGGTGCTGACCTGAGGCACACGTGCGCAGACGGTACTGGCACCGTCCACCGACACAGGCACACCCGAGTAGTCAAAGTCCAGCTCCGTGCCATTAGGCCCGTCGGCCTTCAGCGTGATGCCAGTCAGGTCCTCGGCATACTCCGTGCGGCCGGGAGCGCCCTTGAGGTGCTCGGTCACAGTAAGAGTCGCCGACGGGTCCGACAGCCCCTGAATCGTGCGCGTAATACCCGTGCAGCCGGTGTTGTGTCCGAAAACATAGGTCGTAACGACTTCACCGCTCAGACCGTTGGCGAAGCTGAACTTCGCAGGCGTCAGCGTCAGTGTGGAGGCCTCGTCCGTACGCTCAAGCTTGGCAACCTTCGTGCGGACGCCTGCCAGGTCGATGCTCTCGTCCCCGTGCCCGATGAGGCATGAGGTGCGGGAGCCATCCTCGTAGTGGTGGGCGAAACCGGTGCGCTGCTGCGACTGGATCAGGTACGGATATGAGCCAATCTCGCGGTTGGGAGTATCCGGCCCGGTCTCGACCGCGTGGCGGCCAGCGTAGCTACGCATATCCCCGATCGAGCCCCCCTGGGCCGTATCGACCAGCATGCGCTGCTCGCCGTCGAGATACCAGAAGTAGTGCTTACCGGAGCCGTAGAGCATTTCCTTGGCGTGGTAGACCTCGGGCTCGCCGTACTGGCGGTTTTCCCGGAACCAGCGACCGTACTCGCTCAGGTACATATCCTGAGCCGCGCCCTGCTCGCGCAGCTCCACCAGATAGCGCAGCATGGTGCGGTACAGGTGCCAGCAAACTTCGGGCGGGTACTCGCTGTTGTGGTTCCACGTCAGCCAGTTTACCCCGACAAAGGTATTCAGGTACGAAGGCCGTCCGTTGAACTCCTCCTGCATGCGATACTGGTCGATGAGGTTCAGGTCGTACGGGTTAAACGAGGCCTCATTACCCATGCCGCGAACAACGTTCGGCGGATGGCTGGCCCAGAAGTCATTGCGCCCTTCGTAGGAGAGGCTCATGTCGCGCACCAGGTGCGGTACGGCGACCACACCCGCGCTGTCCTCCTCGGAGACTGCGGGGCGCAGGCTGTGGCTCTTGCTCGGGAACCAGGGGCCCCAGGGCATCCCCTCGTTAAAGAGGTACCAGCTGTGGTTACAGCCATGAAAGACGCGAACGCCCTCCTCGAAGCAACCGCCGATGACGGTCTCACACTCGGGGCAGAGCTCCTTTAGGATAGCCAGTGAAGAGCTGTCGAAGTGGTAGCTGCCCACGGCAGTCGGCGCCTTACCAAAGACGGCCTTGAAGCGGGTGAGGATCTTGTCCAGGACTTCGCGTTTCTTCGCCTTGTTAAACAGCCAGATGGCGTGGAGGTTACCCACCAGTTTATCCATATCCGGACCATCCAGGTCATGCAGCGCGAGCCCGATCTCGTCGCCATACTCCTTGGCGTCGTCCATCAAGACCTTGAGCATCGCCTCGTCAAAGAGGTCCTTGTAGTGGACGAAGACCGTGGTCTTGATGCCCATCTCGTGGACCGTCTGCTGCTGCTCGCGAAAGACGGAGTATTTGGCACCCTGTGCGGTGCGGTGCATGATATTATATAACATACGTATATTCCTCTACCTCTTGGCTATCGTTCTGATGATGGTCACCACGCACGGGTGACATTCACGTATAAAAGTTCTCACTCTTGGTCTGCGCACACGAAACCATGCGCGACGCTCCCTGACCGCCTCTTATGGCTGCGGCTCGCTGATGACCTCCTCATAGACCTCGGCGTACCGGCGGCCGAACTCGCGCTGCGACTCGGCGTTAAAGTGAATCATGTCGGGGTTGCTGGTCAGCCCGTCGCTGGGGACGAACCCCACATAGGGCAGCTCCCTGGCGATCTCCTGCTGAGCCTGATCGACCTTGCGGCGGCTACTGTTCCAGTGCTTGCCGGGATACTGGCCGAGCTGCCCGATGATGATGGGCAGGTCCGGGTCGTTGAACTCCGTGCGAAATCGTTTGATCAGCTCGATGAGCCGCTCCTTGTACATCTCTGCGTTGGGCTCCTTGCTGTCTGACTCACCCTGGTGCCAGAGCACGCCCATCAGCGTACCGTCCTGCATCGCACGGCGCGTACGCTCCAGCGCATCGTCGTAGGGGTGGCTGCGTGTCTGATCATGATAGCCGCCGGGCACCCATGTCGTGATGGATGAGCCCCCACAGGCGGTAGGGATAAGGCCGATGACCACGGTGTCGTCCTCCTCGGTCAGAGCCTCGGCAAAGGACCGCCCCGGCCCGACACCGGCAGCCTTCTTATCATAATGGACCGGATCAACCGCCGGTACCCACCGGCCCTCGCGGTTAAGCATCAGCACGCGCGGATTCGGCTCATTATCCTGAGGGTCCACGAAGCCGCGGCCCGCCATGTTGGACTGCCCCGCCAGCAGAAACAAATGGAAGTGCTCCTTGTCCGGGATAGCCACTTCGCCGCCGTTCGCGCAGGCAGTCGTTACGCCGAGAAACGGCAGGGTAAAGCTCAGGGTACAAAACAGCCTAAGGCTGCGTAGAAAACTTACTTTCATAGAAACCATCTATAACTTAGTCGTATCGGATTTCTCTGGTTGAGATCAATCACGCTGCCGATCAATACGTATTAAAGGACGGATTTCCCCGATGCCTCTGCGAACAACCAGAGAGGAAAATATTCAATCTCAATTTCACTACTAACAAGGTGATATAATAATTTATACCTCGTCATTCGACCCTTGCCTCTATTGAAGGTTTTAAGGTGAAGAGCCCCTCGTCATACTTGCCCTGTATTTTTTCTGCATGCTTGCTGATCGGTCTATTCACGCTCAAGCACTTCTTCCCCGAGATAGCCTCGGATGGCTTTGTGCTGCCGGGAGGAAAACTAGCGGCATGGATGCTGGGGGCCGCCCCTGCGACCTGGGATGGTGCCAGTGTCAGCTTCTATGTGCAGGGGCTTCTGGTGCAGGTGACTTCAGCCTGTAGCGGGTATGGGTTTTTCTGCATTCTATCTGCCTGGGTGGGCTATCAGCTCGGCTCAAAAGGCTTGCGATTCGTACTTCTGCTTCTGCCCGCGTGCTGGCCACTCGCGGTCTGCATTAACGCACTGCGCGTAACAGCTTCGGTTCATACGCGCCAACTGGCCGCCGAGTTTCTGCCCGACACGTACTTCAATGTCGTCCATCAGGCCACGGGGATGCTTGTTTTCCTTACGTTTCTGATCCTCGTGTCCATCATCATTCAAATCGTTGCCCGTCATGTCTCAGCCTCAGCCCCCGCAAAAACACTCCCTACTGCCTGATGCCCTCCGCCGCCCCCACATGCTGCTGTGGATTTGGGCGCTGCCCATGGGCATTCTCCTGTTGCTCAATTACCGGTCGTGGTGGGTGGTCGAGGGAGAGATGTCCCCCGAGCAGCAACATCTGGCACTCCTGTGGGGCGGACTCAACCTCTGCAACCTCCTCGCGGCTCTGGCCACATACGCCATCCTGAAGTGGAAGCGTGCCACATCTAACTGGCTCATCGGCACCATCCAACTCATCCTGCAATGCGGGTTCCTGTGGTTCGCGACCATACAGGCGAGTGAGGTACTGCCAGCGAGCGTCACCACATGGATTCTCCCCCCAGAGCATGTGGTCTTTAACCATTGGACATGGGTGATGCCGTCCGCATTCTTCGGGGTAGTGCTCCTGGCTGGATTCCCTCTCCGATACAGCCTCAGAAGCGAGACAGGGCTGTCAATCCTGGCAGTCGTTGCGGGACCGGTGTTGTTTTACGCCGTCATAAACCTTTCCATGTTTTTTTCAATAGCGGCTCCTGTCGCATTGGTTACGGCGCTAGCTATCCTGCTCACGACCATATCCAGCTTGTTGCTTGGGTTGGGGCTAGTCCGACTGCTGCTGATTCGGCTATCGTGCCTCCTGAAGAGAAAAGCCAGGGCCATGAATGTGCTGGTCGTGCTCTTTGCTCTGGTGCTGCCTCTGGGGGGGCTTCTGCTAAACCGCTCAATCCCTTTCCCAGCCGATTACCAAAGCATATGGGTCTACGTGCTGACGGTCCTCAATGCCATCGTCCTGAGCGTACCTGCCAGCCGCTCACCGTGGGTTAACGCTGCCCTCCTGCTGCTGCGCAGTCTGCTATTTCCTTTTACCCTCTACTTCTTCCTCGTTTTCCTCCCCTACCTTCCTCTTGCCATTCCGGCGATTATAGCCGTGGCGACGGGTTTCCTCATCCTTGCGCCGACCGTCCTGTTCATCGTTCATGTACTGCGCCTGCGTGACGTGTGGACCGGTGAGCTGCCCTTCGGGCGAGCTACGGCATTCGGGCTGAGTTTGCTGGCCTTTGCGGTACTGCCCGGCTTCATCACGCTGCAATCGCTCTATCTCGGCCACCAGCTCAGAAACGGACTCAATTGGGTATATGCCCCCGATGCCACTTCGCAGGCTGCTTTCGATGGGAATCCCGAGGCCGTCACGGAGGCGTGCCTGTGGTTACATGATTACAAAAGCGATCGCTTTCTACCCTACCTGACGCCTTACCGCGAGTGGCTCATGTTCGACGGCTTTGTGCTCCCGGACGACAAACTGACCCACGTCTACGAGGCTTTCAGCGGTAAGCCCCTCGATTTTGACGAAACAAACCTGAGGTCCAGCTTCGGCTTCTTCAGCATGCAGCGCAGTAACCGTGATCGCAACCGCAACCGTAGCCGTAACCGTCTGTTACGGGCGGCGTCTCCACCCGCTCGTCACGTCAATCTGGAGATGCTGTCCTCAAGCGTATCTGTCGATGCCGACGCGATTACCCGCAGCACCCTCAAGCTCGACCTCAAGGCTGAGGACACGCACGCTCAGCTCGAATACCAGTGCAACTTCACGCTCCCAGCAGGCGCGGTCGTCAGCGGCTTCTGGCTGCATATCGGCGATGAGCGTGTGCCGGGGCGGATTTTTGAGAAGAAGACAGCCCTGTGGGTCTACCAGATGATCCGCGACAGCCGCCGGGACCCCGGGCTGCTCTACTATACAGGCCCGCATGAACTGACGCTCCACGTCTTTCCCTTTAACTCCGGCGAGACACGTACCGTGGAGCTGGAGCTGATGTACCCTGAGGGCTTGGTGCGCACCGTCGAAATCGACGGAATAACCGCGCAACTGGGGAATATTGAACACGTCGCAGTGTCCTCATCAAACGCCGATTCCGTGGTTCTAAACAAGCCTGCGCTCGACGGCTTACCCCTTATTCAGCGTAAGCCGTACTGGCATTTCATCATCGATCACTCCACACAAGCCCTTCCGCCGGAAACAACGCTGGAGTGCATCCAGTCCGTACTCGAGAGCCATCCCTCCGTCACCGAAATGCGGGCCACCCTGGTAAACTTTGAGAGCGGGCAAAGCTATGACAATCTGGATGATCTTAAGAGAGCCCTCATGGAGAATAAGCTGACCGCCAGGGGCGGTTTCCTGCCCGATCGCGCAATCATGCAGGCTTTAACTGCCTATGCGAACGAAACCCTGCGCACCGATGCCGACTACGACACATACCCGGTTTTCGTGATCATCTCCGATCAATCCATAAAGCCATGGGAGCTCGACCTCAGCCCCCTCGCAGGCTGGGTCCCTGAAACGCCCGGCGTAGCGGTCACCGGCCCCGGTGAAGCATCGGGCATCGACTGGCAGGGGAACCCGATGGAGGCGCTTGCCCCCACTCCGGTACTCCCGGTAAGCATGCTCGCGAAAGGCGACTCTGTCCGGCCTCTGCCTGGCGGGGCCTGGAGCGCGGTAGCCACTTTTACGCCTGAGAGTCGCGGGCAGGAGCTACGTTTCCTGGAGTCCGAAGGGCGTACCTTTGTGCCGCTCGATCAACTCACTGAATTGTCCTTAGAGAATCCCTATATCAAAGCGACGAACCTCCAATCGGCTTCGCTCGCAGCCGAGCAAAACCCTGCCAGACTCACAGGGGCCCTGCCTGAGCTCGTTAGTACCAGTAAGGCACAGGGCATCTTGATCCCCCAAACCAGCTATATCGTAGTGGAGAACTCCGCACAGTGGCGGATGCTGGAAAAAACAGAAAAGGAAAAACTGGACGCAAATCCGAATCTGGAACTGGTGGAAACTCCTGAGCCTGCCATCTGGCTGCTCGGCATCTCATTGTTTGCTTTCGAGGCAGTACGACGCAGGATCATCGCGTCATCGCGGACGAAGCAGCCTGAATGACGCATGAGGGCTTCGAGACGGAGTTATTTCTAAAGTCTAGTCGTCCCTAGATTAGGGTATTGACTTCCCGGCATGGGGCATCGCCTATAAAGGCAAAACTAATCATGCCCATTAGTAACACGCTCTCTCTCGTGGCAACTCTCGCCTGGCTTATCCCGGCAGTTGCGGTTTTCGCTCAAAAGGTTGACTGGAGCAATGCTCCCGTGAACCCGATTCCGGTCAAATACAAGGCTGAGCACTTTAACCTGAAAGGACCGGTTTTCTCTGCGGACAAGAGGGTCTTCGATGAGGACGGCCTGCTCATCAAGGAAAGCAGCTACGTGTATTACGAGGACGGGCTCCCCACCGGCAAAGGCTCCGTTATCTGGGAGACGGATGTCGAGGGAAACGTGACCCGTGAGTCCTACTCTTCTGGCCTCGACACAGACTACACCTACAGCAATGGCCGACTCGTCAAAGAATCCACGAAATACAAAGAGAAAGAAAGTGAGAAGACCTACGATTATGACAATGCCGGGCGCCTCTCTCGAGTGGACAGCCATGATGGTGATAAAACGGAAACCACCACCTATACCTACACCGTAGACGGTGACAGTGTCCATGTCACCGAGACCATCCAGCGAGGCACAGCTCCGGCCAAGCGCAATTTCCTGACCTACAAGGACGGCCACCTGACGGCTTCACGCACAGAGGGCGACGCCATCGAGCTGAAGATCGAGTACGAGTTCGATCAGTACGGAAATCCCGTCAAGTGGATCCATACGCAGAACAACGGCGTCCGTGACGAATTTTCCACCTACTACCAGTACTACCCGGATCTGCAGCAGCGCAACCAGCTCAGCTACGGCGCGATCCGCAAGGACAGCGTTACCCCCGTCTCCGTATTCCGTAACGGCCAGATTGCCGAGGATGTCGTCTTTGGCGCTCGCTCGGATAAGAACGAGATTCTTGTCTACGATGATTTCGAGAAAAGCTACTACCTCGTACCGACTGGCTCTGACCTCAAGCCGGGCCAGAGACTCCCGGTAACGGAGCTGATCATGAAAGGCACCGACAGCATTGCCTTTTTAAACGGCTCAAACATCGAGCCTTATTACGCAGGACGATCGGTCTTTAAAGGCTCAAAGAACAAAGCAGTCATGACCGCGAACGGCGGCATCCTCACCTACTCCGTGAACCAAACCTTCTTCAATAAGTACTCACTCTATTTTGACATGGAGCCGGGCCAGAAGGTACTGCCAGGGCGTTTACTCGAGACCTCGAGACAACTGCACGGCAGGCACCTGTTCTACGTCGTCGGAGACAAGGGCGAGCTGGAACTCTTTCGCTTCGGCGAGCGCATCGAGAACCCGATTGGTTTGAAAAAGGGCAAAGTAAACGACACCGACCTCCTCCTCTATAACAACAGCGGTGATCCTTATGCCTTTGACTATGTGCTCCCCAACGCGCTGTCCAAGCCAGCTCCCGGCATCTATCCTGCCCGCTATTTCAATAGTGAAAAGGAAAGCGTGGAGCCTCTGCCGGACGATTTTCAACTGGACCTCCAGCCACCTGCAGCCGCGAGCGTCGGCACCCGTGAGACTGTCCCCGGCTATAGCGAGCAGGATGTGGCCGCGCTCTACTCGATCACGGCCGAGGAGAAGTCCTCCTATGTGCGCCCCTATGTCAACCTGACGGACGCGCCCGTCAATCCGCTTCCCTACGTCGGCAGTCTCTACGACCTCAACTGGGACGGCGACATCGCCTACCTCCACCACAACGATCAGAGTATGTACTTTGACGAGGACGGAACGCGCTATGATCCCACCCACAACTACTTCACCGACGAGGAAACAGCCCTCCGCGAAAAGGGCACCTACCGGCTTTTTGACAACGGCGGTAAACTCCTGCTGCAAAAGCCGAGCATCGGCACGGTGTGGGATGTAGATGTCATCTACAAATACAATTCCGACGGGACCGTACAGCGCTGGTACTACATCATGGACGGTCAGCTCATCGAGGTATGTACGCTTGAGTACGATAACGACCGTCGCCTCGTCAAATCCCTGCGCCAGCGCGGCAAAAACAACATCACCACCAGCCACAGCTACGAGGAAGTTGACGGCCAACTCCACGTCTTGACAAAGGTGCAGGGGCTAGGCGACGAAATCACCCGCCGTAGCGTCTTCGGGAACGGTCGCCTGGTCAGCGAGATCGAGGATCTGGGCAGCTCGCACTCCGAAAAGACCTACCAGTACATTAATGACGATTACGGCAACCCGTACGTTAGCCTCGATCAGGATGGCAAGGAAATCGAGAAACGCCATTATTACCACAGCGACACGTGGCAAATGGATCGCTGGCACTGGCTCAACGAGAAAGACTACGACGCCTACAGGCCCTACGTATATGCCTATGACCGGCGAGCGGGCCCGATCTACGGGAACTCCGGCGATGACTCCCCCTTCGCGCATGGCGTTTTTTATGAACCCGTGGGCCAAAACTACATGATCGCCGAAAACGCCCTCCTCCCGGAGACGATCAAAAACCCTGACGCCAGAGGAAAGATGCAGGTAAAGGTTTCCGGCCCGGCGATGCTCTACCTGACTAAGAGCGGCCATTTGCGCCTTTACGACTACGGGGAGATCCTGGGCGGCCTTAAGCAGTTCCGGGGCGGCAATACGCTTATTCTTTTCAACGGAAAAAACGGACATACCTACCAGGTGCAGGGCTTCCAAACCGGGCAGGAAAAATTCTTCCGCGCTGAAGATTTGGGGCGAGATGTAGCCGTCTGGTATCAATCGCCGGACAAAAAGAAATTCAGCTTATTTTTCAATGGCGGTTCCCCTGACGGTAAACTGACGCCTGGAGGCGCATACCCCAACGGCGACGCTCTCGTCCTCAAGGACGGTCAGCCCTGGGGTATCCTGGAGGCGAACGACCTCAAGCGCCCCGGCAACATCCACCGCATGCTTCCCTACGATAACCGCGGTCGACCGGGCCAGGCCCCGCCCCCGCCGAAGAACCCTCAGGAAGTCATCCAGCAGTACGCCTACGGCGTCCCCATCACGCTCAAACGCGAGGCGGGGAAGTACCGCTTCTACCAGAAAGGTAAGCAAATCTTTGAGCCCAAGGCATTCGTGGTCGGAGACTCCGGTAACGCCTTCGCCTTTTACGGCTCCACCAGCTACCACCTCTTCAAGCAGGCCAAAGGTCTTCGCGATGGTGAGTCGTTACTGGAAGAGCAGATGGTCACCGATCCGATCCTGGTTGAGAATAACGGCTCAGAAACGCGTGTCTGGCTGAAAGGCGAGCCCGTACCGGAAGACGAATACAGCTTATTTTCCTGCGACAACGGCAACCGCTTCCTCTACGTGCAAAAGGGTGCGGAAGCTTGCGTACTCAAGCCTGAAGGCAGTTACCTGAACTACCAAGTCACGGGCAGAGTCGGTAACCCGGATGTGCTGATCAAGAACAAGGATGACTTTATCTATGTCGTGCGCGGTGTCGCCCAGCCGACTGAAGAAGTCACGCTGTACCCGCACAAGGGTGAGATCATCATCTACGTCGAGTCGGACCCCGCACACGTCATCAGCGACATTGGGTCGCTCGACGAGCTCACCCCCGGCATCTATTCGCTCCGCCACTTCACCTACTAGGCTAGTAACAGGCTCTTCAACTTATCTGCACATGAGTGTCCCCAGCAAGGCAGCTTCCGTATTCACCGCTCTCTTCCTCATCATCTTCGGCTGTGTGTTCACCGGGGTTGGCGTGATGATGTTCTTCATGTTTGAGGACACAGGCAGCGGTATAGCCGAAGCGATCCCGACATTTATCGCGACGGTGTTCACACTGGCCGGGCTCGGAATCATCGGGGGAGCGTTCTACTCGATCCCCCACGCAGCAGCCCTGCGTGAGCGCGCCGCCCGCTACCCAGACCAGCCATGGATGCTAAACAACGCCTGGGCCACCGGGCGTATCCGGGATGGTAATACCGTCACCCTGATCATCATGGCCATCATAACCGTGGTCTGGTGCGGCATCACCGCAAAGGTACTCATCTCCATGCTGATCGATGGCGACTTCGCGCAGGAAAAGTTTTCGCTGTTCGCACTTGTCCTACCCGCGATCGGCCTGGCGCTGATCGGCACCACCCTTTACCTCTTCCTGCGCTACCGTAAGTACGGAGTTTCGGTCTTCGAGATGGCCGACATGCCGGGTGTCCTGGGCGGCAGCCTCGGCGGCGTCATCCTCACGCGCACCCCTGTCCGCACCACTGATGGCTTTCGGCTGATGCTGCGCAACGTCCACCTCTGGAGCACCGGCACGGGCAAGAACCGTAAGACCCACCGCGAGACGCTCTGGGAGCGTGAACAGCGCCTGCCTAAAACACTCGACCAAACAGACGGGCAGCGGGCATTTCCGGTGCTTTTCACGATCCCCTACTCCTGCCACCCCACCCACAAGGTGAGCTACAACAAGGAGTATTACTGGGAGCTGGTACTCTCGGGGAAAGCGCCGGGCATCAACTACAAGGCCACCTTCCGCGTCCCTGTATTCAAAACTGAACACAGCTCACCGACTGTAACCGGCGAGCTGGAGAGCCTGCCCGAAGATGAGCGGACCTCTCTGGGGACGGACATCCTCACCATCCCCGGCCTGAGCGTCCGCAAGTCTCTCTTCGGTGGTGAGGAGCTGAGTTTTTCCTCCACTGCGGGCCGTAAAGTCGGGGCGGTCTTCACGCTGCTGGCTTCGTTGGGGCTTCTGGGGGCGGCCTTCATCGTCGGGCTCGGCGGGCTCTCCGTCTTTATGGGATTAGTGCTCGCAGCGATGGGGGTGTACGCAGGCTGGCGCGCACTCGGCTCGCTGTTTGGCTCGACGTTGATCGGCATTCATCCTGACAGGCTGGAGGTCACCCGTAAGTTTATCGGACTGACCACCTCGAACCGGGTGGTCCTGGGTAAAGAACTTCAAAACATCCAGGTCATCTCCACCCGCGCCTCAAACGAAAGCAACCACTACACCCTACGGCTCGACCTCGACGGTGACGAGCGCATCCGCCTGCCCCTGCGTATCAGCGGGCAGGTGAACGCCGAAGTGCTCGCAGCTCACATCCGGAAGCTTGCGGACATGTAGGTCCGTTCGACTTGATCACGAGCAGCCCTGGTATTGATGAGGCTCACATCAATGCTGATGACCGGCAGGCATGCTCTTGTCGTTCGTGTCACCCGCAACTTGCTTTTGGATGCTGCCGCAATGCAACATCATCGCGCCAAAATACGGGTTGGTGATGGTTTTATCAGCCTGTAGCCAATCGCCACCCTTTCCGCCTAAAGCCATCGGGCAGTGAGCCAGATATAAATCGGTACCGGCAGGCACTCCAACATGTGCAATCAGCGATTCCATTTTCGTGGAGAGAGTCGCGAAGGCTTCGCGCGCTGTTGCGAGCGTCGTTGCCTGGGCAATGGACTTGGCCGGTGCGTACAGATCCTCGACCACTGAGTCTACGCGTTTACTTCCCGAAGGGGCCTGCTCCATGGACTTGAGGAAGCTCTTAGCGCCGATCTGGGCGTCGGATAGGTCATCCGATGAGAGGGCTTTCTGCATGCTCAGGTAGGGGCTGACGAGGGTGTCCACAAAGCCCGGCTTAAAGGCGTCGTCATGCGCCTGTGCGATATTCGCCAGGAGAAGTGAGAGCCCTAGGATAATAGTACGTATGCTTTTCATGGTTTGGTTGATTTGAGTTTCAAGGTGTGAGTGATTTCGGCCAATCCGCAGTAAAGAACCGGCACAACAAAAATGGTCAGGATAGCCAGCAGCATACCGCCAAAGGACGGGATAGCCATCGGCACCATGATGTCCGAGCCACGGCCAACAGAGGTGAGGACCGGCAGGAGCGCGAGAATCGTCGTCGCGCTCGTCATCATGGCCGGGCGCACGCGGCGGGTGCCGGCCTCAACGGTGGCGGCCCTGATTTGCTCAAGAGTCGTTGGATTCTTTTCTCTGAAAATCTGCTGAAGATAGGTGCAGACGATGACGCCGTTGTCGGTAGCGATCCCAAAGAGAGCCAGGAACCCGACCCAGACGGCTACGCTGAGATTGACCGTGTCCACCTGAAACAGTGCCCTCAGGTCGTGCCCGAAGAAGCTGACATCGAGGAACCAGGGCTGGCCGTAGAGCCAGATCAGGATGAAACCACCCGACCAGGCGAAGACAATGCCTGAGAAAACAAGCAAGGTCGTGGCAATCCGCTTGAATTGGAAGTAGAGGATCAGCCAGATCGCAAACAAAGCGATCGGCAGCACGATGCGAAGCTTTTTCTCGGCGCGCACCTGATTCTCGTAGCTTCCGGTGAACTTGTAGCTGACCCCGGCGGGGATGACGAGCTCACCGCTATTTATTTTATCCTGCAGGAGTTGCTGCGCCTGCTCGACAACCTCGACCTCTGCGTAGCCCTCGGCCTTGTCGAAAATCACGTAGCCGACCAGAAAGGTGTCTTCACTCTTGATGACCTGAGGCCCGCGCACGTAGTCGATACTCGCGAGCTCGCGCAGGGGGATTTGCGTACCGTCGGGTGCCGCGACAAGGATGTCCTCAATCGCCTCGATGGTATCCCGCAGCTCACGCATGTAGCGTACGCGCACCGGATAGCGCTCGCGCCCCTCAACGGTCTGCGTGATAGGCTTACCGCCGATGGCGACCTCGATCACATCCTGCACGGACTTGATTTTGATGCCGTAGCGCGCGATGGCGTCCCGGTCGATGTTGATTTCCAGATAGGGTTTGCCGACGATGCGGTCCGCGAGCACCGTCTCCGGGTTGATGGACGGCACCTGCTTAAGCGCACCCTCGATCTCCATGGCAACACCCTCCAGCGTCTCCAGGTCCGGCCCATACACCTTCAAGCCCATTGGTGCCCGCATGCCGCTCTGTAGCATGACAATGCGCGCCGCAATGGGCTGGAGCTTCGGGGCGGACGTCGTACCGGGGATCGTCGCGGCCTTCACGATCTCCTTCCAGATATCATCGGGACTCTTGATCGTGTCGCGCCACTGGCGGAAGGGGCGACCGTCTTTGTCGGGGATGAGCTCCCCGGCTTCGTCACGCTTGAAGTCCCCGGCAGACTTGTCGTAAGCAAAGGTGAGGATACGCCCGTTCTCGTCGGTGATGTACTCCGGCTTATAGGTGATGATGGTCTCGATCATCGAGATCGGCGCGGGGTCGAGCGGGCTGTCCACCCGGCCCAGTTTACCCACAGCGCGCTCCACCTCGGGAATGGCATTGATAGCCATGTCCTGCTTGCTGAGCACATCCCTGACCTCACCGATAGAGGCGTGTGGCATCGTCGTAGGCATGAGCAGGTAGGAGCCTTCGTCCAGCGCCGGCATAAACTCCTTACCAAGGCCTGGGATAGCATGCGCCATCGTCACGTAGGGACGGGACTGGCGGATAGATTCCGGTAGCCAGCCGAAGACCTTCCCCCACCCCAGCCAGGCCGTAAAACCAAAAAGGATGATAACGAAGCACGCCGCCAGGAACAGCAACTTCATGCGCAGCAGCGATGCCAGTATCCGGGAGTAAAACTTGATGAAGAGCAGGAAAAACCCCAGCAGTCCGCCCACCACGATCAGGACAAAGAAAATGTTGCTCAGGTGCTGCTCGGGGCCGAGGGGCTTCCAGTCCGCAGCCAGCCAGAGCGCCACGATCACGGCCACGATGAAATTGAAAGCGAAGAAGACGCCCCGGCGCACCCAGTCCGGTATTCTGGAACTAGCCAAATGAAAGGCGGCTGCCACGATCATCAACAGGCCAAGCCATCCGGGGAACCAGCTGATGAGCAGCCCCCCGATGAGACCGATCACGCCAACGCCGGACCACAACCCGGTCTTTGCCCAGGACGACTTGTAACGACCAGCAATAAACCAATGGGCAAGCGGCGGTATAATCGTCAGCGCGACCACGATCGAGCCGATCAGGGCAAAGGTCTTGGTATAGGCCAGCGGGCGGAAGAGCTTACCCTCGGCGGCCTCCATGGTGAATACCGGCAAAAAGCTGATGACCGTCGTCAGCACGGCTGTCACCACTGCGCCGCCGACCTCGCTGCACGCACGATAGACGACCTCTAGGCGATCCTCCCCCGGTGGGGCCTCGTCGAGGTGCTTCAGGATATTCTCAATCAGGACCACGCCCATGTCCACAATCGTCCCAATGGCGATGGCTATACCGGAGAGCGCGACCACATTAGCGTCCACGCCAAAGAGCTTCATACCGATGAAGGCAAACAGGACCGCCAGTGGCAGAACACCTGAGATCAGCGCGGCACTGCGCAGGTGCAGCACCATGAGAACAACGACGATGATGGTGACGAGGATCTGTTGCCGGACCGCGTCCTCCAGCGTGCCCAGCGTCTCGTGGATCAGACCGGTGCGGTCATAGAACGGAACAATCTCCACCTGGCTCACCGTGCCGTCCGCGAGGGTCTTTTTCGGCAGGCCGGGAGATATCTCTGCGATTTTCTCTTTGACCCGTTTGATCACCGCCAGTGGGTTTTCACCGTAGCGCGTCACGACTACACCGCCCACGGCCTCGGCTCCAGCCTTGTCGAGCGCACCGCGGCGCAGTGCCGGTCCGAACTCGATCTCGGCCACCTGCTCCAGGGTGATCGGCACGTTATCCCGCTGCGTGATGACGCTCTTGCGCAGGTCATCCAGATTCTTGATGAAGCCGAGCCCCCGGACCACGTATTCGGCGGCATTGATTTCAATCGTACGAGCGCCGACATCCAGATTACTGCCACGCACGGCCTCGAAAACCTCCTGCAGGGTAATGCCGTAGGTGCGTAAGGCGTCGGGATCAACATCCACCTGATACTCTTTCACATAGCCACCGATGGAGGCCACCTCGGCCACCCCGTCTACGCCCTGGAGCGCATACCGGACGTACCAGTCCTGTACACTGCGCAGCTCCTCCGGGTCCCAGCCTCCGGCAGGCTTGCCGTCCGGGCCCATCCCCTCGAGCGTGTACCAGAAAACCTGCCCAAGCGCGGTAGCGTCCGGCCCGAGCTGGGGCGACACTCCCTGCGGCAAGGTCCCCGACGGCAGGCTGTTGAGCTTTTCCAGGATGCGGCTGCGCGTCCAGTAGAACCCGGCGTCCTCCTTGAAGATGATGTAGATCGAGGAGAACCCGAACATCGAGTAACTGCGGATCGTTTTAACCTCCGGAAGACCGAGCAAGGCCGTTGTCAAGGGGTACGTGATCTGATCTTCGATGTCCTGTGGCGAGCGCCCCATCCACTCCGTGAAAACAATCTGCTGGTTTTCTCCGATGTCCGGGATCGCATCCACGGGCACAGGGTCGCGCGGGAGGATATCCGACTCCCAGTCAAAAGGAGCAACGGACACGCCCCAGAGGATGAGCACCACCGCAAAGAGGATGACGACCAGCTTGTTTTCGAGACAAAAGCGAATCAGGCCGTTGATGGGATTAAACGAAGGTTTACTGCTCATGGCCTGAGTGGTCCTGGGTTTCGTCGCCAATCGTTTCCATCACGTCTCCGCAGCCCAGCATCCCGGGGCCATAATACGGGTTCTGCAAAGGCTCTGAGACCTGCAGCCAATTCGCGCCCGCGTTGTTGTTGGCCATCGGGCAATGCATCACGACCAAGGGCTGAGTCAGACGGTCGGGATGTTGCTTCGCGGCCATAATGAGCGCATTCGATAAGCTCTCAAAGGATGGCAGGCGGAAAGCCTCCAGCGTCTTCGCGGCAAGCATTTCATGGAGCAGTGCAGGCAGGCTGCCGCTGTGTCCGGTGATCGCCATCATGGCTTTGGCCTGCTCCTTGGCGTCGCTCAGATCGTCTGCCGCGAGGGCTGTCTGCATCTTCAGGTAGGGGTCAAGCAAAGCAGGTAGCTTATCCACAGGGATTTCCAGCATCGTCATCCCGGCGTTCGAGGCGTGTTCGCCACTGCTAGCCGCCGGTGTCGAGCCTCCGTGGTTGTGGCCGGGCACGGGACCGCCGCCCTCGGGGTTCATCATGCTCGGCTTGGCCTGGATCTGCAGAGCGCTGTCGATCTTAAAGGCCCCGTGGGTGACGACGCGCTCGCCAGCGCCCAGACCGGAGACGACGATGTAATGATCCCCGGCCCGTGGCCCGAGAACGATCTCGCGCCCTTCGTAGGTCGGGCGCTCCGCACCCGGCTTCTCCACATAGACGACCGCACGCTTACCGGTGCGCAAAACCGCGGACGCGGGGACAATGACGGGCGGCGATTCCGCCTCATCAACGCTCCCCCCTACTCCCAGCCGCGCCTTAACCTCAGCGCGCACAAACATGCCCGGCTTCAGGCGTTCATCACCGTTGGGCACATTCAGGCGGACAGGGATCGTCCGGGTCTTACGATCTACCACCGGCTCGATGAATACGATTTCCCCATGGAAGGTCTCCCCCGGTACCGACTCCACGGTGAAAGTCACATCCTGCCCCTCACGCAGCCAGGGCAGGTCGGACTCATAGGCGTCCAGCGTGGCCCAAAGCTCGCTCAAATCGACAATCTTGAAAAGCGGCTCTCCAGTTTTGACGTAATCGCCTTCCTTAACATTTTTGGCAACGACCACGCCTCCGACCGGCGCTTTCAGTTCGAAGTGATCCCGAGCCTTTCCGCTTTCGATGATCTCATCAATCTGCTCGGGCAGCAGGTCCCAGAGCCGGAGTTTATCTCTGGCGACACGGGTCAGCGAACTGTCAGGGCCAGCACGGTAGGCGGTCAGAAGCTCACGCTGTGCGCTCAGCAGCTCAGGGCTATAAACCGTGGCCAAGCGATCGCCCGCCTTCACGCGGATGCCCGTATAATTAACGAACAGCTCATCGATGCGGGCAGGGAAACGGGCAGCGAGAGATTTCTCGCGGGTTTCGTCATAATCGAGCTTACCCACCAGCCGAATATCTGCCTCGGGAAAATCCTGGCGCACCAACGTCGTCTGAATATCCGCCAACGCCCGAGACGCCTCGCTCATGCTCAGAACCCGTGGGCCATCCTGCCCCCCGGCCTCTTCGACAAGCGGTATCAAATCCATGCCGCAGATGGGGCACTTACCCGGCTTTGTCTGCCGGATCTGAGGGTGCATCGAGCAGGTCCAGATGGTCGGCTTGGTGGCCTCGTCAGTCTTTTGCGTCGTCGTCGCATCAGAGGCAGACACCGTTGCGGTGGTATCCTCCGAGACGTAGTGCCCGATCCCAATACCCGCAAGGAGTGCTGCCGCCACGAGGGCGCCCGCTGTAAAAATCGTTTTCTTATTCATCGTTCTGTGTCACGTGAAAGGTTCCCAGGATTGGAAGATTCGCCAGGGCCTGGATGTTAACGCGCTGCTGCCAGGCATCCGAGGCGGCACGCCAGTAGAGCAGTTGCAGGTCGAGCAGCGAGCGCTCGCTGTCGATCAGGTCCAGTATCCCGAGCTGTCCGGTCTCATAGCCCGATCGGCTATTCTCAGCGGCCTGCTCGGCCAGCCCCAGTAAATCCTCTCCGTAGAGCTGCAGCCGGCGATTAGCATCCGCCAGACCAGACAGGCTCACGGTCAACTGCGTGCGCAGAGTGTTGAGCTGGTTGTCATATTCACTCTCGAAGGAGCGCTGGTTGGCCAGGGCCTCGGCCTTGGCGGCATCGTACTTACCGAACCAGATGGGGATGTTTACCGCGACGGTGAAGCCCCAAGGGTCCTGGCCCGCATCGGGTGTGTTCGGGTTGACCACGGGGTCGCCTGTCTGGATGTAGTTAAAGCCGAGGGTAATGTCGGGATAGCTTTCCAGGCGGGCGATCTCGCGTCGCGCCTCAGCACTGGTGATTTTACGCTCCAGCATTTGCAGGCCGGGGTTGTTAGCCTCCATCGCCACTGCCAGGGAGGGACCATCCGGAGTGATGATATCTGGAGCCTCCCACTGCGGCCAGGGCAGCACCTCTTCTCCGGGCAGGGCGAGCAACTCCCGCAGCCTGGCGGACTGTGAGACGCGCTGCTGCTGCAAGGATTGCAGCCGGTCATCCACTTTCCCGATCTCCACCTTCAGGCGCAGGAGCGCATTGATATCGCCACCTGCCCGGATCTTTTCTTCGATGATCGGCTCCAGCTTACTGAGCAGCTCAACATTCTCCTGCGTGAGCCGGATGGCCTCCTCGATGTAGCCGTATTCGTAGAATGCGACGGACACGCTACGGGCCAGCGTTAATTGCTGATTCTGGTAGGCGAACCAGAGCGCCTGGGCCTCGGCCGATGCGGCGCTTTCCCGGCTGCTCAGCTTACCGAACCACGGAATCTTCTGACTGAATGTAAATACGTTCTCCTGCGGGCCGGTGCGCGTCTGGACCGACTCGACGAAATGCGTCACCTGAAACATCGGATCCGGCAGAGCAGAGACCTGCGGGACGCGCTGCGTGGCGGCGTCATAGCGGCGAGAGAAGGCTTTCAACTGCGGGTTGGCGGCCATCGCCTGCGCCAGGTAGCTCTGCAGATCAGACACCGGCATGGGCAGGGATTCGGAAGCTTCAACGGCTGCCTGAAGCGACTGGCCTGCCCCCAGTACCGCCATGGCAAAACCAATGCCTGCTCTCAGCGTTTTTATAAATGGGCTTCGATTCATTTATGCCTACTTAAACGCAGGCATCGCCGTAAACCCTCAAAATATTCAGAGCAGATTGGCCAGTTTATCGCGCAGCCACTTTCTGGCCCGGTAGATGCGCGTTTCCACCGTCTTGCGGCTCGTCTTCAGGATCGCCGCGCACTCATCGTAGGCGTGCTCCTCCAAAACACAGTACACGAAGGGGAATTTCAGCTTCTCTGGTAAAGTGTGGATGGCGGTATTGATGCGACGGATCGCGTCCGAGGACTGTAGCTCCTCATGCGGATCAGCTCCCCCCGCATCGATAGACCCGAGCAGAGGGGTTACGCCTTGCCGATCATCGGAGGGGGTGTCCAGGGATACATTCCCACGATGCTTTTTCTGGCGGCGCAACCGATCCCTGCACAAATTCAGCGCGATCGCAAAGATCCACGTCTTTACCGCAGCACGGGGAGAGTAGCGGGCTGCGTTTTGATAGACGCGATAAAAAGCCTCCTCGGTTATCTCAGCGGAATCACTTTCATTACCCAAGTACCGGTACGTGAAGCGGAAAAGCGGCTCCTTGTAGCGTCCCATCAGGCAGGCCAAGGCCTGTTCATCTCCATGGGCGATTCGCTGGATGAGCTGACTGTCGTCATCGTTTTCCGGCATGAGAGAATCATTGGGGAATACTCAACGCCTGCCCTGCAAGCTTCTTGAGGCGCTCTTGCTTATCCGGAGGCAGGACACTCATCATCTGGAAATAATGACGGATGGCCAGCTCCTGCAACTGCCCATGGACGAGGTGGAGCTCATGGATCGCGTGCTGCACCTCAGGGGAAAACTGATCGGAACTGACAAGCAGCTCCCGCAGGTCCTCGATCTTTGCCTGAAATGCCGCCTGCAGGACTGCCTTCTCTTGGCGGTATTTCGGCTCAAACTCATCGATAGCCGCCGCTTCTTCATCCGTTAAATTCAGCTCCTTGTGCAGCCACTGATGCCCGTGCGCGGCGTCATGTTGACTCCAGTCCTCACGGGGCATCATGAACAACGAGGTCAGAAACGACACCCCAATACAGAGCACGATGAGACCGGCAAAGACTGCGAGCAGGAGACCCGCTTTACTCCCTTTATGACTTCCGCCGCTCATGCTCAGTGCGCGTTATCAAAGTTCATGATTTCGTTGTTGCTCAAAACGCCAAAATCTAGCGCCCTGACGGCTAGCTGCTGCTTGTGAGCGACAGAGATTTGGGTAGTGGTCTTCATGACTGTCATGAAGACACTTACGCCAACAACCAGGGTAATGACTGCGGCCACAAAAGCAGGTTTCGGCAGGAGGGCCGTGAACCACGACCAAAGCAGTCCCTCTGATTCATTACGGGATAGTCGGACTCTACGCAGTACATGACTTTCCAGCGAACCAGGGCAGTCCGGGAGTGGCGACTGCCTGACCTGCGTAATGAGATTATCAAATTCCTGATCCGTCATAGTCTATTAAACGCGAGTTTCCCTGAAAACCCTCAAAAATGATTTCATAGAAAAAACGCCGAAGTGGAAGAACGAAATCATGCGATTCAGCGGCCGTGGCGACAACTGCGAGACAAACCCAGCTGTCAGCACTGCAAAACCCCGGCGTCCCTACCCGACTTCCCCGGCCAGGGACGCCGGGGGGCGCACGTGGTTTTATCTTTTCCGCTGGAGGATAATTTTACTCAGAGGTGAGCCCAGCCAGCTCAAAGCTGGCGAGCCCCCCGTAGCCCAGAGGGAGATAGATGCGGTTTCCATCTGAGATTGGACGAGAGGGATTTCCCTTGAACGTGACTTTCTTAACAAGCGCCGGGGCCACGCTCCTGTCTTCAGAGAGTTTATAAACGGATAACTCCCCCTTACTGCGACTCGCAATAAGCAGGTAGTCACCGATCACGGTAGGGACTCCCGCTGTATAATTTATCGATAAGGTTTCCACATGCGGGTTAGAGGCCAGAGAGGATGAGTAAACGCCTTTATTTGTAGGATCAAAGCGGTACAGCTTACTCCCGGCGGTTCCCAGTACTTGATCACCATCGGCAGCCAAGCCGAAGCCCTGTCGCATACCACTTACCCAGGTTTCGTTGATCACGGGGTCAGCAGCGCTTCCGCCCACGCCAAAATCGCACACAACGGTTTTCGAGCCATTGGCGAAGACCATCAGGTATCTGTCTTGAGCGCACTCCCGGGTGATTTGATTCTGGTACACCATTGTGTAGGGGAATTTCTGGTACGCCTTCGGATTTGCGATATCCGACACATCGATAAGTGCTGAGGTATTCCCTCTCTGTACGAGTGCAAACCTGGCATCGGGCGAAAGCGCCACCTCTACAATCGGCGAAACACCAGATTTGTAGCCGCCCTTGTAGGTGATTTTATCCGGGCTGGTCTCGTCGATCTCGTAAATGCACAGGCCAGCCGTGTTCTCAGCAGCGTAGATCTTGTTTCCAACGATTTGGATGTCATTGGTGATATCGTGCGAGGGGTATTGGCTGATGATGTTCATCTCATCGTCGATGACGTAGATACCATCTGCCCCCGATGCCACGTAGGTGTAGTCACCATACCTGGCACAGGCCCAGACCTGACTGCCCGGCTGAAATAACCTACCCTCCTTAAAGCCCATCGCACTCAGGTCATTCGAGAAATAAGAGCCCGTGTATGCCTGCTTCGGGAAAACCGTTGAGTCATCTTTATCCGTAGCCTCTGCCAGATAATCCTTTCCGTGGAGCACATACAGATCATTCGACTTATTGGCGATATACATGGTCCCGTCCTGTACATCGCAGTCGATCAAGGCCCCATGTCTTTCCAGCTCTGGATCGTACGGAAAGACCCAGGTAGACTTCGGCTTAGACTTACTAAACCCGGGCTCCCCCTCCTTGGCCATGACCTCGATGTGTGCCACGCGTTTCGGCAGGCGCTTATCTGTCGTATCGTAGACGTAGATGCCATTATAGGTGCTCGCAAGGTATGCGTAATGACCGGCAACACTCACACGCCAGACATCCGGGTAGGAGCAGTACATGCGCCCATCGGCTCTCACCCGGGAGAGCAACACAGGATTCTCAGGGTCGGTGATATCATACATCTCCATACCATTACCGAGTGCGTAGCCTGGGCTCGTCGCCTGCGGAGTCTTACTCTCCATATGCCCGGTGGCAGCGTACAAGATACCCTGCTTGATATTAACGCCGTCGCCACGCCCTTTCAGCTGTATGTCACCGATAACACGGGGATTTTCAACATCGCGCACGTCGCACACTCTCACCTTACAAGCCCCCCATACGCCCGCATAGAGGTATCCGTTGTAGACCTTACAGTCCTGCGTCTCTCCGGTCGGGATATTAGAGACCATGACAGGATGATAGAGGTCAGAGATATCAACAATATCGACGCCAAAGACCCGGTCCGCGATAAAGCAATACTTACCCTGTATATCAATCCCTGTGGCTGCCTCCAGCGAATCAATCCGGGACGCAAGTACTGGATTCACAGGATCGGAGATGTCGAAGACAAAAACCTCATTCGTTCTGGCGGTCACGACAAGCCCCTGCCCGTCGTCGGTGATACTCATTTGTCTAAAATCGCCATAGGGCTTCGTGCTCTTAACCAGCGTTGGGTTATCGCCACGATCATTGGCCTGGAAGACGTGCAACCCCTTATTCGTAATGGCGTAGATATACTCGCCGTTTGCGATAACATCCGCGCAGTTACCGATCCCCATGCCTTCGCCCCAATCGACAACAACAGTCTCCCAGCCATCAGACTCGACCATGTAGTAGCCGCTCCTGGCTCCCTCGAATGTGGTATCACTGGCATCGACGCGAATCCCCCCCAGGTAGACTTTCTGGAGCTGCCCCCCGAGTGTCATCCGGATATTCACCTCGTTGCCGGTAGCTTTGAAAGGAACAAAGATCTGCGTCCATTGCCCGCAAAGCTGATAAGTGAAACCCGTGAGCTCTTTTCCAGACTTGTCGTCGATCGACACCTTCAGCGTGTCATACGCATCGGTCACTTTTGCATAAAAACTGAGCACGTAGACCTTTCCGGCCACCAACTCAAACGGCTCGACGGGCACACTGATCCCAAACGAGTCGCTCTTCGGCAAAGCCGTGCAATCAAGCTCCAAAGCGTTTGTCAGACCGGCGCAATCATTGACCGGGGCGTTTTTCAGGGTCCCATATTCACCGCCGACCAACGTAATGTCAGTCGCATCGGCTTCCATGGCATAGGCACTTGCTCCCAGGAAGAACAACAGGGCAAACATCAGGGGTAGGATTTTATCTTTCATCAGCATCGAAACAGTTTCCTTTTCAAGCGTGAGGATTGGGGGTCACAGGCTCTCAGTCAGTGATAAAAAAGGAACTTCTTATTCACCGTAGCGAGTGGTGGCAAGGATGAGACAACGACAAACAGGGTCGGCACCTCAGCCTTCGGGAAGAATTGCGCACTACCACGGCTCCAGTACGAAATGACTAGCTCCCTCTGAACCTCAACACGACCCACAAACAATCCAAAGAAGATTGCTCATCAAAGCGTTGCTTCCCTGCTCGTCGTAATCTTCACGCTTTGGTTCAATACGACTCAGGACAGACATCCGTTTACATGTGCAACTGTCTTTCTCACACTTGATTCACACACGATGCCTTGAGATTACTGACATCAATGTCTGCTGCATTCTGAATCACCACTGTGCGCGATTGCCCTGCAAGCAGATCGAAGTAATGATCGCTCAATCGGTACCCTCCGGGTAGATTAAAATGCACCGCATGAGCAAAGACATCACTATGAACCGTGACATGCAACGTATCGTCAACACGCTCACATGCCTCGACTGTTACTTTGGCATGAGGGAGATGCAGTGTGCGATACGGCCCGCGTAACCAACTAACCGCCTCCAGCGCAGTGCCTGGGTCCGGGAGGGCGACCACAGTACCTTGTTCAAGTTGATCGGTAGAAGGCATGGGCATTGTTGCGATCACGGAATGATCAAACGGCGCCGTGCGGGCCTCCAATGACATGAGCTCGCTGTATGCCCCATCGTAACTCTGATACCCCCACTGCGCACGCACATCCATCGTCGACGGCGTATCGTTTATGGCGATGAGCAGTATTTCACCGGGTTTTCCGCCATAAACCTCACCGCCCTTACGCAGCAGCAGACGCTGATGAGCCAAGCAACGCTTAACATGATAGTACGAAACCTTGCGACGAAGATAATAGTCAATGATGGTCCAACCGTTCTCGCCCCACGTGTCGTTATACATCCAGAAGATGCCGCCCATCGTTTGCGGGTTGGCGCGCATGCTCTCCAGAGAGTAGCCCAGATTTAACCCCTGACAGAGGCCGCCAAGCAGAATGTATTCATCCAGCGATAACCCTCCAGCATCGCAGTAATGTTCCGTTATGCTGAAGTTAACGCGCTGCATATCGTAAAACGCGTTGGTGTGCTGACGTCCCGTTTCATCAAACAGATTGGGGCTGTCGCTGTCGAGATACTGCTTTGTACTTTCGATGCAGCAGGGTCCACCATAACCATACTCAGAGTTGAAGATAGGAACATCATCGGTGTCCCAGTACCATGGGTTAGACCAGTATTCCGTCTCCGGCAGCATAACCGTCCAGTGATGACAGTCCCCATCCTGGTGATCGTGTACGGTCGTCTCCCCTCCATAAGGACTGGTCGGCCGATAGGGCACTTGCGGACAAAGCTCCCGGATTAAGGTAGGCAGAAGCTCGTGATACAGTGCCCATCCTGGATCGCGTAGCTGCTGGATTTTGCCTGTAAAATCAGGATCTTCATAGAACTGTGAGACTTCATTATTACCACACCATAGCATCAGACATGCGCGACTACGGAGGCGTTTGATCTGGTATCTTGCTTCCGCTTCATAGCTACGAACAAACCAATCACGATCAGCGGGCAAAGCAGAGCAAGCACTCATGAAATCATGCCACAGCAGAATCCCATACTCGTCGCAGGCATCGTAAAAGCGGTCTGCTTCATAGCGCCCCCCACCCCAAACTCGCAAGCAGTTGAAGTTGGCATTAGCAGCCTCGGCAACCAACGTCGTCAGCTTAGCATCGGTGATGCGTCCATACAGGCTGTCGGATGGGATCCAGTTGCCACCCTTGATGAAGATGGGCTGCCCATTCACAGCAATAGCGAAATGACCCGGCTCATCGATCAAGCGGATGGTGCGCAGACCGACCCTGGTCTTGTGAGCATGCACGCATTGGCCCTCGACTGTAATGGTTGTGACCAATTCATAGCGATGCTGCTCACCAGCACCGTTGGGCCACCACAGCCGGGCATCGGGGATCATGCAGCGCAGATCGAGGTGGCAGCGCCCACAATTCAATATCACATTGCTGCGTGTGCTTGAGAATGCCTCACCAGCTTCATCGGTGAAGCTTACCGTGACATCTGCGCGGCAGGTGGTGGTGATCACGTGGTAATTCGTTTCGACACACACATCCACGATGGCATCCTTGCCCTGCAAGGTTGTGACCACGGCCACATCCTTGATCTGTACGGTGGGCACGGGCTTGAGCATCGCATGCCCCGTGATGCCGCATGTAGCAAGATACGGCCCCCAATCCCATCCCCATGTGTAGGCGGGCTTACGCAGGAAAATACGATGCCTCATCCCTCGCTCGGGATAGCCGCGCGCCGCTTCAGTTGCGGTAGCATTGCACAGAGGATCGTCCCGGTACTGCTCTGCGATATCACGCCCTGTTGTCAGGCGTACGAGCAGCGTATTCGCACCGCCCCATTGCAGGTGTGGCTTCACATCACACTCAAACGGATAGAACGCAGAATCATGATGCCCAAGGTGATGACCGTTGAGCCAGATGTCTGCGCCGTAGTCGAGGCCATCGAGAGAGAGCTGCACGCACGCCAGCGTTTTCCATGCGGTAGGCACATCAACCTCGCGACTCATCCACCATGAGCGATCATCGATCCAGTCAAACTGCTGAAAATTCAAACCGACCAGGGGCTCAGGCATCTTCCCGGCCTGCACTAAACTGTCACTCACATCTCCGGGGACATGACAGGTTATCGCATCCGACATAGCCGCTTGCACATCCTGCATGGCATGGGTGTCGTCGCTCAAAGGACGCTCCAGCAGTTTCCAGGCACCGCTCAGATCAATGGGGTCAAATTGCATAAAGCTACTCCTTGCACGTCTCCTGACGATTTACATATGCAGGCTGCATGTTCTGTTTCTTAACGGTTGGACTAAATGATAAACGCTTCTGCATTGATGGTCTTTTCGTTTCCATTGCGTTTTGGATTCTTCGGCACTGGAGGGCTCCGCAATCAGCACGATACGCCCTCTCCCCAAGCCGACGCTCACGGTCTATTGCCCAGAAGGGCTTGCTTCGCCCAATTGCCGAAACCCGTGTTCGTCGCCGAGGGCAAGACATGCCTTCCACGGACGTATGGCATCGGAGCAGGTAGGCGCCTCAAGCGAAGCGGCAGCGGAGCAGACAGCTAGCCGCATGCACTCGGCCCATGGCCAGTCTTCGTGGAACCCATAGAGCAGCCCGGCGAAGAAGGCGTCACCAGCACCAGCCGCACCACGTATGCACTCAGGCGGCAGATTGAGGGAGCCTTGGAGGTGGGTTTCTCCGGAAGCTGAGGCGATGACGGCACCTTCTCGGAAGTGGATGGCCACGGCTCGCCGGACGCCCCGTTCGAGTAACGCGTGTGCCTGAACCTGGAGCACATTGAGGTTCACCGCACCATGGTTGTCATTCGGAATGCCAGTCAATTGGGCGGCCTCCCATTCGTTGAGCACGAGAAGATCGAGATACGGAAGACTGGGCCCCACGATAGCGGGGAAATCGCAGGGTGTGCTAACAAGGTCAGCGCATGTCAGCATCCCCAGCTCGGAAGCACGCGCGAAGACCTTGGCGTGGCCATTACTTCCGCCGAGGTCGATTGCATCGAGGGCATCAAGCAGGCCGAAGTAGCCCATGACAAAAAGACGAGCCGGGCAGTCATCCAGGCGAATATGTTCTGTAGACAACAGTGCATTGGTGCCGCGCTGATGAAAAAACGTGCGGCGGCCAGTCGTGCGATCGGTCATCACATCCGTGTACGAGGTGGGAGCCTCCGATGTGAACTTCAACCCTGTGGTGTCGATACCGTGCGAGCGGCAATCAGCGATGATCGTGCGCCCGTCTGCGTCGTCCCCGAGCAATCCTGCCGCATATAGCGGGAGTCCATGATGAAGCTTGGCCAGGTCTTTAGCCACGTTGTAGGGGCAGCCACCGTTACCGTCTGACTCCTCTGTGATGGTAGCGAGTCCGTCTTGGTGCGGCCAGGCGTCGAGCACTTTGACGTGATCAATGATCCAGTTTCCTGCGCAAAGGATGCCGTTTCTCATCATGGGGGAATGGGGCGAGAGGATAGGTTAAGGTTCGCTGATCAGCCGTACGGTGGAGGGTTCGTCTTCCTCGATACCCGGGAAGCGCCCAATAGCCGGATCGACGAAAATATTGTCGTTGGCGTCGTCGTTAGCGGTAGAGACCTCGCCGATGATACAGTCTTCAGCCTCGGGCCAAAACTCATGGTAAACACCGGGCGTCAGGGTAACGCGCTCCCCCGCCTCAAGCACGAGCACCTTACCCGAGACATGGGCGCGGGGGGCGCCGTTCACGCGCAGAGTCAGAGTATCGCCGCTCGTGCCGCGCTCGGGGTGACCGCCCCACAGGCGCAAGGCCATGCGTCCGTGTCGGCAGATAATGTCTTCCTTTTTACGAGCGTGCGTGTGTGCAGGGGTGCGTTGGCCGGGGCGAGCAAACATCAGCTTCTCACAATACTCGGGCTCCTCGGCCAAGTTGATGAGGACGAGCCCATACTCATCGAAACGCCCGAGACCGAAGTCCGTAATGTCCCAACGGGGTTCTGGCGGCAGGGCCCAGCCATGGCGTTCGAAGCACGCGCGGGCTTCGTGGAAGATAGCGTTGATCGCTGAACGTTTCATCGGGTTAGGAATAGCTTAAACTTGTCTCAGTAAGCACGAGATCTTCTTCGAGTGGTCGGACAGGGTGAATGCCTGATCGCTGGAGTACACCGTGGTAAGCACGGACGGCTTCCTTCGGGCCGATCTCTCCGTCTGTAATGCGGCGCAGAAACTCGATAAAAGCCAGCGGATGTTCGGAGAGGTTAATCTTACGTCCGAAAAGAGCGACCTTCGCTCCATGCTTCTGGGCGTCATGGATAAGTTGAAAGGCGTCGAGAGTCGTCCCGGCGCTACCTCCGAGGATGCCAACCACGAGCGAAGGGTCATAGGAAACCAGTTCTTCCAGCGGGCCGGGGCCGTTGTAGGGAATCTTCAGGAAGACCGGACGACCGACGCGAGTCACCCCCGCCAGGCAGCGGATGATGTGGTCGTTGAGAAAGGAGCCGACCTGCCTGGGTTCAATACCAGGATCAACATTCGGATTAAATACTTCGAGAAAGTAGCGAAAGCGCTTGGTCTCAGCCTCCAGACGGAATTTGTGAAACTCCTCCAACGCCCGGTAATCCCAATCGATATTGTTAGTGAAAGTGATCGAGTACAGTCCCAGGTCCGCACCGACGTGCGGACGGTGATAATTGGTTTCGAGCTTGCCATACTTGATATGGTCGAGCGTCGCCGTCCGGAAATGCCGCGAGGGCTGACTGGGATATTTGCCGCCGCGCACGACCCACACATCCGTCGTGTCATTGGCGCGAGCCGCAGGTGTGATGGGCGAGTTACGGAAGAGTTTTTCCTCAATCGCTAGCTGCTCGACGTTGGAGGCGGACAGGAGCATGATGTCTACCAGCCGCTGCTTGATCACGGCACGGATCTGCTCGCGGTAGTCGGCGAGAGTCTTGTAGCAGCCATCGGATTCGTTGTAGCCGTGGGGGCAGGCCCCGGCACGATTGGGGCCAGGAGCGGTGATCCCGAAGGCCATGTCCGCGTCCTTGGCGTCGGCGATGATGAAATCCGAAGCGGTAGCGGTACCGGCATGAATGCGGGCGAGTTTCTGATCGAGGCTCTTTAGCATGATCGTATTAAGAGGCTGAGGCTATCGTGACTTTCAGTTGTTTTCTCAGCTGGCGCAGAAGATCAGGTGGGACGTCCTCGTCCGTGATCCAGGAATCGAAAGCCTGCCAGTGAGCAAAATTCACAGGGGCGCTCAGACTCAGTTTTTCGCTATCGGCAGCGAGCAGTGCGGTTTCAGCGTGCTGCAGAGCCTGGCTCTTAACATCGGCCTCACTCATTTCGGTCGTGAATACCCCCGCCTCAGCATCCAACGAAGAGGCACCGATGACTGCGTAGTCAAAGCGCAGGTGCCGCAACCACTCCAGCGCCATACCACCGACCAGTGCCCGGCTGATGGATCGCACCTCGCCACCCAACGCGATCACACGCCCTGGCTGAGAGCAGCCGTGATAAAGCAACGGTAAGGAGTTCGTGAACAGAGTGTTCGCATTGCGCTCCAGCAGGGCTAACCCTGCTTCGAGACACGTTGTACCTGCATCAATAAAAACACTCGCGCCCTTCGGAATAAAGCTGGCGGCTGCTCGACCGATACCGCGCTTGTGCGCAGGTACGCGCTGTTGCTTGACGGAAAAACTCGGCTCAGCGGAGAGTTTGCGCGGGTGCAATACGCCGCCATGCGTGCGCACCACCCTGCCCTCTTTTTCGAGCTCTACCAGATCTCGTCTCACAGTCGCCGGAGACGCCCCAAGAGTGTCGACTAAGGTTCGCACAGCGATGCTTTCGTCCTCACGGACGAGTTCAAGAATTCTCTGGCGACGATCAAAAGTGGTCATAAGAGCAACAATGAACATATGTGATCGATTTTGATCATAATCGTCAACACATTCTTGCACGTAGGAGTGGGACGAAAGCGCAAGATAAGTTGCCCCAAAACAGGGAGTTTTTCGAGACTGGGCGCAATGCATTGAGACTGAATGAGACTCGGACCGACTGGTCTAAATCCCCTAAGTCTCTCCAACACAACGGAAAGTGTAGAATGTAAATCGTAGACGCTACAGGGCTCGAACCTGCGTTCGACTAAGTGCAAATCGTAATATTTAAAATGTTAATCAGTTTTCTATTTTTTATGTGATCATTCACCCAAGCAATCCATCTGTCTCCATGCTTGCTGAACTCGTGCGAGTGGGCAAAGTCTTCACTGATTTTGCACATTTGATTGTGACCTGATACAGAGTTAGAAATGAGAGACGAGCGGCCTGCTCACGTATAGCCTTCGTTGTTGACCACCCTCGGGCGCTACTGCTCGCTTCGCGACCTTACCAGGTAATCCGATGACAGCCCCCAGCCACTCCCAGAAGAAAACTTCCCATGCAGCATAAACCAAAATCGGATAACACTGCAAAAAGGACTACTCAAAAGGACCTGGCTATAGAGCTGGGGCTAGCTCAATCGACCATCTCAATGGCTCTGCGGCGTCACCCCGACATCCCGCAGGAAACGATTGAGAAGGTATTGAATCTCGCTAAGACCAAGGGATACAAGCCGGACCCGTATTTGACGGGTCTCGCCGCTTATCGAAAAAAGAATGCATCGCCCCACTACACGGCAACGATCGCCTGGCTGTCCGTTGTGCCAACCATCTGGTCGTGGCGAAATTCAAGAATCTACACCGCTTATCATCAGGGTGCTTGCCAGCGTGCCAGCGACTTGGGCTATCGCATTGAAGAGCACACCCTGGACTTGGAAAAAGACAACGCGAAGTCACTGAGGAGAATCCTCAACGCCAGAAAGATTCAGGGTATTCTCCTGCCGCCATTACCAGGCTATGACAACACACTCGAGTTCGACTTTTCCCCCTTCTACGCCATTACCTTTGGCTATACCCTTAAGTCCCCCAAACTGAATCTGGTCTCCCATCAGCACTTTAAGTCGGCCTGTGTTGCCATGCAGGAACTGCGTGCACGGGGCTACCGTAAAATCGCCTTTTGCATTTCCGATGAGACCGACAGACGCACGTTTCACGGATGGAGTGCCGGTGTCCGCTCCTATCAGGCCCAGATGCCGAAAGAAGAACGCATCCCGCTGCACTTTACGCCGATCAACGAGGAAACCCGTGTGCTGGAATGGTACAGGGCTGTAAAGCCTGACGCGATTCTGACGCAGGGCTCCTATGTTTATGAGATTTTGACCCGGGCAGGCATCTCCATCCCAGAGGAAGTGGGCTATGCCGTCCTGGATGCCTGGAAAGACACTCCGCACCTCTCGGGAATCGACCAGAATGCGCACTTAACAGGAGCCCGGGCCACTGAGTTGCTCGTTGAAAAACTCAATATACAGGACGTTGGCATCCCTGAGATTGCCACGCAGGTTCTGGTCGAGGGGTCCTGGATCGAAGGTGCCACCCTACGTCCACCTTCAGGCTGAGACAGTGCAAAGGCTAAAAAGGTCAGCTCGCCCTAGCTGAACTGTATCAGAAAGGCTCTTCTTGCGAGGCCGGTGAGTGAAATGCACACTCACATCCATGAAGCCTACCCCTATGTGCCTCTTCCTTGCTGCTATCGCTACCCTTTTCATCAACGGATGCCAGGAGACAAAACAGGTTCACGCTCCGACCGCTTCAGGTAAAATCTCAATCGATGAGCCTGCGGTCACTCCCACCCCGGCCACAACGATCTGGCAGGGCGAATGGCTCGCCCAGGTAAAGGAGATGTCGTTAGCCGACTCATCCGAGCAACGCCCCGAGATTACCGAGCTACTTCAGTATGCAGAGGCTGACCTCAACCGAGAGCCACCCACCATTGTAAATAAAGCGGTGCTACCGGCCAGCGGTGATCCACACGACTACTTTAGTATGGGTCCGTACTGGTGGCCAAATCCCGACACCGAGGATGGGCTGCCCTATGTCCGCAGGGACGGTCAGTTTAACAAAGAGAATTTGAATGATATGCAGAGCCTGGGGACAGTCATAAGCACCGTCCGTCGTCTGGGACTAGCCTACTATTTAACCGGTGACGAGCGTTATGCACAACAGGCAAGCCTCTGGCTACGCACGTTCTTTCTGGATGAGGCAACCCGGATGAATCCCCATCTTCGTTACTCCCAGGCGATACCGGGCAAGTGCGAAGGGCGCTCTATCGGTATGATTGATACGTGGTCGCTCCCCACGATGCTCGACGCCGTCACCCTCCTGCAAGGCTCACCATACTGGACCGCTCAGGATGAGTCGGACTTCCGGCAATGGGTTAGCGACCTGCTGGATTGGTTTCTGCACAGTGACTACGCAGCTATAGAATCATCTCAAAGGAACAACCACAGTGTATGGTATTTCGCACAGGTCGGTGCCTACGGTATATTCTCCGGACGGGGCGAAGAGATCCGGCAGCTATATGTGGAGAAGGTACCAGAACTGACTCAGCAAATATCGCCCGATGGCAGCATGCCGGAGGAACTCTCGCGAACCCGTCCCCTGCACTACACGACGTTTTGCCTGCAGGCCTTCCTCGATATTCAGGCTGTCTGCGATGAAGTCGACTTAGAGCTTACGGACCAACAGGTCCGCGTCCACCAGGCGGTATCCTACCTCGGATACTACATGGATCATCCGGATCAGTGGCCATACAAGGAAATGCGCAAGAATGATGCCCGTGATCTATGGACAGTATTTCGCCGCGCAGGCACACGCTTCGACGACCCCCGCTGTAGCGTATGGGAGCAGGAGGCTCCGCCGCCCAGTAAAAAAGATATGTATATGCGCCTGGTTTTCGCACCACCTCCATCTATAGAGACCCTGTAATATCGTTCATCTTAGTGCTCCATGAAACTATGTTAATCATGACAGCTGAACTGTATCAGAGGAAGCCATCTTGATCCTTTGTTATGAAATTCATATCTTAATCATCGACAATATAACCCATTCCCAAAAACCCAAATCAGAACAAACAAAACCCCTGAAATCATAATGACAATGAACCACCCCATACCTAGCCTCCTGTTGCGTGTAGCACTTATTTCCATCTTCGCAGGAGTTGGAGCTACCAGTCAGGCAGCAACATTGTTTGAATTCGGCCCCTCCTCCTCATACGTGAGCAGCGATGTTGATTTCGCTCGGCAGACAAGCGAATCAACGACCGGTGCTGGCTACACCTTTGAAACAGCATTTAGCGACTCGCAGGCCCTGAGCCCCTCCAGCGGCTACTCTGGCCCCACGTTCTACGGTGGCTATCGTTTTACCAGCAGCGATATCGACAGCGGCCTTACAAACCAGAAAGTACGCAGCGACTATACCAACCTGAACAATAATGACGCCTTGTGGCTGCAAACCTATCGCTCCGAGGGCTGGGCAGATGGCACCTACTCATTTGCCGCTGTCTTTGTCTTCAAGCAGGAAGACTTCAATGCTGAATACACGACCGGAGACATCGGCGTTGATGGCATGTCTACCACGTTTTACTATAACTCCAGCGGAACAGCCAGCGATGTCTTTAACCCGGAAGGTCGTTGGCTGATCGAGAAGGACGGATCTTACTACATCTCGGAAGCAACGATCATGGGCCCCAAAGGCGGATCATCCACGGTCGAAATAAGCGGTAGCGAACTCACCTCGACGCAATGGGCAGCCTACAACCCGACGGACTCACTGCTCTTTGACTCCGGTTCTGCCAGCTTCGAGAGCATTAGCCTGAGCGGTATTACATCCGTAGGTGTCTACTTCGGCGACGATTCGTTCACCGGCAGCACCAGTACAAATGCGTCCGTCGTATCCTTTGGCATTTCGGAATTCTCAGCCTCGGGCTCAAACATCCCGGAAGCCGACTTTAGCATGCTGCTCCTCCCCCTTCTGATCCTGGTCGGCGGGCGACGGATTCTGAAAAAACGGTGCCGCTGCTAGCCAGTCGCTCCGAAAGACTCCTTTACTAGAAAAAGTTTGGTTCTGAAAGCCCCACCCAGGTGGGGCAAGGGTTATTGTCGACTCACATCCATGCTGTAGACACCTCACACACCGCATATGCACTCTACCCCACAGAAACGCCTACACCAATGCCGCTGCCCAATGCGTAGCGGGCAGAAGCACCCTGGCTTTTCCTTAATCGAGCTACTTACCGTGATTGCGGTCATTGCGATACTTGCTACGCTTATCATAGCAAGCATCCAGCGGGTACGGACAACCGCAGCCTTGAGCAAAAGCATCAGCAACCTGCGCTCATTGCAATTGGCCAACTCTCTCTACAGCAGTGACCACAATGGCTGGTATGTCCCCATCGCCAGTTGGACAGATGAGGGTGAAGCTGTCTTCTGGCACAACGACCCGAAGTTCCGCGCCTACTTCTCCCTCGAGCCTGGTAATAATTGGCCGTCCGGACTCGTCGCTCCCAAGGCGGAAATAACCACCTCGAGCGGTAAGCTGCGCCTGGACCGCGCATACGGATACAACATTACATCGATGAACGGGAAATGGGCCGAGCCTGGTCAAGGCTACCAGGTCAACAGGGCCGACATTCCCAACCTGGACAACAAGATGGCTTTCGCAGATGCGCTGGACTGGATCATCCACCGAGATAACGCTGATGACTATACCGGCGAAGAGGTCTATACCAAACATGCAATCGCCTATCGATATAATGGCTCTGCCGCAGTCGTCTACTACAGTGGCCGCGCGACGGGCCTCCCGCGCGAGGAAGTCATCGGGAACCGTGGCCTGTGGGACATCTGTGAAGATTAAATGACGCCAACATCCTCGCGCTCCGTCCCCTACGTATAAGACCCATCACCTACCGCACCTATCGCATGTCGTACCGACCACAGAGCGTTTACTTACTGGACCAAAGATCCCTTCATAAAATCTATTCCAGTGAGACACAGCAGCGTATCCGAGAGCTAACTCGCCCCATGCCACAGCTAGTAACCGCTGAAACCTGGCGGGCTCATACAACAGAACTCGCATCCGTCGAGTACATCCTCTCGGGCTGGGGGATGCCGATCATGGATGAGGAGCTCCTGGCAGCTATGCCAGCACTCAAACATGTGTTCTACGGCTCTGGATCAATCCGGCAGTTCTATACCGAAGACGCCCGAAACCGAGGCATCGGCGTATCATCTGCCTGGCGGGCGAACGCCATCCCCACTGCGGAGTTCGCCTATGCCGTCATTCTTCTAAGTCTAAAAAGATGCTGGCGCGCTCAGCAATATACCAAACAAAACAGGACATGGAAGAAACCAGCCGAAGCGGCAGGTATCTTTCGCTCAAAGGTAGGAATCGTATCCTTGGGCACCATCGGCCGAAGAGTTGCCCGGTCACTAACCTGTGGGCACACTCTCGATGTCTTAGCCTACGACCCCTACGCAACAGCCGAGGACGCAGCCAACCTAGGGGTACGTCTCGTATCGCTCGATGAGTTATTCTCGCAGTCAGATGTCATCAGTCTGCATGCACCGAGTCTCCCCGAAACCAAAGACATGATCGGAATGAACCTGCTCATGTCCATGAAGCCAAATGCCACGCTGATAAACACGGCCCGTGGAGCCCTGATCGAGGAATCCTCACTGATCGAGGTACTGAAACAACGCACGGACATTGACGCCATACTGGATGTGACGAATCCGGAACCCTGCCCTCCCGCCCATCCTCTGTGGCAACTGCCAAACGCTTTTATCACGCCGCATATTGCCGGCAGTCTGAATCAGGAGTGCTATCGCCTGGGTGAGTACATGGCCGATGAGCTAGAGCGCTACCTCGCCGGGCTACCTCTGGAACATGAGGTCACGGAACAAATCTATCAAACCATGGCCTAGCTCCTGTTTCCCCGGGTAGCGTAAGCACACCCCAAGCACTAGATTTGCCACAGGAGATCGCTGTTTCGGCCTAACGCAGCATGCTCTGCATTTTACCCGAAGCTTCTTCACTCACCTTCATTGACCCAGCGGCGGAAGTCGCCTTGGGAATGGCCTTCAAAAAGACTAGCACTAACAATGGGTGACGCTGGCCGAAAAAGAAATTAACCACGCAATCCGCACCCAGTCAGACGTCGATCTGACAGAAACGTGGGAATTTCCACGTTAAAGTGTGCTGCCTTGATACCCCACTTAATACCCCAAGGCTAAAAATTGTGCCCATCTCTGCCGATTTCTGCGCATTTTTCGCCCAGAATCGTGAAACCCGGCCAAACACACCTTTTCACAAACCGTTGATTTAAAAGGTGTTTCATTGGTACCCCCCCGGGGACTCGAACCCCGAACCAATTGATTAAGAGTCCCCGGATATATATAAATAAACTATTTATATATAAATACTTACACAGTCTCAATAAGTTTATTACTCGACAGTTGCCCAAAATATTGCCCATACTACAAGCATGGTTAGGCCGAACAAGAAGGAGCGGTTCAAGATTGAAGACTTCAGGAATGCTTCGGGCAACATATCCTATCGTGTAGCGGGCTATCGCCCGGATGGCGAGCGTATCCGCAAAAACTTCCGCTACAAAGCTGATGCCATCGAATTCAGGGCTCGCATGGAGAGGGAGTGCGAGGAGGGTAAATTTGACCGTCACCTCACCCGGACGAAGTTGACCCCGGAACAGATCGCCGATGCGGAAACCGCCCTCTCCCACAACCCCAATCGTACGCTGACCGAGCAGGTACTGGAGTTGCAGGCGCTGAACGAGCGCATCACCAAGGTCAGTGATGTCGGCCTCGAAAACGCTGTCGCCTTCTTTGAAAGGCATTACCGACCGGAAATCTCCTCGATCGGCATCTACCAGTCCGCTGAGAAGTTCCTGGCCTCACGCGTCGGTCGTTCGCCCCAGACCATCAACTACTACCGCAAGTGCCTGCAACTGCTCTATCAAGGTGACCCGAACAAAACGGTCCACGCCTTTACCACCCGCAATATATCCACCATACTGTCCGCCTATGAGCATATCGGCTCCCAACGCAGCTACCGACGGGGCCTCAACGCATTCTTTAACTGGGCTGTGCGGGCGAAGTATTGCCTGGAAAATCCCTGCGACCACCTGGAGGCCCTACCGCGTCAGAAGCGTAATGTCGTGATCCTTCAGTTGGAGGAAGTCCGGCAATTGCTCCGGGCTGCGCAAAGCTACCGTGAGGGTGAGCTGGCTGCCTCGGTAGCCATCATGCTTTTTGCCGGGCTACGTCCCAGCGAGCTGGCCGACCTGAAAGTCTCGGACATCCGGACAGGTAATCTCATCATCTACGGCGGAAAAATGGAGGGCAAAATCAAGCGCCGTGTCACCATTGTGCCCGCACTGGAGGCGTGGCTGGAGCAATTTCCGTTCACCGGTATACCGAAAAACTGGTATAAGAAAATGGGCACCCTCAAAGACGCTGTCCAACCCCAGGAATGGGTCAGCGACATTCTCCGGCATACGAGTATCAGCTACCAGATCGAGCGCGACGAAGACATCGGCAAAGTCGCAACCCGCAACGGTACCAGCGACAGCATGATCATGCTCCACTACCGTGACGTGGTGGAAGACCCGCAGGATGTGACCGAGTTCTGGGCATTGACTCCAGACGCCCTCAAGAACGTACCCCTCACTGGATCGCTACCCGCGAAGCAGAGCGTAAGCTGGCCCGACGACACAGAGCTGGCCAAACTGGTGTGGGAAAAACCATTATCGAAGCTGTCCAAGGATTTAGGGATCTCGGACAACGCGATCCGCAAGCGCTGCATCAAGCACAACATCGACTTGCCCAAGAACGGCTACTGGCAGCGACAACGGGCACTCGGGCTGTAAGCCCCCTCCCCTGCGCAAAAAGCATTCGACCTGCGTTATATATCCGTGATAGCGGGACGTGCTCGCTATCAGAAGCCCGGCAGACACCGACCCGTCGCCGGGCTTTTTCGTACCCACACGGTCGCATTCGAAAGGATTCCTCATGGCTATCACCCTCGAAGCCAACTACTCGAAGAAGCTGGGCCTGCCGCAGTTCTCTTCGCACCAGTATTCCATCACGGTCCGCACGGAGGTTAACGACCTCGCCCACATCCAGCAGGCCAGCACGCACCTGTACCGGCAACTGCAGGAGGCGGTGGACCGGGACATTCAGGAGACGGGCTTTTTGCCTGTATCCGGTTCATCGCTACACGAGCCCGCACGCACACCGCTACGGGCAGACCCCAACCGCCCGGCCTTCAGCCAACAGGCATCGAGCGGATGGACTTGTTCTCCTAAACAGCAGGCCCTGATCGAGCGGATGATGAAGGAGCACGGCCTCACGACTGATGCGCTGGAAGAGTTAGCCCAAAGCCGCTTCCAGACGCCCCTCACCCGCCTCAACAAGATGCAGGCCTCCGGACTGATCGACGAACTGATCGGCACCTACGGCTCTGCCAAGGGGAGGAACCGGTCATGATCCAGCCACTGGAACATGACCGCAACGGCCAGCAGCCCTCCACCGATGGCTTGCTTGATCACATCTCGGCCAGCACGGTCAAACTCTACCTGACTTGTCCGCTGAAGTTCTGGTACAAGAAGGTCCTGAAGTTGCCCGAGCCTGTCTCCCCAAGCCTGCACCTGGGTAAGGCTGTCCACGCCGCCTTGCAACACTTTCACCGCGCTCGCTGGCGCGGGGAGTGCCACGAGCGGACGACGGTGATCGAGGCCTTCACACAGGCGTTTAATGCGCCTGATGAGGCCCCTGTGTATCCGGACATGGATACGCGACAGACCAATCACGACAAAGGCATCAAGATGGTCGAGGCTTACCTGGACTCCGAGCACGGGCAGATGACAGAGCTTCCGCTCGGTGTCGAAGTCCAACTGGAGGAGGACCTGCCGGTGCTTCCCAGCCCGGTCCTCGGTTACATTGACTTGGTTCGGGTGGGCAACGTACCGGTCGATTACAAGACCTGTGCGAGCACCCCAAACGTCCAGCTCGAAGCCTTTCAGCACGAGGTACAGCTCACGCTCTACCAACTGTTGATCGAGTCGGCCACGAGCGAAAAGGTCGAGGGTCGCGAACTGGTTTTCCTCGTCAAGACCAAGGTCCCGAAGGTTATCGTGCACCGGCTGGCACCGGCGAGCGAACGAGAGAAACAGCGCGTGTTGGACATCGCCTGCGCGGCGGTGGATGGCATTTACCACGAGCGGTTTCATCCGCAACCGGGCATGCACTGTGCCTGGTGCAGCTACCGCTCGCAGTGCGCAAAATGGACGGGAGGGGCGCGATGATCCAGGCCATCCTCATCACTGTGATCAGTGTGGGCGCGGGCATTTTTATGCTCAACGACCACGACGAACCACCCTCACCTCCTCCGGTCGAGCAACCCGTCCTCCTGCCACTGGCCCATGCCCTGTACTGGGTCGGGGGATGCTCGGTCGCCTGCTCCCTCATCTGGGGCAGCAGCATCGTGCGGGCCGCCAGGTATAAGCACCTGAGCCCGCCGCGCCGGATGAAACGTAAACATAACAGCCTGCCTCACCATGAATGCCGTCCTTAAGCTCGTGCTCGTCGCGCTGACCGCCTACAGCGTCGGCACGCTGGTGGGGCCGGTGGCCATCGGGGCCGTCAACGAGGCCAAGGAAACGCTCAGCCCGTTCCTGGTCATCTCCGTGGCGGTCCTCATCGGGTCTATCGGTTATGCCGTGGGAGCGGTGAGACGTTCGCCCTTCGTCCCGGAATACCCCGAGTACGAACGGGACCGTGAGCGCTACCGCTGAGCCTGATCTGTCATACCCGGCCAATACAGCCCCGCCTCGATCACACGAGGCGGGGCTTTTACTTTTCCCAAACATCGGAGGCTATCCCACCTGCCCATTCGGTGCGGTATCAGGGACTGGGCACTCCCATACCCGGTTACGACACCACTGACTCCCAGGCCAGTATTTATCGAACATACAGGCGAATCAGCATTTTCCCAAAAGCTACGAAAGCAGGACGTTTTTCGTAGTTTTCAAAACCACAACCTCAACGCATCAACACCATGATCACAGACACCATTGAACCCGTCTCACCCGCAGCTCCCCAACGCTGCAACCTGCTCCTGCACTGTGGCAGCCATGCCGTCAGCCGGTGCGACCTTGCCCAGATCAAGACTCCCCGGGCAACCTCTACCTGGAGACCGATTCCGCACATCCGGTTGTTACAAGTCGTCGAACGCGCCCTACTCGAACAGGGCTTCACCGTTGCAGGCCAAGCCCACGGCCTCACCCATGACAACGCCCGCTACTTCGGGCTACTCGAAGTCGACGCCCCCGTATCGGGACTTGAATACACCTATGTGGTCGGCGTCCGCAACAGCCACGACCAGCGTTTCTCCGCCGGAGTCGTTGCCGGGAGCCAGGTTTTAGTTTGCGATAATCTCTCGTTCTCAGGAGAAATCCAGCTGGCCCGTAAGCACACTCCGCGCATCCTGCACGATCTCCCCAGTCTTGCCAAGGAGGCGGTGTCAGGACTCAGGCATCACTGGGACCGACATGACCGCCGGGTGGATTACTACCGTCGCATCACGCTTCAGGATCGCACGGCTCACGACCTGATTGTCCGCGCCGTCGATGCCGGTGTCATGGCCAACAGCACCATCCCCAAAGTCCTGCAAGAATGGCGTCAACCCCGGCATGAGGCCTTCCAGCCCCGGACCGCCTGGAGCCTTCAGAACGCCTTCACCGAGGCCCTCAAAGGCAACCTCAACCTCCTGCCCACCCGGACCCACCGCCTCCACCAACTCCTCGATCACGCCCTAGGATTGAACTGAGCGGGCGACGGAGACTGTACAAGGTAAGCATGTAAACCATGGTTTACACCAAGAAAAGCCCCTGTCCCGCCGCCCTAGCGCGTTGGGGCGCCGGGGCTTTTCTTTTAGCTGGAAGAACGTTGTCGGGCAATCGGGTGAAGAAATCAAGTCTGTGCCCCCTACACATAATCTCTTGCAAGCACGCCTTTGTATAAACTTTCCGCACTGGATGCCTCCTTCACTGCCTTACGAACATCATCATCAAGCAGGTCCAATGATCGAAGTTTACCACCTACCAATGCTACAGCTTCGATCCTGCGGTAAAACTGAGTATGGATTTCGGCATAAGCAGCCAAGCCCTGTAACTTAGGGAGAGCGTCAGCCAAGTGAAAACCGTGTGGATCGACGATGTCTGCAACAATCTTGCCATCAACCTCGGCGAGGAAAACGAAGTCCGGCCTAACGATCTTAGTCTCATCGTCACACTTGTAGGCGATACCTAACGAGTCCTGACTCGGTCGATCGGGGTTACGATACCAGAACTTAAATCCATCACGCTTCAGTTCCACATCCAGGACTCCTTTCTCCCATGTCCAAAGCTCGACAGGATACATCCCTTGCTCGTTGCAAAGCAAATGCGCCCCATAGAGAGGAATATCCACTTCCAGCCCATTCGGTTCACGGGCTTTAGTCGGCTCGAATCGTGACATTGGCCGCGCCAACCCCACATCCTGTGGTTCTGTGCTTAGTGCTACGATCTGCCGATAGGCATCTTGCCTGTCGTCGGGCAGTTTCTTGATCTCGTCGCTGTAGTCTGAAAACCACTGGTCGGCCAGCTTCTTGGCTTCGGCATCAAACACAGGCTGCAAATTCTCCATCAGATGAAGAGCTGCCACATCCTCACGAGCTTCAATCAAAGCATCATCAAAATCATCTTCTGCCTCTGGTTGTCGTTTTGCCCTTTCAATAGTGTAGGTCCGGGCAATGTCTGGACTGACGATCCGTGCCGTGCGCCGATAGGCATCACCAATTACTGCCTCATCAGCTTCGGCTTGGAAAGAAGCATCGCTGGTACCACCTTTCAGCATGTCAGCAATGATCGTACGACCTTCGACCGTCATCACAGATTTACGCTTCTCTTCGAACGCATCAGCCCTTTCATCAATGAAGTTATCCAGCACCTTGTGCATCGCTGCATGTGCCTTGCCTCCCGCGCCCGAGAGCAGACCATCGGCTGACAGCTCATGCGCCAATGCAGTCAAGCGAATCGCAGGCTTTGCTCCGCGCTGTGGCCGAGTCTGCGACGGCAGGGAAACGAATTTCTCCCAAACCAATTCCGGCACTTCCGGGTTCGGCTTCATCTCCTCCGGATTTATCAGAATGCGTCCTGTCGGCGGGGTGTCACCTCCACCTTGACGCAAGACCCTTACAACCGCCTCTACCGTTTCCTTGTCAAACTTCGGCAGCAAACAATCGACGGAGTTGAGTCGGTCATTACCGGGAATACGCCGAGCTAGAGGAGTGCGCACCATCCGTCCAAGCAACTGCGCGATATAGGTCTGATCGCTTGCCGGGCGGAAAGAAATCATCACTTCTGCGCGTGGGCAATCCCAGCCTGTACTGATGGCATCCTTGGCAATCAGAATGCGTACCCACATGTCATCCTGCACGCGCTGAGGCTGAATGTAAGGGACTGAATAGTTACCGAATTCCTGGGTTGTATGCTCACCAAAAACATGCGCCACATTGTGTTCAGTAACATCTGGCCAGCATTGAAAAATGATCTCAAGCGCTCGTCCAATATCCTTGGGGCTGGGCTTGTTTGGCACTTGCATCACCATCAATGGCAAAACGGCCTCATCGGTGCCCTGTTGCTTCGTGTAGCTGGCCCATTCTTTCGATGATTCCTTTAGTTTATCGGTGGCCCGACGAACCAGAACCGTATCGAAATCTCCCGTCGCTTCATCGGGAATATCGAGGATTACGGTGTCTTTCAGCAAGCCAGATTCTTGCACCAGCACGGGATCAACAGTCACTGGCGGAAGGGTTGTACGGCCAGTGGCCACTTCCATCGCCTTATTGAAACGGTCCACCGTCGCGGAAATCCCCCAAACCACGGGAATACCCGGCACACCGTTTTCTCCGTTGATAAGGCGTTTGACGATGGTGGACTTCTCACGGACTTGGGTGCCCATCCCCCTATGGGCCTCGTCCAGGACCAGATACAGCGTCAATGCCGGATCTTCAATGGTGTTTCGGATCGTGTCCCAGATCGTGTGGCTACGTAGATCGGGCCGCATGGTGGGAAATGTCCCGTCTTCCTCGTCACCTTCGAATCCGCGCACAAGCAGGCTCTTTTTGCCTAACTTCTGAGTGTTCAGAAAATAGATTTTTCCGGGGTCAAACTTAGCACGATTGAAGGTATTCTCCACGACAACCAAATCCGTATGCCGCAGGCGGTCCGAGGACTCCATCAGACGAAAACGCGTCTGCTCGTTCAGGGAAGGGTCGTCACTGAACCAGATCACAACCGCGCCGGGATCGCGGTCGAAGTTAAAACCATCGTCGCCATGAAACAACGCCTCGAAGACAGCGGCAGCCATCACCGTTTTACCCGCCCCGGTGGCTGCTGTGAGTGAAAACGCATGACGGTCGGTATCTTCGTGCCAGCGTCTGCGGGCCTTCTTCAAATTATCCAGCACGTCGATGACGGCATCAGTCTGGTAGCCTTTTAGGGTAAATTTCATGCGTCTTCTCCGTTAGCGAATGCGAAATTGGTCAGGTAAGATTCATAGAGCCGGACTGCCTCCACCCCTTCGGGCAGGCGACGGGCCAGCGACTGGAAGCGGCGCTCGTCGTCGGTAACAATATAGGCAACCCGGAGACGATCAGCCTTGTGGACGGCTTTTAGATAATCTGTCGAACGATCCAGATCCACCAGCAGACCGTAAGCGTCTGCAACAGCCCACCCCTCAGCGGGAAGTTTATCGACGCGTCGGCCAACACTGCCTGCACGCAACCAAAGCAAGGGTGCTATGCGAGCAAAAGCGGTCTGATAACTGACGGCCAGCGGAGTCTCATAAGTCAGGGTGAAGAACTCCGCGTTTTCCTCAAAGCCGTCCGCCATCGGGAACTCGTCGGTAAACTTGTAGTCGCCTTTGATCGGCTCGCCTTCCGGCGTCTTCCCGGTAATGGCAGCCTTCACACGAGGCTTGGTGATGTAATCGCAAATGCCGAATTTTTCCCATTTGGGATCGCCAGGGCGCAAGCCCTGCTCGCGGAGCCCCTTTTGCTCGTCCGCACTTACTTCATTGTTGGTCACACTGATACACTGACGGTTGCCTCCGTCCTGCTTATTGAGCCGCATGACTGCGTGAGCCGTCGTACCAGAGCCAGAGAAGAAATCGAGTATAACGGCTTCAGGTTTGTTTACTACGAAGAGACGTAAAACATCCTCCACAGCATAGAGACTTTTTGGAAAAGGAAATTTTCGTCGACCAACGAGGGCTCCCAATGTTTTGGTCCCATAGTGCTCTGCATTATGGGACCTCAAAAACCACTGTGTCGGAGGGGCCTTTGCATTTGGTTGTTCGTAGAATGCAACAACAGAGCCGTCTTTATTGTGCCCCTCTACGATAGCGCGCCCCTCCTCAATATCTAAAATAGGGCCACTCTTAAGGTATTGGATAATATATGGCTGCGGCTTATTAGGCGTAGCTTTTCCAGCACGAGCATAGCCTTTTTTCCATCGGTCAACAAACGTGGTGCGCGTTACACTCCAATTCATCTCAGTACCATCATCGCGGACTGGAAACACAGTCACACATCCCGGTCTGCTTTCGACAGCATGTCTATCCTGTTCATGTGGGATTGCTTCACCGATCGATTCAATCAGTCCCGTGAGTTTGTTAACGTAGATCGGAAAGAACTGAGCAGGACGGGTTCTCCTCACTGATTGAAGGTCTCGCCTACGTGCCGTTTGCCAGTCTAATCCGATACGGGGAGAGGTATCTTCATCGTCGCTTGGGTCGATTTCAACCCCGTCAATGGGCTTAGCGCCAAGAAGTGGCGTAACGCTTGGAGTGATGTCCTGTGAACCAAAACGAGCGATGAAAAGATATTCGTCAACACGCTTATACCCTTCGCTAACTCCGACCCCTTTCGAGTTAATCTGGGTTGAAATCATCCGAATCCTAGCCTCAGGCAATACCTGCTCTAGTAGTAACCCCAATCTCAGATATTCCTTCTCATCAATGGTGACAATTAGCACCGAGTCAGCCGGATTCAGCAACTCTTTCGCCACAAGCAAGCGTCGCTCCATCATCGCCAGCCACTTGCTGTGCCGGTACAGGTCCTCACCCTCGACGTAATCGTTGTTGTATTTCCAATCCTTTGCCCCGGTATTGTAAGGGGGGTCGATGTAGATGGCATCCACTTTGCCCCGGTGCGTCCAAGTCAGGGCTTTCAGGGCATGGTAGTTCTCACCATTGATGACCGTGTGCCAGGGCTTATCGCCGCCTTGTGAGACTTTCCCCGTGGAAATGAGCCCCGGATATATCTTGTCGCCAAACTCTGCGATAACGATGAGATCGTCTATTGCTACAGTTTGAACCTCTACCTGCTCTGCCTCTGGCAATTCAAGGTCAGCCTCATTCTTGCCCTTCCGAACAGCCTTTACCTGCCACAGCCGCTGATCGCCCGTGGTGGTCGAACCACGGGGAGGCAGCACCCGAACCTTGTCCCCCTTGCGTACCGGTCGATTTGGCAGTTCAACCGCTTCCGGCCTGTGACGCTCGAAATTCAAGCCAAAAGACAGCCGTGACGACAATGCACGAAACTCGCGCTCCAGATCGGCTCCAAGCTGTGGGTCTTCTGCTTTTGCCTTAGATATGAGATCAGTTAATCGGGACACAATCTATCATTGATAAGTTTTCAGCGGACAAATCGAGTGAATTCTTGAATTTTAGCCACTTAGCTCGAATAAACAGCCCCTCACCCCCGATGCACCCGGCTGCTGGGGGCTTTCCTGGTTAGCTTTGAGTCTTCGGGCATGTCTGGGGTCAATAGCTGCCACGCCCTTAAGCCATAGGGGGCGGCAAGGCGTTCCACGGTCGAGAGCCAGATCTCTTTCTTCCGGGCACCTTCGATGTCCTGGTAGAACTTGTAGCCGATACCCGCCAACTGTGCAAACTCCTCCTGTGTGAGGCCATGCCTGGCCCGTAATGACCGTAATCTGTCTCCCAGTTCCGCCAGCGAATTATCCACCCCAAAACAATACGATCGTAGGGCTTGACGGGTAACCCTATGATCTTATGTTTTTGTGTTAGTCGGTCCGTTTTAAGGATCAAAACAACCCACGGATAACTCGATGAAAACACCAACCTGTCTCCTGCGGGGTCCAGTTGCTTTTGCTTCTCCGCGCTGCTTCTGTGCCTTATCGCCACCATCTGCCTGTTGGGGTGCTCAGAGCAACCCAAGAAACCAGAACTGCCCGTGCACGTGAGCTTTCTGCAATCTGTGCTGGGGAAGGGAAAGGTCGTCATCTTCTCCAATACCTCGAACAAGTACCTGAAAGTACCCTGACATGGACTCTGTCACCACAACAACCTCAACCGTTGGCGCTAGTCTCTATCGGGACATATTCTGGACCATCCTTTGGGGCTTTTGGGCATGGGCGGTATGGAAACAAACCAAGTCACTCTTGCGGCTCTGGATCAATTGCCGGTACTTGCGAGCGATGCTCAGGAGCAAATCCACTTGCACATGGATGCTTCCGGGCAACAGGCCGACATCCCTTCCCCGGGGAGTAGGCCGTAACCGGTATCGGCTAGTGCTGTGCATGGGAACGCTGCGCTACCGGGAGAAACTCTATAATCTGCTCGGACTAGCCCTGTATGCAGGCATGTGCGTTGGGTTTTATTTTTATGGCCGCTAAAGCAGCGAGCAATTCTCCGGGGTGGCTACTCACACTCGGCCAATGGCGAATGGGCATGATGCTCTTTGTCTGCTGCCTGTTTGGATCCGGTGCCTCGCTGGAGGCAGCTCGATTGTATCCAGAATCTCACTACAGAGATTGTGCTGCTAGGGTGTTGAAGGGGGAAATGGAAATCTCCCTTCCCAACGGAACACGCTGCGACATCCTGACCGACGAGTACGCGATTGAGGTCGATTTTGCCGACAAGTGGGCCGAGGCCATTGGGCAGAGCCTTAACTACGCGGCCCAGACTGGCAGGCGTGCCGCGATCATTCTCATCATTGAGAAACCGTCCCACCAGAAATACCTCCATCGCCTGGAGGGAGTCATCGAGAGCCATGCCTTGCCGATAGTGGTTCTGCCGTACCGGCAGGGGCATTTCTTCCCCTGCGACAATCCATGAACACGCCACCTCTTCAAGAACACGATCCATCGTCAGAGCCCGAAGCTCCGAACCCGGTAGAGTCAGGTACTTGGGACAAGCTCGCTGGGCTTTGGGAACACGAACGGCTTAAACGCTTCAGGGAGAGTGGCTGGTATATTCCGCTGCTGGTTGTGCTGGGGGTTGCGCTCTTTGCCGGTCTGTGGGGAGACAACCACGATGAGGAAACCGGCTTCATCGCCGGGCAGCCCTTGAAATCAGGGGCAACCTATTACGTCTGGATCAGCGAGGTCAACCTGTTCTCCCGTCCGGGAGGCTGGGACCTGGATGGGAGTGCCCCGGATATCGCTTACGAACTCTATACCGGGCACGGCAATGAGCGCATTTTTAAGAGCGATGTACGCCATGATACCCTGCTGGCCCAATGGTCCGAGATCGGGCTGAGGTACTCGGGCGAGATACTCGGCTTTGCGACAAGCGGAGCGGGCACGGTATCGCCCGAGGAAATGATTCAGGCCGCGAGGCTATTGGCAACCGACGGGGCAAGCCTGACCATCAAGGTGCTTGATAAGGACCTGACGACAGACGAAGTCGCGGGTACCTATGCGCTGGCCCTGGATGAACTCCACACTGGTAGCAACGCCTACACCGGGCAGCGCATGGACGGGGTGAGCGAGGTCTCAAGCCTGAGCCTCGAAATCGTCCCCACCGAACTCCTCACCGATTACCTCAAGCAGAAGTATGCCCGCTGAGATGAGACGACGCAAGCTGGCTGGTATCCGCAGGTTACTCCTTTTGAGCGCGGTTACGCTTGGACTGGGGCTTGTTTTGCCGTGCCTGACAATAAAGCCCGGCTTTTGGGGCGTGGAGAATTACCTCCCGGTCGGCGAGCCCGAGAGCAAGTCCATCCTATCGGGCATCTGTCACCTGGCCCTCTCCGGGGATCTCTTTCTGGCCAGCCTTCTGCTGGGGTTCTCAGTGCTGTTCCCTGTCTGGAAGCTCTGCGTGTTTTACAGCGCTGTCTATCGACTGGAGCATGGGCTTCCGGCTACCAGGTCGCTCAAGTTTGCCGGAACGCTGGGGAAGTTCTCCATGCTGGATGTGATTGTCATGGGCATGCTCGTCCTGGCCTTTCAATCCTTCCCCGGCGGTACACGCATTCATATCGAATGGGGCATCGGTTTTTTTCTGCTCTCCGTCATCCTGAGCATCGTTGCGTCTATCCAGATCAAGCCCCTGACCCATTAGACTTCCCTTCATTAACCCTGACTGAACAGAACATGATCGTACTCCTCCTGAGATTACTGGGCATCGCACTCGCGTGCTGGGCCATCAATACACCGTTACATGTCGATGGCACATTGGGAATCGAGCCCACTTATGATGACGATCGCTACATCACGTCTTTTGTCATCACCAAAGGCGGGAAGACTATCCACACCATCCATCCACGCTATGCTGATGTGCTGTAGGAAAGCACCTGTCTGGAGCTGCCCTATGAGGCGATGTCTGTCTTCTCCCCGCTAAGGCCGTGGGATGCGGTCGCGGCACCGGCAGTTCCAGCGCTGGTCATTATGGAACGCGAGCGGGAGTTTCCAGCTACTGGTGCCCCTGAGTGGGTCATGCGTATTTTCCTGCTGGAAAATGGCCATATACGTGAGCTTCCCCCCGTACGCGGTGGGGGCGAGGTCTATCACTTCCGCGACTTCGATTCGGACGGCACTCTGGAGTTTGTAAACGAGGAAGGTCATTCCGGCAGGGGCGATGGCACCGTGCCGCAGTCAAAGAGGGTCTATATGTTCGATGGAGAGCGATACAGACCGACGAGGTGAAAGTCTCTTGATCGTACCGCCGGTGAGGGTGTGTTTTTTTTTGAGGTAAAAAAACGAGCCCGGTGATAGCTGGGCTCGCGAAATAGCTGAACAATTACAACGGCTGCCCTAAGTCGGGGCCGCATGTAGTCCCTTTGACGATACTAAACGCCTCCTCGACATCGACCTGCGGCTTCAGGTACAGGGTAATATTCTGTTTGCGATCAGGGCCGAGTCGAACGGACCGTTTTTCATGGACCGTGTAGCCGAGTTGCCGCAGGAACACTCCGAGCTTTTTATGGTTGGGCATCGGGGTAAGAATCGCAGCGGTATGCCGGGTTTGCGGGTCTGATTCCTCCCCGTGCTTTTCCTTCAGCTCTCGCAGGGAGACGAAGCGTTCGTTGATACATGGGCCGCCCCATTGCTCGATCCAGTTCCCCAACTCGACAGCACCGGCAGGCATGGCCTCCTCAATCATACGGAGGGTCCCACGCGTACGGGGAGCCTCATGGGCATTGAGGAAACTCTGACTCACGGGGTAATCCATCAGCGCTTTGCGAAAGGCCTCTGGTTCTTCACGAACCATCCGGTACAGCGTCGTATAATAATCCGGATGGCCCTGTACCCATGCCCTCAGCTCGTTCTTGCGGTCCACCCATTGACTGGTCAGCACGCAGAAACGACGCTCATTGTCCGAGACAGGCAAGCTGTCGGAGTGGTTGGTGGCCGCGAGATAGTTTGCCGTCGCCCGCACCTCACGGGGAGCCCTGCGCATTTCCCGCAGGCTGACACGGCGGTTGCCGATCAGGCTCTTCAGTCGCTCCAGCGTATCGTACTTGTGCACGTTATCCAGTTTCAGCTCCTCAATGAACGTGAGACACTTGCCATAGGCCGGAGAGGAGAACCGATCCTCAAGGTTGCTCGATTGAAGAACACCGACATTGTCCTCTCCCAAGGCCGCCTCCATCAACTCACGAAACCAGCTCTTCCCGTCTCCCTGCACACCGTATAGAATAATCATCCAGGACTTTAGCTGCCCGGGATTCTGCACGCACCATGCCAGGTAATCGAGTAACAGGGCAGCCTCCTGCTCGTCCGCAAACATGTGCCCGACATGGTCGACCAAGACTTTATGTGCTGCCTCCACACGCTCACGGGAAGCAACTCCAACGTGTTCCACCGGCCGATAACGGTTGAGCATACGCTCTCCATTCCCAAGGACGAAAATCGGACGAACCTCTGCGGGGGCATACTCGATCCCTGCGACTTCCGGACATCGCTCGATGGTGTATGTGCTGGGAGACATCGTTGAAACCTTATCTCCATTACGAACGAGAGGACGCTCGCGCGCATACTTAAAGTCAAAGCCCTTGCGCGTGCGTGCGGTTAGACTGTGTATGTCAACCAACTGGTCTGAAACGGAGTCATAGGCATAATCTCTCCAGTGAGTCCATGAGTCCAGGTAACGACTCTCATAGTCGGCCCACCCAGAGGGGTTAAGGCCCTTGGCAAGTGCCTCGGCTGCCTCAATGGGAGTAGGCCTGCGCTCACGGACCAAGACCTTGAGCTGCGACACATCTTCATCGAGGGGCCACTTCTCAGTAAAGATTGCGAGGACCTCATCAGCGGCAAGGCCATTAGCCTGTAGGTAGTTGGATACCCCACCGCAAAAGCGTATCCACTCTGAGTGTTCACCTACTCGATCCGGGACAAGCTCCAGCAAAGCCCGGCCCCTTTCCATCGCGCAGGAGTCGCCGTCCTCCTGTATCGAGAGTTCAGGACGCCGGGCATGCGCCTTCTCAATTTCAACGCATGGCAGCCGGTGCGCCTCCTCATTAATATAGAGGCCTGGATCGTAGCTGTAGTAGCACAGGCGGTTCACGTTCTTGCACGAGGGATCGATGCTCAGGTCGTGCTGACTCTTGTAGTAGGCCTCCACCATTTGGTAGTTCTCTGACCAACTGGCCTGAGAGTCAGGAATTAGGTGCAGAACCTTAAAGCCGTTTCCGGACGGACTCAGAAAGCAGGCAAGCGTATGCTCGTCTTCCACGAGCAGCTGCCGCACCCGACTAACCTCCCCTGCGGACAGCTTATCGATGTCTACACAGATGATGCCATTAGGGTGTCCCTCAAGCTCTTCACGGGAATTGGTGGAACTAAAGCCACTGAAAACCAGAACGGGTAGCTGCCCTTTCAGTCGCCTCCTTTGCTCGTCTTCACCATCCCTCAAATCTCGGATGGTCTGAATCAGGGCCTGTAAACTGTGCCCCTTAAAATCGTGCCCACGACGGACCTGCTCAAGAGCCTCCCCGAGGACAATCTTTCTCATACTATGCTGCGCGGTATGGTTGGTGGCCGCGCCGATTTCGGTTTTTGATGTGATGTCTTTAGCAGGCATAACTGAGGGGGCCACCCGAGTGTTTCATCGAATGACCCCGCCTGCCTGCTGAACACGTAGGCTGGATAAACCCAGCCCCAAAAACGAAGGTGATCTTAAAACAGCAGGCAGCACAGGGAAAACATCCCTAAAGACCAGAAAGGCATCATTAGATCAAATGAATGGGAAGTTGTCAAGTAGAAAATCTTATGAAAGGCATTTTTTATCTTGTCCCTCGTACCCCCCCCATGCCCCTAATCCTTCAGACATCCGAGGACACCTCCCATCCTTGCCTACGAAAGGCTTTATAGAGTTCTGTCCCCGTTGTCCCCGAATAAAATTCAGCTACCAGAGAAAGAGAGAGGCATCCCTCCAGGAATAGGAGAGCAAGAGAAACGAAGTCGAAACCATCTGAGGACAGGGGACAGAGAGGACACATAAAACGTGTCACGGGGGGGGGCATACATCCGACAACCATGGTTTACATCCGAAACGGGGTCCGCGAATACATTGCCCCTCCCCAGAAATCATCCCCGCCTCGCGCGCAAAACGTACCCTCCCCGGCCACAATAATAAGCCCCTGCTAAGTAGCAATAAGCGCCACGAGGGCGCATTTGGGGGCCTTGTTATTGACAATAAGGACCAATTAACGAGTCCTTTTCTATACTTAGTGTTCCCTTATTACTGTTTTACGTGAAAATTCTTACTAACATTTAGTAATTTAAATTTCACCCCGAAAGACCAACATCTCTCCAATCTTTTCACTATCCGTTCATATTAAATAACTTACAGAAATATCGTCATTTTTTTAGCACCCTCAAAAACGCACCAAAAGCTTCCCCCCCCGGATTTCAGGATATTCCCGGTGCACGTTCGTTTTTGTTTTCGGCGTGATTTACGCCAACGAGGTCAAAAAAAGTCGGCGCAGAGGGCTGTTATGTGCCCGATGATATGTCGTTTCATGATAGCGAATACAGGGTTACTTCCTCTCTCCCCTACCATCTTCCGGCCACTTATTCTCCATCAACGAAAGCTGCCGCATCTAAGGCATCTAGGAAACCATGCCGGTAGATGATGCGCTCGGACCGTTCCGTGTAGAGGTCCATGAGCTTGAGGTGCTCGGCCTTCAGGATTTGGATTTTGCCGACCTCTTCCGGGGTCAGTGTGCCGGGAAGTTTAAAACGCGGTGGGGATAGTATCTCGAAGGCGGCGTCGGATTGCAGGACGGCGATGTAAAGTAACTGGCTATTCTTTAGGCCCTGGGGCACCTCCTGCCGCTCCTGCCGGAACTCCTCGACGTCCACTGGCTCCATCCCTTGGTGTACGAGCGTTTTGTTCAGCAGGTACCAGCCCTCCAGATCCCGGGCCTTCTTGATCTTACCTTCATTGACCCAGCGGTGGAACGTCGCCTTGGGGATGGCCTTCAAAAAGACACGGTCAAAGTCCTCACGTCGGACAAAAATCTCGTTGTTGGGATCGTACTTCGGGGCGGCGCTCATCGGGCAGGATTACTACCATGAGGACTATCCGTCCGAAACAGGTCTGAAAAGCTCAAAAATAGTTGCCCAAAAAGTTGCCCAAAAACAGGGGGTTTTTCGAGACTGAGCGAAATTTATTGAGACTGGATGAGACTCGGCCTCGGTGGTCTAAATTCCCTAAGTCGCTCCAACACAACGTAAAGTGTTGATTTTCATTGGTACCCCCCCGGGGACTCGAACCCCGAACCAATTGATTAAGAGTCAACTGCTCTACCGATTGAGCTAGGGAGGCGTAACCAATGTCAAATCCTCGTTGGGCATCACCAAAAGGCCAAACCCGTATTGAGGAAAACGGCTGATAGTAGGAGTGAGTCGGAAGGCGTCAAGCGGGAAAAAGTCACAAAAATGCATTTCTTTAAAAAAGTCAGTGGGAGCAGCGCAGATAGGTCGATCTCGCGCTCAGTAGCCGTCCTCCAAGACGTCTGCCATCAACGTCGAAAAAGAGGATGATCGCTTTAGAATCCCACAGTCAGGTTATCGCAGCAGTAGCCTGCTTAGGCCTTACCGGCAAAGGGCTTGAGTAATTTTTGGCGATACTCGCTCGCGCTGAGCCCGAAGTGCTGCTGGAACTGCCGGGAGAACAGCTTCGGCTCGTGCCAGCCCACGCGAGCTCCGATTTCACCGATGCGGAGGCGTGTCGTCACCAGCAGCGTAGCGGCACGCTGCGCACGCAGGAGGGCGAGGTACTTCATGGGCGGCATCCCTACCTCTGCACTGAAAAGGCGGATCAGGTAGCTGCCGTTGAGCCGCAGCCGGCTAGCGAGCTTTTCCAGAGTCCAGTCCTGCGCGTATTCTGTGTGCAGCAGCCCCAACGCCGAGCGTACTGAGGGGTGGCGCTCCCCATTACCTGAGGCCCATGACTCGGATTCGTTGCGCGCGTCTTTGAGGCAGTCTAAAACGAGTAGCAGCCTTCCCAGCAGCTCTGGGCGTACAGCTTGTCGCTGGTAGACGTCCTCCAGATCATTCAGGCGTTCTCGCACAATTTTGAAGCTACTCTTAGGTAAACTAAACTGCGTAATGTCGGTGCCGATCAGCGAATCCGACCACCCCGGCAATTGAGCAAAGGGAGGCTCCGTCCGCAGCCAGCCCAGCTCGTTTTCGAGCAGTCCAGGGGAGAACAGACAGTTGATCAGCTCAAAGGAGCGACAGTGGGTGTACCCGTGCCAGGCACCACGCGGGATGAGGAGCACGTCCCCGCTACGGCAGTTCACCTCACCGCGCACCGTCAGGTGACGTGCTGAGCCATCCATCACAAAGACCAGCTCCACGTAGTCATGGTCGTGAGCCGATGCTGCCTCATGGTGGTAGACATGGTTCATGAAAAACCAGGTATCGGGAGACACCTCGACGTGGCTCAGCTCGTTCTCCTGGGTGTGCAGTCGGATGGGCATATCAGCAACAATGTCAATTTATAGGAATTTTTTAAACAGAAAAACGGTAACGCTCAACGCTGGAATCCGCTATACTCCCGAACATGCAATCAGCCCCCTCGTCTACCCCGCCCCCGGCAATCCTCACGCAGGCCAAATGGATATGGGCCTATAAGCCAAACTGGGACCAGATCAACGCCTACGCCGTCTTTCGGAAGGACTTTACGCTCACGAGCGTGCCGATAAAAGCCCCGCTGTTCATCACTGCCGACCAGTCCTACCAGCTCACCATTAACGGTGAGTACGTGTGCCGCGGCCCCGCACGAGGGTTTCAGCACAGCTGGCCCTACGACGAGGTCGATGTCAGTCGCTGGCTAAAAAAAGGGAAGAACCTGATCGCCGTGCGCGGGCACAACCCATCCTTCAGCAATTTCCAGTACCTGACCCAAGGCTATGCGGGTCTGCTCGTCGCCGCTCAGTGGGGAAAAACAAAAATCCTCAGCGATGACACGTGGCAAGCACGTCGCCAGGAGAGCATCCGCAAGGACATGGTGCAGAGCTCTCTCCAGCTGTTCCAGCAGGAGGTCATCGATCTGCGCGCGGAGTCACCGGAGTGGATGCTTCCAGGTTACGACGCTAGCACCTGGCAGAACGCGTGCGTCATTAATGTCTGGAACGGGGAGCCGTGGTCCGACCTTGAACCCCGTGGGACTGCTATGCTGGAAGAGAATGAAATCCGCCCCGGCCGCGTTATCGGGCGGGCAGAGGGCAAGAACGCCGAGGACTATTTCACCACGCGCAACCTGAGCATCACCCGCTTCGAGGAAGGGCTCGCCCATGAACCTTTCGAGGGAGACATTGCAGCGATTCCATTTTCGAAGACTCCCGCCAATGGTTGGCGTAGCGTTCTGATCGACTTGGGTAAGCTCCATATCGGCAGCGTCATTCTGGACATCAAGGGGGCCAAGGGCGGCGAAATCGTAGAGACCCACCACTACGAGACCATCAACGCGGATACGCTATGCCCGGACTTCATCCCCGGCGCGCATTGCCGCATGGCCTTTAGCCAGCGCCTCACGTGCCGTCCCGGCGATCAGCGCCACGCCTTTTACCACGCCTTTGGCTACCGCTACATGATCCTGACGGTACGCGACAGCGCCGGAGCGATCACCGTCTCCCCCAGCCTGTGCACGACCTTTTACCCGCTCAAGCACAACGGCTCGTTTACCAGCTCCGACACGGCCCTCAATGCCATCTGGGAAACCTGCGCGTGGACCCAGCGTGTGTGCAGCATGGACGCCTATGTAGACACCCCCTGGCGTGAGCAGGCCCAGTGGTGGGGCGATGCCCGCGTACAGGCCTGGAACACCTTCCACCTCGACGGCGATGACCGTTTGTTCCGACGCGGGATCAAGCAGATTGCCACGCAGAAGGCGGCGTCCGGGATCACCTATGGACACGCACCGACCATGGCCCATAACTGCGTGCTGCCGGACTTTACCCTGATCTGGATCGTGACCCTCTGGGACCACTACTGGCAGACGGGCTCACTGGAAGCCTTTGAAGCCCACCAGGACACCATCCAGAGTTCCTTGGCGTACTTCCGCGAGTGGACCGACGCCAAGACCGGGCTGCTCCACTACGACCCGCGCTACTGGCTGTTCCTGGACTGGACGGGCCTCCGTAAGACCGGTTGCTCCAGTGTTTATAATCTGTGGCTGCTGCATGCGCTCGACCGGCTGGCGCAGATGTATGCGCTTAGCGGGGACAAGAAACAAGCCGCGACCTGTCGCCAGTGGGCCAAGACCCAGCGTACGAACCTGCTCAAGCTCATCGACAAGCGCAGCGGCCTGATGCGCGACGGCTATGACGAAAAGGGCAGGATCGACCCGTCCACCTCGGTCCATGCCCAGACACTGGCCATCATCACGGAGCTTTGCCCGAAAAACAAAAAGGTGATGCTCGAAAAACGGATCGTGCCCTACCTGCGCGGCGAGTACACGACCGACATCCACCCCTCGGCCTACTGGATCACGTACCTGTTCACCGTACTGGGTGAAAACGGCTATGGAGCCGATGTGCTGGCAGACATCCGCAAGCGCTGGAGCCCGATGGCCGAGCACGGCACATGCTGGGAAAACTTCGAACCCCGGCGCGGAGACGAGAGCTTCTCACACGCCTGGTCGGCCCACCCGCTCTTTCACCTCATGCAGATCCTCGGCGGGATACGGCAGACTGCTCCAGGCTGGGAAGCGGTCACCTGCGAGCCGCTCTTCGAAGGCGAGAGCGCAGAGGTCAGCATCCCCAGCCCAAGGGGGGACATCATCTCGCGCTGGGAGCGCAAGGACGGCACCATCAGTGGCCAGCTCAAGCTACCCCGCGGCGTCAAGGCCACCCTCACCCTACCCGGCCAGAAGCCGCTCAGTGTGACCGGCACGCACCGGTATAAGCTCTAGCGATGAGCGACTCCGTTCTCTCCTGATAGCCCCTCTGATCGGGGGCTATCAGGGGGCAGATCACGGATTGCGTTTGACTGAACCTACCTCTGCGCGAAAAATGCCATATACATGGCTCAAGAGAAGCAGAGACCGGAATGGGTGCCCGAGGGTGCCGACGAGAAAACATTTACCACCGAGGTGATGAAGGGTGTCTCGGGCGGCCATGATGGCATGCCCGGCCAGACCGTTCACAATACGGCCCTGCGCACCCCGATCAAAAAGCGCCGCGTACTCTCCGCCGATGACTACATCGCGGGCATTCGTGCCAATGACCGCACCATCCTGGCCCGTGCGATCACCCTGATCGAGAGTAACGCCACCGCCCACCAGGAAATGGCTCAGCAGGTCCTCAATGCCGTCATCCCGGATGCCGGTAACGCGGCCCGCATCGGCATCACCGGCGTCCCCGGCGTGGGCAAGAGCACCTTTATCGAAGCCTTTGGCATGATGCTGTGCGAGATGGGTAAGAAGGTCGCTGTGCTGGCCGTGGACCCGAGCAGCACCGTCAGCGGCGGTAGTGTACTGGGGGACAAGACCCGCATGGAGCGCCTCTCGCGCTGCCCGGACGCCTTTATCCGCCCCTCCCCCGCCGCCGGTACGCTCGGCGGCGTGGCCCGCAAGAGCCGCGAGACCATGGTCCTGTGCGAAGCGGCGGGCTTTGACGTCATCCTCGTTGAGACGGTCGGTGTCGGCCAGAGCGAGGTCACCGTGCGCTCCATGGTGGACTTTTTCCTCCTGCTCATGCTCTCCGGTCAGGGTGACGAGCTACAGGGCATCAAAAAAGGCGTCATCGAGCTGTCCGACTCGATCTTTGTCAACAAAGCCGACGGCAGTAATGTCGACCGCGCCAAGGCCAAACGCTCCGAGCTGCACAGCGTGCTGCGCTACCTGCAGCCCCACACCGAGGGCTGGAAGCCGACGGCCGGGATTTGCTCGGCGGAGACAGGCTTTAACATCCAGGAAGTCTGGGGCACGATTGAGCGCTTTTACGCCACCACGCAGGAGAGCGGCTTCTTTGAAAAGCGTCGCCAGAGCCAGCAAATCGAGTGGATGCACGCGCTGATCGAGGAGGGCCTGAAGACGCGCTTCTTCCGCGACCCGCTGATCAAGGACCGTCTGCCGCAGATGGAGGCCGAGATCCGCGCCGGGCAAACCAGCGTCGGCGCCTCCGTCGAGGAGCTTCTGCTGCAGTACTTCAAGAATCATTGAGCAAGACAACGTCTTGAAAAAGACGGCGGGGCCTGTATGCTAGGTCCCATGGCAAAGGTAACCTTCCTGCAATCCGGCGTCAGTGCCGAGTGGACCGGTGAACATGATAGCCTGCTGGAGCTGGCGGAGGCCGAGGGGCTGAGCCTGGACTTCGGCTGTCGCATGGGCAACTGCACCGCCTGTCAGCAACGGCTCGCCAGCGGCGAGGTGGACTACCCCGAGGGGCACGACGGTGTCCCCGACGATGATAATATCCTCCTGTGCTGCAGCGTCCCCAAAACGGACGTAGAGATCGACGCCTGAGGGTATCCATCGAGCAAGTGGTTGACCTCATCCCGGTTATGGGGCATTTTATTGGCCTATGCCGGAGGATCTTCGCGGTATCCCAGTCAGCGCCACCTCAGAAACTGCGCTTCGGGCGACGAATAACTTTAATCGCCGCCTGCTCAGACTGGATGCAGGCATGGAGGAGCTGCGCCAAGCCCGGGATGAAGAGCCGGAAGATCCGCTGCTAAACCTCTACTCCGCCCTGGTCTGCCTCTATAGCCAGACCGCTGACGGACTGCAAGAAGCAGGACAATTCCTCGATCAGGTCGAGCGCCATATATCCCGCCTGACACCACGCGACCTCAGACTTCTGGAGGCCATGCAGCGTTTTCGGCGCGGGCATTTCTATGAGACGCAGGAACTTCTGGAGCAGCTCACCGAGGAGTTCCCCCGCGACCTGCTCGCGCTCAAGTTCTGCGAATACGTTTACTACACACTCGGCCAGCAGGACAGCGGCCCACGCTACCGCGCACACGTAGATCGCCTTGAGCATGCCAACGCCGGGGACCCGGACTTTCTGGGCATGCAGGCTTTTGCCTACGAGCTGTGTGACCAGCTGCGGGAGGCGCAATCACTGGCCCGCCGCGCAATCGAAGCCGAACCGCGCAACGCCTGGGCACAGCATGCCCTCAGCCACGCTCTCATCCGCACCGGAGAGATCGAAACCGGTATCCGCGAGATGGAGAACTTTCTGCCAGCTCTGAAGACCTGCGACCGGCTCATCCAGAGCCATGACGGCTGGCACCTCGCCCTGCTCTATCTGGAACAGCTTGACGAGCAGAACACCCGCCGTGTCTTCGACGAAATCATCTGGCCGTACTCTCCCGATGCCGTCGGCGAGCAGGTGGACGCGATTTCGCTGGTCTGGCGGATGGATATGGCCGGGTTCGAGATGGACAAGTTTTGGCAGGAGATAGCCACCCGCGCGGCCCCGCGCGCCCGGGAAACCTTTATCCCCTTTCTCAGCGCACACTACGCCTATGCCTTTTCCCGAGCGGGTAACGACGACGCTCTCGGCGAGCTGCTGGAAACCGTCTGGAAGCGCTCCGAGGGGCACGACTCAGAGGCCCGCCAAATCTGGGCTCCCATTGGCCGAAACCTGGTCGAGGCGAGTGCCTCCTGCGGGCAGGGCCACCACCACGAAGCTGTCGAGCTGCTGCGCCCCATCATCGAGCAGGTTGCCTGCGTCGGAGGCAGCGACGCTCAGGACGATCTCTTTCGCCTAGCGTACGCCCACGGACTCGCCCAAACCGGACGCCATGCAGACGCAGATGCGTTCCGCGAGCACTGGCAACCGATCAAACTAACAACGCCGCTGGATGAAAAACTCTTTCGGCAATGAGGCATTTTGTGAAAGCGACGTCATATTTTGCAAATGCAGACGAGTTGCGTTGACGTAGGCTGTTTTTTTCTGATCCATATGAGTCTTACCTCATGAAGGTTCCGCCACCTCAGTTTTCCTCTGAAACCCTGCGGCTGTCACTCTGCCTGGCCTACTGCCTGAGCTGGGAGACCGGCGGCAAGATGATGCGTGAAAACTGGACAACCCTGCGGGAGATCGTCCAACAGCTGGACACCCTCAAGCCTGAGGACCGGCGACTGATCGAGCTCTACGAAGAGAGCGCACCGACGGTCAACGAAGAGCGCTACCTGACACGGCGCATCGAGAAGCTCGTACCGACCCCCAAGGCCCGCCAGGCCCTGGGCACCTGGATACTGAGCTGTCTGCCCGAGGACCTGAGTGTCACCGCCGCCCGACACCCGCTGATCCGGGATTGGCTCACGCCTGGCCAGCGCGGTCTGCCCTTCATGCTGCTCCGCCGATCCCGCAGTGTATCTGCTCAAACAGAGGAGGACAGCCTCCCGGCTGAGTCGGAGCGCGAGGAGGATTTCGCACAGTTTTTGGCCATGCCCGGCTTCGAGAAAACATTCGAGCAGTACTGGCACCGCGACCCCAAAGACCGCACGAACAAGCTGACCCGCGCGCTGGTTACCATCGGGGCAATCCTTTCCCACTTTTTCTCCGCCGAGCAGTTTAACAAAGGCTCAGCGGTGCGCTCGTACCTGAAGGGCGTTTGCCACTTTTCGGATATTACGGTGGATGAACTATGCGACATAGCCCGGCAACTGGAGTCGCACTGGTACCAGAGCACAGACCTCGCCTACCGCCTGCTCGTCGATGCCCGCCTGCGTGACCGCCTGAACATCGACGAGATGGTCAGCACGCTGGATCTGGATGAGCGCACAACCCCCGAGGACCGCCAGACCTTCCACGAAGTGCTCTCGCTCACCGGCAGTGCGTGATCAGGGCGAGTCCTGGGCCTGTGATGCTTACACATCACGGATGGCACTACGTGAAGAAATGCAGACCGCAGGCCAGCCCAGAACAAGTCTGAGAGCGTGAGTCCAGCCCCCTACTGCTGTTGAGCGTCGAGGAGAAGCTTGTACTCGTAGGAGTCCAGAAGGGCTTCCCAGGAGGCCTCGATGATGTCATCGGAGGCGCCAACGGTGCCCCAGATTTTCTCGCCGTCGGTCGACTCGATCTGCACACGGATGATGGAGTCGGCCCCCTGCTTACCGTCAAGGATACGGACCTTGAAATCCATCAGGCGCACACTGCTGATCTGCGGGTAGACCTGCTCCAGCGCACGCCGGATAGCCAGGTCGAGCGCACCGACCGGACCAGTCGCCTCGGCCACCGTGTGGTAAACCTCGCCGTTGATACGCAGCTTGACGGAGGCCTCGGAGGTGAGCTCGTCCTTCCACTCACCGTGTACGTCGATGACGCGGTAGTGGATGACTTCAAAGTGATCGGGCTTATTCTTGAGGAAGCGGGCCAGCATGAGCCGGAAGGACGCGTCGGCGGCCTCGTACTCGTAGCCACGGTATTCGAGGCCTTTCAGCTCCTCTAGAAACTCCTTCATCTGCGGGGACTTCGGGTCCACATTCAGGCCCATTTCGTTGGCCTTCATCATGACCGATGAGCGCCCGGACATATCCGAGACAAGCACGCGGGTGCGGTTACCCACGGCCTCGGGGCTGATGTGCTCGTAGGAGTGCTTCACCTTGTTCACCGCGTCGGCGTGTACCCCACCCTTGTGGACGAAGGAAGCCGCCCCGACGAAAGGCGCGCGGATGTCGGGCCGCAGGTTTGCCATCTCATCCACGAAGAGCGAGATGTCGCGCAGCTTGTTCAGCTTCGGGGCGCAGTTGACCTGATAGCCGAGCTTGAGCGAAAGGTTTGCGATGATGCTGGTGAGGTTGGCGTTACCGTTGCGCTCGCCAAAGCCGTTCATCGTGCCCTGAACAATGCAGGCCCCCTCGCGGACGCCCGCCAGGCTGACGGCGACACCCAGGCCGCAGTCGTTGTGGCAATGCATGCCGATCTTCGCATCCGGGAAGCGCTCGACCACGCTTTTGACGACCTCGGAGACTTCATGCACCATCATGCCGCCATTGGTGTCGCAGAGCGTGAGAAAGTCCGCCCCACCGCGCTGAGCGGCTGCCAGCGTACTAAGCGCATACTCGGGGTTGTCCTTGTAGCCGTCGAAGAAGTGCTCGGCGTCATAGTGGACTTCGCGGCCGTTGCTTTTGAGGTGGCGGACGGTGTCCTCGATCATGGCGAGGTTTTCCTCAGCCGTGGTGCGGATGACCTCGGTCACATGCATCAGCCAGGTCTTACCAAAGATAGTGACGACCGGCGTCTCGGCGTCGATGAGGAGCTGCACCTGCGGGTCTTCCTCGACGGGGGTGTTGGCGCGGCGGGTGGAGCCGAAGGCCGCGATCTTCGCGTGGCTCAGCTCCAGCTCTTTGGCCTGCTGGAAAAAGTCCACGTCGCGGGGATTCGAGCCGGGCCAGCCGCCCTCGATGTAGTCCACGCCGAACTGGTCGAGCTTCTCGGCCACACGGAGCTTGGTCGAGACGGAGAAGGATACGCCCTCGCCCTGCGTACCGTCACGCAGGGTGGTGTCATAGATAAAAACTTTGGAATCGGGGTTCATGGGAAAAGTCGTATTACGCGAAAAAAAAGAAACGTGCCTGGCAGCGAAAAAACGCTGCCCCGCCGTGAGCTTAACGCCCTGCCCGGAAAACCCTTCCGTAAATCACATGCCAACCAAGGCCCGGAAAGGATCCCGGGCTACCGAATTCGCGCAATAGCGAGAGTGGTGACGATAAACTGCATGTGAAAGGCGATTAATGAAAATGGCTTTCGCTGCTATGACAATGCTTTATTTCATCCCCTCCGGGGGCCACCGAGGCCTCAATAGCTGATCCCAATGCCCATCGTCAGCGTGATGTCGGTCGACTTAGGGGTGTTGCCGCTGGAGTCCACCTGCGGATAGGCCAGGTACTCCCACTGCAGGGACCAGATGAGGTCGAGCAGATTCGTCATCGAGTACGAGAGCGTGGTGGTAAAGTTACCGTTCACGAGGCCTGCATTTTTGTTCGTGATAAAGAGCTGGTTATAGCTCTCCAGACGCAGGTCCGACAGGATCTGGTAGTGCAGGTTGGCCTCGACAAAGGCGGCAATTCCGTGAATCGACTTCGAGGCCCCGGTCGGGACGGTCTCGTAATAGGTCGCCTGGTAGGCGGGGCCGGCCACGACGTTCAGGCCGAGCTTCGAAGTCCGGAAGAACTGGTAGCCCACACCGGCCCCGATCGTCCCCTGGAAGTCTATGTTCTGAAAGGGGTTGCGGTAATACTGGAGAAAGGCCGGGCGCACAAAGAACTTCTCCGAGAGGAAGTAGTCGAACGCGCTGGTGACGAGTTGGTCGTTCTGGGTAACCTCGTTGTTCGTGATGGTATAGTTACCCATGTAGTAGATGATAAAGCGTGTCAGCTCGGTCTCACGCTTGATGTCGACAAAGGCGCTGTACTCGGTCTCCTCCGTATTACCGGTCTCGTAGTCGATACCGACCCCGAGGCTGAAGGACCAGTTATCGAGTTCGCTTTTATGGGCGGAGCCCAGCTCGACCACCTCGTCCTTAGGGACGGTTTTTACCTGACCGTCCGGAGCAGTGATCTGGACCACCTTGTCATTGAGCTGAACCGTCCCCTCATAGGTCTGCTTGTCCTCCAGCTTGGTCACAATGGGCTTCTCGCTCTGGATCTCGACGACCTGATCCCATGAAATGGAAACCGTCCCCAGCAACTTACTGGATATGATCAGGGTGCCCCCATCCATGCTGATGATCTTGCCCATGATCTTCTCGCCCGTGACGAGTGTGACCCAGTCCTGGCCATCCGAGGAGTAGCGCTTGCGCACGGTAGGGACGCTCACATTGAGCGACTCGCCACTGGCAAACCCCAGGCCCATATCCTCCCCCCACTGCGCATGCACAGTCGGAGTGCCGATCAGTACGGCTCCTGCCAGTAATAGGGCCTTAGCGAAATTCACGGGCAAAAGATTGGGACGCACGCCGGACCTGCCAAGGGGAAAAACCTCAGTCCGGGCACTTTACATCTAAAGTTGGGCGTGCTCCTCGATAAATGCGCGCACCGCATCAATGTCCGCCGGGAGGAGGTGCTTAACGATTTCCTTCGACTTGAGCTCTTCCAGCGCGGGCGAGGTCGACTCCACCCCGATGGCTTCAGTGATCGTATCGGGGAACTTGGCCGGGTGTGCCGTCGAGAGGACCACGGCGGTCTTGGCCGGATCACGCTCGACAAAGCCGCAGGCCGTGTGCGGATCGACCACGTAGTTGTACTTCTTGTAGACATCGGCGATGATCTCGCGGATGCCCGCATCCGTGGTATGCGAGGCGGTAAAGACGTCGGGGTCAAACTGCTCGAAGCTGTGCCGCCCGTTGTCCTTGAAGGCGCTCATAACCTCGCGGACCTTGGCCGGGTCGCGCCCCTCCAGATAGTACAGGAAGCGCTCGAAGTTTGAAGCCACCTGAATGTCCATCGAGGGAGCCAGGCTGGGAACGACTTCATCGACCTGATACTGACCGGTGGTAAAGAGCCGGTAGAGGATGTCGTTCTGGTTCGTCGCCACCCGGAAGGATGCCGCCGGCAGGCCCATACGCTTGGCCAGCCACCCGGCCAGGATGTTACCAAAGTTACCGGTGGGCACGATGAACTCGACCGCCTCGCGGCGCTCCGGCGGGAGCTGGAAGTAGGCGTAGAAGTAGTAAACGCACTGCGCCAGAATGCGGGCCAGGTTGATCGAGTTGATGGCCGAGAGACGATACTGGCGCTTCAGGTCGAGATTACCGAAGAGCTCTTTGACGATCAACTGCGCGTCATCGAAGCTGCCCGAGATGGCAATGGGGAAAACATTGGCAGCGCCGGTGGTCGTCATCTGGCGCTCCTGCAGCGGGGAGATGCGCCCGTCCGGGTACAGGATGAAGATGTTGACCCCGTCCTTACCGAGCAGGCCGTGAATGGCCGCCGAGCCGGTATCGCCGGAGGTAGCACCGAGGACGTTAATGTGCTCGCCGCTCTCCCGGATCTGCTCCTCGTAGAGGTTGCCCACCAGTTGCAGCGCAAAGTCCTTGAAGGCCAGCGTGGGGCCGTGGAACAGCTCCAACACGTAAAGGTCGTCGCTGAGCGCGACCAGCGGCGCGATCTTCGGGTCGGTAAAGCGGGTGTAGGAATCATCGACCAGACGGCGCAGGACGGACTCGTCCATGTCCGTAGCGAAAACCTTGAGGAACTCGTAGCACAGCGCCGGGTAGTCCAGGCCTTCCCACTCGGCCAGCTTACCCGAGAGGTCGGGCAGCTCCCTGGGCAGGTACAGCCCGCCGTCCGGGGCCAATCCGGCCGCAACCGCCTGCGTGAAACTTACCGCTTCGCTCTGCCCGCGCGTACTGACGTATTCCATAAGCCCTCCAAGAAACCGCCCCCCTCCCCACTCGACAAGGGGAAAGTGCGCCTTTTCGACGAGACTTTTCGGCTACGGACTCGACGGGTACAGCCAGCGGGCAAAGACGCGGCTGAGAAACGGCATGACGAAGAACGCCATCAAGAAGGTGACAATCGGCACGGAGATCAGCAGGCGCGCCCACAGTGCCATGTCGCCCACCAGCGGCCCGAACAGATAGAGCACGAGATTCACCAGCGGGTACACACACAGGAAGCTCATGATCCACATCTTCCACTTGCGGGGCGGCGGCGGGCCACCGGCACTGGCCGGAGGCGGGAACCACGGCTCAAAGCCCTGCAGGCGAGACATGTGCTGGTCCTCGATCAGGTGCTCGATCTTCGCGTACCACTGACGGCACACGTCTGAATCGACCCAGCTGGCAAGCGCATGGGTGCTCTCAAAGTGCACGATCACATCAAAGATGTCGCAGTCGTCACCCTGGCGCTCCAGCGTCTGGCTACCGAGGTAGCCGGGCCACTTCGAGCACTCGGCTCGGATGCCCTTTGTCCAGGCCTGAATCTCCGCCTCATGCCCGAGCTTCACCCGGCGCGATATAAAGAGCGAAACCGGGCTGGAAGAGGACATAGGCAAAAGGGCTGCGACTTAGTCGGGCTGCTTATCCAGCCCGAAACCGTCGTGGACAGCCTGACAGGCCTTGACCGCATCCTCAAGCGCGATGGCGACCGAGATACGGATCTCCGAGGTGGTGATCATCTGGATGTTGACCTCATGCTCGGCCAGGATGCTGAAGAGCGTGGCGGCCACACCGGCGTGGCTGCGCATCCCCACCCCGACGACGGAGACCTTGGCGATGTCACCCACGTAGTTGACGGTGCCCCCGCCCATCGCGGCGAGCGAGTTCTCCACCGCCTCAACCGCGCGCGGCACATCGTCCTTGCTCACGGTAAAGGTCAGGTTGGCAGCGCCCCCGCGGCCGATGTTCTGCACAATCATGTCCACCATGACGTTGGCATTGCCGAGGGCCTGAAAGACCTTGGCGGCGGTGCCGGGCAGGTCAGGCAGGTCGGAGACGGCGATCTTCGCCTGGTTCTGGTCGAGAGCGACGCCGCTCACGACGACATCTTCCATGGAAGGGACTTCGGCTTTCACAATGGTTCCGGGGTTGTGGTTAAAACTGCTGCGGACTTCAAAAATGACGTTGTGCTTTTGGGAGAACTCGACCGCACGGGCCTGCATGACCTTGCTGCCCATAGAGGCCAGCTCGAGCATCTCCTCGTAGGAAATTTCCTGAATTTTGCGGGCATTGGGGACCACACGCGGGTCGGCGGTGTAGACACCCTCCACATCGGTGTAGATCTGGCAGACATCGGCCTTCAGGCCAGCAGCCAGCGCCACGGCGGACAGGTCGCTGCCCCCACGGCCAAGCGTGGTGATCTCGCCCTCTTCGGTCTTACCCTGGAAACCGGCCACGATCACGACCTTGCCCTCGGAGAGGCGGTCGGGGATGTCCCCGCCGGTGATGTCACGGATGCGGGCGCGGGTGTGCGCGTCGTCGGTGTGGAAACCAGCCTGATAGCCCAGACGTGAAACCGCCGGAACCCCCAGCGAATGCAGAGCCATCGCGGTCAGCGCGATGGTTTCCTGCTCACCGCAGGCCAGGAGCATGTCCATCTCCCGGTCATCGGGGCGCGGATTTAGCTCCTTGGCGCGCGAGACGAGCTCGTTAGTCACACCGCCGCGGGCGGATACCACCACTGCGACCTGGTGACCTTCGTCCACCGTCTTCTTGATGCGCTGGGCAACGTTCCGGATGCGATCAACATCCTTCACCGACGTGCCACCGTATTTCTGTACAATCAGGGCCATGACAAAACCGCCAAAGATGGTGAATTTCCCGCCTACTTCAAGGCCATTTATCGATCCGCGCCGACAGGGATTGTATATTTATCTCACACAGAGGACACAGAGCAGAAACATGCAGCCATCAAATCGCCTTCGGGGCAGCGAACGCAGTGGGCGACATGCACCACGGCGATTGTCGCCAACTCAAACGAACTCCGCTCGCCGACACAGGCCGACGACGAACCCTGTAGGCAAATTGGTATTGGCTGCGAGCGATGGGGCAAGGCCCCATCATTGTCAGGTGCGGTCACGCACCTAGGCCTGGAAGATGCGCAGCAGGAAGGGCGTTTCGAGGACGGAGCCGAGGCGCTTGAGGCGCTTGAGGGTAGCAGCCATGACCTTTTCGTTCGACTTATGGGTCGTGAAAAGCAGCGTCGCGGTGCCCTCCTCAGGCTCCTGATGCTGGGTCATGGTAGCGATGGACACGCCTTCACGCGAAAGCAAATCGGTCACCTTGGCCAGGACACCGGGCTTGTCCTTGACCCGCAGGCGCAGGTAGTAGGCCGAGCAGATGGACTCGGGACCGGCCAGCTCGACACCGTCGTGCAGATCGGCGTAGACGTGCTCGTCCTCCTCGCAGATGCGCGGCGCGGGCCAGCCCTGCAGGGCGTAAACGGCATCCGCGATGTCACTGATAACGGCGCTGGAGGTGGCGTCCTGCCCTGCCCCACGGCCCACCAGCAGCGTGGTGCCGACGACATCACCGGTCAGGCTGACGCCGTTGTAAACCTCGTCCACACTGGCCATCATCTCGCGGCGCGAGATCAGGGCCGGGTGCAGACGCACGCTCAGGCAGTTGGTGGAAAAGTCACGGGTGATGACGGCCAGCAGCTTGATCTTGTAGCCCAGCTCGCGGGCGTAGGCGATATCGTACTGGGTGATGCCGCGGATGCCCTCGACGAGCATTTCCGACGGCTTGACCCAGCGACCGTGCGCCAGGTAAGCGAGGATCACCGCCTTGTGGGCAGCATCCCAACCGTCGAGGTCGAGCGACTCGTCCGCCTCGACATAGCCGAGAGCGCGCGCGTCGTCGAGGATGGCGGGGAAGCTCAGCCCCTCGCGCTCCATCCGGGTCAGGATGTAGTTCGAAGTGCCGTTGAGGATACCGAAAATGAGCGGAAAGCGGTTGGCGACCAGACCTTCGCGCAGGGTCTTGATGATGGGGATGCCCCCGGCCACGCTGGCTTCGAAAAAGTAATGGGTGCCGTTTCGCAGGGCGGCGGAGAAAATCTCCTGCCCATGCTTGCAGATGAGAGCCTTGTTCGCAGATACGACGATCTTACCGGCCTTGAGCGCGCGCAGCGTAAGCGTACGGGCCAGCTTGGTGCCACCGATCAGCTCGCACACGATGTCGATCGAGGGATCGTCAACAACCGCGTAGGGGTCATCCGTGATCTTGGAAGCGGGGATCTTGACGCCGCGCTTTTTCTTCAGGTCCGAGACCGCAGCCCGAACCAGATCGAGTTTAACGCCCAGGCGGCGCTCCAGCTCGGAAGCATCCGCATGGAGGTGTTTCCACACGCCCTGCCCCACTGTGCCGAAGCCCAGCAGTCCGATACGAATGACCTGTTTGCTCTGTTTTTTCTGTTCCACGAAGCGGCTGATTTAGACGGATTTTTCCCCTTGCGGAAAGGGAAATCGACACAAGCGCCCGAAGAATCTTCCTACGCCTGCCACCCGTCACCGAGTTAACAGGTCACCGAAAAAGGGTAAGGCACGGCCCCTATCGCAAGGAGCCGTGCCAAAATCATTAAACGCTGCCGCGGCGGGTCTCGAGCTCGTCACGGATGTTCTTCATCTTCTGACGGTCCAGCGGATAGCGCCAGATGAAGTACAGGGTGCAGCTCCACAGGACAAGCGGCAGGATGATGTAGAGCCACTTCATGCGGAAAAGCACGTCGTCGGGCTGTCCACCACCGAGGGCAGAGTCAAAACCACTCAGGTCCAGCACGAAGCCCCCAAGCCCGGCTCCAATCGTACCGCCGACCTTGGCGAACCATGAGTAAAAGGCGTTGAGCGAGCCTTCGCGACGAGTGTTGGTATCGATTTCGTCGTAGTCGGCCACGTCGCCCTTCATCGAGGGGATAAACATCCAGACGGCACCGATGGCACCGGCCTCAAAGACGGCGGACACCAGCCACAGGTAGGGCCTCTCAGGGCTCAGGCAGACAAGGTTCAGCAAGTGACCGAATACGCTACCGGCCAGCATGATCGTCACAATGATCTTCTTGTCCAGACGCTCACTCAGCCAGGCCCACAGCGGAATACCGCAGATACCGACAATCATCACACCGGTCGAGCGCCAGCCGTTGAGGATAGAGGCTGAGTCGAGTTTACCCTCATAGAGGACGTAAATGCTCATGTACTGCCCCAGCGTGTTCGCGATGGACGAGCCCAGAATCAGGAAGAAGGTGATCCCGATCAGGTACCACAGGGGCTTGCAGTGCAGGGACTCGCGGATGCTCTGGATCAGGCGGGTACGGTGCCCGGACTTGACCGTGGCAGCGTAGTAGCGCTCGCGGACGAAGAGCGTCGGCAGCAGCCCCATCACAACAATGATGGCGGCAATAATCCAGCTGGTGGCACGCATGCCCTTTACAAAGTCGGCTTCACCCGTCACAGCATCAGCAAAAAGGCTACAAGTGGCAAAGGCCATCACCCAACCGCCGCCGAGGTACACCAGCTTACCGACGATGGCCACCCACGCAGCCAGGCGGGTGCGCTCGTCATAGCTCGGAGTCAGCTCCATCTGGAGGCTGTAGTACGGCACCGACCAGACGGTGAAGCAGGTGTAGAAAGCGATCCCCAGCCCGCCGAGAGCGAGGTACTGGTGCGTCAGGCTCATCCCCTCGGGCAGTCGCCACAGGCAGAGGTACAGCACAGCGGTCAGCAGCGCACCGATCCCGATATACGGGCGGCGGCGCCCCCAGCGCGTGCGGGTGTTGTCCGAGACATTCCCCATCACCGGGTCGGTGATGGCGTCCCACCCACGCAGCACCATCATGATAACCGCAAGCACGGACGGGGATATCCCCAGTCCGATATTAAAAAACGGCATCCAGAGGATACCCATGGTCAGGCCCGAGGCCAGGTAGTCCACACCGTAGCCCATACTGAAGGCGGCTTTTTGCGGCGCTGGGATCCGGTCTGATTCTTTTACACGTGGTGCTGTGCTCATCTCAATGTCATGGGGCGTGCAAGCTCCCTAAGGGCAGCTTGCGGGTTGGTTGGGGTCATTAGATATACTCATTCAGCGCAGGTATGACCCGGCCGCAAACTGAAGGTTACTCAACTCGTTTAGTGCCCAATAAAAAGGCTTTAAACCCTTTCCGGGACCGACCATGATCCAAGCAAAGATGGGCCGCCCCAATATGTACGGCCATTCCCCCCAACCCGTAACTGTGATGATCCATACCGCTCAACGCGTCCTGACCCGTTTCCAATCCACTTCGGCCCTGTTGCTGGCCGCCCTGTTTCTAGGGCTGTCCCTGCCTGCGATTTCCACGGCCGAAACCCGCCAGCCGGAGATGTTCCCGGATGGCGCACACTGGAGCGCTGTTGGCGATAGCATCACACACGGCGGCACCTACTACGCCTGGGTCTACCTTTACTACACCACGCGCTTCCCCGAGCAGGATCTGAGCGTCGCCAACTGCGGCATCTCCGGGGACACCTCCTGGGGCACCAACAGCCGCTACGACTGGGATGTCGCTCCCACCGAGCCGACCGTCGCTACGATCATGCTCGGCATGAACGATGTCGGCCGCAACTACTACGGTCAGGAAGCCACCCCCAACATCCAGCAGCAGCGTGAAAAACGTGACGACTCCTACCGCAAGAACATGCGCAAGCTCGTCAAGAAGCTCAAGGATCAGGGTGCGACCGTCATCCTGCTGAGCCCCACCCCCTATGACGACACAGCGGACATCGAGACCAAGAACCTGAAAGGCGTTAACGCCAAGCTCGGTGCCTACGGTGACTTCGCACGCGAACTGGCTGAGGAGGAAGACCTCACCGTGGTAGACTTCAACGGCCCGATGACTGCGCTCAACGAAAAGCTTCAACAGGACGACCCGACCTTTACCCTGATTGGACCGGACCGCGTCCACCCGCGCACTCCCGGCCACCTCATCATGGCCTATCTGTTTCTCACTGCACAGGGTGCGCCCGCCGAGGTATCCAGCGTGAAGATTGACAGCAAGAGCCTCAAGGCCAGCGCCGACAATGCCACCGTCACCGACCTCGCCCGCAAAGGCGACAGCCTCAACTTCACCGTGAAAGAGAACGCCCTGCCCTTCCCCGTTCCGTCAGATGGCGAAGTCGCCCTCGAATACATACCTTTCACCGAAGACCTCAACCAGGAGCTGCTCACCGTGACCGGGCTCGCTCAGGGCTCTTACACGCTGAACATTGATGGCAACAGCGTCGGTACCTTTACCCAGGCAGAACTGGGCAGCGGAGTGAATCTCGCCACCCTGACCAACACGCCGCAGTACCAGCAGGCCCAGAAGGTTCTCGCGCTGGTCAAGCAGTGGCGCTCTCAGGTGGCCACCCTGCGCGGCATCGCCTATGTCGAGCACACGCGCCTGAAGGATGACCCCAAGCCGATCGACCTGGAGCAGGTGCGCCCGAAGCTTGAAGAGCTCATGAACAAGTACAAGACAACGGATGCTGACAAGCCGCATGCCGGGTACTACGCCCGCGCTATCGAAAACTACCTGAAGAACAAGACCAGCCAGGAGGAGATCAGCCAGAACATCGAGAAGCTCCAGACACAGATCAAGCAGGCTGCCCAGCCTGTCGCCCACGAATACTCGCTGCAACTCTCCCGCTAAGCGGCGAGCAGCAGTCTCTTAGTTGAATAATGCCAGATAATTCTCAGCCGATCACACTGCAGAGCATCGCCGATGCCAGTGGTTATGCTCGCTCTACGGTCTCTCTGGCGCTGCGTAATCACCCGAGCATCCCCGCGGATACGCGGCAGAAAATTCGTGAGGTAGCCGACCAACTGCACTACCGCCCCAACCCGCTGGTAGCTGCACTCATGTCGCAGCTCAGGGACCGCAACAACAAGCATCAGGAGCGACTGGCTCTGATATGCAGGTTTAAAAACAAGCTCCCCCATACCAATGGCGAGGGGCTGTTTTATAACCTGCTGTATAAGGCACTCATCGATAACGCCGAAAAGCAGGGGCTCGGCATCGATGAGTTTTACATGGGGACCGAGAACTTCACCGACCATCGGCTGTCCAGCATTCTTGTCTCCCGAAACATACACGGGGTCATCTTCTTCCCCGGACTGGATGAGAAGGTGCAGGAGTTCCCCGAGCTGGAGTGGGAGAAGTTTGCCACGGTACTGATCGGCTACAACACCACACGGGAAAATCTCCACCAGGTCGCCTCCAACTACACCTACGACATCGACTACGCTCTGGAGCGCATTCGCGCCACCGGCGTGACACGGATCGGCTTTGCCATCGACGAGATCGTCAACCGCTCGACAAATGAGGCCTGGCTGTCCCGCTACCTGCTGGATCAGTACCGGCGTCCCCCCGAGCAGCAGATCCCGCCCTTTCTCACGCCCAACCGCATGATCCCGCCTCAGAACCTGCTAAACTGGCTGAAGCAGCACCGACCGGAGGTCATCCTGGTCGCGGGTGGCACCATCCCGAAGCTTCTGACCTCCCAGGGGGTTCGCATCCCGCAGGACGTCAAAGTCGTCAATCTCATTCAACGCCATGAGCCTGGTCTGGCGGGAATCGACCCGCATACCGATGAGGTCGGGCGCGCAGCGATCAGCCTGCTGACCGCCCTCCTGCAGGGGAATCACCTCGGGCCGCCTGATTTCCCGCAATCGATCTCCGTCAAGGGGCAGTGGATTCCCGGCGATTCCTTTCCCGAATAACACATCGCTGTCCGCCCGAGATCGGCTGCGACAAAAAAGCCCCTGCATCACCCCGATGAGGGGCCGATGCAAGGGCTTGAAAGTCTTCTTCTTTTTATACGCAGGGTCGGTACGCCCTGCTCCGAATATCTCGCGAGGCTAGAACTGGAAGGTCCCACCGATGCCCCATCAGAAGTTGGTAGCGCGCTCGCCAATGTTGTTATCCTTACCGGCATCGTTAGTTGAGAAACGGGGACCGGCGAAGACCGAGAAGTTCTCATTGTAGGTGTAGACAACATCCACTGCCATCTCGACGTAGAAGTACGAGACCTTGTCCACCTCGTTCTGCAGATAACCGAAGGCAACCCCAGCGGCCAGAGAAAGTCCGTCCACGGTGTACTCACTCAGGTCAAACTCGTAGCTGCTGACGATGATGCACTCAAGCTGGTTGAGGTTCAGGTCGTAGTTGAGCTCGAAACCGGGGTTCAGCAGTACATCTGCCGCGATCCCGAAGTTCAGCTCCCAAGTGTGGTTCGGGTCGGTATTGAAGTCCGGATACAGGTAATAAGTAGCGCCTGCCGTAGCACTCAGCAGATCGTCCATAAAGGACATGCCATAACCGGCGTAGATATTGTATTCATCAGAAAACTCGTCGTTCGTCCAGTTCCCACCGGGATTGGAGTCCAGAGGCATATTAGCCCAGACGCCGGCATAGAACCCATAGTAGGCGAACTCTACGTTCGGCTGCAGCGACTCGTAGGCACCCTGCGCACCTGAGGTGACATACATCGACTCATAGTCGATCGTCGCAAAAGCGTGCAGCTCGACCTCACCCTCATCCTCAATCACAGCGGTCTCCCGTTCCTCTGCCTCAGTGGTAGCATCTACCCCCTGGAAAATCTCCGACTGGGCGTATCCTGCACTTGTGCCAAGCAGGAAGGATACTGCGAGAAGTTTACTGATTGTTTTAATAGTCATAGCATTATCGGTATCGTGTTAATGAAGACCGATCCTATCTTCGACCGCCAAGTAGCTTTTTAGCGGAAGGATAGGAATGAGTCCGCGTCTCAATTCTGTATCATTTGGATCCCTAATTAATTCTCATGGACACAACTGAGACACAGCAGCCATGAATCACCGTCAGCCCCACCCCTCAATCGTGATTGTGAGATTCATTTTCAATCCGACCAAAAGGTCAATTTTGTTATGAGCGAGGGGATAAAGATAAGTGAGTTTCAAGCACCATAATTAGAAAATCTTATCACCCCATCAATGCATCAAATCCGCACCTCTACCCAACCAATATCGTACGGCCTTCAATCATGCCTAAAAAAAGGCGCCCCCATGCAGGAGGCGCCTGTCGTAAAAAACAAATACGTATAACAGATAGACTAAGCCGAGGGCTTGGGGTCGACCTGATGCAGATGGACGTCCTGCTGCGGGAACGGGATAGAGATCCCCTCTTCGTCGAAGCGCAGCTTGATCGTCATGTTGAGGCGGAAAAAGGTCGGCCAGTAATCCGAGCTGTTAACCCAGGGCCGCACCGCAAAATTGACGCTGCTGTCGGCCATTTCGAGTACGCCGATCGTGTAGGTCGGGTCCTTCAGGACGCATTCATCATTGTTGAGAATGTCCTCCAGGACTGCCTGCACCTTACGCAGATCATCCTCGTAGCTGACGCCTACCACCAGGTCCATACGGCGCGTGTCGTGGGCGGAGAAGTTTGTGATCGGCCCGCTGGTGATCTGGCCATTGGGGACCACTATCTTCTTGTTATCCGGCGTTTTGAACTGAGTTTCAAACACGCTCAACTCGACGACACTCCCGCTGATACCGGCGGCCTGGATAAAGTCCCCGACGCGAAACGGCTTGAAGACCAGGATCATGACCCCGGCAGCGAAGTTACCCAGTGAGTCCTTTAGAGCGAAACCGATGGCGACCGTACACGCGCCCACGATGGCCACGGCAGAGGTCGTGTTAATACCCACTTCTTCGAGCGCCGCGATGATCGCGATGGCGAGCAAAATAAAGTAGAGTACATTACTGCAAAACGAGATCACGGCTGCCTCGACCTTTCTTGCGGTCAAGACCTTACGGAATATCTTGCAGATGAACTTGGCCAGGATACGGCCAACGATCAGGATAATAATGGCATAAATCGCCGGGAAGGCGTAGGTTTCCACCAAGTGCATGATGGTGCTGGTTTCTTCGTCCATAGATGAGGATGGTAAGTTTGCGATTAGGAGCTGTCCGGTCGTCATTTTTTGCTCGGACCGGTACAGAATCGGCGCATAGAATGAACACTTTATATGAAAACGTCCAGCATCTCCCTGCGCGTCGCTGATTTCCTCAAGCAGCACCCCCCCTTTGAATTTTTCGGGCTGCAGGACCTTGTACAGCTTGCCGGTACGGGGAGGGTCAAGTTCCACGAAGAGGGAGAGCACGTTTTTGATGAGGGCGAGCCCCGCGGGCGGCATTTTTACGTCATCCAGCAGGGTACGGTAAACCTCTACTCCCGCTCCGCCAAGGGTGGTGAAGAGCTGATCGACGTGCGTGTCGAGGGGGACCTGCTGGGCATCTTCTGGCTGATGGGAGAGCAACCCTACCGCTACACAGCTATCACCGCCAGCGACACCCTGTTGTACGCCCTGCCCTTTGAGGACTTTCTGCCGCTGGCTGCCCGCTACCCCGCCGCCACCCGCTACCTCGTCGATTATTTCTCGGAAATGTCCGGCCCCAAGGGGGATCATACCGATGAGAGCAGCCCCGGCCATGAACAGGGCCTGTGGCTCCAGAAGTCCGGCCCGCACCACACCTTTGAGCCAGAGGACTTCCTGAACTGCTCCCCCGGCGAGAGCATCAAAGATGTCGCCTCCAAGCTCTCCTCCCACCACCAGCAGGCAGCCATCATCACCGATGACAAAAGCTACCCGCTGGGTATCGTGACCGAGGCAGACCTGTGCCGCCGCGTGGCCACAGCGGAAGTCTCCCCCGATGAGCCGGTCGAGCTGCTGATGAGCTCACCGGTACGCACAGTCAGCCCGGACCTTAATGCCGGGGACCTGCTCCTGCTCATGCTCCGGCATCGCCTGCGGCACCTGTGCGTGACGCAGGACGGCTCGCCCGACTCACCCGTCCTCGGATTGATCTCCGAGCGTGAGCTGCAGATGAACTACGGGCGCCTGCCCAATGCGCTCGGGCGTCAGATACTCTCCGCCCCGGATGTGCGCACCCTCTCCCGGCTACGCGACCGGGCCGATCAGCTCCTGATCGAATACCTCGAGAGCGAAGCCCATATGGGCTTCCTGACAGACTTTGTGGCCGAGATCGACAGTCTGGTGCTGAACCGCGCGCTCGTTCTCGCTGAGCGCCACCTGATTGATCGCGGTCTTGAGAAACCCGACATCGACTTCTGCTGGCTGGCCATGCATAGCGAGGGCCGCAAGGAGCGCCTGATCCGCTCCTCCCAGCGTACCGCTCTCGTCTATGCAGACCCGCCGATGGAGATCAGCCGCTACTGCCGCCGCTGGTTCCTGCACCTGGCCGAAGAGGTCAGCCACATCCTCGTCGGCTGCGGATTCCCCTTTGACACCAATGGCCGCCTGGCCAGCAACACCGAGTGGTGCCAGCCCTTTACGACCTGGAAGGCCTACTACAGCCGCTGGATTCATGAGCCAATCGACAGCAATATCGTTTCGCTGACCACGCTGTTTGACCTGCGGGCAGTAGGCGGAAACCCCGAGCTGGCCGACGCCCTGCGCAGCCATATCCGCGCAGAGATTAAGGAAAGCCCGAACTTCATCCCGCTGCTGGCCAACGACGCCATGGCAAACCTGCCCCCGGTCACGATCTTCCGGGACTCGGTCATGGACAAGGCCGGGATCCTCTGGAGCTGTATCGACACCAAGATGCACGCCCTCTACCCGCTCGTCGATGTGGCCCGTGTCTTTGCGCTGGAGTACGAGCAGGAAGACTGCACGAACACGATGGAACGCTTTGAGCGCATGGCAGAGCGTCTGCCCGAGGACCGCGAGCTTTTCCGCGCGGCTGCCGAGGCCGTAAGTGCCAGCCTCGCCCTGCAATCGCTGATCGGCCACCGGCGCGGCGATAACGGCCAGTTTATCCGCCCGCACGAGCTAACGAAGGCCGACCAGGAGCACCTCAAGGGCGTTTTTCGCACGATTGTTCGCCTCTTGGACTACGCAGCGGCACACTTTAAGCTTAAACTCGACTAGCCACTCTACTAACTGCCTGAACTTCGGATACTGCCATGAACCTCTTCGGAGATACTGACGACATCCAGCTCTACCACGAGTCCTTCGACGACAGCTGGAGTGACAGCGACACGCTGGACCATGTCCGCTTCGTCGTGCTCGACACCGAGACCACCGGCCTGGACGCCCGTAAGGACGCCATCGTCACGATCGGGGCCGTCGCGGTGCGCCGTAACCAGATCATGCTCGATGACCAGTACGAGGCCATGATCAAGTTTGCCTACAACACCTCCTCGGTCGTGGTACACGGGGTCACCCGCGAGTCGGCTCAGGAGGGCGGCGTCGAGGAACCGGTCGCACTGCGGCAATTTCTCGCCTATCTGCGGGACGGGATCATCGTCGGCCATCACATCGGATTCGACGTGGAAATACTCGGCGAGCGCTGCCGCCAGCGCTTCGGGCTCGACCTGCAAAACCGCTGGATCGACACCATGGAGCTCACCTTGAGGCTGGAGGATCTGGGCGCATTCCCCGAACAGGAGCACCTGAAAAAGGACTTCTCACTGGACGGGCTGTGCCGCCGCTTCGGCATCCCGCCGCACGACCGCCATACCGCTCCGGGCGACGCCTTTATCACCGCACAGGTTTTTCTGAAACTTTTACGCCTGGCCCGGCGTTATAATATGACAACGCTGGCCGACATCTCCCAACGCTGGCAGCCCCCCGAGGAGTAACACGGGTCGCGCCCTTTGGCGCCAGTACGCGGGAGATTGTTCCAAGGGCCAGTTTACAAATCGATCTGCCCCATGAAAAAGCTCATCTTCCGCCGTGTGCTGAACCTCCTGCTGTGGCTCAGTGCCTGTTTCCTCGCCGCCACCGGCTTTGCGCTCAAGTGGCGTTTCCCTCACGGAGGGGGACATCGTGGAGGCTCGGGTGGCCCACCCGTCATGCTGGGGCTAGATAAACACGAGTGGGTGGACCTGCACACCTGGGTCGGCGTGGGATTCGCAGTGCTGATACTCGCCCATCTTTACCTGGCCTGGCCCTGGCTTAAAAACGCAGCCGCGGGCAAGAAGCGCCTCTGGGCGGTCTTCGGCGGGCTCGCCACCGGTCTGGCCATGGTGGCGATACTCCTGCTTGCTCCCGTCAGCAGTCAGACTCTAGCCGAGTCCAGCGACTCCACACTCCAGACGCAGGGCGGCAGCTATGGTGGGAATGGACCGGGCGACGGCACCGGTAACCGCTGGAGGCAGCAATCTGACGACGAGTAAGGTTACGCTTTCCAACCCGCTCACAGGGCGTATAAATGGACGGTCTGCATGAGCGCGGTATATCCATGGGGCCACGAAGGCCGTTATAATGACTTCACGCGAGCCTTCCGGCGGCGCTTCGAGGGGCGCGTGCAAAAGGTATCCGTGGACGGCGGCTTTACCTGCCCCAACCGCGACGGCACCCTCGCCTGCAGCGGCTGCGCCTACTGCAACAACGAGAGCTTTAACCCGGACTACTGCCGCGAGCAGCCCAGTATAGCCGCGCAGCTGCGCGAGGGCATCCAGTTCTTCTCCCGAAAGTATCCCTCGATGGGCTTTCTGGCCTACTTTCAGGCCTACTCAAACACCTATGCTCCGCTGGACATCCTGCGCGAACGCTATGAGGAAGCCCTCGCCCAGCCCGGCATCGTCGGTCTGGTGCTCGGCACCCGCCCGGACTGCGTGACCGAGGAGGCCCTCGACTATCTGGCCGAGCTGGCGCGCGAGCACACCGTCATGATCGAGTACGGCGTCGAATCCGTAAAGGACCAGACCCTGCGCCGCATCCGGCGTGGCCATAGCTACGCCGACTCGGTCCGGGCCATCGAGAAAACCGCTCAACGGGGCATCACCGTGGGGGCTCACCTCATGCTCGGCCTGCCCGGCGAAACGTACGAGGACTGGATAGCACAGGCACAGGCTGTCTCCGCCCTGCCCCTTGATCACCTCAAGCTGCACCAGCTCCAGATCGTGCGCGATACAACGCTGGCCGACGAATACCTGGCAGACCCGTCGCGCTTTCACCTTTTCAGCCCCGAGGAGTACCTCGAAACGGTGGTCGATTACCTGGAGCGCCTCAACCCGCAGATTGTCGTCGAACGCTTCACCAGCGAAGCCCCCGCGGACCTGCTGCTGGCCCCGGACTGGGGAAAGCTCCGCAACTACCAGTTTGCGATGAAGGTCGAGAAACGCCTGCGCGAACGCGACACCTACCAGGGCCGCCTCTACGCTGAGCAGGACATAGTCCTGCACCTGTGATGCTCACGCATCACTGATGACTCCGCTAAGGCGGAGCCATAGGCCGAGTTGCATCCGGTGGCAATAATGCTGTCTCCAGATCACACGAACTCCTCTTGCGCAATCGAAAGCTAAAGGGGTAGGCACGCAGTGCCGTAGGGGCGAAGCCCCTCAATGCCACCGGGTGCAACCCGGTCACGCACCCATCACATCGCCCATGTGGGCGTAGAGTTCGCGTCCGGCGGCGGTATGCTCTAAAAGGTCGGCGGACAACTCCACCCGGCCGGGCTCAAAGAGCGTGATGCACATTGAGCCGCCGAAGCCGAAGTAACCCTTTTCGCCGCCCTTGGGCGTGTACTGGCCGGGCACATGCGTCTGCACGATCGTGCCCACACAAGTCGCGCCAACCTCCAGGCAGAGTATCTGCCCAAAGCTTTCCGTCTTCAGTCCGGTCAGGGCACGCTTGTTTTCCCACAGGACAGACAGCCGCTGGCGCAGGCACACCGGGTTGACGGAGTAGAGGCTGCCGTTGACGAGCAGCGTCTCACCCGGCACGCCCTCGGCCGGATAGTGAAAACGGTGATAGTCCACCGGGCACAGCCGCGAGATGACCATCGAACCGCCGCTGTATTGGTCCGCCAATACGGGATCGCCGAGCAGTTTCTCCAGGTCCATACGCTGGCCCTTGGCGTAAAACTGGTCCGATGCGCTCACATCGGCAAAGCCCAGATGCCGACCGTCGGCGGGGAAGACCACGGTGGCCTCGTCCGCGTCAATCGGCCGAGCCTCGGGCTTGAGGTGGCGCGAAAAGAAATCGTTAAAATTTTGGAAGTGGTCCGGCGGTCTCGCCATCTCGTTGATATCGAGCCCGTATTTTTCGATGAAGGGGACGATCTTGCGTGCGCTGGAGCGACGGTCCATCCGCCAGCCGTACCAGCGTGAGAACCACGCGCGCTTGGCCGCGAGCTCGACCGTGAGCCGCCCCAGCGGCTTGTTATAGGCCCAGTCCAGCCAAGCCTCGCCGTAGACGGACTCGCGCTCGATCTGGCCGGTCAGGCGATTAAAAAACTCGGGGCCTTGGGATTCGCTCATGCGGGGCACAGGTTTTAGCAAAAACACCGCCACGCCAAGCGGGAAAGTCATGGCCACGAAGAGTCCCGGCACGGGCCGGAATCTTGACAGCCCTCAGGCCTCGGCCCTATTGTTGCAACCCTATTGCATCTTTAACGTTGTACCGGTTTCCGTCATGAATGCCAAGCCCCCCGCCGTCAGCCAGTCCGACAACCCCAACCTGATCCCCCCGAGCGGCCCAAACTGGCGCCTGATTGGAGCCGCGATTGTCGCCCTGGCGATTATCGGCAGCATCGTATCGATCCCACTCTACGAGCGCTGGCAGACGGAGAAGGCCGCCCACATCGAGCGCGGCAAACAATTTGGAGCGCTCTACCCCATCGAAATCAACGGCCAACCCTACGAGCTGGAGCTCGGCTGGGGCCGCAAAAACCTCATCATCCTGACCGAGCCACTCCTGCCCACGGATACGCAGATCACTGTCAGCGGGGACTTCGGCACGGAGACGCTCGCCTGGAACGAGGAGTACAAGATATTCGGCCCCTCGCAGCTCCCCGTCGATCCCGCCGCCCACCACAAGGTCACCGTCACCATCAAGGACGCTGACGGCAACCTGCTGTGGAAAGGCAAACGCTGGGCCTGGGGCATCGTCAGCGAGCATCACCACCACTAGCAGGCAGGACACAGTCCTGCACCTGTGATCCTGTCGGATCACTGAGGCCAACGCTTTAAGCGTCGGCCTGGGCAATGGCGGTTGCGCCGATTCAAACGAACTTCTCTTGCTCTATATAAAAGAGCAGCGAACGCAGTGAGCGATGGGGCAGAGCCCCATCATTCGCATCACATGCCGAGCATGTGCAGTTCGCCGTCCCTGACGGTGAAGGTGACGGTGGAGCCGTCGCCGACATCACCGGCGATGATGGCGCGGGCCAGGCGCGTCTCGACCTGCTTCTGGAGGAAGCGCTTGAGCGGACGGGCACCGTAGACCGGATCAAAGCCCTTCTCCGCCACCCACGAGCGAGCGTCTGCGTCGAGCGCGACCTTGACGCCACGGTCTTCGAGGCGGTGGTTGAGGTCGGCCACCAGCAGGTCCACGATCTTCGTGATCTCTTCGAGCGTAAGCGGTTTGAAGAGCACGATGTCGTCGATGCGGTTGAGGAACTCCGGGCGGAATCCGGCGCGCAGCTCGGTCATGACGGACTCGCGGACAGACTCGGGGATTTCCCCACCGGCAAAGCCGTCAATGAGGAAGCGTGAGCCGACGTTCGAGGTCATGATGATGACCGTGTTCTTAAAGTCCACGTTGCGGCCCTGCGAGTCGGTCAGGCGACCGTCGTCGAGGATCTGCAGGAGCGCGTTGAACACGTCCGGGTGCGCCTTTTCGATCTCGTCGAAGAGCACGACGGAGTACGGCTTGCGGCGGACGGCCTCGGTGAGCTGACCGCCCTCCTCGTAGCCGACGTAGCCGGGAGGCGCGCCGATGAGGCGGGCCACCGCGTGCTTTTCCATGTACTCGGACATGTCGAGGCGGACGATGTTCTGCTCGGTGTCAAAGAGCGACTCCGCGAGGGTCTTGGCCAGCTCGGTCTTCCCCACCCCGGTCGGCCCGAGGAAGAGGAACGAGCCGATCGGGCGGCGCGGGTCCTTGATGCCGGAGCGGGCGCGCAGGATAGCCTCGGAGACGAGCGTCACCGCCTCGTCCTGCCCGATCACGCGATCGTGCAGGATGTTCTCCAGGTTCAGGAGCTTTTCTTTTTCGCCCTCGACCAGACGCGAGACGGGTATGCCCGTCCAGCGGCCCACAATCTCGGCGATCTCCTCGGCAGAGACTTCCTCCTTCACAAGGGTGTCGCCGGAGCGTACCTCCTGCTTTTCCTGGGCTTCGAGTTTCTTCAACTCGTCTTCGAGTTGAGGCAGCTTACCGTGGCGCAGCTCCGCGAGCTTCTGCAGGTTGTAATCACGCTCGGCCTGCTCCATCTCGCGGCGGACCTGCTCGATCTGCTCGCGGACTTTCTGGGCCTTGCCCAGCTCGGCCTTCTCGTTTTCCCAGCGTGTGCGCATAGCGTGCGTCTGCTCGCGCAGCTCGGCCAGCTCCTTACGGAGGTCTTCGAGGCGCTTCTTCGAGGCGTCGTCCTTTTCCTTCTGGAGGGCGGCCTCCTCGATCTCCAGCTGCATGACGCGGCGGTTCAGCGCGTCCAGTTCGGCGGGCATGGAGTCCATCTCAGTGCGGATCTCGGCACAGGCTTCGTCGACAAGGTCGATAGCCTTGTCGGGCAGGAAACGGTCGGAAATATACCGGTGCGAGAGCACGGCGGCCTGCACCAGGGCGTTGTCCTGGATGCGCACACCGTGGTGCACCTCAAAGCGTTCGCGCAGCCCGCGCAGGATCGAGATGGTGTCCTCGACCGTGGGCTGATCGACCATGACGGTCTGGAAACGGCGCTCAAGGGCCGCGTCCTTTTCGATGTATTTGCGGTACTCGTCGAGCGTGGTGGCACCGATACAGTGCAGCTCACCACGGGCGAGCATGGGCTTGAGCATGTTACCCGCGTCCATGGCGCCCTCGGTCTTACCCGCGCCGACGATGGTGTGCAGCTCATCGATGAAGAGCAGGATGCGCCCGTCACTGCTTTTGATCTCCTGCAGCACGGCCTTAAGGCGCTCCTCGAACTCACCCCGGTACTTGGCACCGGCCACGAGCGAGGCCATATCGAGCGCGAAGATGGTCTTGTCCTTCAAGCCCTCGGGCACGTCCCCGCGCACAATGCGCTGAGCCAGCCCCTCGACGATGGCAGTCTTACCGACGCCGGGCTCGCCGATGAGCACGGGATTGTTCTTCGTCTTGCGCGAGAGGATGCGGATGACGCGGCGAATTTCCTCGTCGCGCCCGATGACGGGGTCGAGCTTGCCCTTTTTGACCTGCTCGACCAGGTCGATGCCGTACTTCTTCAGCGCCTCGTAGGTGGCCTCCGGGTTCTCGGAGGTCACACGCTGGTTACCGCGCACCTGCTGCATGGCGGTGAGGGCCTTGTCCGCAGTGAGCCCGACGCTGGAGAAAAGCTTCTTCAGCTTGGCGTCACCGGACTCAAGCAGCCCGAGAAAGAGGTGCTCGACGCTGATGTACTCGTCCTTGAGGCGCTTGGCGGCAGCCTCGGCCTTGGTGATAGCGTCCTGCAGCGCCTGGGTGATGTAGATGCGCGAAGCGTCCACGTCCCCGGTGACAGCGGGGAGCTTATCCAGCTCGCGCCCGACGGCCAGCGTCACTGCGCTGGGCTGCACATCGAGCTTCTCCAGAATGGCCGGCACGATGCCGTCCTGCTGGTTCAAGAGAGAGAACAGCAGATGCCAGGTGTCGATCTGCTGGTGATTGCGGCGGCGGGCCTCAGCCTGCGCCTCCATAAAGCCTTCACGGGCCTTTTGGGTAAAAGTGTTTAAGTCCATACTCATGGTGAACGGATTTGCACAAAGCGTTCCACCCGATTTTCGCTGTGCGAAGTCGAGCGGAAACATTCATAAGATACTATATAACAACTGACTAAAAAGCCAACACCGTACACACCAGTCATCTACAGGCACCGCCATTTCTGGGACAAAACGGCCCGCCCTGCGTCAAAATTTCACGTCTCTGTCCTAAGAGTAATCACAGCAACTGGCAATACAGATCATACCCCCAAAATGAGACAGCTTGATCAAATTAGGATTGCCACCCCCGAGTCATGACCCTACTTGCAAATAGGCATGATACCCCTTCCGTTCAGACACTGTCTGCTGGGAGCAGTCCTTGTTCTTACCTGTAGCTCTTCCCATGCCCTTTTCGATAACAGCTGCATGCTGTTCAACATCGCGTCCCGCGATCACCCGCTGCCCTCGGGATGGCTCGCCGACAGTCTCTTTGACCTCAGCGCAAAAAAGATGAGCGTGGCGCAGATTCGCAGCCTCAAGTACTCCCTGAGCGACGAGGATGTGCGAAAGACTACCGATAGCTCCACCTACTATCTCGTGGATGGTGAGATCCGCTTTATCGCTCCCGAGGATACAACCTCTCAGCCAGCACCAGCCAACAAGAGCCAGGCGAACGCCGCCTCCGAAAAGTAAGCCTACCGCGAGCAAGAGTAATTCGAGATCTGAGCGGGCAACCGATCCTCAATGGGGTCGATCTGAAACGCTTTCGGGCTTCAACCTGAGTCTACAGCTTACACGTATGTGTGAGCAAAAATTGACTGGCGAGACAGTAGCGTCCTAAGAGATGCTTAGGCCTTTCCTGCACGGCCTTCCCAAAGGGCCTTTATCTCCTTTGTTTCCCATCATGAAAAGCAAACTGATCCATCTGAGCTTGTTGAGCGTGCTCGCCACGCTGACCCTCTCCCACGCACGGGCCGGTGAAAACCTGGTCCAGAACCCGTCCTTTGAGCAACTGAGCTCGAAGCAGAATCCGCGCTACTACTCGTCGTTCTTCCCCAAGGCACCGGCCAAAAATGCTGACGTTGTCGGGCAAGGCGACCTGTCCATGGTCCTCGTGGATGACTCCACCGCTCACAGCGGGAAGTACTCCCTGCGCCTTTCCTCGGATAAGCCCGTGCGCATCGCCATGGGCCAGAGCAAGCTGCCGTTCATCCCCGGCCAGACGATCCGCGTCACCGCCTGGATGAAGGGTGAAAACCTGAAGGCCACCAGCAGCATGCCCGCCGGCGTGATCCGCTTCGCCTTCAGCGCTCCGGATAATAAAGACATCCATCAGGATATCTACAAGCAAAGCGGCTGGCTCAAGGCGCCCTCCAGCGACTTCGACTGGACCGAGCTGACGACCACCGTCACCGTCCCCGAAGGCACCGAAAACGTCAACATGCAGTGCTTCCTGTGGGAAGGCACCGGCACGGTCTGGTTTGACGACCTGAGCGTCGAGGTCATCGATGGTCCGGCCAATCCGCCTGACAGCCTCCCCGACCCTGACCAGCTCCGCCGCTACCAGGACGAGAACGCCAAGCTGCCCGCCAAGGAAGCCGGCACCACGCGCGTCGTGTTCCTCGGCGACTCCATCACGGACATGTGGAAGCTTGACCGCGACTTCCCCGACATGGGCTACATCAACCGCGGCATCGGTGGCCAGGACACCGCCCAGATGGTCGGCCGCCTCGATCAGGATGTGCTCGCGCTGAAGCCGGACGTGGTCTGGTTCCTCGGTGGCACCAACGACATCCCGAAAAAGTTCTCCGCCGAAGCTACGCTGAACAACGTGCGCCAGATCGCTGAGACTTGCCGCAAGAACGGCATCCAGATGATCATCTGCTCGATCCTGCCGGTTTCGGATTACCACAAAGACCGCCAGGCTCGCCTGGAGCGCACCAAGCTGCGCCCCCCGGCCAAAATCCAGAAGCTCAACGAAGGCCTCAAGAAGATCGCCAAGGAAGAAGGCGCGATCTACCTCGACCTTTACGACGTGATGGTGGACGAAAACAACCAGATGCCTGCCAACCTCGCTAACGACGGCCTGCACCCGAACACCGACGGCTACAAGATCATGGCCCCCTACGTGCAGAAGTCTATCGATCAGGCTTCCGCCAAGTAACTTCTCAATGAAGCAAAACGGGCGGCATCCAAGTCACCGCCCACGATAAGGCTCACCGGGATGATCCCGGTGAGCCTTTGTTTTATCCAGAGTCGCATCTGCGCGTCAGAGCCGCAGGTCATCCTGAGTATCGGCGGAGAATCCATCTTTCTGGTCGCTTTACGCGGCAGGAAATTCGTTCGCCAGCGGTTTAAACTTTCTCTAGGCAACGGTGTTGTATCACACGTCGCAGGCTGAAAACCGCTCGCGGCGCTTGATGTGAATCGCTCCGCGATGATGAAAAAAGCTCTCACACTCATCCTGACCGTTGCCCTGCTCGGCCTGAGCGCCTGGCTTGCCTGGTCACTCGGGCGCGCCTCGCATTCCCGTGAGGCAGGAGAGCCCGCAGCTCAGTCATTCCTCTCCGAGTCCCCTTCCCCGCCTCCTTCTGAGACCAAAGCCGCGCCCATCTCGTCCGAGCCCTTTTCCCTGAATTACCCGGAAGCACCGGCGGGCTCCCTGCGGGGTGAGGCTACGCTGGTCTTTGACAGTCAGGATGAGTATGAGCAGGCACTGGCCTGGCTGCGTGCGCAGGGTGTAGACGTACGGGACCTTTTACCGGGCCTCAATGCCATCCGCATCGGCACCTATGATCCGATCTGGAAACGTCTGGGGGCCGCCCCCGATCAGGTCGGCTACAACTTTCCCATCACCCCGCCGCCGCCTGTCGCTGATTCGCCCTACCTCTCCGCCCACAACGCCGCCTTTGGGGCGGGAGTGCTGGAATTTCTCGGCGTGGATGAAGTTGATGCCAGCTGGGGCGAAGGCGTCATCGTGGCCGTGCTCGACTCGGGTGTGGAGACGGACCACGCCGACCTCAAGGATGCGCACCTGCTCACCCTCACCCGCGAGGGCCGTAGCGACCCAGTCGGCCACGGCACCGCCGTCGCATCATTGATCGCCGGGCAGGAATCACCCGTACCGGGGCTGACCCCGGGCGCCACCATCCTGAGTCTGCCCGTGCTCGATGACAAAGGCCGGAGCGATACCTTTCGGGTGGCCGAGGCGATTCTGTTGGCCGTGGATCAGGGAGCTCGGGTTATTAGCATGAGCCTGGGTGCCTATGGAGACAGCCGCGTCCTCAGAGAAGCGGTCAAGTACGCTGCCGCACATGATGTCATCATGGTGGCATCCGTCGGTAACGACGGGGCCGGGCAGGTCGCCTACCCCGCCGCCTATGATGACGTCGTCGCCGTGGCTGCCGTCGATGCGCTGGGCCAGCCCGCTTCCTTTTCCAACTACGGGCCGCAGGTCGATATCGCCGCGCCCGGTGTCGGCGTACCGGTCGCCTGGAACGGTAACCGCTACGCGAGTGTATCGGGTACGTCCTTCAGTGCGCCCCTGGTGGCTTCAGCCATCGCACTCGTCCTGCAACAGGAGCCGGGGATGAGTGCGCACGAGGCCATAGGAACCGTCCTCGACAACGCCAACGAAGGGGCCACGCCCGGTAAGGACGAATTCGTCGGCCAAGGAATTCTCAACATCGAGCGCATCCTCGAGCGCAACCAGCGCGGGATCTTCGACGCTGCCACCGCAGGGTTTAGTGTGAGCACCGCAGAGGGCACCCCATCCGGGCTGATCGAAGTCATGGTCGAAAACCGCGGAACGGAGTACCTGCGCGAGGTCTGGCTGACCATCGAGTACTCCGACCACGAGGAATCCATCGCACTCGGTGCCCTCGGCCCGGGCGACGTTTACGTGCAGCCAGTTCAGATCACACCGGACCCCTTGAATGCCTCGGATCTTACGGAAGTTCACGCCACCGTCGGCATCAACGGCAGCGACTCACGCCCCGGCAATGACAGCTTCACCGGTCAGGTGCAAACCCGGCCAACCAGCGAGGCAGTCACACCTGAGCGTTAGCGGATTTATCCAATGATCGCGCCTTGCGCTGCGAGTGTTTCGCGCAGGTGGGCAATGTCCAGACCATCGATAACGCCGGGCAAATCACACGCCAGAGCGGCAGCCGTCCCGGCAGCCTGCCCCGTGGCCATCGCCGCCGGCAATACGCGGACAGCGGCCAGTGCTTCGTGCGAAGCCGAAGCACAGCGCCCGCAGGCCAGCAGATTATTTTCACCCTCCGCGACCAGGCTGCGGAACGGGATCGTGTAGTAAGCACCCTCGGGCAGAAAGCGATGGTTGTACAACGTCGCCCCGCCATCCGGGCTGTGAATATCCACCGGATAGCTGTTACAGGCGATGGCATCGTCAAAGACTTTGCAGGAGGTCAGGTCCTCGGCCTGCAGGACATACTGGCCCTGAATACGCCTCGTCTCGCGCACGCCGATTTTCCAGCCGATCTGCGTCAGGTAGCAGTTTTCATAGCCGCGAATATGGGGCCTCAGAAACTCCTCGATGAACTCCTCGATCTGGTAGCGACCCTCCTTCTCGGCCTGCGCCAGCTGACGACTGTCCGTCCCCTTGTCCACGAGGATGCGGGTGACATTCATCATGTAAACGCCGGGCTTACCGGGGACTTCCTGCGCCCCGGAGAGCGCGGTTCCGTCGCGCGGATTGCGCCAGTTCTTACCCTCTGCCCGCAGGCGATCCCAGGTCTGTTGAATCTCATCCCAAGACATTTTCTCCTTAGCCACGCCGCCCAGCGTAAAAACCAACGTCATGGCCTGCGTCTTACCATCGCGCTGCCGTCCCATCGGCGTGGGCAGCCCCGCCAGTCGGGCCACCTGAGCATCGCCACTGGCATCGACAAAGCACTTCGCACGGGTGCGCAGGACTCCGTCTTTGCTGTAAAAATCCGCCACCCGCAAGTGGCCGTCCTCGCGCCCCAGGTGCAGGAGCGGAGCATGAGTGATCAGCTCGACACCGGCCTCATCGAGGAGATGCGTGAGCTCGATTTGCAGCGCCTCGCAGTCAACGGGTAGCCAGTCCTCCTCGCGAACATCCCGCGTGAACGCGCCGCGCTTTGAGAGTCGGTCCATCAGCTCCAGCGGGATGCCTGCCACGGCGAGCTCCGGCGCGTGCGCGGTGCGAAATGTCGCCAACGGCAAGCCCGTCGTGCTGTTCCCGCCCAGATAGGGCATCGCCTCGGCCAGCAAGGTGCGCGCACCGTTACGGGCGCTGGCTACCGCTGCCACGCAGCCTGCCAAACCGCCGCCCACCACGATAACATCGTACTGGCCAGCTTCTTCCATCTCCATCGGGATCATCACTTGCGTCATGGTTTCGATCCTGACAGAGCCCACTCCAGACCCCAGTCTATACGATTGCAACAAGTTCGGATTAAGTTATATATTTTGCGCACATGATGGTAGCAGACGGGGAATTAATGCCTTTTGATTGGATGTCTAAACTCAGTACATGCATCCACTGGGCTTACATCAACCGCTCCCCTTCACACATGAAGACCTACTGCCCGCACCCGCAGGCGGCCTGGCTGCTGCGCAAGGGGAGCCTGCTTTTGCGCTTTGGGCAGGAGCGCGAAACCTACGCCGCCGGGCAGTGGATTTTTCCCCGCGCCGAGGACGGGCTGCAAACCTTCAGCGAAGATGCTGAGCTGTTATCAATCCGGTTCACGCTGGAGTGGCCGACCGGCATTCCACTCTTTGATCGCAGCCATAGCCACAGCGTTGCCGCAAGTGAGGTCCGGTCCTACACCCAGATCAGTGAGCGGCTCCTCCACTATGTGGAGCAGCACTTCCCGCAGGCAGACCCCCACCTGCGCAATGTCCAACTCGGCCTCGACCCGTACTTCGAGCTGCAGGAGATTTTCGCGCAGTGGACGAGCCAAACCCTAAAACTGCTACGATCGCTCAAGGTGCCGACGACGAGCCCAAGCCACCTCGACCCGCGCATACGCGACGCACTCCAGCGAATCGGGCGACAGAGCTGGACCGACCCGATGACGACGGCGGACCTGGCCGTACAGGTGGGGCTGAGCCTGAGCCAGTTCAACCGGCTCTTTCTCCGCGAGACGGGGCTGTCCGCCGGGCAGTACCGCGAGCAGCTGCGCAGGCGCGCCGTGCAGGCTGCGCTCATGGACCACTCCCTCACGGTCAAGAGTATCGCTATGGAGTACGGGTTCAGTTCGCTGCCGCACTTTTCCGCCTGGGTCCGCAAGCACTTCCAGACCTCCCCGCGCGCTTACCGTCAGGCCGTCCAGGAAAGCACTCTGTAGGCGGCCATCCCCCATCTTCTCAATAGCGAGAATCACCGCCCTTGCTTCGCAGCGAGGACGTTGCCACCGTGAGGTTTTACGAACAGCCCAATGACCGCAGCCATGCAAGACACATCCGGCCTTACGCCATCATCCACTCCCGTCCGCTACTTTGAGGAGAACGGAAAAACGTTTATCCCCATCGGCCTGAACCTCTGCTTCCCGCGCTTTATCAGTAACGAGCAGGAGGGGCTGGACCTCTACGCACAGTGGATCAAGCGGCTGGCCGATGCAGGCGGCAACTACATGCGCCTGTGGCTGGGGCATGCTTTTTTCGACCTTGAGCCGGAGCAGGCCGGTGTCTTTTGCCCACGGGTTGCCTCGCGGCTCGACCGGGTCCTGAAGATGGCGCATGAGCGTGGCATCCGCGTAAAGCTCACCCTCGACCATTTCCGGTCGATCTCGACCCAGGCCCAGGCGGAGATCTTTCCCGGCGCGGCCTCCTTCGACAAGCCCGTTTACGCCAAGGCCAACGGCGGCTGTGCGGAGGATATGGACGCGTTCCTCACCCATCCCGACGGGCAGGCCCTTTACCTGAAAAAACTCGACTGGCTCAGTGAACGCTATGCCGAGCATCCCGCGATTTTCGGCTGGGAGCTGTGGAACGAAATGAACTCCGTGAACAGCTCCCACTGGCCGCAGTGGACCCGCCTCATGCTGCCTGAGCTGCGCAAGCGCTTCCCCCGGCACCGCGTGATGCAGAGCCTCGGCTCCTTTGACCGGGAAAGCCAGAACGCCCTCTACGCCGACTACGCGACCATGCGCCCGATGGACCTCGTGCAGGTCCACCGCTATCTCGATCCGGCGGCGGGTTTCACGCAGTGCCAGGGACCGGCAGACCTGATGTGCGCAGATGCCGTCAACACCCTGCGGGAAATGGCCCCCGACCTGCCCGTCATCCTGGCAGAGACCGGCGCGGTCGAGGCGAACCACTCCGCCCCGGCCAAACTCTATGCGTCCGATACCGAGGGGCTGCTCCTGCACGACCTGATCTTCGCGCCTTTCTTCAGCGGATCGGCGGGCTGTGGGCAGATGTGGCACTGGGACTACTACGTCACCAAGCACAACCTGTGGTGGCACTACGGACGCTTCGCACGCGCCATCGAGGGCTTCAATCCTGCCGGGGACGGCCCCGTACATACCTCTGTTTGGGAAACAGATGACCTGCGGGCCTACGGCCTTAGCGGCCGCTGCCAGTCCCTCATCTGGCTGCGCGACACCTCCTCTGACTGGCGCAGTGAAATCATCGATGGCCAGCCAGCTCCCTTACGGCAGCCGAGCACCTTTGCCCTCCCCGATTCGCTGCCCCGCACGCAGACCATCACCTGCTACGACCCGTGGGAAGATCGCGAAACCGTCGCCGAGCGCACAGCTGAGGGCGTACAGTTACCCGCCTTCCGGCGCTCGCTCGTGCTGCGGCTAAAGTAGGCTCTGTCCGCGACTAACACTCGAATCAGGCGAAGGGCCGGGTCGACCACCAAGCCTCCTCGGCTTTGCTGAGGCGATCGATCTGCTCAGCGCAGGCCGGGACCTCGCTCAGGTCGTTAAGCTCGTATGGGTCCTCGTCGAGGTGGAAAAGCTGGATGCGCTCCGTACCACAATCGCGACGCTCACTGTGGCGGTAACGGATAAACTTCCATTGCCCATCCGAGGCCATGCTCTGCACGTCCTTGTAGGCCGCGGTCAGGATACGGGCGGGCGGCTCTTCGCTCTTGAGCATGTAGGGGCTCATGTCGACCCCGTCGCTGCCCTCGACAGCGGGCAGACCGGCCAGCGAGCTCAAGGTCGAGATCAGGTCCGTGTGATTCGTCATCGCGTCGCTGCAGCCCTGAGGAGCGGCACCCCCACCGATGATAAGTGGCACACGCACACTCGGGTCGTAGACGTTTTGCTTACCCATCAGCCCGTGGCTGCCCACGCATAGCCCATGGTCGGAGGTGTAGATGACGAGCGTGTTTTCCCACAGGCCCTGGACCTTCAGCTGCGACATGATCGTGCCCATAAAGGCGTCGTGGTGCGAGATCATCCCGTAGTAGTCGGCCACTTCCTTCTGCACGCGCTCGGGGGTGCGCGGATGCGGGGCGAGTGTCTCATCGCGGATCATGAGCTCGCCGTTGTCAAAGGGATGCTCCGGCATAAAATCCGCCGGCACCGGAATGTCCTCGGGGCGGTAGAGCGAGGCGTAGGGCTCGGGGGGCATGCGCGGGTCATGCGGCGAAGTCAGGGCCACTGTCAGGAAAAAGGGCCGCTCCTCATCGCGCGCATGCAGAAACTCACGGGCACTGCGGGCAAAGACCTCGGTGGAGAAGCCACCAGCGGAGGTAACAAGCTCCTGCGGATACTCTCCGGTCGGATCGTAGGGACGGATCGGAATGTCGTCCTGACGTCCCATCCCCCCGAGGAAAATCGATCCCCCCCCCTCGAAGCCACGATTCAGGCTCACTTTGTCATTGTGCCATTTGCCGACAAAGTGCGTCTGATAGCCGTTGTTGCGGAAGTGCTCGGGCAGCATGAGGTTTTCCGGGGCAATCGTGCCCATCGCTCGTTCCTGACAGGGGTCGGTGGCCGTCATGGCCGTAAAGAGGTCCTTGCCGGTGTAGATGATCGCACGACTGGGGACGCAGACTGCCCCCTGCATACCGCCCATGCAGTGGTGATGCCTCAGCAGGAAACCCGTGCGCGCCAGCTCATCAAAATACGGCGTCTGCACGGTGGGATTACCCATGCAGCCGAGAGCGTCGAAGCGGTGGTCGTCGGCCACGATCAGGAGGACATTCGGGCGGGATTGCTTACTCATGTCCCCAGAATACCGCTTGACAGCCCCTATGTACAACGCGCACCTTACTGAAACATTTGAGTAAGACAAATAAAGCACGTGTACGCCTCAAAGACATTGCCGCCGACCTTGGTTTAAGTGTGTCGGCGGTCTCGATGGCCCTGCGTGAAGACGCCTCCATCCCCACAGAAACGGTGAAGCGTGTCAAAGAAGCCGCGCAACGCCTCGGCTATGCGCCCGACCCGGCGCTGAGCGCACTGGCTGCCTACCGCAGCGGCTTAAAGGTGCGCGAAGACTTCAACGTCATCGCACTGGTTTCAGACATATCGCCGGAGGGCAGATGGCTATCCAGCAACAGCGCGCAAAAGCTGATCGAGGGCGCCACCGAGCGCGCACGCACCCTCGGCTACACGCTCCAGTACTTCAACGCCTGGAACGACGGCATGACCCCGCAGCGCCTCAGTAAGGTCCTCCGCGCGCGGGGTGTTCGCGGGATCATCATCGGGCCGATGGCCGACCCCTCAGCGACGCTCGATATGGACTGGAAGCGCTTCTCCGTGGTCATGGTCGAGCGGGCTTTCCAGTACGGGCACTTTCACCATGTCGTCCCCAACTACTACAACGACATGATGCTCGTGCTGCACCACCTCCGGGCCAAGGGCTACAAGCGCCCCGGCATGATCCTCTACCAGTCGCTGGCTGAGCGCGTCGGCCACCGCTGGGAGGCTGCCTACGCCGTCGGCTGGCCGGAGAAAACCGGTGACATCCCCGCCCTCATTCTGACCCCGGACATGCTGGACGGCAACGTCCTGGACTGGTTCCGGCGCTATCGGCCGGATGTTATCATCGGTCGCGGGATGCTCATCATGCGCACCCTTGAGCAGGCCGGGATCGCAGTCCCCGGCGATGTCGGCTATGTCGCGCTCAGCGCACTGGATGAGCCAGCCGGCGTCAGCGGCATCATCCAGCACCGGGACGCTATCGGCGCCGCCGCCGTGGACATCCTCAACTCCCTGCTCCACCGCAACCACTGCGGCCCGAACACCATTTCCCTCGGCACCCATGTGGACGGCACCTGGCACGAAGGCCACACCCTGCGCCCCACCCCGGTCTCGCTCCGGGCAGAGATACCGAGCCGCGCCATCAACGGCTGATTTTGCCCATAAAAAAAACCCGCTCAGTCGTAGACCAAGCGGGTTTTCTAAAATGGTGGCCAGAACGTGAATCGAACACGTGACACAAGGATTTTCAGTCCTCTGCTTATGTATGCCTAGTTGTTTCATGTTCTGACAGGTTTGTTATTCAAATATATGTTAATTAGCGATTTATGAAATTATTGATGAAGTTTGAATTCTGAGCTTGGCATATCTAGGCAGGACTCAGCACCCCCAATTTAAGCAACAAATAAGCAACTAAGGCTTGCTTGCCTCGACGAGAAATACTAAGATTGAATACATGAAATCGTCCAAAGGAACACTAGACTATTGGTATGACCGTATCCGCAAGAATTCGTTCAAACGTACAGATGGCTCCACCTACACCAGCCCAGAGTATGAGATTTATATGTCCGTCGGAGGCAAGCAACAGCGTTTCAAATTGGGTACAGGCAACAAAGAGGTTGCCGCAGAGAAAGCATTGGAAATCTACATGTACAACCGTGCTAACGGTGCCCAAGCTACTCTTGAAAAGTACAAACAAAAAAAGACTGTGGCGGTTGATGATCCAACCGTTGGCCAATTTCTGGAAGAAATTGGCCGCCTTCGGCTAATAAAACAGACAACTTTCACCGACTATTCGCGAAAATTCCGAACCGTAGTCAGCGGCGTCTTTCGTATCCCTGCGGACAAATCACGGTGCTATCACCGTGGCGAGGCTGTTAAAGCGTGGCGCAACAGGGTTGACTCGATAAAGATATCGGACTTGAGCGCTAGCAGAATAATGCAGTGGAGGGCGAACTATCTTGATGGACTAGAGCAAGACCCCATTGCCCAAAGACGGGGGAAGGCCACCGTGACATCACTCCTACGCAACTCAAAAGCTTTATTTAGTCCGAAGTATGTTAAGCACCTCACTTTTAAGCTACCTCAAAACCCTTTCGATGGACTCGTAATCGGTGGCTCTACGACTCGACAGTACAAGTCTGAGGTCGATTTCATGTCCTTGGCAAACAAGGCGAAAGAAGAGCTGTACGCGGAACTGTCTGATCTTCCGGCTATTGACGATAAACAGATGCGGAAAAGCACGATCGCTCTCAATAAAGCACTATCAAAACGTGAGCAGTTTAAGATAATCTTGCTGTGCTTGGGGTGCGGAATGCGGCGAAGCGAAGCGGATACCCTGCTCTGGACCAACGTCGATTTTAAATCGAATAAAATTCGCGTCGAAGCAACCGAGTATGGGGACGTAAAAGGAGCATCGAGCGAACGCGTGATTGATGTCGATGCAACCGTCGTGGAGCTACTCGCGAAATTTAAAGAAGAGGCCTCCGGTAGCTTTGTGATTGAAAGCAATCGCAAACCAAAACCTTCCGTGAGATACCATTATTATCGATGCGACCATCATTTCAAGCGACTTATCGCTTGGTTGCACACTCAGGGAATCACGCAAAGAAATGCGATCCACGAATTGCGCAAGGAATTTGGTTCGCAGCTCACGGAGCAATTTGGCATCTACGTCGCTTCAAAAGCACTTGGACATTCTGAAGTAACGACAACAGCCCGGAGTTACCTAGAGAAGAAAGGCCACAAAAGCCTGGCAATCTTTTGAGGTCACATTTGAACTCAGGTCGCTTTGCGAATCCCGCGCTCCTCGGCAATCCGGTTCACTTCATCCAGATAGTACCGACATGATGTTCTCGACATCCTGATCTTTGTTAAGCCCCAATCCTTGGCCCTTCGGCTGAAGTAGCGAGGATTATAGCCTAGAATCCTTGCTGCGTCCCTACCGCTAATTTGCTGCCTTCCAAGTTTTTCGGGTACGTTCGACTTTTCAGATTTTTCGACCGGGGCATTCGCCCCGATAATTTCGATAATCTCAGACTTAGGAATCGAGTCGATAACTTGCCTGCGGATACTTGAATCTGTCAATGCTTGCCTAATAATTGCTGAAGCAAAACTCGCGATGTCGCCTTGAATTGCGGGGTGTTGAATCAGCATACTCAAGAATCCCGAAGTGTCGCTCTGCAATTTCATATCCATGTTCAGAGTATATCGCATTTCTCTGGAAAGAATAGGGAATCTCGCTGAGGGAGTATTACCGAATTATCAGGACGATGGAATTTTTTGACGGATTGGTGCATCCGACCAATAGTCCGTTTTATGATGAATTTTAATTTCTGAAAATAATGTCTGGAGTTGATAATTGTCCACTGGTGGCCAGCGAGGACTTTATACATGAATTAATGAGCAGTGAGTCCGAGGCAAGATTAGCTGCGTTTTATGATCTTTGGCGATCATCAGAGAGTCTTAGGAGGCAGATACGACAGATTGTTGATAATGAAATTATCGACAACGCATCGCCCCCGCCTGGCAGCGCTTCAACCGAAAAATCACGCGACAGACTTTTTAAGACTACTTGCAGCGATGGGGGCAATGAGGCCTTAACGGATTTTGCGAAGATTGCGCCCGAAGTCGAAAAACGTCTAACCTGCGCCTACGGCGGGCTAAGCCGTAAAGAATTGTTGATATTGCTAGATAGGCACAGAATTGGCAGGCGTGACCCGGGGACCTATTTATTGATTCGAGCTTGGAAAAGGCATACCGACAGTTCCGATAACTCGCCGGATTTCCGATTAAAGCGACTGACGCTAAGCTATATCGAGCGAGCGATCATTGAGAACCGTGCGGATTTTTTCCGTGATACCGCTGACATCCTCGAATTCCTCAAAGACGGCGAATTTTGCGAGAACGGTCGGTGGGACCATGACCCCGGACAGTTTTGGCAATTCCATTTGCTGCTCTACATCTTAGAGCATCCAAAAGAAAAATACACGATACGGGAGTTTGGAGCCTACTTTGAGCGTGAAGTGGGTGCCAATGAAATGCCGACCGCAAAAACCATTCGAGCGTTTTGCCGATCAAACGGCATTTCCTTGGATTCCACTCCCGGCGCACCGAAAAAAGTGAGCACGTAGCCGCTCCGTTCACTTGCAAAAAAAAGCCATGTGGCTCCGGCAGCGATCAGCAGACCGAGCCCCGAGTTGCATCTGTCCACTGTTGATAAGTTGGCCAGCGCCTATGGTAAGTAAGCTTGGCAATTACTCCGTTTAGGGGCCGCAGGAGTCGGGAGGAGACTCTTATTGTTCCAATAACTGGTAAAGATATAAGGGAGGAAGTAAGAAATAATGATTTTGAATTACTGCTAACCAAATGCTGGAATCAGGCGATCAACATCTGACACATAGGCTGTACTTCCTTGCTTCCCGATATTTTACAGCAGCTAAAACGTTCGTACTTGCAGAAATCAGCTTTGTAGAGAGCCTAATTTAGGCATGGACGGCAAAGCAGCCCCAAGAGTATTTATATCGTATTCTCACGATTCCCCTGAACACAAGCAGTGGGTCAGCGAATTCGTGACTGAACTACGTCTGAGCCACGGAGTCGATGCCATATTGGATCAATTGCACCTAGGGCCGGGTGATGATTTTGTCTACTTCATGAGAGAGGCCATCGGCAAGGCTGAGTGGATATTGATTGTTTGCACTGACCCATACATTGAGAAGGCGAATTCGAGAACAGGAGGCGCAGGATATGAGACTATCATCGTCGAAGGTGAGCTAATTCGTGACCTCAAAACGAAGAAGTTCATTCCCATATACCGTCTATCCGACGGTTCATGTCGTGCGCCAGATTCTTTATCGACCCGTTTTGGCGTAAACTTCCACAATTCCGTTGATCGTGAAGAGGCATTTCGGCAGTTGGTAAACTGTTTGCATGGAATCCCTCCCGACATTCCACCAGTTGGCGGAGGTCCCAAACCAAAGAAGAGTAATGCAATAACATCCCCTACTACGGTAAAACCAGTACAAGTGAGTCCAAACTACACCAAGGAGCCACCTGGTCAGATTGATGTTTTGCAGCCCTATTCAAAAGAGCCCCCCGGCGTAATCCCTGTCTTTCCTGAACCGTCAGATGCCACAGGAGAATTCTACGAGGACGCCTTGAACTACGCGACCATTGGGAATCGCACAATCTGGCGTCGCCAACTTGATTCAAGAATTAAGATCGCGTTCATGAAGCTGTTTGAGCTCAGGGAGTCTTGGGATCGCGCGCAATACACACAAGAAGATTGGGAACCTGAAAGTTTTCCCCAAATAGCTTTTGAATCTTTAGCAGTATTCAAAGAAGTGTTCTGCATGGGTTTAGCAGGCATCGAAGCAGCGAATCAGGGATTCAATCGCCAAACTTCACTGATACAAGAGTTAGTTGACCCACCCGATTGGGATTGGGCTGGATCGGTTGTTACTCGCTCGATTCCCGAATTACTTGTGTTTTGCTTTCAAGCATTGGCCGGAGCAATGAGCGTCAAATCCGAGCAACCACACATCATATTTGGTATGGCGAATTTGCCAGTTAGTCGGAGATTCCAGTCGGACAGCACAACATTATGGCAGCAAACAAATCACATTGGTTGGCCGGAAACACTTGGCCGGAATTGTGTTAACGCATGGAATTTCCTCATGCGCCTACACGCCGAAGTCGAATGGATTTCAAAAATATTCGATGGCAAATCGCTTAAGGGGCTCGTATGCGCACACTATGCCCTGTTATCCGTAAATGAATTTCTGCACTTTCTAGATGAAAAGCCGAATCTTGAGACCTACCATCATGGCATACCGACAATGTTTCTAGGGCATGACAACTTAGAGCGTGGTCTTCAGTACCTTTATCGGAGCAAAGTCGAAATCAGGGAATGTATTTTGTCAGGACACGATATTCGAAAGCTCAATGAATACTGGATTGTATGGGTGAAACGATCGTTGGATTACTATGCCAAATTGAATCGTATCGGAATTTACCGCGATGCTCGACTAGGCGGATTTAAAGACCTCCTACCCAATTTATTAAGCTGATTTCTGAATCAAATACTAACTCACCGCTTACGCTTGGCCTTCGCCCACCAGTCGCAAATCTTACCGTCCAGTCCAATGGGCGGCACGGTCATTTTCTTCCAACCCTGTTCGCAGTGCTGTACCACGCACTCAAACTTCCGCAGTTTGCGAAATTCATACGGCTGGATGATGTAGCGATCTTCCTTGTGCTTGTTAAACGAATGTTTACCCCCGGAGACGCCTTGCGACTTGCGCCAGACTTCCCGCTTGCCTACGCAGTCTGCGGCGGTTTTGGCGCTTTCTTCATCGGCAGCCTTGAAGATCACCCGATTGCCCATGTTGGCGATAAAGACTTTGGCTTTATCCGCGCCCATAGGCGGAACCAAGCTTTGTGTGGATTGCGTGCCCGTCATGACCATGACGCTCGCTTCCCGCAAGGTGTCCACGGTGTTGTAGTCGCTCAAGCCCGCTTCGTTGGCGGTGGCTGTCTTCTGGAATTCGTCAAAGAGCCCAACCAGCAGATTCAGGCCTTCGCGTTCCTTGGCGGACTTGTCGAAGCGTTGCAGGCCGTGATTGTAGAAGCTCAGTTTTAGGAGCGTGTAGATATAGCGGCGCTCAACCGAGAATTTCTGAGGCATGGCGACCGTGGCGATTTTACCCTTGTCCAGATCGGTAAAGGTGAACGTTGACGGCTCCTCGGAGCAGAATACCTCTGCAATTTGGGGACTGGTGAAGTAACTCAAATAACCCGCGATGGTCGATTGAACCCCTCGAAAGGTTTCTTCATTGAGACTCAGGTAGCTGGTTGCGAAATGATCAAGCACCTCATTTGCTTCCGGCGTATCGAACTCAGCCAGCGTTTCGCCCATTTTTTCTAAGTATTCTTCGTCAGTCAGCAGATCGAAGCAATTGAGGATGGTAACCGGCTGACCAAGCGCTTTCAAAAAGCGAAATCCCCATTCGATATGGATGGTCGCCTGTTGCTGAAAAAACGGATTCTCATTGCCTTTTTTAGTAAGGGAACTGGCGACATCCACAATCGTCTTGGCATGATTGGAGTACGGAATACCCGGCACTTCGAGAAAGTTGAACGTGACCTTGGGTTTCCAGTCCGCAGGCGCGTTGTCGGGACGGACCTCCAGGACAATCAAGTCGCTTTCATCTTTGGCGGGGTGATTTTTGAAGATGCCTTGTAAGACCTCAATAAAGGCGCCCTTTTCATCCAGAATAAGTCCGCCCCAATTCGGCGTATTCTGGCAAAGCTGCCAGATCACCCGTCGAAAGAAAAAGGTTTTGCCGCTGCCCGTTTGCCCGGAAACAAACCAGTGGCGGCACGCTTCGGATTGGCGCCAGACGAAGCGGCCAAACCGGAAAATCACCGGATTTTTATCAACGGCCTCCGGTTTTGCGGGCTTGCTTTTGCTCCGTGATCGACTGCATTCGCAGTAAAATTGCCATGCGGCCAGTGCGCCAAAAGCATAGGCGGAGGCGGCAAGCATTTCCTTTGGACTCCATAGCAAGACGTAGGCTATAGAACCGGAAAAAATGCTTAATATGAGGTTGCCGAAGGGCATTCAGTCAAAGGGGGTTCAGTGGGAAATCATTCCGATGAAGGCTGGATGTTATTCTTTTCAGAGATCGAGATTTTCTCAATAAATGGCGATCCTTGCGGACATCGCGCCATGAGTCGCTTATCGTTCGCTTTGATCCACTCGACGCTGAATTTCGCTATGCGTTCAAATAATGGTTCCAAACGAACGCCCTCCATACAGACCTCATGCGAGGAATAATGAAGCGTAATCCGCTCAATTTCGTTAAGATTTTCGTAGTCTCCATTGATGAAGTGAATCCAAGGGAATATTCGGCGTAGCCCGTCCTGAGTTTTTATGAGCAGCGTGGGAGCGCCTTCGCTGAGCGAAGCGCTGAGGACGCCTTCCGGCGGCCTCATTTCCTGAGTGGTGTTCCCGGTTTCCATATTGGTTCGCCTAACATTGATTGTCGCATACTCCGACTTTGGCTCCGTCTGAACGTGCGGCGGGGCGGTTCGATACGCTGGCGGGGCTCTGGCGGCGCCACGTGAAATTTCTTAAGCATTCGCTGTTGGAGTTCCTTGATAATAAGTTTTGAGGTCTATTGGGCGTGATCTATTCCCTGACGATTCAATTGCCTGCCCTTGTCATTTGATTTCGCAAAGTCCATCGCCAAAGTGCGCTCGCCGAGGCGTAGTAGATTTTCGCGCAGAGCTTCCTCGTCAGAGGTATATATTTTAATTTTCGACGCGCCCGCGAAATCGACACGTACCGCTGGTTGCGATTGGTCGCAGCCCGATTTTGCGAGTCAGAGAACAGAACCGTATCTACGGTTTTGCCCTGCTAAGGCGAGTAATCGTCTTTAGATTGATTTTAGACCAAAATGCTTTCTGTCGCACCCAGTTATTTCATGTGATCGCATTTCCATGGAGCTCCTCCTACGTACACATGGCTCTATTTGGACTGAGCCTGATTCAAGTGAAAGAAGGTGCTTGACATATCCCTCTCATCTCGTCTTGAAATCGATAAACGTGCGTGCTAAGAAGAAAATTGTAGCCCTGTTAATTGGCCTTGTCGCTTGGAACGGAGTTCTGGGTGGGGTTGATGGGTTATTAATGTGTCTGCACGCGGCAGGATCATTACATATTGCCAGCATTGATCCTGTGAAGGAATGCTGTCATGGAACTGATGAAGCATCAATTCATGAATGTAACAATTGTAATGATGTTGAGCTAAGCAGTGTCGATATGCTTGCTTTGCGGGACGGTGATTCATTGCTTAATAATCTTCCCGCCGATGCTCCTGAAATAGTTGTGCGACCCGAGTTTGTCTGGAAAGCTGAAAAAGTTCTCGGACCGACTCCGACACGCGCTCCTCCGCATAGTGTAGATGTTTGTCTGCTGGTAGCAGAGACAGTCGTGCTACGCATTTGAAATCCTGATCAACGTTGATGGGCGTCTCCATTCTGGAGCCGCTTTTTGCATGCCCCATTCGGGCGCGCAGTCACCAACTTGCATCAGGATTTTCCATGTACTTTTATAAATATTTATCCACATACACTCTAATTTTTTCTATCCCTCTAGGGACACTATTCGCGCAAACGCCAACCGGTTCTGAGCCGGAACCAGTTACATTTGCAGCAGCCCTACATCGAGCAATCGACAACGATCCTCGGCTCAATATAAACGCTGCTGAAGCGGAAGCCGCTGAGGGACAAATCGATCAGGCGGATTTACCCCCGAATCCGGTTATTGGTTTTGAAGCGGAAAACTTCTCGGGCACCGGTCCAATAACCGGAGTTCAAGGGTTGGAACTCACTTTAGGGATCAGCCAAGTCATTGAAACGGCGGACAAACAAGAACGCCGGACCGCTCTAGCCCGAAAGGAGCGCGCTCTGGTTGACTGGCAACGTGAAGTCTTGCTAACCGAATTGGAAGCGAACGTCAGGGCGGCTTTTGTCGATGTCTTGCTGGCTCAGAATTCCGTCGCACTGCGTAAAGAACAGTTGACGCTGGCTCAGGAAAGCGAGAGCGAAACCGCTCGACTCGTCGAAGCCGCCCGCTCGCCACAGGTGGAGCTGACACGCGCTACGCTCGCCGTTCGCCAACAGCAGTTTGCCTTGGACAAAGCTCAACGTAACTTATCTACGGCTAAAACCACGCTCGCGGCTTTATGGGGAGCCGAGCCCGAACCATCTTTCATGGTTGAGGGCAACGTTGCTTTGGAACCTGAATTACCGGGTTTTACCCAACTAGCTTCCCGGTTACCAAGCACAGCGCAACTGGCCCAATATGAAGCTGTGCTCCAGAGCCGTGAAGCTGCATTGGAGCTGGAGAAGGCGCGTGCGATACCCGACGTGGAGATCTTTGGCGGCGCTCGTTATTACAACGAAGATATGGGCAACTACGGATTTGTTGCGGGCGTCAATATTCCTTGGCCCCTCTTCGACAGGAATCAGGGGAATATTCGCACCGCCCGAGCACATGTGAGAGCAACAGAATACGAGCGGGAGGCTGTACGGCGAGAGATGCTCATTCAACTCAACCGCGCCTATCGGACACTGGCCAGTGCTCATGCCGAGGCGCTTTCAGTGCAAAAAGACCTGCTTCCCAGTGCAGAGCAAACACTGGCCGACACCAACGCCGGGTACGAGCGCGGCCAATACACTCAACTTGCCGTTCTGGAAAGCCGGGAAGTTCTGTTTGAGGTGCGTGAGGCTTATCTCGACGCCCTGCAACGCTACGCCTCCGCTCAAGCGACTATTGAGGCCCTGACGCGTCCAGCGAGCCTGCAACAGTAGTCAATCAATCGTCATTACCTTAATTTTAAATTCATAATTATTTCCATGAAAACATTTTCAAACTACATAAAATTACTTTCTATCGGGTTTATAGTTCTGGGGTCGTCCGTGACAGTACGCGGTCAGGAGCATGCTGGCCACGACCACGAGGAAGAGGTCGGTCACGGCGAGACTCATGAGCAACACGAGACGCACGACGCGCACGCCAGTAAAAAAGGCGAAGCGAGCGCACACGATCACTCCGAAGAAGCGAAACACGGGGAATCCCATCAGGCCCATAAAGAGCACGACGACCATGCGGATACTGACGACCACGGCAATCATGACGGTCATGGCGACGAACATGGTGGCCCTATCCGGCTCGATTCAAAGGACATGCAAGACTTTGGGATACGTGTAGCAACGGCTGGGCCTGGAGAGATTCATGACGAACTGCGTCTTCCTGGAGAAGTGCGCATAAATGAAAATGCCATGGGGCATGTCAGTCCTCGTTTCGATGGAATCGTTTCTAAAATCCATGCCCGCCTCGGAGATCAGGTGAAGAAAGGAGAGGTTTTGGCGGAGATGGAGAGCAATGAAACACTCAGACCGTTTAATCTGATAGCCCCCATAGATGGGACGGTCGTCGCCTTTCACATCACGCCAGGTGAAAGCCTCGCTGCTGGAGATGTGGCCTACACGGTTGCAGATACAAGCACAGTCTGGATCGATCTCCGCGTTTATCAACGAGATCTCCCCAAAGTGCATAAGGGGCAAACGATTCGGCTGTCGGCTGGTCACGAGTATCCCCAGAGTGAAGGGGAAATATCCTATGTGGGACCTGTGGTTGATGAGACTAGCCGGACAGGTTTCATTCGCTCGGTTGTACCCAATTCACAGGGACACTTTCGGCCTGGACTTTTTGTGATCGGCAACGTGCTGCTGGATGAATATCGCCTGCCGGTCGTTGTACCGCGATCCGCTGTCCACACGTTAAATGATACCAATGTGGTATTCGTTCAGACCGACGAGGGAGATGGCTATGAGGCGCAAGCTGTTCGCATTGGACGTGGTGACACGAAAAGTGTCGAAGTAATTGAGGGGCTGAAACGTGGCCAGACCTATGTGTCTCAGGGAGGTTTTTTTCTGAAAGCTGATTCGCAAAAAGAAAACTTCGGTGACGGCCACGCACACTAAGCTGAAAGGATAAAACATATATGAAACGCTTAGTAGAATTTGCGCTGCACTCGCGCCTCTTGATCGTCGTGATTGCCTTGCTCGTTATGGCTGCAGGCTATTGGGGCTACAAAAAACTACCGGTCGATGCATTCCCCGATGTCTCGCCAAACCTCGTGCAGGTCTTCACCGTAACGGAAGGACTTGCACCAGAAGAAATCGAAAAATACGTGACCTTCCCCGTTGAATCATCTATGAACGGTCTGCCGGGGATTGAGAACATTCGATCCGTTTCCAACTTCGGACTATCGGTGGTAAATGTCTATTTCGAGGACGGGATGGATATCTACTTTTGTCGGCAATTAGTTGGCGAACGTTTGAACGAAGCACGTGAAGCAATCCCTGCGGGATTCGGGGAACCCGAGATGGGCCCGATCTCTACTGGTATGGGGTTGGTTCTCTTTTACTACCTCGAAGACACAACTGGCCAGTACTCACTGACGGAACTACGTTCGATTCAAGACTGGATAATCAAGTTCAATCTCCAGAATGTCCCAGGAGTAACCGAGGTGCTTGGGATCGGCGGATTTGAGAAGCAATTCCATGTCGTGGTTAATCCCCTCGCGCTAGAACGTTACGGCTTTACCGTGCAGGAAGTCATCGAGCGGTTGGAGGACAACAACCTCAACATCGGTGCACAGTTCATCGAACGCAATAACGAGGAATACGTCGTGCGTTCGGTGGGGCTCGCAACGACAACAGCAGACCTAGAATCTGTGCTCATGGGGAGTAGTGATGGTGTGCCAATCACCGTGGGCGATGTTGCCGAAGTAAAGGAAGGTGCAGCTATACGCCGTGGCCTGCAAACGAAGAACGGGACCTCCGAGGTGGTCGCCGGACAGGTTATAAAACTCTTCGGGACAAATGCCTCGACTGTCATTCAAGGGGTTGAGGACAAGATTGAGACGATTAATGCAAGCCTGCCCGAAGGTGTTCATATTGTTCCCTACTATGAGCAGAAAACACTTGTGGAGTCCGCCGTGAGCACGGTCACATCGGCACTGGCTCAGGGCATTTTGCTGGTGGCGCTTGTTCTAGTCGTCTTTATGGGCGGCCTGCGTCCGACACTGGTTGTTGCCATAGCTTTGCCGTTTTCGGTTCTATTTGCGACTTTGGGCATGTATTACTTTGGCATATCCGCGAACCTAATGTCGTTAGGTGGATTGGCCATTGCTATTGGAATGCTGGTCGACGGCGCCATCGTCGTAGTCGAGAATGTCGACCAACATCTGAGAGCCGCCAATCCAGGAGAAACGAAACTCCAGATCGTAGCCCGAGCCTGCGGTGAAGTGGCGCGCCCAGTCGGTTTTGCCGTGGCTATCGTCATCCTCGTCTTCCTGCCCCTGTTCACGCTTACTGGAGTCGAGGGCAAAACTTTCCGGCCGTTGGCTTACTCTATCGCTTTGGCCATGAGTGGAGCATTGATTTATGCGTTGATCGTTGGGCCCACACTAGCTTATTTCCTGATGCGTAAGCCCAAGCGAAAAGAAGCTCAAGCAGGAGCCGACAAGCGTGAGAGCCTGATTGTACGCGTGCTGCAAGCACCTTACCGACCACTGGTGGGCTTTCTTGTCAATCAGCGATGGTTGGCAGTTCTGGGTGCGGTGGCGTTGCTGGGTCTCGGGGCATGGGTTTTCCCAAAACTAGGTACCGAGTTTACCCCCGAACTCAACGAAGGTACGGTCGTGGTTAAGCTGAAAATGGCTCCGTCCATCTCAATCGAAACATCGAAGCAAATGACACAGGCTATCGAGCGGCACATACTTGAAGTGCCAGAAGTGACAAAAGTCGTTACAAGGATCGGGCGAGGCGAAGTCGGCGCACACGCCGACCCGATCAACGCCGCTGAACTATATCTGATTATGACGCCTCCGGAGGAATGGCGCGAACCTTATGATCAGGAGGAGATGGTCGAACATATTCGGGAGGCCATAGGCGAACCACCCGGCGTAATAGTCAACTACACGCAACCCATCGAAATGTCTGTCGACGAGTTACTCGAAGGGGTGCAAGCCGAACTTGCGGTCAAGCTCTTTGGCGAGGATCTAGATGTCCTCCTCGACAAGGCCAACGAAATCGCCGCTACTTTAGGCGAGATCGAAGGGGCCAGGGATGTCCAAGTCGACCAAGTCACGGGTTCACCACAGTTGCTAATAAAAATCGACCGTCAAGCCGCCGCGCGCTACGGTCTAAACATCGGAGACATCCAACGGGTTGTCCAAGCGGGTATTGGCGGGACTGAAGCCGGACTCATTTTCGAGGGCATCCGCCGCTACGAAATCCTTGTTCGTTATCCCGAAGCATACCGGAATAATGTGGATGCAATCAAAGAGACAATCATCCGCAGTTCAGACGGGGCACTCGTTCCTCTCGACGAAGTGGCCGCAGTAGAGGAAATTGTCGGCCCACGGCAGATCACGCGGGAACGCAGCCAACGCTTCATTGCCATTCAAGCCAATGTCGTTGGCCGCGATATTGGCGGCTTTGTCGCTGATGCTGAAAAGGCCATTGCCGCCGAGGTTGATTTACCTTCTGGCTATATAACGGTTTGGGGTGGTTCCTACAAGCTTCAGCAAGAGGCGAATAAGCGTTTCGCGCTCGTCATTCCCATCACCTTGCTGCTCATCCTTTTGATGATCTATGCCGCACTAGACTCGTTTAGAAACAGCCTACTCATCTTACTCAACATTCCCTTAGCGCTAGTTGGTGGAATTGTCGCACTATGGATTAGTGGGGAAAACCTCTCTGTGCCTGCGACTGTGGGCTTTATAGCGTTGTTTGGCATCGCATTGGGGAACGGCTTAGTGCTTATCACCTACATCAATCAGCTCGTATTAGAAGGGATGGACGTTGGCTCAGCCTCGATTGAGGCGGCCTGTCGCCGCTTACGTCCGGTTCTAATGACTGCTATCACCACTGGTCTTGGATTGTTGCCGTTGCTGCTGGCAACAGGTACTGGTAGCGAGGTGCAACGACCACTGGCGCTCGCCGTAACCGGTGGCTTGGTGTCATCGACATTGCTCACACTCCTCGTTGTACCAGCCCTGTATAAATGGTTCGCGATCAGTCCAGAAAAATAATCCTAACGAATCTATCTATGAAAGAAATCAAAGCATACATTAAAGCGATCAAACAAGACGCCGTTACTCGTGCGTTGCATGAAATCGAAGGGCTCTCTGGGGCCAGCTTTTCCAACATACTCGGTTTCGGTCGCGGCAAAAACCAGACTTCGGGATATAATCCTGATGTCGACCCATCCGGCTATGTGCATCACGTCAAGGTTGAAGTCGTCTGTAACGACGACCTCGCCGATGCCGTCATCAGCGCAATTCATCACGCAGCCCACACTGGGCTGCGCGGTGATGGGCGTATTTTTGTAAGTTCCGTGGAGAGTGATGTACGGATTCAAAACGAACCATCCTAAATCATGCCCATCAGCGTGCGCAGATAAGCCGTTGTCTCATGAGTTCAAAGGCAAAGCGACCAGGAAAAAAGTCTAAGAAGTTACTTAGGCAGGAAGCTTTGTATGCAAAAGAGAAAAAGCAACGCAGGCAAGTGGCGCTGTCATTGCTAGTAATATCTTTAGTATTCATTGTGGCAACTGTACTGATAACCCTGAGAATCTCCAAGCCATACGGTCACTTGCATTATCCGGTGGGGCTAATTGCGTTTGATGCTTTGTTCTCCCTGTTCGCATCCTTTGCAGTAATCGACTGGATAAAATATTAATTATCAAAATGAAAAATATTTTAATAATATCATGCGCGGCACTTTTGCAAACAGCCTGCACCAGCGATGCAGTCTGGGCTAGTTCCGATATCCGTCTCCCAGCAGGAATGGCCGCGGAGAACCAAGCATCATCCCGCCCCTCATTAACGATCAAAAATGAGGGCAAGGCGGTGGAAGTCAGCCGTGCCGTGGCTATGGCTAGGGACGAGGACACCCTGATATCGATGCAGGTGACCCGTAGAAACTATCAATCACTTCCTCATGGTGCGCATATTGATTTATTGATATACGGTCATGACAATCAGCCTATAGAAACGAAGACAAAGAGTCTGCGCTCCCATCAGTTTCGACATCGCCCCAATGGCAGTTTCCTCCCCGCAAACATCAATGTTTCTATTGGCAGCCATCGGGACGATATCGCAAGGGTGGAAATCATCACGCACTCAGAAAACCATTCGGAACACTCGACAACCCTTATTGGCAATGAAGAAAATTAACGCAATCATTCGGGCTTCACGACTTCAGACCGTCATTAAGGAGTTGCAAACCATACCCGGCTTGACCGGCGTAACCATGTCCACTGTTCGTGGGTATGGATGCCATACCTGGACCACGTCCGAAGAAATACCTCCACTTTTTAAAAATTCGCGAACAATAAAGGCAGAGGCTCATACCAAAATAGAAATTATTTGTGCTGATCATGTGGTGGAGAAAGCCGTCTCAGCGATAGAAATCGCCGCGAAGACCGGTAGGCCGGGCGACGGAAAAATAACGATCTTTCCAATTGATGACGTAATTCGCATACAAACTGGAGCCAGGGGAGAACAGGCGATAGAACAGCAAGGAATCATTAGCGATCATGATTAAAACAATGGTCATTAACCAAGCGGAGGTTTTACCAGAGGTTTCATTGATTGAAGATCCCTGCGTCCACCGCTTGGTCGAGCGGATTCATAACCTCTTTCCGCGCCAAGTTCAAGTTGCCGTTACTCCAGCGATAAAGGATGAAATCGAAAGCTATGAACTAAAGGTTGTCTATAACGACCATCATATTTCAGGGGCTTACCTGCTCACTCATGTCAAGCGCGTCGGGTCTCTCCTGCTTCGAGATCATAAACACGCCTACTGGGCGATTTACCAATCACTTTCCAAGCAACAAAAAGAGGAGTTGTTGAAAGGCGTCAGTTCCATTCCGGGAGAGAGCTTTGTTGCCATCGATGGTCATGGTTTTCTCTGCGTCGAGTATTCTGCGGGAGCTAAAAAATTCGAAGCATATTTAAATGCGTACCTGGACGAATTCTTTAAAAGGATTACCCTTAATAGACTAAGCAATGAGCGAGCACCATCATCACGATCACGGAACAGAGCAAGTCAGTGATAAAGTTCTGCTATGGACTACCTTTGTTAATATTGGCCTGTCTGTTTTTGAATTCATAGCCGGAGCAATTGCGGGAAGCGTCGCGCTCATGGCTGACGCATTGCACAACACCAATGATGCGGCGGCGCTGCTCATTGCCTATATCGCCCGCAAGGTATCCAGAAAGGGCGCAGATGAAAAATTCACTTTTGGCTATCGTAGAGCCGAGTTGATTGGCGCAATGATACAATTGACGGCCCTCATCCTCGTTGGTCTCTATCTGGTCTACGAGGCGATCAGGAGGTTTTTCAGCCCCGAACCACTCGAAGGCGGTTGGATTATGGCGGCAGCCGGAGTTGCCTTGTTTGTTGATGTAGTCACCGCTTGGCTGTTGTGGTCAATGTCGAAAGGGAGCATGAATGTGAAGGCAGCTTTCCTGCATAATCTAACAGACGCTGGCGCTTCGGTTGCGGTATTAGTGGGTGGAGCAACGATTTACTTTTGGGGGTGGAACTGGGTCGATCCAATCCTCACCCTATTGATTGCAGGCTATATTCTTTACATGTCCTTAGGCATGCTGAGAACAACCTGCCGCATCCTCATGGAAGGCGCTCCACCTGATTTATCCATGGAGCAAGTGCAAGCAACGATGATGGATGTTCCTGGAGTCGAAGGTATTCACCATCTGCATGTATGGGAGTTGGATGAACACCATCAGGCTTTGGAAGCCCACGTCGTGGTAAAACGATCTCAGGCCGATCACGACCATGAATTGAATATTCGCCGAGCACTAAAACAGCGATTGCAAGAGCGCCATTCCATCCAACACTGCACGCTCGAACTCGAATATCCGGGCGATCCCTGTGGTTCCTCAACAAATAACCTGATCGAGCATGAATAATACTGAGACCACCACAAACAAAGTTCCGGTGAGAAAGCCGGGACTGCTAAAGCGCATCATAACCAGTCTTGACTGTGCGATGAAGCAAAAGGCTGACGCGCAGCGTCAAAATGATAGTTGTTGCGGCAAGAAGGACCCTAAAGACGGTAAATGCTGCTGAAGCTAGTCGACTTGCTAATTTATGAGTGGGCAGGGTTCGCTCCTGATTCCCGGCTGGGCGGAGCCATTCACTTTTTTGTCTACGACTCGTTAAAGATACTTCTGCTTCTACTCGGTTTGGTTTTTATTATCGGCATCGCCCGCACCTATTTACCTCAAGAGCGTCTGAAACAGTGGATCAATCGTGGCGGGATCTGGGGCAACACCGTGGCCGCTCTCCTGGGCGCCGTAACACCCTTTTGCTCATGCTCAGGCATTCCGATATTTATCAGCCTCCTCAAGGCGGAAGCTCCACTTGGAGTTGCTTTCTCATTTCTCATCACCTCTCCCATCATCAACGAATACCTCGTTGTGTTGATGGCCAGCGAATTCGGAATGCCGATCACCTTCGCCTATATCGTCTGCGGCCTGACCATTGGGATTCTGGCCGGTGCGCTGATGGGTAAAATGAAATTGGAGCGCTATCTCGAACTTGATATTATGAGGGGCGCCTCTGAAGAAGAGTCGGTTCGGCGCTACACCATTGCCGAGCGATTGCGCTTCGGATGGGGTGAAGCGGTTACAATGTTCCGGCAAATCTGGCACTGGATTCTGCTTGGTGTCGCTGTCGGAGCCGTAATCCACAGTTACGTTCCCCAAGCAGCCATGGAGCGTATTATCGAGGCAACTGGCGTCTTTTCCGTTCCAATCGCCACCACCTTAGGCGTGCCCATGTATGCCAATTGCGCCGCCATCGTTCCAGTTGCCATCGTTCTTTTCGAGAAAGGCATACCGCTGGGAACCGCCTTATCCTTTATGATGGCCATGGCAGCGCTCAGTTTGCCGGAAGCGATCATGCTGCGGCGTGTCATCAAACTACCTCTCATCGCCATCTTTTTTGGCATCACCGCAGTCGCTATTATTGCCACAGGTTATTTACTGAATGAATTGGAGCCTTTTCTTTCACGCTAGCTCAAAACGATGCTTTCACTCCATAGAAGCGACAGCCAAGTTTTACTGCGAAAGCAGAGCGGGCAAACTAATTAACACTGAGTCTTGATCCGCGATGAGCAGCATCCGCTACGCCATCACGAATTGCCGGGCCGCCGTTAATAAACCCGACAAGTATATTTTCATACAGCCAGAAACACCAGAACCACGAGTCTTAGTGTAAGCGTCATACCAAGTGCCGTTGATTTATTCTGCCCGCGGGGGCGGGGGTTGTCGTATATTCGGTAGGCATGGAGATTACGCCTTGTCCGCCAGAATGTGATGCCGGGAGCGCAGGCTTGAGTGAGCTTGAGTTGCTGAGGCGGGAGCTGGCTGGGGTGTCGAGGGTGTCGCCCGGGCAGCGAGAGTTGATCTTGGATGCGTTCGAGCGTAGCGGGCTGAGCGAGCGAGCATTTGCGGAGGGTCTGGGGGTGAGGGATGGGACGTTCAGGCGGTGGGTGCGGGCGCGGCATCGTGTTCTTAGCGGGGAAGCCGGGCTGACCGGAACGACCGGCCCTATTGCGCTGGTTGAGGCGGTGTTGGATGGGGGCGCGGGCACTGGAGGCTCTGTCGAGGTGGAGACGCCGGGCGGGCTGAAGGTGCATATCGCCCGGCGTGAGGATATTGCCCTGGCGGTGGCGCTGCTGCGGGCCTTGCGGGAGGAGTCATGCTGAGCTTCAGCGGGAGTCTGCGTGTGTTCGTGGCGCTGGAGCCTTGCGACATGCGCAAAGGGTTTAGTGGACTGGAAGCGCTGGTGACGCAGCGCCTGAAGGAATCGGTGCGCGGGGGAGCGCTGTTTTTGTTCACGAACAAGCGGCGCACACGCCTGAAGGCGCTTTACTTCGACGGGACGGGTTTGTGGCTCCTGAACAAAAGGTTGGAGGTTGGTCGCTTCAGTTGGCCAGTCTCGACGGACCCCACGGCAGTGAAGCTGCGGCTGCGCCCGGAGGCGTTTGTGCTGTTGTGCGACGGGGTGCAGATGCAGGGGGCAAAGTTTTTACCCTGGTATGAACGCGAGCCGTGATAATGAGCTTTACTGTCATGCTAAAATGGATACAGTGATGGCATCATGACCGACCGCGAAGCCGCCCTCGAAGCCAAACTGGAGGCGGCTCAGTTGGAAAACCGGTTGTTGCGGGAGAAGATCGACGCGCTGGTGCGTGCCCTTTACGGCAAAAAGAGCGAGAAGCTGGACCCCGCGCAACTTGAGCTGCTCGGAGGGCTTGCGGAAAAAATAGACGAGGCTCCCGCCGCCGTTGAGCCGCCCGCGGGAGTCACCCAAAAGGCTCCGAGCAAGCCCCGCCGCCCCGGTCCGCGCGTGCCCGAGCACCTGCCGGTGAAGGAAGTCGTGCTCGACCCGGACGAGGTGCTGGCTTGCCCGCAAGAGTGGCGGCTGATGGGCGAAGAGGTCAGCGAGCAGCTCGATTACGAGCCGGGGCGCTTTTACCGTCGCCGCCTGATCCGGCGCAAGTACGTCCGCAAGGACGCTCCCTTTACCGCGCCGGTGATCGCGCCGCTGCCTCCGTGTATGCAGGAACGCTGCCTGGCCACCCCGGAACTGATCGCTCAGGTGGTGATCGGCAAATATGCCGATCACCTTCCGCTTTACCGGCAGTCGCAGATTTACCGGCGCGCAGGCGTGGAGCTCTCGCGGCAGACCCTGTGTCGCTGGGTGGACCTGGCCGCCGATACCTGCCAGTTGCTCTACGAGTGGATGGCCCGCGAGCAGATGGCCCACGCCTACCTGCAAATCGATGAGACGCCCATCCCGTACCTTGATCCGGGCCGGGGCCAAACCGCCAAGGGCTACCTGTGGGTCTGCTCCCTGCCCAACGGCTACGTCATTTACATCTGGCATCCGAGCCGCTCAGCCGAGTGCCTCCAGCAGATACTCCCCGAGCACTACCGAGGCATTATCCAGTGTGACGGCTACGCCGCCTATCCCAGTGTGGCCAGACAACGCGCCGGACCGGACCTGGAGCTGGAACAGGGACCGGTTCAGTTGGCCAGTTGCTGGGCCCATACCCGGCGCAAGTTTTTTGAAGCTCGCGAACACGCCCCGAGCGTGGCCGGATGGATACTCGGGCAGATCGCCCAGCTTTACCGCGTTGAGCAACGCCTGCGTGACGACAAGGCCGGACCCGCCTTGCGGTCAGCTCGGCGTGCCACGCAGTCGGCCCCCGTCGTGGCCCGCCTGAAAAGGGCCTTGCCCATCCTGCGCCAGCGCTACCGCCCCCAGTGCTCCATGGCCAAGGCCATCGACTACGCCCTGGGCCAGTGGAGCGGACTGGAAGCCTTCCTCCAAAACGGGGCCATCGACATCGACAACAACGAGGTCGAGCGAGCCATCCGCCCCACCAAGATCGGCGCCAAAAACTGGACCTTTATCGGCTCGGAAACATCAGGAAGAACCGCTGCCATCCTTTACACCCTCATCGAGTCTGCCAAACGATACGGACTCGACCCCTACCAGTACCTCCTCCTCCTGCTCAGGGAACTCCCCGCCGCCACCAACTGGCAAATCCAAGCCTACACCCCTGCCGCCATCGCCAAGAGCAAACGACTCCTGCCGGCAAACGCCGCCTGAGGCCGACCAGCCCAATCCCCGGGGACACGGCGTACGCGCCCCCCTCCAACGCAAGCGACACCGCAAACGACGCGGCAAGCAAAATCAAACGGTGCTTGGCATGACGCTTACGTCTTAGTGGCCTCATAAAAAACAACTCTTGACTTCATCAGTTTCTGATTATCAAATGCCAACATGCGCATATATGCGACTATTAATGAGCAACCGACTAATACAACGAACTCTTAGGGTGGCATGGCCATTATTTCTGCATACCAGCAGTTTGCTCCAAGGAGAAACTGTGGCTTTGTCGGATGGCAGCCTTGGTGGAGAGTTGCAGGCTCTTAAAAGCGTTGAGCCGCAATATACGCCCTCATCTGATTACATCTTTGAGGAGCTTGAGGGGGAGATCACGCTCCTTGATGCCTTTGCTGCCGTGTTACTCAATAACCCCAGGCTGGCGCAATACGGATGGTCCGTGCGGATAAGCGAAGCTGAGACCTTGCAGGCCGGCCTTTTGCCCAATCCTCAGATTGGAATAGATGTAGAGGAGTTTGCAGGATCGGGTGATCGATCTGGTTTTGATGGCGCTGAATCAACGGTGCTTATCAGCCAGCTCATTGAGCTTGGACAGAAACGGCAAAACCGCTCTGAAGTTGCGCGGCTGAATGAAGACATCACGAGTTTGGAGTATGAAGCTACACGCGTGGCTATCCTCGCTGATGTGTCGAAGGCATTCATTAATGTGCTGGCCGCTCAGGAACGTCATCAGCTGATGCAGATGAATCTCGAACTTGCAGAGCAAGCCCTCGTCGCTGCAGACAAGCGCGTTGAAGCCGGGGCCGCCTCTCCCCTGGAACAAGCCAAGTCAAAAGCCATCGTGACTTCGGAAAAGATCAATGTGCAACGCTCGCAACGCGAACTTGACGGTGCGCGAATCAGATTGGCGGCATTGTGGGGAAGCAGTAATCCGAAGTTTACAAAGGTAAGGGGCGCTTTTTTAGCTCATGATAATTTACCTCATATTCATACCCTCTACACACAAATTAACCAGCACCCGGAGATCGCTCGCTGGGCGGCTAAACTTGCCGAGCGCCGGGCAGCGATTCGCTTGGAGCAATCTGAAGCGATACCTGATTTAACGGTTGGGGTCGGCTTAAAGCATTTGAATCAAAACGACGACCTATCTGCGGTAATTCAAGTCAGTGTGCCAATTCCAGTATTCAATCGAAATCAGGGGAATATTTTAAAAGCCAGGCGCGAACTCGAAAGAGCCCGCCAAGGCCAGCGTGAAACCGAAGTTCAGATTTACGCTTCGCTGACGAATGCTTATCAGCAGTTGACCATGCTGCACGAAGAGCTTGCGGCCATCAAAACGGAATTACTGGTCACCGCGCAAGGAGTCTACGATGACACACGCAGGGCATACGAGGAGGGCAAAGCGAACTACCTCGAAGTGATTGATGCCCAGCGCATGCTCTTCGACACTCGTTTGCGCTACAATGAATCACAGGCTGCTTACCACCAGATCGCGGTGGATATCGAGGCCTTGATCGGCCAGTCACTTTCTAATTTTCAGCAAACATTACCGGAAACGAATTCCAATTAAAGGAGGAGGAAGTAAAATGAAAACAAATCATCATGCCCAGTTCAATCGCTCCAGATGGAGCGTCGTAGTCCTCTTAACGGTTATTCTGTCATTAGTGCCTCTGATTGGAAGCGCAGATGGCGCAGCCGAGGTGCAGAAGCAGGATAACGGAGATGAATGCACTCTCTGTGAAACGGACATACCTAAAGGTCAGAGCGAAAAGGCAAAAAGCGAGGCTACCACGAGCCACACTTCTAGTGCGATTGAGCTTTGTGAAGCGCATGGCGTCAGCAAGGATCTCTGCTATATCTGTGACCCGTCCAAACGTGAAAAAGGACGCTTGTGGTGCAAGGAACACAATCGCTACGAGGATCGCTGCTGGCTTTGCCAGCCACAACTGGAAGACAAGGATCGCCTGTGGTGCAAGGAGCACAGCCTCTACGAGGACGAATGCTTCTACTGCCATCCAGAGGTAAGCGAGAAAAACAACACCCCCGCGACCGCTTCTACCGCGTCTGCGCAAGCGAGTATTTCACTTTCCTCGGAAACCTGCGACCCCCACGGGGTTTCTGTCGATCTCTGTTATATTTGTGACCCGTCCAAACGAGACAAGGGGCGACTGTGGTGCCGTGAGCACGACCGCTATGAAGACCGTTGCTGGATATGCCAGCCACAGTTGGAAGACAAGGGTCGCCTCTGGTGCGAAGAACACAGCCTCTACGAGGACGAATGTTTCTACTGCGACCCGGCTCGGGCAACTCATAGCACACAGCAAGATTCTTCCAAGCAATCGGACGCCCCTGCTCTCTGGTGCAAGGAGCACGATGTTGCCGAATTGGAATGTGGTATTTGTCAGCCTCAACTCGCCGGCCAACTCGCACCGGGCAAAAGTGTAAAAGTCCGCTTTGCTTCGGCGGAATCCTCTTCCAAGGCGGGAATTGCAACCTCATATCCCACCGAAGGCATTGCGCAACCATCGGTGTCGGCTTTCTTCGAAGTGAGCTACAACCGAAACAAGTTGGCGCTCGTGACACCACTCGCCGATGGGATTGTTCGCGCCGTTCATGCGGACGTGGGGCAATCTGTCCGCAAGGGAGATGTGCTCGTCGAGATCAGTTCCGACGAAGTAGCCTCGGCAAAGGCGGAATTCCTCACCCGCCGGGTAGAGGAGCGTATTGCGGAAACTGCTTATCAGCGGGAGAAAAAGCTGAAAGAAGAAAAGATCTCGGCAACCCGTGACTTCCTGGAAGCGGAGGCGGCTGATGAAGTGGCACACTTAAAGAGCAAAATGGCGCGGCAAAAGCTTCTGAACCTCGGGTTTACGGCTGAGGAAATTGCACAAATCGCCAAAGAGCAGGACAGCAGCTCCATTATCCGACTGCGTGCGCCGTTTGCGGGAACGCTCGTCGCTCGTGAGGCCGTTGTGGGGGAAGCCGTATCCGAAGGCAAAGCGCTGTTCAAGGTAACTGACTTATCGACCCTTTGGCTGGATTTATCAGTCAGCCCGGAGCATGCCGATTCCGTGCAAGTCGGTCAGATCGTGACAGCGCGTTTCGACGGTGGACCTGAAGGTGTTGAATATACCGGAGTGGTCACCTGGGTGGATGCCGCCATTGATACGCGAAACCGTATGCTTAAAGCCCGCGCCGAGATAAAGAATCCGCAAGGCACCATACGGCAAGGCATGTTTGGGCATGCCGAGTTGGCGCTCACGAGTTCGGGTAACGCCGTTTTGCTGCCAAGTGATGCGATTCAGCATCACGAAGGCCGACCCTATGTTTTCGTAAAAGAAGCAGCTGATCTTTATGCATTACGACACGTAAGGCTCGGACAATCAGGAGGCGATACGGTTGCCGTCATGGAAGGTCTCAGTCCAGACGAACTGGTCGTAACCGAGGGGGCCTTTATCGCCATGTCAGAGTTTCTCAAGTCTCGTCTAGGTGCAGGCTGCGTCGACGATTAACTCGCTTGCGATTCAAACTTCATGGAATCCATTTCAAAACTCTCATTGCAGAATCGGCTCTTGGTTCTGCTACTTTCGGCTCTCTTTATCGGTGTCGGTTCATGGAAATTATTTCAGCTCCCTGTGGATGCGTTTCCCGACACGACGCCCGTTCAGGTGCAAATCAACACCGTCGCACCCGCGCTCAATCCTGAGGAGATCGAGCAACAGATCACCCTGCCGGTTGAGCTGGCGATGGGCGGGTTGCCCGGGCTGGAAAGCGTCCGCTCGGTTTCCAAGTTCGGTTTTTCCCAAGTCGTCGCGACCTTTTCGGACAATACCGAGATTTCCGAGGCGAGGCAATATATCTCCGAACGGCTCTCCACGGTCGAACTGCCCGAGGATATCGAACGGCCACAGCTGGGCCCCATTTCGACCGGACTCGGCGAAATCTTTCACTACACTCTCAGCTCCACCGATCCCGAGCACTCCTTGGAGGAGCTGAGGACACTGCATGACTGGGTGATCAAACCAGAGCTGCGGAAAGTCTCCGGGGTCGCCGAAGTCAACTCGTGGGGCGGCTACGAAAAGCAATATCACGTCATTGTCTCGCCCCGGAACTTGGTCAAATTCGGGCTGACCCTCGACGAGGTAGCCGAAGCGCTACAGGCGAACAACAGCAACGCCGGTGGCGGCATCCTCACACGCGGCGGGCAGTCGCTGCTGATCCACGGCCTCGGGCGCGTGGAGTCGATCAAAGAGATCGAGGACATCGTGATCGCCTCCTACGCGGGCAGCCCGCTGCGCATCCGCGATGTGGCCGACGAGGTGAAGATCGGCTACGAAATCCGCCGGGGCGCTGTCACCGCACAGGGGCAAGGCGAGATTGTGCTCGGCCTGGCCTTCATGCTGATGGGGGAAAACGGCATGGTCGTGACCGAAGAACTCAAGACACGCCTGGATCGCCTCCGCCGGTCACTGCCGGAAGACGTCGTCGTGAACGTCGTCTATGATCGCACCGAACTCACCAGCCAGGTCATCGGCACGGTTCAACATAACTTAGCGGCGGGTGCCATCCTCGTCGTGGCGATCCTTTTCGTGCTGCTGGGAAATCTCCGGGCAGGCCTGTTGGTCGCTTCGGTCATTCCGATCTCCATGCTCTTTTCGGCCTTCGGCATGAGCTACTTCGGCATCGCGGCCAGTTTGCTCAGTCTAGGCGCGGTTGACTTTGGCATGATCGTGGACGGCTCCGTAGTGATGACCGAGTCGAACATGCGCAAGCTGGGGCAGCGACGCGTCGAGTTGGGGCGGGAACTGACCAAGGCGGAGCGCCTTGAGATCGTCATCAGCTCGGCCAAGGAAGTCGCCCGCCCCGTCGTTTTCGGAATGGGCATCACAATTGTAGTGTTTTTCCCGATACTGACGCTGGAAGGCACCGAGGGTAAAATGTTTCGCCCGATGGCGCTGACCTTCATCTTCGCCCTCGCAGGCGCACTGATCTACGCGCTGACCGTCACGCCCGTGCTCAACTATTATTTCATCAAGCCCAGTGCGAAAGAAGAGGCGGGCTGGTTTGCGGGGACATTGACCAAGGCCTACGCGGCCTGTTTGCGCTTCGCCATGCGCGCCCGCGTGTTTGTTTTGACGGCGGTGGCCGTTGTCTTCGCGCTGACGCTATGGGCTGGTGCGAAAATGGGCGGCGAATTCGTGCCTCGACTGAGTGAAGGCGCGGTCACGATCAATACGATCCGACTTGCCGGAATTTCGATTCCCGAATCCGTCAAATACAACACGCGCATCGAGCAGCTCTTACTGGAAAACTACCCGGATGAAATCCGCCACGTCTGGAGCCGCATCGGCTCGGCCGAGGTCGCCACCGATCCGATGGGGACGGAACTGACCGATATTTTCATCTCTCTGAATCCGCGTGAAGAATGGACGAAAGCCAAAACCCAGACGGAGTTGGTCGCCGCCATGCAAGCGACCGTGGCCGAACTGCCCGGACTCAACATGGCCTTCACCCAGCCCATCGAAATGCGGCTCAACGAAATGGAGTCCGGCATCCGCTCCGACGTGGGAATCAAGATCTACGGCGACGAGTTTGACGAACTTGTGCGACTGAGTGACGACGTGCAGCGGATTCTGCTCGATGTCGAAGGTAGCGGCGACATTTCCGTCGACCAACTGACCGGGCAGCCGACCCTCAAGATCGACATACGGCAGGATGTCATCGCACAGCACGGCATTTCCGCTCGCCATGTCATGAGCATTGTCGAATCCGTGGGGGGGACACGGGCCGGGCAAGTATTTGAGGGGCAACGCAACTTCCCCCTCGTGCTGCGCCTGCCGGACGCTTTGCGCACGGATATCGACGCCTTGCGTAACACGATCATTCCGACTGCCGAAGGCCAGCAGCTGCCCCTGCATCGGCTGGCTGACATTCGGATCGAAGATGGCTCCGCCACGATCAACCGTGAATGGGGCCGCCGCTTGATCCGTATTCAGGTCAACGTGGACGACCGTGACGTTTCATCATTCGTCGCCGAAGCTAAGGCCAAGATCAATGAATCACTGGAACTGCCCGAGGGCTACGTGCTCGATTGGGGCGGTCAGTTTGAGAACCTCGAACGCGCTCAGACACGCCTCGCCATTGTGGTGCCAGTTACATTAGCGGCTGTTTTCTTCCTGCTCTACTTCAGCTTGAAGAACATGCGCGATGTTTTGCTCATTTACAGTGGCATCCCACTCGCCCTCATTGGCGGTATCCTCACCCTCTGGTTTAGAGGTATCCCTTTCAGTGTGAGTGCCGCCGTCGGCTTTATCGCTTTAAGTGGCATCGCCGTTCTCAACGGGCAGATCTTGATTTCGGCCATTCGTTCCTACCGCGAGCGCACCGCCAACCTGCGGGAAGCCGTCACACAGGCCGCCTGCCAACGCCTCCGCCCCGTGTTGGCGACGGCACTGACCTCGGCTGCGGGATTTTTACCCATGGCCTTATCCACTGGTGTCGGTTCGGAAATTCAGCGGCCACTGGCTTCCGTCGTGGTCGGTGGCATCCTGACTTCGACTTTGTTGACTCTGCTTGTTCTGCCGCTTCTCTATGAACTGTTCGGTAGTCGCGGTGATCCCCAACGCGAAGACACTGATGCATGACAAACCCTCTAAATCGAATTTCATCCCATGATTGATCCAACATCCGCTTCCGCAATCTTCAAATCTTTGTCCGACCTGACGAGACTGCGAATCGTCCGGCTACTCGTCGTCAATCAAACAGAAATGTGTGTCTGTGAGTTAGTCGATGCCCTCAATGAGAAACAATACAACGTCTCCAAACAAGTAAAGATTCTGGAGTCGGCAGGCATTCTCGAAAGCAACAAAGAAGGCCGCTGGATTTACTATGGGCTCAAACAAAATAAGAAAGGCCTTCTAGATTCTATCTACACCGGCGTCGCGATGATCGAAGACAAAGCTGACCTATTCACGAGCGACCAAAAGCGGGTCGAAGCGCGCATGCAGTTACGCGAGGATGGACGCTGCAAAATTGGTTTGGTCCAGACAGAAAACGGAGGGACTGTGAGCAGTGATTCCCCACGTGTTTCTCACGGCTAATCAAATGCTGCTATTTAAATCGACATACCACATTGAAAAAATGGACTGCCCCTCGGAAAAGCAGATGGTGCGTCTCAAAATCGAACCGCTTGAGAGCGTTCTTGGTCTGTCATTCGATATTCCTCAGCGAACAGTGCATGTCATTCATCAGGGCAATGCGGAGTTAATCACTGAGGCAATCGCAGAGTTGGGATTGGGCTCACGTTTTGAGGCTTCTGAGAAAGTAGAAAAATACGCCGGCGAAGAGCAGATCACTCAGAAACAGATTTTGTGGTGGGTGCTCGGCATTAATGCTTCGTTCTTTGTCATCGAGATGGGATTCGGCTTGTTATCGAACTCTATGGGGCTGATTGCAGACTCTCTCGACATGCTGGCCGATACCATCGTCTACGGGCTCAGCCTGATAGCTGTAGGCACCGCCGTTACGACCAAGAAGAAAGTAGCTAAAACCAGCGGGCTTTTCCAGATGCTGTTGGCGCTTATCGGCTTTTCGGAAGTTGTTCGACGGTTCTTCTTTTCAGAGGCGATGCCGGACTTCAGGACGATGATCGCCGTGGCCTCTCTTGCCATGGTCGCCAATGTGATTTGCCTTTGGTTGATTCAAAAAGCTAGTTCGGAAGAGGCTCATATGCAGGCGTCCGCCATATTTACCTCAAACGATATCATCGTTAACGGCGGCGTCATCGTCGCCGGTTTACTCGTATACTCGCTCGATAGCCCCTGGCCCGACCTCATCGTCGGCGGTATTGTTTTCGGATTCGTCATGCGGGGAGCGATGCGCATCTTAAAATTATCGAAATAAACTTTCCAATTGAGTGTGTTATTTGACCTAGCCTAATCCATGACCCATCATCGACATACACGACATACACGACATATAGCCGCAATCAGCTTGGCATTGCTGATCGCCTTAGGCTCTGTTTTGGGTACGGTCAATGGGGTCGTAATTTGCTTTTATCCTGAGGGAGATCAGCAGCCACCTGTCGAACTTTTGAGCCATGATTCTTCTGAAGCTAGTGTGGAATGCGTGGTTCCGGAAATGCCAATCTTCGGATCGAAATATCCGTCTTGCACAGACTTATTGCTGAAATCGGCGGACTGGCTATTGGTACGTCCCGTAACACTAAAGTCGGGAGATGTGCTATTTACGAAGGTTACTCGCGGGAGGCATATAACTCCAGTAACGAGCTTCCTTCCTGAAATGCCGGGGTCATGGGGTCTTATCCGCAGACTAAATCATGTGGAGTCCACCGCTGAATTGGTCAGCCGCGTTATTGTGCTGCGGCTTTGAGGAGATGAATTTGCCAAGTTGGGCAGCGGTTCAGTCGAACTGTTGCCATGTTTCACCGCGTACCATGTCCGGTGATTCGCTAATTATCTTTTCTCTTAAAACAAACCACAGAATATTTATGAACAAATTATACGATTCGATTACGGCAACCATCGGTAACACGCCGCTCGTCAAAATTAACCGCACTACAGAGGACATAGATGCAAACATCTACCTCAAGTGCGAATTCTTCAACCCGCTCGCCAGTGTAAAAGATCGCATCGGAAGGGCAATGATTGAGACCGCTGAACGCAACGGAAAACTCAAGCCGGACAGCATTGTCATTGAGCCGACTTCGGGGAACACTGGCATCGCTCTTGCCTTCGTTTGCGCGGCCAAGGGATACAGACTCATTCTCGCTATGCCGGAGACAATGTCGTTCGAACGCCGTGTGCTCCTACGTATGCTCGGCGCGGAAATCATCCTGACTCCCGGTCCCAAAGGCATGTCGGGTGCCATCGCCCGGGCAATTGAATTAGTCGAGGAGCAAGGCACGCGTGCGTTCATGCCGCAACAGTTCGAGAATCCGGCGAATCCAGAGATTCACCGTAAGACGACCGCCGAGGAAATTTGGTCGGCGACTGGAGGCAAAATCGACGCATTTGTAGCTGGAGTCGGCACGGGCGGAACCATCACTGGAGTCTCGGAAGTGATTAAATCTCGCAAAAAACTCTACAGCGTGGCCGTCGAACCGGAGGCAAGCCCGGTTATTTCCGGCGGACAGCCTGGGCCACATAAAATCCAAGGCATCGGCGCCGGGTTCATTCCGAAGAACTGCAACACCGATGTGATTGACGACATTATCAAAGTGAGCAACGAAAACGCCTTCGCCACAGCCCAAGCTCTCTCAGAAAAAGACGGAATACTGGGCGGCATTTCGACCGGAGCTAACGTGTGGGCCGCAATGGAACTGGCGAAGCGTCCGGAAATGGCTGGCAAGACCATTGTCACTGTCGGCTGTAGCTTCGGCGAACGCTACCTAAGCACACCACTAGCTGAAAAAGCCCGCGAAGAAATGGCTGCGAAAACAGCCTAAAATGTCTACGCACAATAGGGTCTATCGACGCCCCGGCCTTGAGCCGGGGCGTTCTCAGTTTGATGGCTGTGGGCACCGCCGTTACGACCAAGAAGAAGGTCGCTAAAATCAGTGGCCTTTTCCAAATGCTGTTGGCGTTTGTCGGCTTTTCGGAAGTTGTCCGGCGGTTCTTCTTTTCGGAGGTGATGCCGAACTTCAAAACGTTGATTCTAGTGGCTGCTTTGGCTTTGGCCGCCAATGTGATTTGCTTTTAGTTTGATTCAAAGAGCTCGTTCGGAGGAGTTGAGGATAGAATTTGATCTAAATTTATGGCAAAATCCGAGTCTCTTAAGAAATGTTTCCAACAGAAAATTTGATGAGACTTACTCAGAATTATTGAATAAGCAGATTCGTTTATCACCATGAAGATCCGATTTTTTTTGCGCTTAGCCACGAGAAAGGTGAACTTGAAAGGCAGGTTACGGCGATCTGTATTTCTGAACTATCACAGGCAAAGTATATAACTTTGGCAGCTACATTGCGTTGACGGCTCCTCTGAGCAGGACACCTCCGCAATTTTGGAACTCGTGAAGTAGCTGAGATAGCCCGCGATGCACGTTGGCATCGTTGATCGTAAGTATGACATTCACTTACCGCTTGCGCTTTGCCTTCGCCCACCAGTCCATTAATGAAATGAATCTAAGGGAATATTTGGCGCAGCCCGTCCTGCGTCTTAATGAGCAGCGTGGAAGCGCTTTCGCTGAGCGACGCGCTGAGGACGCCTTCCGGCGTCCTCATTCCCTCAGTGATGTTCCCGGTTTCCAAATCGATTAGCCTTACATTGATTGTCGTATGCCTCTGCTTTGTTGGCGCCGCCTTAATGGGCTGCGGAGTGGCTTGATGGCTTGGCGCGGTGCAGGCGGTGCCAAGCGCTGCTTCTTGAGCAATTGCTGCCTGGCTTCCTGCAAAATGATTTCGCGGGCGCGTTTGGCATGGTCGATTCCCTGCCGGATCAGTTGCCCGCCCTTTCGCTTGGCTTCCATAAAGTCCATCGCCAAGGTGCGCTCGCCGAGGCGCAGTAGGTTTTCGCGTAAAGCTTCCTTGTCCGAGGTGTAAATCTTGATCTTTCGCCGCGCCCGCGAAATCGACACGTACCACTGGTTGCGGTTCGTCGCCGCCCGGTTTTGCGAGTCGGAGAATAAAACCGTATCGACGGTTTTGCCTTGCGAGGCGTACGAGGTGACGGCGTAACCGAGATTGGCTAGGCGCTGCGTAGGCGCCAAAGTTTTGCGCTGGCCCCGGTCATCGATGACGGCAATGTTGCCGTTTTTGGCAATGCGGCTGACGGTGACGAGCTCGCCGTTGACAATAGGTTTGCCATCAACGGACTTGCCGTTGAACTTCATTTGGAGACGATCACCCGGCGCCAGTTCAAGCTCGCGCTGGCGAGCGACAACGAAGTGCTTGGACTGCTTGAAGCCGACCGTCGTCACCTTGCCATCTTTACGCAGGGAAAAACCTTGCTCGCTGGCGCGTTCGACTTTCGCAAGTTCGCCTTTACCAAAACGACCGTACTTTTTGATGAAATAAACGTGGTCGCCGGGCTCGTAAAAACGCGCGTCGCGCTTTTGCGCATTATCCAAGTCGCGGCTTTCGTAGAAAGCCAGCTTGGACTCCGCCCCCAACAAGTCCGCTTCCTTGAGGCGCTGACGTACGGCGTCATTAACGGCGTGAATTTCGTCCCAAGTTTGAGCGACAATCAGCGTCGATTCTCCGGCCTGCCGCGCCTGCAAATAATCATCGGCCAAAGTCGCCTGTCGGTTCGCCTCATCGACTTCGATCACGCAGTCAAGGGAGTCGAGTCGTTCAAACGACTCGACGACTTCACCCTTGGAAGCAGCCTTCACCGCTTCGCGGTATTCGCCAATGAAAACGCGCTCGTTTTCGTCGCGACCCTTGGCCGGGTCTTGCCGACGAATCGCGGTCAACTCGGCGGGATGAAGCCCGGCGTGCTTTTCAATGGCTCGGAGCGCGTCCGAGGCTTCCACGGCGCCATGTTGGCGCGTGTCGCCCGACAAAATGATGCGCGTTTCACTCGCTTTCAGCGTCGTGAAAAGGTCGGACATTTGCTTGCCGCCAATCTGCCCAGCCTCGTCAATCACGACGACAGCATTGGAAGGCAGATCGCTTTTCGCCAGAAACCGGGCGACGGTCTGCGCTGCAAAACCGTCGTTTTGCAGGTCGATAACCTGCTGGCGTTGCGGCGCTAAAACGACGACGGAATGACCGGCATTTTCCAAGCCCTTAGCGACTTCCTGTAAAGCGAAGGTTTTGCCGGTCCCGGCGCCGCCCCGGAACAGCGTCACATAATCTTGGCTCCCAAGGATCCGCTCAACCGCGGATTTTTGCTCGCCGGTTATCGTCGCAATTGACGGCTGATAATTTTCGCAAAATGGCGCGTGTTGATTGCGCTCATTTTGGGCGGTCGCAACGATTTGTAATTCGCGGTCGAGTGCGACGTGGGTGGTAATGGTGTGATCGCGCTCATTTTTGAGGTAATTTCGACGGGCGATTTCGGCGTTCAATTTTTCGAGGGTGAAATCCTCGCCCCGGCCCCGGATCAATGCCGCCGCCTTGAGCTGGTAATCTTCCACGACGGACTTGCGCTCGAACACCCGTTCATCGGCCCAATTGACAATGACCCCCATATCTGGCGTGATTTTGTCGCCGGAATTCGGCGCGTTTTCTGGCGCCAACGAAGCGATTTCGACATGAGTCATTTGGCCACTCCAATGAGCGTGCAGGTTCGACGCTGACGATTCCTTGATTTTGCGGTCCCGTTTTTCGTGCGCAATTTGCGCCCGTAATTCCTTCAAATTTTTGGGGCGATTGCCGCTCGATAAATGCTCCCTTACACCGGCGTCAATTTGCTGATGGCGCTTCGAGAATCTTTCAATCAATTCGGGCGATATGCTTCTGATTTCAAAATCACGCGCATTGTTCTCGATCACGTAGCCCAATTGTTTGAGTCCTTTAGTAAGCTCGTGGTAGTAGAGATTTTCGACAAATTTTTGCGCCTTGAGCATCTCGTAATTCTGCAACGCTTTCCACCGATTTTCGACGGCATCATACGTCGCGTTCATGACGATGCAGTGCGTGTGCAAATGCGGATCAAGCGCCCGGCTGGTGTCGTGACGGAAGGCCGCGCCGATCACGTTGCCGGTTGTCCGGTCATCAGAGCGCCCGTTTTTTCGGACGCGGGTCATGGCGAATTTCTCCATTTCCTGCATCGCTTTTTGGACTGCTTTATCGTGGATATTCACGATGCGTACGTCCTGATAAAGCCCGGCAATCGACACACTTTTGGGCGGGCTGATCGTGAAGTCGTAGAAGATGCGCCGGTTGGCGACTTCCTTGCCGTCCTTGGTTCGCGTCGTGTTTTTGCGCGCAGTTAGGCGCTCATTATTGGCGGGATTATTGCCCTCACATAGCGCGACAAATTCGCGTTCTTTTACGGTACCTTGCAGTCCCAATTTCTCCGCTCCCTGCCCAAACCACTCGCCTTGCACCTCGTTTTCTTGGGCGTAGTAGTCGCCTACCTGCAAGTGTTCCCGGAAGTATTCCTTGGCATTGCGCAGGTTGTATTGTGGCTTAGGACTGAGCACGGTTATGGGCGGGATTTCCCGGTGTTATTTATGTTGTGAAACGCATTGGGGCGTTTCTTTAGGTGGGGGACGCCTTACCCCTTACGAGCTAAGGCTATATTATCGCAGGATTCGCCCGCTTAATAGGGAAGTTGTCCAAGGCCGGATTCCCCAATTATTGCGCCAGACATCGCCGAAGTCTTCGGAGTACGGTTCGCGACAAAACCGGAGCGCATTCGCGTTCAAAAATAGCCCTGAAATCCGGTGGAAATTGCGGCGCATTTGACCGCACTGGAAAAGAAACTGTCCCCGTTTTTTCCAATGGTGTCACACGGTTCAAGGTAGTGCTGCGCCTCCACCTTGACCTCGCGTGAGCGCGAAGCGCGAACGGTTTCCAGTTCAAACCCTCATTGGTTTTGAGGGGCCGGAAGCCTTTCAAATTGAAAGGTACAAAATGAAAATCTACGAAGCTTCGATCAAGTATTCACTCGTCTCAGAATGCCAGAGCTCAGCACTCGACTGTCCCGCCATGATCTACCAATACATGCAGGGGGCATTTGATAATTATCCGATGCAGGAAAGCTTTTGGGTGATCTGTATGAACCGCAAAAATCAGCCGATAAGCCGCACCATGATTTCACTCGGAACGATCAGCGGAACCATGATAAGTCCGGCGGAAGTGTTCCGGGTGGCGATTCTCGGGAGCGCCGCCAACATCGCCGTAGCCCATCAGCATCCGAGCGGCGATCCACACCCATCGCAGCAAGATATTCGGGCAACTCGCAATCTCGTAGAATGCGGAAAAATGATGCAGATTCCCTTGCTGGATCACATCATTTGCGGCGATCCAAAATCCGATCCCAAAGGAATCGGTTACTACTCATTCAATGAAGGTGGGCTTTGCTAAAAGCCCAACTGTCCCGCCTGGCGAACCGCTAGGCGGGACGGCTTTCACTTTGCAAACGCAGCTTACCAGCGTCAGAATCGACGACCAACATTCCGGCTGGTTGATTGCCGAGTTTTAGTTGTTCAACAAGGGCGTCGCCAACCAAGCGTTCAATGCACCGGCGCAGAGGACGGGCGCCAAAGCGGGCATCAAATCCTTCGATGAGCACAAATTCCAGAACGGTTTTGTTGTAAGAAATCTGCGTATCGAATTGGCGATTCAAGCGCTCGATTTCGCGTCCGAGTAGGAGTTTAGCAATTTCAACTTGCACGTCATATTCCAGCCGACGAAACACAATCTGTTCAGAAATTCGTCCGACAAGTTCAGGACGAAGTTTCTCTTTGACCAAGTTGAACACGACACGCTCCACGGTTTCCACGCTTGATTTTCGCATCTCCATTGCTTCGGCGGCGCCAATGTTGGAAGTGAGCACGACAAAGAAATTCGAGACATTCAGCAGTGTGCCGTCCCGTAGCGTCAAACGCCCGTCCTCCAAAATTTGCAGGAGAATGAGCAGCAAATCAGGATGCGCTTTTTCAATTTCATCGAGGAGAATTGTGCCGCCTTGCAGGTTGCCGTCGGCATCCCGGTTCAAATCGAACTGTCGCCCCATTTGCCCTTGGGCGTTGGCGTCGTCGCCAAGCAGCACTTCCAATTGTTCCTTGTTTTGATACTCGGACATATCGAAACGGATGAGGCGATTTTCGCCGGGGAAAAGGTAGTGCGTGAAACACTTGGTGAGTTCGGTTTTTCCAACACCAGTTGGTCCCACGAACAGGAACGAACCTAACGGTCGATCCGGGGACGACAGTTTGAAGGCTCCGCGCTCCAGCACGGAACAGGCTTTGTCAATGGCGGTATCTTGCCCACGAATATTGGCCAGCAAATGACCTTTCAGTTTGGAAATATGATCGGTGGTTATCATTTAAAACGGTGCGATGTATGATCTTATAAATGTTATTATTTTGTTAAGAGATCAGATAATTGGAATACATTTACGGCGTGGAATATCTCAATGTTGATCGCTGATTAAAAGCAATTCCATAAGAAAAAACATACAAAGCTCAGCGGATCGTAGAAACCAAAAACAAACATCAACATATAGAAATCTATGAATGCAACCACACTTACACCCATCTTGGCGCAAGCCACACTGACTGACCTCAAAGATATGTTCTCGCTGGCGCTGGGCGTAATCTTTTTCTTCGGATTTGTTTACGGAGTGTTCCTTGTGTGGCGGGGTGCCCGCAAGATCGCCGATGGCGATTCGGAAGGCTATTCATCGATATTTGGCGGTGTGATTATTTCGGGCGCTGGCCTCATTATGTCGTCGTTCTTCGTGCTCGCAGGATTGGGCGACGCCGTGGTTACGCCTTCGTTCTAATACGGATTTTATCCGTATCAGATTCTTCTATTAACCCTGTCAATAGACATGGAACAGCTTGAGCGTACCCGCACCAATGCGGCTAATGATTCCAAAGGTCAGGCATTTGGCCTTTCAGGGAATCTATTTCTTTTCCCGATTATCGGCGTCGTCGTGGCGCTATCGGTAAGCATGATTTCCTTCAGTATTTTTGGCCTCGGATTGGTGGCTTCAATACTGGTGGCGGCGCCGTTTTTGGCGCTGCCCACCATCTACGTTTTCACGCTTCGTCACAATAAGCCCCGAGGCTATGACCGTGATTGGCTCCACAATGTGACCTCATCGGGTTTCTCATTTGTGAAGGCCAATCAACCAATTAATCCACGTCAAATAGGAGGCAGCTATGAGTAGTCAGGCACCCAATGGCTGGTTTGCCGATGACATGCTCATTTTCGGCTCGCTTGAAAAGGGCTGCCGTGTGGCCAAGGGTTTCGTGGTCGAAACGCCCGACCTGCGAGGCGGCAGCGTGAGCATCAAAAACGAATACAAGCGTAAGATACGGCATATGCTTAATTCGCTGGGATCGAATGAATCGATGCAGGTTCAATGGACTTGCAACAATGATTACCGCCACGCGCTAACGCAGTATTATCAGGAAACACTGGATCACTGTCAGGACGATTATTTGAAGGCCATTCGCAATGAGCGTTTCACGCGCTACTGGTCCAGAATGTTGGCGCGTCAACTCAGGCGCGAGCACCTTGTCATTTTCATTGTCTGCGAAATGGAAAAGTATTCGGGCAATCTGAAATCCAAGCCCGGACTCCGCAAATTTTATGACGCGCAGCTCGACAGTTTGCGGACCCATTTTGGCGAACGGGAAAATCAGATGCGCAATGTTTTGGGCGCGGATACATCGGTTGCCGCCATGAGCGACGTGGAACACTACGCCTATTGCAAGCGGTTCCTCAACCCCTCGCTTTCCGAGAGTTTTGACTATGACTACCAGAGCAGTTTCGACGAACGATACACGATTCAGGAAAACTGCCTGCATTGTGACATCCGTTCGGCGGACAAAGCCGCTCTGGAATTTGACGGCTATTATCACAGCATTTTCACGGTCCAACGCTGGCCCAGCGAAACCTACCCCGGCATCATCCATAACCTGACGAGTCTGCCGTCTCTGGACTATCAGATCACCGTCAATATTCAGCCTCTCGACATTCGGCAAATTATCCGAAAGGAGGAGAAGGAAGCCGACCGGCTCAAAAATGAGCACCGTCACAAGGGGCGCCAATCGGACGCCACGGCCATCCAGAAGAAAGAGAAAACAATCGACGCGCTTGCGCAGGGCTACACGAAGCCGTTCAGCGTTACCTATATTATTCGCACCTGGGCGAAGGACTTGGAAACGCTTCGCGCCAAAACAGCCGAGCTCAAGCAGGCCGTCGCTCAGATGAACGGAGCCGAGATTTACCAGAACACTCTTTTTGCCAGCAGCAAGAAGCTGTTCTTTGCCTCATGGCCCGGCTGGACCGGTTCCACCTACACGCACCGCGACGAGTACGCCGAGGACGGCTATTTGGCCGATTTGTTACCTTTTTCGGCGACCTTTACCGGTTATCTGGATAATGCCGAAGCGCTTTATGACGGCAACCAGAGCAATCTTGTTGGCATCAACACCTTTGTTGGGGGAACCCCGCAGCACACTGTTCTGTTTGGCATCAGTGGCGCCGGTAAATCGGTCTTCATGGAAGACCTCCTATCGCAAACCGCCCACAAATTCGCCTACACGGTTATCATTGAAGAAGGGCTGTCATACGAAAGCTTCACGAATAACCTTGGCGGCACACCAATCATTATCCAGCCCGACAGCGACCTCGTAATCAATTATCTCGATACGGCAGGTATGCCGCTGACACGCCTGCAAATATCCTCTGGCGTCGCCTTGGTTTCACGCATGATTGGCGTGCCCGATTCGCAGGAACGGCAACAGGTCAGGCAGGCGCAGATTGGACACTACATTGATTTACTCTACCGCGACCAATTTGAATCGTGGAGCAACAAGCATCGTGACCGTATGCCGGAGGTCCGCAAAATGGCGTGCGCCACCTACCTGTGGAAGCAAGAGAAGATTCAGACCAAGACAAGCTTTATCGAAGCATTCAGTATTTTCCGCGACTTACTTGCCGCTGAGGACGAGGAAGCGATGGAATTCTTCAATTCGATCAGGCCGGACAGGGTTGTCGAGTTCGCCAAACACGCCGACACGAGCGATTACGTCAAGGACACCGCTTTTGCCTACTTTGAGCCCGAAGATTATCCGATCCACTCTCAGTTGATTGAACTGATGCGATTCGGGCGCAGTTCTTACCACCCCAAGGAGGAAATTGACGAATTGGCTACCCTCATGGCCGCATGGACGGCTACCGGCAGTTACGGCAAGCTGTTCGATGGCGCGACCAACATCAATTTGAAAAACCGGATTGCGCATTTCGAGTTGGGACAATTGGGCGACGAAGCCGTTGAACTACGCACTGCCGCCGGTTTGCTCATTACCTCATTCGCCCGGCAACATATAATTTCGCTGCCGCGCAACTTGCGCAAACGGATCATCTTTGAAGAAGTCTCACGCTTCCTTGACGTGCCGGGAGGCGAGAAAACCGTTTCCGAGGCATACGCGCAGCTTCGTAAATTCTCATGCTGGACTTGTTCCATCGTTCAGCAATACGAGCGCTTCAAAAGCTCGCGCATTCGCTCCGTCGTCATGGGCAATTCCAAGCAGCATCTATTGATGCGACAGTTGGACAAGGCCGACATTCAGGAAATCGCCCAGGACACCGGACTGCCGCCATCGGTGCAGGAATCCATTATGGATTACCCGCTCGTGGAGCAACAAGCCGAGGGACACAAGTATTCCAGTGTGTGCTACTACGCGCCAGGCGCCAGACCGCCGCTTTGTGGAACCGCGCTGAATATACAGGCGCAGACCTATTACAATCAAACCAAGGCCCAGCCTGAAAAGGAAAGCATTACCCAATGAAAACACTATTTTCCCCAACTGGGCGTCACCAGATATTCTCTGTCCTGATTCTCGCAAGCGCGTTGCTTGCCGGTTGCGCCAACAGCGATGTCGGCAAGGGCGCCACCGTGGTCGGTGGAAGCGCACTCGGCGCATTCACCGCCTATGAAGCCTCCGACGGAGACGCCGCATGGACGACCGGGGGCGCGGCGCTGGGCGCCGTCGCTGCCTTGGGAGCCAACGCCTATGCCGAGGAAAGTGAGCGCCTTGCTTACCGTAGTGGCTACGAAGCGGCGCTCAACCAAAGCGTCAAGCAACAGTACTGGATTATGCAGAACCAGCAAATGCAAAAGCAGTACGGCGATCAGGATGAAACGGAAACCTTCGTCCCGATTGTTATTCCCGAACAAGAAATCAACGGCGAGCTCAGGGATGAGCGCGTCATCTACTTAAAAGCAAGGTAATCGCATGAAGCTAATTCTATTTTTCTCCATTCTGCTATTCGCAATTTCGGCGCAAGCGCAGTGGGTCGTCACCGATCCCGCGCATACCGCGCAAACCATTACCTCAAGAATACAAGACATCGCCAATCACGCCGAAGTCTTAACTGAGTGGCAGCAACAGTACGAACAGCTTACCGAGCAAATAAATACGATGACGCAGCAACTTGAAGTGGAAACCATCATGAAGGACTGGATGGGTGACCCGATTGCGGTCGATCTTCCTTCATTGGAAGTGCTTTCAATGGATGACTTTATCGATGACATCAATTACGGCATTCCGTGGGATGAAGTTATTGAGCAGGCCGATGGCACTGACAGTCTCGGTGAAACTCACGGCGGTTTGTTTGAGGAGGTGCCCGCGGTAACCGTAACCGGCGAAGCGGTCAACGTTACCGATGCGGCTTTGAAACAATACGCCGCCGTGGATCGGCAGTATATCAATTACGTTGAAGCCTCCGGCGAGATCGATGCTCGCTTGCGGGAGCTGCAAGAGAATCAGGCCCTCACCCTGACTGAACTGCGAAACGCCGCTACTGACGCGGAAGTGCAGAAGCTATCTGCCATTGTAAACGCTCAGAATGGTCAAATCACTTTGCTGATTTCTGAGCGCGAGAAGCAATACCAGCAATACAACGCATTGAAAGAACTGAGTGAGAATCAGGAGGCAAAATCAAAATCCGTCTCCGTTAAGGCGCACATGCAAGACCAACATGCTGCTTACCAATCTTTGCAAAACTACCTAATGGGGCTCACCAGCTCCGAAAACTAAAACGACCTACCAGTTATGAAAAGTATCGGATTAATTCTACTAACGGCATCGCTGGCCATCTGCGGATGCGGCGGCGAAAAGCGGGAAGCCCAAATTACCATTGCCGAGGACGGGCAACCGGCCCGGACAATCAGTATCATCGTTGAAGGCAAAGACGATGTTATCATTGAAGACCCGTATATCGCTGAAATCGAAGCAATCTCTGCTGAATACATGAAGGAGAGAGAGCGCATCAAAACCGAAGGCGACGAAATGAGCCGCGAGGAACGTCAGGCATTCGGCGACCTTCGTAAATCCAGTGGCAAGCGGATTCGCGAGCTCCAACGACTTCGCCGGGACTTTATTCGAGAGCAAATGACCGAACACGGCGGCGTTCGTTTCATCGTGACCGATTCGGAGGATGCGGAGGATGGAATGAACGAAGCGCTGAAAACAACCGGAGATTATCTGCAAGGGCTCCAAGAACGGCAATAGGCCCAACTCATTTATCCATGAATTTTCTCGAAGACATCTATCTTGAAGACTTTCAGCGCTCGATCATTGAGCTTCAAGAAGCGCTGTTGTTTGTGGCTTACTTCATTCTCGTAGTTGGGCTCATTGTTAGGCTGATACGAGCATCAGACACCGATACAGACATGATGGCAATGGTGAAGCCCATATTCACTTGTTTCTTCCTAAATGCCCTCATCGCAACGGTTCGTTTCTGGTTCGATGGGCTCGATTCAGGATTCAACGAGGCCGCTGCATGGATAAATGAAGACTTTGGCAGTGAACCTTTTGCCGTTAGCGAAGCTTTAATTGATACGATTCAGGAAGACCCTGAGGCTGAAGGTTGGGGAGTCGATAGAATCGTCAATTCGATGTATCTAGCCGTTGTTTATGGCTTGGCCAAAATAGGCATAACGCTGGCCGCACTATTTCAGGTCCCGTTCTATATTCTTCAATATGTCCTCAAGTGGTTTGGCTTTTTATTCCTGCCCATCGGACTCTCTCTATTCGTCTTTCCATCGCTGGGCAATATTGGGGTAAAACTGATTTCAAACATCATGGCAGTCATGGCATGGCCCATTGGTTTTGCCATAACGAATCTTGCAGCGATGGCCGTCATTGACGATTTTGCGACCGCTTCAACCTTTACGGGTAATGACACCGGAGCGGCGCTCTACATGATGAGTTTCGGTTCCCTGCTGATGGGCATAATGGCTTCGCTGATACTGGTGATTGGCACGCTGGCAACGCCAACCATCATGTATATTCTATTCTCCAGCGGCGCCATATTGCAGGGAATTACCGGGGCTGTTACCGGCGCTGCCGCCTTTGCGACCTACATGGGAGGCAGCATGGGCTTTAAAGGACAGGGTGAACCAGCCCCGAAAAGTGAGTCACCGCCCAGTAGTCCAGCTCCGGCGCCCGCTTCGAGCTACGACAGTATTGGCGGTTCTGGCGGATACACGACGGGCGAGCCACCAACGACTTACGGCGGGGGTTCATCAACCGAACTGGGTCCCGTATTCAGACAAGATCATTCGTCTGCTGACCAAGACGCAAAACTTGCGCTGACCAGTGAAAGCCAACCGGCTTTGCCAGCACCGCCCGAGCCTACCAACCCCATGCTTCCCGTTTCTCCGAGTGATCCAACGGGAAGCCAACATGCGGCCAGACTGTTCGCCCTTGGCGCTGCCGCAAAACCCGTAATTGATGTATGAGTTCAGAAAATCCAGAAACACTAGACTGCTCACAACCTGACCCGGTAAAGGCGCAGGAGCGTGGGACGAAGCGGCAACCGCAGAAGCAGTTTCATCCCCTGAAATTGTTCACGGACAACGCATGGGCGGCCCGCATGTGGTTTCTTGTATCGCTTTTCTTACTTGGCCTCGTGGTTATCCAACCATTTTTCATTATCAACGCCTACCGCACCCGTGAGCGAATCGTGGTCATGGATGGCGCAGGAACTTTTTCCGTGACGCCAACGCTGGACTTTCAGGAGGCGACTCGCGTTCACGAAGAACTGGCGTTATGGGCGACTTACGCCCTGTTCTCGCAGAATCCCAACGGGTTCGATATGCCTGAATTGCTCGACAAGCTCTTTCTGAATGAAGCCTTGAAGCACGCACGCGACTTGCATTCGCAAGCATCCAAGGAATTCCGGGAAAAAGACATCCACCAGAAGGTGGAAATTTTTGAAATCAAGATTCTCGAAACCCGAGAAGAACAGGTGTTCGCTCAGGTAAAAGGGCAATTGATCCGTACCGGAACCTTTGAAGGTAAGACCTTTGTCGAAGACCCGGAATTTACGCTCACCCTCGTTTTGCACCGCAACCCGAACATGCTCGATAACAAGCGCTTCCCGTTAGCGGTCACATCTTTTGAGGACAAAATCTTACTGTAAATGCACCATGAATCTACGCCTCATTCATTTCTTTCTCTTGCTGACACCAGCTATACTACTGGCGAAAGCAGACCGCTATAACCGTGATGTCATCAAGCAGTATGCGCTCAATCCGCAAACCGTCTACAACATCCCGATTGGCAACACGCCGACTACGATTACGTTTCCGGGGCCGCTTTCATCGATTGATGGCGCCAACGTCAGCAGTAGCGCCAAGAACAAGGCGCCGGTTCTGCTCAGTTACATTGATGGCCGCTACTTCTTTTCCGTTCGGGCGACCGAGCCCAACGCAAGGGGAGCGCTCAATGTGGTTTTTCAGAATCAGACCTTCGTCTTCAATTTCTATCACCATGAGGATGAAATTCCTTACCGGACCGTTCGCTTGGTGGATTCCGGTGATTCGGCGATGGTGGCGGCAGGCTACGGAGCCGAGCGCACCAACATACATAAGACCACGCCGAGCGTATTACTTGATTTGCCGGATCGCGCCAAGAGCTACCACCTGATTAACCAAGCATACCCAAAGATGTTGGATGAGGAGATCCAACATCTTGCCCCGCCAAACCTGAATACGGAATACCAAGACTTCAATGTCCGGATCGATGACATCTATCGATTCCCCCAGTACGACACACTTGCTTTCAAGATCAGCTTACGGAATGAATCCGATGAGGCGATTTTCTACCAGCCGCAGATGATGGCCGTCAGGATCGGGCAGAATTTGTATTTCCCCTCAATCGCGGACGCCTCCGGCATCATTCCCCCGCAGTCTGATAGCATCGCCTACATCGCGATCACCGGCAAGCCGAACGGCGAACGCGCCGACCTCAGCATCAGGAATCCATTCCAGATCATCGTATCCCAAGTGAATGATCCGGCCACGCTCCTCATTCCCTAACCCAACAATAAGATGCTATCATTTATCAAATCACCACTCGGCAACGCCGTCGTTCTAATAACCCTTGTTGGCTCCATTGCCGCCGTGGTTGTGCTCGACTCCATCGAAGAAGGGCGAGCCGAGGCTGACTTTAACGAGCCCCAAGGCGAAACCTACAATTACAAGCCGGAGGTGTACAAGCGGGACATCCCGCGCTTCAGAATGCCCGGCGCCGTTGTTCAATCCATCACGGACGAGAAGCCCGAGCCAACGGAAGAAAAGACTGCGACTAAACCAGAGTCAGTTGTATCCCGGCCATTCTTGGCGCGTCAAGAGGAGTCCAAGGAAGAGCCCGAACCGGAATTGCCGCTGAATCTCTTTGCGGGCAAACCGCCCGAGAATCAACCAACGCTTTCCGCCGATTACGCGCCGTATGGCCGCCTCGTTCCATGCGAGCTTACTATCACCGTTGAGAGTAATGCGATCAATACGCCGATCATTGGCCTTGTCACCGATGACGTGGTCCATGCCGGTAAAGTCATAATACCGGCGGGGGCCGAAGTTCATGGTCGCGCCAGCGAAAGCCGCAGCCGTGACCGTATTGCCGCCACCGGCACATGGAATTTCGTCTGGCGCACACAGGACCGTCTCAACGGCACGGAGCTAGCCGTGCAGGGCATTGCGCTAGACCGCGAATACAATTTCAACACCGGGCAGTGGGGGTTGCGGGATGGCTCCGCAGGCTTGAAAGGCTACCTCATCGAAAGCGATAGTTGGAACGAGATTAAACTGTTCGCTTCGACCTTTCTAGCCGCCGCTACGCAGGGCCTCAAAGAATACGACAACTTTATCACTGATACCGGTTCGAGTATCCAAATTGCCGAAAGCTCTGCCGGGAATGCCGCCTTGGACGGCGCCAGCGCCGTCATGGTCGAGTATGCCGAGCAGATTCGGGAAACGATTCAACGCGACGGCTACTACATTCGCGTGCCCACCGGGAAGCAGTTTTACGTCTATGTCACCCAAACCATCGACGCCCGCGAAGGTACGCGGGGCAACGTCAGCAACAAGGACATTTGGAAAAAGGAGGATAACGCAAATGAAGGATAAACGAAAACGACTCATTGGCCTGTTCGCCATCGCGCCCATTGCATTGTTTTGGAGCGGCTGCGAATCCACGGAATCTTTTGCCGAGGAACCGCCGCCAATGCAGCCAGCCGAGCCCATTCAAGTTTCGGGCACTCAGCTTGACCCTTACAATATGGGCAAGGTCCGCACGCCCGAGGCGATTCACGCCTACTATATTGGTCCTTACGTTGATCCACAGGATTCCGGCATTCGCCACGATGGACACCGTATTTCCCGAGTGGAACGCCCGGCTCAATGGAACCTGACGCCAAGCGCCCCGACCGCAGTTCCCTTGGGGCCGGTCGTCGCCGTCGCCGACCCTGCCAAGCAAACGGCACTGCTTACCGGGGAACTCGAAAACAAGATCACTCAGGCCAACAACCTGATTGCCGCCCTCATTGAGCAGAACGACCAGTTGCAAGGCGAGCTCCAACGGAAAGACAAGGCCATCGAAAACCTATCGCAGCGTATCTCCAATCTCGAAGATTAGCAATTTCATCATGAATACACACAAATCTATCACCTTTGGCATTCTGCCAAACCTGTAATCACAAGCTGAACAAATAGCGGCCCCACGGACAGGTTAAGAAAGCGTGGGGTTTGGTAGGACAATCCTATGACATCACTAAAAAAACGAGTTAGTCAGAATAAAGAGGCGATCAAATCGCCTGGCCCTAAGAAGAATCCTGAAATCGACGCGATGATTGACAGGTACATCAAAGAGCATCCCCAGCGGGTTGCTTATTTGAAAACAGAAACCAAAGACCAACTGGTTCGACGCGCCATCCTCAAGGACGCCTTGAAGTATGACGCGAGCATGAAGCAGCGGGTCAAAGTCAACGAGGCAGTGGGAAACTTTCTCAAAGATAACCCTGAAATTGCTCAGGATATTGAGAAGCGTATCTCACGCGTGCCCGACGAACAAAAACAGGATGCGCGTATGCGCCTCGGGCGGCAGGAAGCCACCCGAACAGCCCTGAAAATAAGCTGATTAACCGGGGTTGGTCGGGCGTAGCAATTCTTGGCCCGGCCAACCAAAAATTTAGCCATTAACCCATATTGATTAATATTTGAACATCATGGAAACCAAAACGAATAGCGCCGCCCCGGTCGCATTGCCCGTCGAAATATTAGAAGTGTTCGAGAACTCAAGCGACTACCTCAAACGCCGCTACGATTCTATTCTCCTTAGCCCGGAAGAATTAATTGTCTTCTTCCTCTCAAGCGTAGCCTCCCATGAGGTCGTCACGAGCCTTGAAAGGCAGGTTTTGATTCTCTCGGGTAAGAATCCGCCTGCTGACGAGGACGAGCACTTGATGCAAACTTACCTTGATATGGAAAATGAAGGACTCGCCTGAGTCTTGAGTGACCAATCAACGTAAAATGGAACCGCCGCCGGATAATAATCCGGCGGCGGTTTGTTTGTCGCAATAGCAGTTGAATGCTTTGCAGGTGTCCGAAATGGGCACCTGTTCATGTAGCGCAGCAGCTGAGTTTGTCCACATCCTTGCCGAAGGACAGGGCCGCCAGCTTCACCGCTTCGCTGAGAGTGAGGTAAGGGTGGAACATGGAGGCCAACTCTCCCGCAGTCATCTCGTGGCGGAGGGCGAGGCTGATTTCCATCATCAGTTCAGAGCCCTCGTGCGCAAGGACGCGGGCGCCAAGGATGCGGTCAGTCCGGCGGTCACGGATTAGTTGGAGGAAGCCACGAGTGTCGCGGGCGGCGAGTGCCCGGGGGACTTTCGACATGGGCAGCGTGATGGTTTCCGCGTCGTGGCCAGTGGCTTTCGCTTGTTGTAGATCCATCCCGACCCCGGCCACTTGCGGATCCGTGAAGACGACCCAAGGTAGCGGATTGTAATCACGTTCACGCGGGTTCGAGCCACTTACAGCACAGGCGTTTTCGGCAGCTAGTGCGCCTTCGTAAGCAGCGGTGTAAACGAACATAGGATCGCCCACCACATCGCCCGCCCCATAGATGCCAGGGGTGCTGGTTTGCTGGTGCGCATCCACTTCGATGAAGCCATTATGATCGAGAGCGACACCGGCTGCTTTCAGGTTCAGTCCGTCGGTATTAGGCGTGCGTCCAGTGGCTAACAGAACGCGTTCAGCGGTGAAAATCTGACGTTTGCCTTCTATACTTGCCTCAATCTCGACCCCTTCGCCTCCGGGGCGCACGGAGAGGACGTTCACGCCGGTTTGGATATTGAGTCCTTCGCCACAAAGATACCCGGTAAGGGCATCGGTTAGTTCGGCGCTTTCGGTAGGCAGAATGCGGTCGGAGCGCTGCAGGACGGTGGTTTTTACACCCAGCCGCGCAAACATCTGGGCGCACTCAAGTGCGATGTAGCGCCCTCCGAGGACGAGCAGCGACTTAGGCGCAGCGGCGAGTTCGAAAGCGGTGTCCGTGATAAGATAATCTATCTCGGCAAGTCCCGGAATTTCGGGAACATGCGTGCGCGCACCGGTGGCAATGATCACCCGGTCGGCAATCAAAGTTTCTCCGGCGACTTCGACCTCCTGAGGTGAAAGAAATTTGGCACGTCCTTCGATGATCTTGACCTCGGGCAGGTCTTTAACGACGTCGAGGTATTTTTCCTGTCGGAGCGTTTCGACCAGTGCATGGGTCTGCCGCGTAAGCGCTCCAAAGTCGGCTACCTCACTGCGCGACTTAATTCCGTCAAAAGGATGATGTTTGTTGCGATAATGCGTCTCCGCAGCACGAATGAGCGACTTGGAAGGCACGCAGCCGACGTTTACACAGGTGCCGCCAATAGGGAGTCCGTCGTTGATAATGGTCACCCGCCAGCCGCGCTCGGCGGCGCGGGTTGTGGCCGCGAAGGCAGCTGAACCGCCGCCAATAATGCCCAGGTGGCCTGGATCGGCAGGAAGTTTTTGAGCGGGTTCTGATGCGCAGTTGTGGTTTGTTTTACAGCAATCGGTCATGGCTATTGTTTGTCGGTTTTGTCGAACAATTGGACGGTGTATTGGGGTTCGACTTTGGCTTTAAAGAGGTCGGCGGGCTGGATTTTTTCGGCGTCGATGCGCACGGTGGCGTGCCCGGTTTTCCAGTCGACCTTGGCTGTAGATACACCTGGGATTTCCAGGAATGCGGACTCCACGCCAACAGCGCAACCCGCGCAGGTCATGCCATCAATCTTGAGCTTCACGTCCTGTCCGTCCGCAATCTGATTCGCGTTTTCGTGGTCGGCGGCGACTTTTGACGACGCAATCGAGGAAAGGGCCGGGACAACGGCAAATTGCAACAACAGGTAGGCTCCGATTCCGGTGCAGAAGATGGTAGCCACGGTTTTCACGTTACGGGCCTTGCTTTTTCCCGCACAGCAGCGGTTCTGCTTGCGCACGGCAAACCACGAAGCGAGCGCGAGAATGAGCAAGCCCAGCCCAATGAACCACGGTTTGTAGCGGTCTAACCCAAACAAGGCGGTCGCGCTTCCAAGACCAAGGAGAATGGGTATAAGTGGCCCTACACAACAGATCGCCGCCGCTCCAGCGGCCAAGAGGGCACCACCCAGACTCGTGCTCGACTTCGTTTTAACTAAAGCAGTTTGTTCTTTTTTAAACTCTTTAATGTCCATTATGGACAAAGTCTACACCTTGCACTAAGGTATAAGGTCAAAAGAAAAAAATGATAATCGGCGAACTGGCAAAAAAAGTGGGTGTTAACCCACAAACGCTCCGCTACTACGAGCGTAAGGGTCTATTGCCCGAGCCCTGGCGGGTCGGCTCCGGTCGCTATCGCATGTATGGCTCGGAACACGAAGCGCGACTACGCTTCATTTTCCGAGCCAAAGAATTAGGGTTTTCGTTGAAAGAGATCGAAATGCTGATCTCCCTGCAGGATGCTCCCGTAGCTATCTGCGACGAAATGAAGGCGCAGGCGGAAGCCAAAGTTGCCGATATCGACCGGAAAATTCGCGATCTGCGCAGCCTGCGCCGAGTCCTCGCTAAACAAATCGAGGGCTGCACAAAAACTGGCACCTCGAAGAACTGCCCGATGCTGGCGGCTCTGGAGGATTGAGAAACAGCACAAGTCATCTCAATCCCCAAGGCCGTTGTTTTCATCAAATAATCTGATTGGATATTTAGGACTTACAGCAGCTCAGGGGCACGGTGGTGCTGGTTTCAGAGGTCTTCTCCGGCATCCCACACGCGGGCATGCGCTGCCCCATGTAGGGGTTGGCTACTTTTTTGTTATCTTGAAGCCAGCGACCGCCTTCGACCATAGGACAGGTCATGACGAACATGCCCTCGGATTGGCCGAGCAGCTTGATGGCGTTGCGACTAAGCGGCAGAAAGGCCTTACGGGCACTTTCGAGGTCGAGCGCCCCGGCGAGTGTTTCAGCTTGTTCGGCGAGTGTCGTCTGCTCGGCCTTGGTGGCACGCTTGCTTAGTTGCTTTGCGGCAACCTTGGCCGATTCGAGATCGTCCTCGACGAGAGCTGCGGCAATGGCTTCATAAGGCTCAAACAGTGCTTTGGCCTGATTCTCGGGAAGCGCGACTGCCTGAACAGCTTGGGTATCGGCAGAGCCCTCCTGTGTGGTGTTGGCTTGGAGATAAGCGAGGCTTCCCAAACCGAGTGCGAGGCCGAGGGTAAGGATGGATGTTTTCATTTTTATTTTCATGGTGTTTTGTGGTTTTGATTTACGTTTTCGCGGTTATTCTACGGAAAATTTGGTTCATGGTTTTACGTTGACGGTGGTAACGGATTCAAAGGGCTCGCCGTTTGCGGTTCCGGTTAGGCGGGCGATCCACTCGCCTTCCATATCGACGGTCAGGGTACCAGTGTGGGTGCCGGTCGTCGCGCTGGCGGGTTCCGATTGCGCCTGGTTGCGCATGTCCATACCGGGCATGTCCATGGAGAGGACGAGATCGACTGCTTCGAGGGGCAGGGGTGATCCGCTTGCCGGATCCGAGGCGACGAGCGCAATGGCGTTCTCGCCCTTGCGCAAGCCGGGTGGGTCGACCCGCCACTCGAGTGTTGTCAGTGCATCATGGAGTAAAGCGAGCTGTTGGTCGAGGATTCCGAGCTGCTCGTCAAATGACGCCAGTCGTATCCACGCCGCCTTGGCTTGCGCGATACGTTGACGCACCGTGTTCAGATACTCGAAATAAGCAACATCAACCCCCGCCTGAGCGAGCGCGCTGCTCGCGCAAACGTGTGGGCCAGGGTATCTTCTGGAACAGACCAAATTTTTGGTTCTGCGCCCCGACCCGAGTTTCGATGGGCGAGAAAAAGTAACCATAGGACAGTTCTGGATCGGGCAAGGTTCCCGCCGCTGGTACGCGCGCCTCTACAGCCTCCCAGCGCAAGCGCGCCGCGGCAATGAAGGCGTCGTGCGTGAGAACCTGACCGAGGTACTGTGACAGACTGAGAGGTGGCGGGGCATCAGCTGCTGCACGCAACAATAAGGGAGCGGATGCGCCAAGGATAATAGTTGTATATATAATTTGATAAATTAATTGTCTCATGAATCGAATGTGATTTGAAGTTCGCGCACGGAAGCGACCTCTGAAGCCGCAGAACATGCATATAAACAAACGTTAACCAGTTATCAATAACAGTAGATCCAGATGCTACGGCTTTAACAGACGCAACGAATCCGGCTCTATTCAGAACACTGGTTTCAAACCATTCGGTTCAAATCAAAAAGACACAAAGCCTCGCCCTGATTTCAGCGGCGGGAAAAGAGGATTCTTTTTGCCAACGAACGAGCCTGCAAAGCGAAAGGCCTCGCTCGTATTTGGGGGCAACCTTGCCTGGAGACAACCACAGAGGCAAATCAATCAAGCTGGCGGCAGGAACCACTAGATTCATATCTGCCAATTTCGGGTCTATCTCCCCACTCATGAATGGACAGCCGCTACAGCCGACCGAAGAATCTTCATCATTCGACCCTTCGGAATCAACGGGCGCCTCAACTGAGCCACAGCAAGCGTGACTCTTGTCTTCAGTAGTAGGCTTAGTCTGTCCACCAAAACAATACACGGGCGCACAGATCACTGATGCTGCGAGCGTCATGGTGAGCAGGAAAGCTGAAACCCACTGTTTAACGGATCCTACCATTCAAATGGAAACTGTTACAGCAAGCCGACTTTCCCGTCAATAGCGAAAACTTGCATAAGCACCTGCGATCAACTGTGACGATCATGTAGAACGACAGTGCGGACGAGTTAAGCGCCGCCATCAAAAGGTCAGAATTCTCAGTTACGCTTGCCCTCGACACTGAATGAAGTCTCTCTACGGTATTTCTCACAATGGAGAAATTCACTCACCTGAAAGAAGTCCAAATCCTTTACAAATCAGTTACGGTTGAGGGCGACTGGCATGGGCAGTGGGTCGAAGGGTCGGAGTCCGTAGTTTCGCTATTTCGCAATATTCAGGATGAAAGCCAAAAGAAGCTTATGGTTATGAATCTGCATGAGCAATTTCGCATAGTCTGTTTTGAAGTGGCTGCCATCGGCGGCAATTTTGATGTAAACGACCTAAAGGTAAGGGATCTATTCACGTCAGCCTGCATCTTCAGAGCGGACTATTTGATGGTTGTCCAGAATTACATGGATGAGAGTTCTTGGCCGAAGGACACGAATATTGCATTCACCGATAAGGTGACGAAAATATCCAAGGACTTGGGCATTCAACTTCTTGATAATATCATTATCGGGAAAGAGCGATTTTACAGCTTTGCGAAGGAAGGGTTGCTACCGGCAGACCCGGCAAGTTGATTGATTCGAAGCACCGTTCATTATGCTATCGTATAATTGGGAAGCGTATGCATTCCCATTTTCCGTATTCTTTACCACGCAATGACGCTAGACTTTCTGACATGAAAGCAAAGATTACCGTGAGATTGAAGAATGTGGGTCGTGGATATGACTTGGACAAGCTACCACCGGCTCTTTTGGAAACCGTCATTGATGCAGCTTCACCCTTGATCGAAGCTGAAATAAACAAGGCGGAAGAACGAGCGATTCAAAAGATTGTCACCGAGAAGTTTGTGGCGAAGGTGATTAAGTCCGCTTTGGAGGGAAAGGCCGGAAGGCGTTCCAAGGCGAGTCCTGACAAGCTAGCGAGGAACGCTTAATACGTTGGTTCCCGCTTTTCATTGCAAAGCTCCCACCACTATAAACCCCCTTGGTCCCCCATTTCGCCGAGTTGCGAATTTGGGGGATATTTGCGAACAGGGTTCGCTCCGCCCTTGGCGGATAGGATCACGCCAAGCACTGCTTGGCGCAGGGTTTATTTAAAAGCCTGCTTTTCCTGCCAAGTCAGGAAAAGAAATCATGCCAGCCCTACGCTTGAACCTGTAAAGGTCGCATTTTTCCGCTCGCTTGTGCAGCAGCGTCGCAGGCTCCTTGCTTCCGCGCTGCGCACAAAAATCTCCACCTTGACAGGACGCCTGCGGCGTCCGCTCCGGGCACGCTCTAGCTTCGCTCGCCGCTTGGCAGGGAAAAACAGGCTTTCAATCACGAGAGTCACAACCCACCAAGCACATGAAACACATCAACGACAAAGAGAATGCCAGTGAACGGCTCGCAAATGCGACCGCGACTTATTGCCCCGAGGATAACAAGCTACGTCTTTACGTAGGGCGCGTCCCGCATGACGAATACCTTGCCCTGAAGGCCGAAGGCTGGACGAGCACGCCGAAACAGGATTGCGATTTTGCCGCCACTTGGACGCCCCGGCGCCGTGACACCTGCCTTGATTATGCGGGCATTATTGAAGATGAAGACATGGAACCGGCGGAGCGATCCGCCGACCGGGCCGAACGCTTCGCCGAATACCGCGAAAAGCGTACCGCCGAAGCCGTAGGCCATGCCAACCGCTACGAGGCAACGCCGCTTGCGCATGGCTACCAAAACGAACAGCGAGCACAACGCGCCGCCGCCCGACATGACCGCATAGCGGGCTATGCTTGCGACGCTTGGAGCAAGGCCGAATACTGGCAGCGCCGCACCGCTGGAGTGATTCAACATGCCCTTTACGTGTCAACGCCGAGCGTTCGCATGGGCCGAATCAAGCGCCTTGAATCCGAACAGCGCAAGCGAGCCGAAGCCGTAGAACAATACAAGAAGCGTTTCCGCAACTGGCAGCAAGTCGCGGCGATTGAAGACCCCAAGGAACAGACCGCCGCCGCTGTTCACGTCGCAAACTTCTGTCACGGCCACCATTACCGCCACCCGCGCCCCGAGTCGGCTACGACCTACGTGCGCGAGCACGGAACCAGCTTGTATTCACTCTTAACGCAGGAAAACGACCCAATTACCGGCGCCGAAGCCGCCGCCCTTTGGTTCAAGGGACAGATTGACCCCGAGAGCGCCGAGTTTGAACACACCAGAATCATGCAATGGACACGCCATTGCGAATTACGCCTTGCTTACGAAAGACAGATGCTCGACGCCCAAGGCGGACGCCTTGCTAGTGTTGAGATTGAGCCGGGCGGGTATATTGGCGGCAAGCTCGTTTACAAGGTCAACAAATCGCCCAAGACCAAGCGCGTAACATCGGTTTCAGTCCTTGGCCCGAAGGTTGAGAGCTGGACTTATCGCGCAACGAATATTCCCGGCACGCAGTGGGCCGAGTATTCGATTGAAACCGAGCGCCTTTCCCCGGACGCCTACACTCCACCGACCAATGAAAGCCGGGCTGAACTCAAACGGATTAAAGCCAAGGTCAAGCAAGCCCAGGCACCGCTAAAGAAATCTTGCCCGCTCATCAACCCGACCCGCGAAGACGCCGAGCGTTTGCAAGCCTTGTGGAATGAAAAGGCTTTGGCGGACGCAAAGCGCCATGCTCGCGTCACGCTTCCCGAACCGTCCACCGTTACCGAGATGACGCAAGCCGAATACAAGCGCACGAGCGCCGGAACCTACGCTAGCGCAAAAACCGTCCACCTTGACCCCGGAGGCCTCGAATGCCGCTCACGTTATTACAAGGTCCAGACGGGCGACGCCGTTTGCAAAGTTCGCCGGATGGATTCAGCAGGGGTGAGCTTTTACCGCGCTGATTCTGTCATCGTGCTGACCGACAAGCCGCAAAAGCCTTTTCCTATCGCCCTCTGGCATCGGGAGACCTATCAACCGGACATTGCGAAGCTGCACGAAGCCATTGCCGCCGCCAACGGCTGCGGAGCCAACGAGCAGCAGGCAAAGCTACTGCGTGAAGCCGACGAAAACGGAATCGTCGATTGCCCATCCACCCATCAAGCGAACTGGACAGACGAAGGCCGTAAGCTCTGCACCGCCTTCTTTGCCCGGCAACGTGAAACCGCCAATATTTAAAACATGCGCGGGAGGTCCGAACCCTCCCGCCTCAACCTTCCTTGAACAATGAAACCAGAAAATTATCACCGCTTGCAACGCTTGCGCTTGGAGAATGGCCAAGCCGGTTTTGACCAAGAAGCGATGCGCCCGCGCTTTGAACGTTTGGCCAATCGGCACGAGAACGGCGCCGCGCCCCGCGCCGTCACCGCATACCAGCTTTTCCAGACGCCGCCCGCTCTGGCCCGCAAGCTCGTCAGCTTGCTTGAACTGGCGCCGGGAGCACGTGTTTTAGAGCCCTCAGCAGGGCTAGGGCGCCTTTTAGATCAATTACAGTCCCATGCCCCCGCTGAGGTTGTCGCCGTCGAAATGGCCCCGCAGTGCGCCGGGGAGCTTTTCCAGCAGGAACGCGAGCGTGTGACCATCAAGCAACGTGATTTCCTCACCGTTACCCCCGGCGAAATCGGTGCCTTTGACGCCGTGGCGATGAATCCGCCGTTTCACATGCGCAGCGATATTGCGCACATTTTACACGCCAGATGCTTTCTAAAACCCGGAGGAAGGCTTGCGGCTATCTGCATGAGCACGGACCACCGGGAGCGGGCGCTAAGACCCTTGTGCGATTCGTGGGAAGTTCTCCCGGCGTCAACCTTTGCCGAGGCAGGGACAAAGGTTGACGCTGTTCTGTTAACGATTAGTCGAGACGCATAAGCGATGAAACGGCTTAGATTGTGCCGAGTTCTCCATGTGCAAATCGCCGCTAGGGCAGAACTAGGCAGGTTTTCAGAGCATAGTCATGTTGCTTTTTCGGCAGGACTTGGCACCTCCAGAGTAAGCAACAAGCAAGCAACAGCGTTGTTGCTTAATCTCGGACATACTGATAGAAAAAGCCCTAACCAATTGATGGTTAGGGCTTTAAAAGTGGTGGCCAGACCGTGAATCGAACACGGGACACAAGGATTTTCAGTCCTCTGCTCTACCAACTGAGCTATCCGGCCAAAGTATTTGGTCAAGAGACGGTTAAGGCCATCTATCAACCGGGAAATTGTAATCAGCGCAAGGTTTTTGCCGAAGTGTGGTGCACTTTGTAAAACGGCTGCCGCCAAGACTGTATGAACTTTCGTAGAACGGGAAAACGGGAGATGCTAGGGCTGCAAGCGCCCCGGTCAACTGGAAAAACCGTAATTTTCAGCGGTTTTTTTCACTTCGGCTGTCTGGGTGTACGGAGTCGTGTCCACGCCCATGACCTCACGGGCAAATTGCTCCATGTCCCAGGCCAGTGGAAGGCGGAAACTGGGGCCGTTTTCGAAGACCAGACTGCCCGCATGCAAAGCCTGACGGCGCATGGGCAGAGCGGCTGCGAGGCGGGGTGTCCAGCCCTCGGTGATAAACTCCAGAAAGAGCGTATCGTCCGGGCCGTAGATTTTGTCCCCGGCGATGGGATGGCCCAGCCAGAAGGCATGGGCGCGTATCTGGTGCTTGCGGCCCGTCTCGGGCTTCACGCGGACCAGTGTATACCCTCCCCCGCTCACGAGCGGCTCAAAGTGCGTGCGCGCCTTTTGCGCAGAGCGGGACTTGCGGACGGTGACACGCGCGGCGACCTCCGATTCCAAATCCTTGGCCAGCGGCTGGTTAACCAGCACCGGCTCGGTCATTTCACCCGCCATGATGGCCAGATAGGTTTTCTCCACCCGTCGCTCCTGAAAGGCCATCTGCAGCCGCCGGGCCGAGGCAGGACGCTTGGCGATCAGGACGAGGCCGCTGGTCTCGCGGTCCAGCCGGGCCACCAGATGCAGAGTCTCCAGCCCGGTCAGCTCCCGACAGGCCCCGACGAGGCTTGACCACGGGCCATTCTTGGAGGGGTGGCAGACGATCCAGCCGGGCTTGTCGATCACGAGCACATCCTCGTCCTCGTGGACGATCCAGCTTTTAAGCTCCTCGGGATCGATCAACTCAGCCTCTCCGCTCAGAAGAGGCCACGTGCTGTAGTGCCGCTCGCTCACGGTTGGCGGATTTTACGCAGGGTGCCGCCGGAGAGCTTGGTCACCAGCACCTTGGGCAGTTTCGAGGAAATGGCGACCCCGGCCTTGTTCCAGAAGCCCGTGGTGACGATCCAGCTATCCTTGAAGTACTTACGCAGGGACTCCTCGACGACCTTGTCCGCGGTGGTCCCGACCTTGATCGGGGACTCCTTGAAACCGGCCGCCCGGAAAAAGTTTGTCGCGGTCGGTCCGGGGCACACACACAGCACCCGCACGCCCTTGTCCTTGAGCTCGTCGCTGAGAGCCAGACTCCAGCTGTGCAGGAAGGACTTGGTGGCGCCATAGGTGGCCATCAGCGGCGTGGGCTGGAAGCAGGCGGTGGAGGCGACATTGATAATTCCGCCCCCGCGCTCGATGAGCTTCGGCATCAGGCGCCCTGCCAGGTGCACGCAGGCGCGCACATTTAGGTCGATCATGCTCAGATCGCGCTCCAGAGACACATCGTGAAATTCGCCGTAACCCCCGAAGCCGCTGTTATTTATGAGCAGCACGTCGCCACCGGGATTTTCGTCGATAAAGGTAAGAATTTCGGGAACGACACGCTCGATTTCCTGTCCTAAAGATAAGTCGCACGGTATGTGCCTTACCCCCTGATCCAGCCACTTTTTGGCAGGTTCCGAACGAGAAAGGTTGCATATCGCGGGATTATCATCTAACTTGCTTATCGAAGCTATGAAGCTTTCCCCAATACCAGAAGATCCGCCCGTCACGATGACGGCGGATATTTTTTTGTCGGCACGCTTTAAGCTATTCATTTCGAGACGGGTGGATAACTGAGAATAAAAAGGTCCATTACGTCACTAACCACTAACCGGAATATGCGTATGAACAATAAAGAAGTGATCATCTCCGGTCTTCATATCGACCTGACCGCAGCCCTCAAGAATCTCGTTGTCGAGAAAACGGACAAGCTGTTCCAGCACCAGGAACGGATTATCCGTATGCGAGTGGAACTCGAGTACAACCTCAATAAGGGTAATGGCAAGTCGGAAGAGTTCATCGCCAAGGGACACATCGAAATCAATGGAGCCCCCATGATTGTGAGTGTTGCCAGCGACGACCTCTACAAGTCGATCGACCAGATGGTCCTCAAGCTTGACCGCAAACTGCGTCGCCGATCACGGCTGCACAGGGTCAAGCGGAAACAGCCTCATGAAGTGGACATCCCGGCACAACTGCCGAAGGTACATGCCGCCTGATACGCGACTCTGTCATAAAAACTTAACCCATATTTACACTCTCAACCCGGCTCGAAAGAGCCGGGTTTCTTTTTGAGTGGGCACAAAAAAACCGGCCTGGCTTCTTTTCACCAGACCGGTTGATTCGAAAAATAAGGCTTCGAGGGTCAACTCTAGGGCTTCATCACGCCCATGTAGGCGGCGATAGCCCCGAGAATCAGGATCGCCCACCACAGGCCCATACCCAGCTGCGGCTTGCGGTTGAGGACGGCCGTGGCGGCCCCGAGGATCAGCCAGATCACGTACTTGGCGATCAGCCAGCCCTCGACGTAGCTGTAGGCGCCACCATAGCGGGCGATCATCCCGAATCCACTGACCAGTAGCAGCAGCAGGCCGATGCCGCTCGTGACAGAGCCGAGCACGCGCAGCTTCTTGTTGTCAGAGTCGAGCAGCCCGCGAATGATCAAGCCACCATAGCCCAGAAACACCATCATCACCCCAAGCAGGTGGATGATCTTATAGAGTTGAACAGTCATGCTTACGGGGGATGGGCTACGAACCCAAACCTGTCAACGGCATTCGGCACCAGGCAAACGCTCCCAAGGACAGAGCCCTTGACCTGTGATCCTTCGGATCACTGATGACTCCGCTTGGAGCGGAGCCATGGGCCGGGGTGCACCCGGTGACATTGATGGCTCCACGAAGGTGGAACCATGAGCAACAGCGGTTGACGCCGCCTCAAACGAACCCCCTTTGCACACTGGCGCAAGGAACAGGCACGCAGAGCATCAATGCCCCCGTTATGACTGGGGCAGCGAACGCAGTGAGCGATGGGGCGGAGCCCCATCAAGCTCCCGCACTGTCACGTACGGGGGTAGGCACACAGTGCCGTAGGGGCGGAGCCCCTCATTGCCCGCGGGGGCACCCCGCGTCGGCGAGAGCCTGGGCCTTGAGGGAGAGCTCGGAGGCGAGGAAGGCGTGCTCCTGGGTCATGGCGTTCTCGGTACGGTTAAGGAAGTCGAGAATGAGCTGCCCGAAGAACGGGAAGCCGACCTTACCGGCGCATTCGATCACCTGATCGCCCTGCTGGTCAGCGAGGAAGATCTGGTTGCCCGTGTTGCTGCGGCCGAAGTCAAAGTACTTGCGGATTTCGATCACGCCCTTGGTGCCGGTGATAAAGCTGCGACCGTCGCCCCAGCCGCGCATACCGTCCGGGGTGAACCAGTTGACGCGCGAGAAGCAGGAGGCACCGGTATCGAGCTTGAGCACGGCCTCGCCGACATCTTCCAGCTCGGGCTTGTCCTGATTGGCCATGTTGTCCACGCGGGCGTGGAGCACTTCCCCACCCTTGGAGCGGGTGTAGTGCAGGAACTGGTCAAACTGGTGCGAGGCGATGTCGGTCAGGATACCGCCGTACTTGGCCTTCTGGAAGAACCACTCGGGGCGCGTCGCTTTGGAGAGGCGGTGCGGGCCAAAGATTTCCATGTGCACGATGTCGCCGATAGCGCCATCCTGGATCAGCTGATCGACGTACCAGGCAGACTCCACGTGCACGCGCTCAGAGTAGTACACCATGTACTTGCGGCCCGTCTCGGCCACCACCTTGCGGGCGGTCTCCAGCTGCTCCAGCGTGGTGAAGGGGCACTTATCGGTAAAGTAGTCGAGCCCGGCCTGCATGACGCGGCACCCGAGCGGTCCACGCTCGGAGGGAATCGCGGCGGCAGCCACGAGCTTGACCTCTTTATCCTCGAAGATGCGCTCCAGGCTGTCCACGGGCTTGGCCTTCGGGAACTTCTCCAGCAGGGCATCCCGCTTGGCAGCGTCCGGCTCGTAAACGTAGCGCAGCTCACCGCCCGCCTCCGTCAAACCGTTACACATGCCATTGATATGGCCGTGATCGAGGTGAGCAGCCGCGAAAACGAATTCGCCGGGCTTGACCACCTGTTCAACATTCGCCGCGGTGGGCGCATAGTTCATGCCGTCTGCTTGCTGTGCCATGGGGTGTCTAAAGCTAGAATGTGTTGCTCATGTTGGAGGCCGCGCCCTTGGGCTGGTCCACCTTCTTCACAAAGGTCGAGGTCTCGATCTTCTTCTTGAGGGCAGTCTCGTAGGCGACGCCGTCGAGCGGGAAGCTCACCGTCTCACCGATGTCGGATGAGTGGATCATGCCGTTGGCCAGCTCCACGGAGTGGATGCCCTCCTCAGCAGGAGCGATAAGGGGTGCCTTGTCGAGGATGGCTGCCGTGAAGTTCTTCAGGATCCCCATGTGCTGCTCACCGCGGCCGCTGGCCGGCAGGGAGATGTCCCAGGTCTCGGGCTTGGCGAAACCGGTTTCGCAGGTCTCGCACCACTCGGTGCTGGTCACCTCGTTACGCAGCCACTTCATAGTATCGCCCTCAATGACGATACGGCCACGCTCGGCGGCGATTTCAAGGCGGTTCGTGCCGGGGGCTTCACCCGTGGTGGTGATAAAGACACCGTTGGAACCATCGGCGTACTCCATGTAGGCGGTCACGTCGTCCTCGACCTCAATGTCGTGGAAACGGCCTACCTGGCAAAATGCGCGGACCTTTTGCGGCATCCCGAAGAGCCACTGCCACAGGTCGATCTGGTGCGGGCACTGGTTGAGCAGCACGCCGCCGCCTTCGCCACCCCAGGTGGCACGCCAGCCGCCGGAGGCATAGTACTGGCGGGTGCGGAACCAGTCGGTGATGATCCAGTTGATGCGGTTGATCTTGCCCAACTCGCCCGAGTCGATCAGCTCCTTGAGCTTACGGTAGCGCGGGTCGGTGCGCTGGTTAAACATCGCGGCAAAGATCTGGTCCTTGTTGGTGTGGGCGGCGATGAGGCGCTCACAGTCGGCCTTGTGCACGGAGATCGGCTTCTCAACCAGTGTGTGCAGACCCAGTTCGAGAGCCTTGATGCCCAGCACGGTGTGGTCGTAGTGAGGCGTAGCGATGACGACTGCGTCGATCAGCCCGCTCTTGAGCATCTCCTCGGCGTCCGTGAAGCGCTTGGCGTCGCCAGCGTCAGCAGCCTTGAGTTTTTCCTCGTCGCGGTCGCACACAGCGGCCAGGCGCAGGCGCTTGATTTCTCCCTTGGAAAGCCGGCCGGCGTAGTGGCCGCCCATGTTTCCCAGTCCAATAATACCAAGTTTTACTTCGTCCATGATCTATAAAGTAGATAAAACGCCACCATAACCAACACGTGTAGGGCATCAAGCTTTTTACCTTCCCGAGGCTAAAAAAACGTGCGAACCAGCGGCCATGCAGGATAAGGGCTCACGAGCCCTATCAGAGTCATGGGCAGTAAATACCTGCACCTGTGCATGTACGAACTCTCTATCTATCCACCCTAATGATTGACTTGGGCACGTGAGCGACCCATCGTGACACACTTCCCCAATTTCCCCGACATATGCTTCAAATTCTGCTTGTTCTATCGGTGATCCTGTTCGTGATCGCCTATCGCTTTTACGGAAAATTTCTGGCCAGTCGCTGCGGCAGCGACGACTCCATCCCCACCCCGGCCTGCACGCATAATGACGGGGTCGACTATGTGCCGACACGAGCCTCGATCGTATTCGGGCACCACTTCTCCTCGATCGCCGGTGCCGGTCCCATCGTGGGCCCGATCTTTGCCGCCCAGTATTTCGGCTGGGGCCCGACCTGGCTGTGGATTCTCATCGGCTCCATCTTCGTCGGTGGCGTCCATGACTACGGCAGCACGCTGATGAGCCTGCGCTTCGCCGGGCGCACGGTCTCCGAGATCACCCGCTCGCTGGTGGGCAAGCGCACCGCTCAGTTCTTCCGGATATTTCTGCTGCTGACGCTGATGTATGTCATCATCGTTTTCGCGGATCTCACGGCAGGCACCTTCCGCACGCAGCCCGCGGTAGCGACGGCCTCGGGATGGTTTGTGGCCACAGCGGTCTTCTTTGGCTGGATGCTGCGCCGCCGGGGCGCAAAGTTCGGGGTGCTGCTCGCGTTTTTTGTGCCGCTGACCTTCGCCGGGCTGGCGGTGGGCCACTACTTCCCCGCCCCAGTTCTGGATAAAAATCTCTGGCTGCTGCTGATCATGCTCTACGCGCTGGTGGCCGCCGTCCTGCCGGTGGACACGCTGCTGCAGCCGCGCGACTTCCTCAGCTCGATGTTCCTTTTCGCCATGCTCGTGCTCGGGCTGGGCGGACTGCTCCTGACGACAGATACCCTCGTGCAGATCCCGATCTTCGAGGGCTTCATCTCCGACAAGGTCAACCCCGGCTACATCGCCCCCATGCTCTTTATCACCGTAGCCTGCGGCGCCTGTAGCGGATTCCATAGTATGGTGGCCAGCGGGACGACCTCCAAGCAGATCAAACGCGAGTCCGATACCCAACGCGTGGCCTACGGCGGCATGCTGCTGGAGGGGGTGCTCGCGGTCTTCGCACTGGCGACGGTGGCCATCCTCAGCACGGAGCAGACGCAGGGGCAAAACCCGGTCGGCGTCTTCTCACAAGGGGCTGCGGTCTTCTTCTCGCACCTGGGTATCCCGCCCGAGGCTGGCGTGGAGTTCGCCGCCCTGACGGTAAGTACCTTTCTGCTGACCACGCTCGACACCTGCACCCGCCTGAGCCGCTTCCTACTGGAGGAGTACTTCGACTGGCGCAACCAGACCAGCCGCTACCTCGGCACGGTGCTCGTCCTCATCCCGCCGACGGCCATGGTCTTCCAAACCTTTAGCGGTCAGCCCGCCTGGAAAGCCATCTGGCCCATGTTTGGCTCGACCAACCAGCTGATGGCGGCACTCGCACTGGTTACCTTTGTGGTCTACCTCAAGGCCAAGGGCATCCGCTACACCTTCGCGCTGATCCCTGCCCTCTTCATGCTGGCGATGCCGCTGCTCGCCATGGGGCTGATGGCCTTCGACGCGGAGCAACCCATGCTCCTGCGCGCTCTCAGCGTAGGCATGCTGCTGCTGGGGGTTTTCGTCTCGGCCATGTCCCTGAACTACGTCCGTCAGCAGGACACCGCTCTCAGCCCGCAATGATATTGCGGGGGCTACGCGCCCCCACCCCCCGCGGCGGAGTGCCTCCGCTCGCATAGATGGGGCTCTGCCCCACTCGCAGATCGTTCGCACTCATTGGGAGGACTCAGTTTTGATGCTCTGCTCAGCGCTTACTTAAACCAGCAATGCTGGTTTAAGTAAGCGCTGACACGATGCGCAGCATCGAAAGTGCAGGCTCTGCCTGCTGCGGGTCTGGGCTGCATAAGCCCAGAAAAACCTAAAACCTAGTAGCTCTTGGCGAAGATGACGCGCTGCGGGCTCGGCTTGCCGGTATAGATGCAGGTGCCGGGCTCGCCGTCGTAGCCGAACTGGCCTTCGAGCGGGATGTTGCGGATCGTCACCTTCATTTCCTTGGCGAGGCGATCCTCGTCCTCGGCGTCGCCGCCCCAGTGAGCGATGGCAAAACCACCGTGGATCTCCGGGCGCTCGGCACTCTTCGGGGTGAAGTAGGCCTTAAAGTCTTCGAGCGTGTCAATCGTCTGCGTGTTGGCGTCGCGGTGGGCCTTGGCGCGGGCGAGCATATCGTCCTGAATGCCCTGCAGGCGCTCGGCCACCGTGGCGACAAACTCGGCGCGGGACAGCCCCTGCTTTTCGCCAGTATCGCGGCGGGCGACGAAGACCGCATTGTTCTCGATGTCGCGCGGACCAGCCTCGACGAGGAGCGGCACACCCTTCTTGATCCAGCTCCAGCGCTTTTCACCACCGCGCATGTCGCGCTTGTCGATCTCGACCTCGACCCGGCGACCGCCGAAGCACTGCTCCTGCAGTTCCTTTTTCAGCGACTCGCAGTACGCGAGCACGGCGTCAGCCGTCTCGGGCTTGTGCATGACGGGCAGGATAACCACATGCGAGGGAGCCAGACGCGGCGGCAGCACGAGGCCGTCGTCGTCGGCATGGGTCATGATAAGCCCACCGATCAGGCGGGTGGACACGCCCCAGGAGGTCGTCCAGGCGAGCTCTTCCTCGCCCTGTTCATTCTGGAACTTAATGCCGCTGGCCTTGGAGAAGTTCTGCCCCAGGAAGTGGCTCGTCCCGGCCTGCAGAGCCTTACGGTCCTGCATCATGGCCTCGATGGAAAAGGTATGGTCCGCTCCGGGGAAACGCTCACCAGCGGTTTTCTCACCACAGATGACAGGCATCGCCATGGTGTTCTCGGCGAAGTCGGCATAGACGGCGAGCATCTTGCGGGTCTCCTCCATCGCCTCCTCGGAGGTGGCGTGGACGGTGTGCCCCTCTTGCCAGAGGAACTCCGCGGTGCGCAGAAACAGACGGGTACGCATCTCCCAGCGAACGACGTTGGCCCACTGGTTGATGAGGATGGGCAGATCGCGGTAGCTCTGCACCCACTTGGCATACATTTCGCCGATAATGGTCTCGGAGGTTGGGCGCACGATAAGCGGCTCCTCCAGCGGGCTGTCAGGCTTGAGCCCGCCGTTGCCATCGTCCACGAGGCGAGAATGCGTCACCACGGCACATTCCTTGGCGAAGCCCTCGACGTGGGCGGCTTCCTTTTCGAGGTAACTCTTCGGGATGAAGAGCGGGAAATAGGCGTTCACGTGACCGGTGTCCTTAAACATCTGGTCGAGCACGCGCTGGATGTTTTCCCAGAGGGTGTAGCCCCACGGCTTGATCACCATGCACCCGCGCACGGGCGAATTTTCCGCCATGTCGGCGGCCTTGATGACCTGCTGGTACCATTCCGGGTAGTCCTCGGCCCGCGTCGGGGTGATGGCTGTCTTCGCTTTTGCCATAAGGGGTCACAATGCAAGCGCCCGCGCCCGCCGTGGCAAGCGTGGAAAACGCCACCCGCAAGGTTTGCTGCAGAGAAATGCCCTCACCACCCCGGATCGCTCAACTCAGACCAGCCAGGCGAAGACTTACCTCCGGGCCTAGACCGCGAACGTCTTCGGCTCGGGAAAGGATGTGCCCGGCGACCAGACACCCTTGATCGAAATGACTGCCGGGTAGGCTGGCAGGCCGACCTGATTACTCTGGAGCTGGGAGGCCAACTGCTCAATCGCTGCCCGCCCAAGCTCCTCCGTAAAGGGGTTAATCCCCGCCATCCCCGGCTCGTCTCGCTGCACGAGGTTGATCAGGCGTACATCTTCCGGCACGCGCACCCCGGCGTCCCGCAGGTTACCCTGCACCCCACTCCCGGCGACGAGGATGACCTCGGGCCGGTGCTTGAAATACCACGGGGCAACCGCCGCGCGGTGCTCCAGGTCCGTCTCCGAGATCAACACCGGCACCTGGTCGCGCTTTGGGGTACGCTGCTGAAAATACAGAAAGCGCGAGGCCCAACGCTGGTTCGTGTGATCGTCCACCCGACGGGTGATGGCGAAGCCAACGCGCTTCAGGCCGGCTTCGTCCACCTTTCGCAGGGCACAGTCGATGTCGTAATAATAGTCGGAGACGACCTGGTTAAAATGTGTCAGCAGAGGATTGTAGCCGATCAGCACCGTACTGAATGCAGACCAGTCCAGCTCGGGGTAAACCGACAGGCCATCGTCCCTCCCCGGAAAAAGGATAATCCCGCGGATGCCGCGCGTCTTTAGTATCTGCGTCAGGCGAGCACCCGAGAGGGGCTCCTTACCGAGGAAAAACTCGTCCACACGGTAGCCGGTGGCATCAGCCGCCTGCTCAAGCGCACGGTAGATGAGAGAGTAATAGGCATTCGAAAACTGGCCATGCTGGCCGGGCTTACCGAACAGACTGATCAACCCCAGCGTCGTCTGCCCGACCTGACTGCGGCGGGTCCGCACCTGCGTCATCAGCGCGGACACCATCGGATTCGGGCGATACCCAAGCTCATCAGCCGCCTGGCGGATGGCCGCCACTGTCTTGGGCTTGAGGGCTTCGGGCTTACGCAGGGCGAGCGAGACCGTGGACAAACCGTAGCCGGTCTTTGCTGAAATGTCTTTGAGCGTGGGGGTTCCGTCGGGCATGCGTTTCGAGGCTTTCCAAACTGGGCTGTTCTTTTACGAACCCTTTTGATAGTGATAGACTTGAACGGCTTCAAGCAACGTTCAATTGGCACCGTTCATATCCGTCCACATCATCGACTTATGTTACTCGCATTCTACCCGCGACTACGCCCCGCCCGTGCAGGCTTGGTGATGTTAACGCTGTCTTTGATCCTGAGCGGATGCCAGCCCTCCGGCCCGGAACAAGGTAAAACGGCACCCCCACCGTCCGAAAAATCAACAAGCCAAGCCACCGCCGCCTCCCCTGCTGCACCGACCGAGACCACAGCGCAGGAGCCAGTCTCTCCCCCGACTAAAACCGCTGCGACTGGGCTGCATTCACGCCGGGAGCTTTTGGAGGCCGCTGCCAAGGACCCCGCACTGGCCGAGCAGCGAGATGTCTTTATCCACGAGGCCCGCAAGCTTCTGCAAAAACCCGTTATCTACCGCCCGAACGATCTCGAAGAACTCAAGGCCCAGGAGGGTCGTATCCCCTGGGACCGTCGCTACGCAACCGCCGACGAGTCCATTCGCGAGACCTTTGCCCTAGCCCGCTCAGACTCGATGGCTCTCGGCTCTATCGTCAACGAGACCAACGCTCTTGCCAGCGCCTACGTTCTCACCGGCGATCGTGTCTTCCTCGATCGGGCGCTCGCCCAGATCGACGAGCTAACCGAGTGGGACCCCGTCCAGCGCCCCGGATGGACCTCCTACGGCACGAAAAAGCTCCCGCCCCCAGGCGGCGATGGTGTCTGGCTGGCCACCGGTCGCGCCATCCAGGCATGCGTTGACATCCTCGACATCCTCCCGCAGGAAGACGTCCCCCCCGAGCTGCGCGCAAAGATTGATGCCCTCATGAAGCGGGAAATGGAACGCATCCTCGAAGACTGGAAGGCGCAACGGCCCTGGTACGTACGCTCGCACGCGGTCTACTCCAACCAGTGGGCGATCCCCATGGGTGGCCTCGTCAACGCCGCCCTTTACCTCGGCAAAGACAAGTACCCCGAGGCCTACGAGTACGGCATCTCAGCACTCACCGAGACCCTCGACTCACAGGGTAAAAAGGGGGAGTTCGTCGAGGGGCTGGACTACTCCGGCGCCACCATGCGCTGCCTGTTCTCCCCCGCCTACAACACCGCGCTGGCCGGTGACCGCCGTCTCATCGACCACCCCTTCCTCAAGTCCTACCCGGTCTGGCATGCCATGCACATCCAGCCCGGCGGCTACATCGTCAACCCGTTTGACGCCGGGTTCGGGGCGCGTGGCGGGCTGAGGCACTTTATCAGCATTTACTCAGACATGGCCGTCATGCTCGGCAGCCCTCAGGCCCTCTGGGTCCTGCGCACACAGGGCGTGCCGGATAAGAAGACCGTCAACGGCCTGCTCGCAGCCTCCCTGCCCGATTCACAGATGGCCGAGCCGCCCCTCTACGATAACTTCCCCAAGGCCACCATGGTCGTATGGCGCGACAGCTGGGACGAGGACGCCTCCGGCTTCTGGATGCGGGGCGGTGACGAGTCCGACTTCCACGACCACATGGACCGCGGGCACATCAACTTCATCGTCAACGGACGCGCCATCCTCATGGAGGCAGGCACTCCGGGCTATGGTCGCGAACGCTTCTTCGCGGACTATCGCTCTATCGGTGGCCATAACGTGCTCCAAATCGGCGACTTTGACATAGACACCGCGACGGATGCCCAGCTCACTACCGCAGGCCAGCCCCGCACCAGCGAGCACCGCGCGGCCCCCGTCGAAGTCGACTGGATGGATGAGGTGGGCGGCTCGGCCACCGCCGACATGAGCGCGGTCTATCCCGATGTCGAGCTGTGGACACGCACCGCCGACTGGGATGCGACCACCCTGGAAGTCACCGATAAAGTTGTCATGGAAAAGCCCGACATAGTGCTCTTCCGCTGGCACCTCGGCTCCCCCGCCAAGGACGTTAGCTGGATACACGGCAAGCTACCAAAGGAAAGCGTCACGCTTGAGGAAGGCGTCCTCACGGGCGAAGGCTACACCATCCACTTCTCAGCCGATCAGCCGATCACCGCCCGCGTCGAGGTGCGTCCCGATAACACGCAGGGACACCTCAGTGAGCACTACTGCCTGATCATCCGATCAGCCGCCCCTGTTGACGAGCTTACCCTGACCACGAGCATCGACGTGACAGAGTAAGGTTCGATAAGGCGGCATTTTCAGCGTCCAGATCCCGACTTTCGCACGGTTTCCAGGAAAATTGAACGGTTTCATTAATGTTCACTTTGCCCCTGCAAGGCCGCTACGCCTTAATCATAGAATGAATCTATCCTGACCGCTTTCCCTTTAGTGGATTGAGGTCAGCGGAAACAACGACCTCGAACACAGCATGTCCAGCTCCCCCAAACCTACGATCATCGTCCGCTCCTCCTGGCAAACGGTCAACATCGGCGACATCGGCCACACCCCCGGCCTCCTGCACCTCCTCCAGCAGTATCTGCCAGAGGCTCATCTCGTCCTGTGGGGCTGCAAGCTCGATAATGGCGTGCTGGAAATGCTTCAAATCCAGTTCCCCAATGTCGAGATCCTGACCGAAGACATCAGCTACGAGCCGATCCCCTCCTCAGAGTATGGCCGCCAGGTATGGGAAAATGCGGACCTGTTCGTGCATGGGTCCGGCCCCGGGCTCATCATGAAAAGCAGTATCGAGGCCTGGGCCGCCACCGGTAAGCCCTACGGCATCTACGGGGTCACGCTGGAGAAGTTCCCGCCCGAGAACATTGAGCTGCTCAGTGGTGCCCGCTTTGTTTTCTGCCGCGATACGGTCAGCCTGACACAGGCACGCGCCCACAAGGTCAAGTCACCGTGTCTTGAATTCGCCCCGGACGCCGCTTTTGCCGCCGATGAGCAGGACGAGACACGCGCCACGGCTTTCCTCGCTGAGCATGGGCTTGAGGAGGGCGAGTTCATCTGCGCCCTTTCCCGCCTGCGCTACACACCGTATTTCCTCATCCACAAGCGCGAGCCGAACGAGACGGAAATCGAGAAGTCAAAGATCAGCCAAGCGCACAAGGTCACCGACCATATGCCGATCCGCACGGCCATTATCCGCTGGGTGCGCGAAACTGGTAAAAAGGTCCTCCTGTGCCCGGAAATGACCTACGAGATCGAGCTGACAAAGGAGCAGCTTTTCGACACCATGCCAGAGGACGTGAAGCCCTTCCTCGTCTGGCGCAGCACCTACTGGTGCCCCGATGAGGCAACCAGCGTCTACGCCCGCTCGATTGCGGTTCTCAGCATGGAGATGCACTCGCCGCTGCTGGCCTTCGCAGTCAATATCCCGGCTATCTACCTGCGCCTGCCCACGGACACCTGCAAGGGGCAGATGTGGCGCGATGTCGGCCTGCCGGAGTGGATATTTGAGGTCGAGGACTCAGACGGTGACGACGTGGCCGAGACCCTGCTGAACATCTACAACCAGCCCGAGCGCACCCGCCAGAAGCTCGCCCAGTCTCGCCAGCATGTCGAGTACCTCCAGCGCCACTCCATGAGCGTGGTCAGTGAGTGTCTGCAAGAAGCGGTCGCCCAGCGGCTGTCTCCTGCCGCTCAGGCCTGAGCGATTACCTGGATAGCCTCCCCAAAACTGGCTGACGGAGCGCAGTTACCTGAGAAATGGATTAATAAGTATGCCTAAGAGCAGGACTTGCATAGAGGGCACACGATTGACAGGTATTTAAGATAACAATGCCCATTAAGAACGTTCTACTGATCATCGCTGACGACTGGTCCCCCATCGCCGGTTGCTATGGCGACACCATCGTCAAAACCCCGCACATCGATGCCCTCGCCGCTCGTGCCCTGCGCTTCGACAATGCCTTTTGCACGACGCCCTCCTGCGCGGCCTCGCGCGCCAATATCCTGACCGGCCAGTACAGCCACACGCACGGCCAGTACGGACACTGCCACGGCGTACACGCCTTTAACACCCTGCCCGGCATCAAGACCCTGCCCGCCATGCTGAAGGACACGGGCATCACCACCGCTCTGGCCGGCAAGACACACTTCGCACCGGATGCGGCCTACCCCTTTGACTTCCGCCAGGAGCTGATGTCGCCCGAGCTGGCCAAGTTCTCTAATCGCCGTATGGCCGATGCCGTTGAGGAGTGCTTTAATTTCGTCGGCGACAGCCCCTTCTACATGCACGCGGCCACCGGCTATCCGCACCGCATTGGGGGCGACTTCGACCCCGAGCTGGCCGCCCGCGAGTTTGGCCCGACGGATGCGACCTACTCCCCCGAGGAGATCCCTGTGCCCGCCTGGCTCCCCGGCACCCCTGAGGTGCGCCGCGACCTGTGCGAGTACTACCGCTACATCACGCGCTTTGACAACTTCGTCGGTAACACCCTCGCCTCGCTCGACAAGCACGGCAGCCGCGACGAGACGCTCGTCATCCTTCTTTCGGACCACGGCATGCCATTCCCCGGCGCCAAGGCCAGCTCCTTCGAGGCCGGACACCTGTGCCCGCTGATCATCGCTCACCCGGATGGCCCGCAGGGCGCCTCCACCGATGCGCTGGTCAACTGGACGGACCTGCTGCCCACCATCCTCGAAGCCCTCGGCCAACCCATCCCCGAGGACCTGACCGGCCGCAGCCTGATGCCGCTGCTCGACCAGCCCGACGCCCCCGGCTGGGACGCACCCATCGCCTACTCCCACAGTTTCCACGAGATCACGAACTACTTCCCGTATCGCGCCCTCCGTGGCCCACGCTACAAGTACGCCTGCCATCTCGCCCTGGGCGCGGACATGCCCCTGCCCACAGACCTCTACGATGCGCCCTCCTACAAATCCATCGAGGAGACCGGCGGCTCTGAGCAGCGCACGCACAAGCGGCTGCTGCGCCACGAGCGTGAAGCCCTTTACGACCTGCAAAACGACCCGTACGAAACCGTCAACCTGATCGACGAGCCGTCCCTGCAGGACATACGCCGCGACTATGCCGAGCAGCTCACACAGCTGCGCATCCGCACCAGCGACCCGTGGCTGGAAGTCGATTTCCAGGATGGCATGCTGCCCTCCCGCGTCGGCGATCTCGATCTGGCCAAGGAAAAAGCCGTCATCGCCTGACCCACTCCACCGGTCTAGCAAGCAGGCGGCAAGCCGTCAGCACCCCGCGTATTCATTTTCCATGACAATACGAAAGCGTTGGTGTCTCTTATTCGCCCACAAAAAAGGCGCGAAGCATAAGCTTCGCGCCCTATGACGCACAAAGCAGGTCCATCTGGACCGGCACTCTTATAGATGGGTATCAGGGCTAGGCAAATACCCAGCCCCTCAAATCAAAAGTAGCCGCCGCGGTCGTGGATTTCCTCAGCCGTCAGACCGGCTGCCACCCACTCCTTGATCTCGCCTTCGTTGCGCTCGATCTGCTCGGCACGCTCGAGGACGGTTACCGCCAGCTTACGCGGGATGACCAGCGCACCATCGATGTCGGCCAGTAGAATGTCACCGGGCTTGATCATGAGATCACCGACAAAAATCGGCACCTGATAGCCCACGATCTTGGTGTGGGACAGCGCGCCGTTACTGGTGCGATAGCGGTACCAGATCGGCAGGCCCTGGCTCAGAATGTCCTTGGTGTCGCGAATACCGCCGTCGATGATCGCACCGCGGCAGCCACGTTTGAGCGAGGCCTGCGTCATGACGCCGCCCCAGTGCGAGGCATGGTCATCACCATTGGCATTCCAGATCACGACATGGCCGGGCTTGAGCTCGTCGAGCATCTTTACCCGTACTTCCATCTCGCCGCCCATGGTCGGGTCCTTCACGGCCTTGACCGTAAAGGCTTCGCCGCAGACGACCATATCGTCGCGCAGCGGCACGATATTCGTCGGCAGGGCCTGATTAGGCAGGCACATCTCACGCAGCACATCGTTGACCGCGCCCGTGTAGAGCTTTTCATAGCGCTCGCACAGTTCCTGCAGAGGGATGCTCAGCTCTACCGTTTCGACGGTGTCGCGCATCTGCTGCAGCTTGTCTACTTTCATCTGGGATGACATAATCTTGGAATTCCTTTCGAGGATTGCAGGGTTGTTGATTTTTAAAGGCTCATGCCGCCATCGACATAGATATTCTGCCCGGTCAGGTAACCGGCAGCATCACTGCACAGCAGCAGCGCTGTGCCCGCGCAGTCAACAGGCTCACCGATACGCCGTACCGGGATCTTGCCCATGACGACTTCCTTGTAGGCCTCGTCAGCGAGACGGCCGAGATTGCGGTCCGTACCGATAACGCCGGGCGCGAGGTTGTTCAGGATAATCCCGTCCGGGGCAAGTTGCTTGGCCAGGTTGCGCATCAGGCTTGTCTGCGCGCACTTGGTGGCCGCGTAAACCAGCATGTCCGGGTGCGGCACACTTTCCTGCACACTGCCCACCGTCAGGATGCGGCCCCAGCCGCGCTCCTTCATGCCGGGCACGACGAGCTGGAGCAGCTCAAAGGTGCTGCGCAGGTTGACGTTCACCTGCTGGTGAAAATGCTCCAGGTTGATCTCCAGCCAGGGCTCGGGTATCTGCACGGAGGCGTTGCACACGAGGATGTCCAACTTCCCAAAGGCCGCCGTCACGGCCTCATAGATCCGTCCCGGTGCACCGTCCGCGCCCAAGTCCTCCATCACCACCGCGCTTTTGACCCCAAACTTTTCCACCTCAGCGGCAGCGGCCTTGGCCTTGTCACAGGAGGAGGTGGCATGGATGGCGACATTTGCCCCGGCACGGGCCAGGGTCAGCGCGATCGCATGGCCGATGCCGCGCGAGGAGCCGGTAACGAGGGCCGTGCGGCCGCTCAGATCAAACAGGGAGGATGTGTCCATAATGCGTAAATCGGGTTAGTGGGTTGGCCGTATTATAGCCCACCGACGATCGGATACCAGTCTGGACGCTTCGGGTCCTGATGGAAACGCGCGTAGTAGTCGCCACGCTTTTCGTACTCGCGCTCGTACTTCTCCATCTTTTCCTCGTCCAGCTCGACGCCAAGACCGGGGCCCGTCGGGACCTGGATGCAGCCGTCCTTATAGGGCATGAGGCCACCGGCGATGATGTCGTCGGTCAGATAGTGGTAGTGCGCGTCCCCGGCAAAGGTCATCTCGGGGATGGTCGAGGCGGTGTGCAGCATGGCAGCCAGCTCGATCCCAAACTCCGCCCCACTGTGCATGGCAACCCCGAGGTTAAAGGTGCGGCAAATCGCGGCCAGGTCCTTAACCCCGCGCGGGCCTTCCCAGTAGTGGATGTCCGTCAGCACGATGTCCACCGAGCCCATCTTGACCGCCGGAGCGAGGTCGTCGAATTTGTTCGGGTACATGTTTGTGGCCACCGGGATGTTAACCTGCGAGCGGACAGCGGCGTTTCCGTTGAGGCCCCAGGAGGGGTCTTCAAAGTACTCGATCGCGAGCGGCTCCAGACGACGCCCGATGCGCACGGCGGTCGGGACCGACCAGACGCCGTTCGGGTCGATGCGCAGGCCAAAGTCCGGCCCGAGGCGCTCCCGGCAAAGCTCCAGCACACGGGCTTCTTCACCCGGCTCCATCACACCAGCCTTGAGCTTCATCGACTTGACGCCGAGTGTTTCGTTCAGCTCGACACACCAGTCAGCCATGTCCTCGGCGCAGGCGTCGTCCTTACCGTCCGGGCGGTCATAGCGCCAGAACAGGTACGCGATCATCGGGATCTGGTCGCGCACACTGCCGCCCAGCAGATCGCTCAGGGAGCGGTTCATCGCCTTACCCTGGATGTCGAGGCAGGCCATTTCGATGGCAGCGTACAGGCGCGCATTCGACATGTAGTAAATGCTGCGCAGCACCTTCAGCTTGATCGCCTCCAGATGAAACGGGTCCATCCCGACGATGCGGGGCTTGAGTTTCGTCAAGGCACCGCGCTGGTCACCGCCTCCGACTTCACCCAGGCCGACGATGCCCTCGTCGGTGATCAGTTCCAGGACTGTCCTCAGGAAATATCCCGGATGGACACCGGTATTGTGACGTAGCTGACAGGTCAGCGGGATGGCGACACAGCGCACCTTCAAGTCAACGATCTTCATGATGACGCAGATTTTTTCCCTTTACACCTAGACCGTCAAAACATAATTGATAACATATTTATCAAATTTGATAACACCAAAAATGAGCAACTCACAGACCATTCCGGCCGTACACAAAACCGTCGCGGTGATGAAATACGTATCCGAGCGCAATGAACCGGTCACGGTGAAAGAGCTTTCCTACGGGCTGGAGATACCACCCGCCACCTGCTATCGACTGGTTAAGACCCTGCTGGAGCACAACTGGCTCCGCGAAGATCCCGCCGGTGGGCTGCGCATCGCCTTCGGTCTGGCTAACATCGCACGCTCGTATTCAGAAATCGAATACGCCCTGCACGCGCTGGAGACACCCCTGCGCCACCTGGCCGACACCGTGGAAATGTCTGCCAAGATCACCCTGCGCGAAGGCCACTACGCGACTACGGCCCTGAGGGCCGAGCCCTCACGCCCCAATGCGATCACGAGCCCCGTCGGCTACCGTTTCCACCTCGCAGTCGGCTCGGCGGCAGCCGTCCTGCTCTCCGCCCTCAGTGATGGTGAGATCAGGCGTGTCATTGATACCGCACAGCCAAACGTATGGCAGCGGCAGAGTACTGAGGATGTCTGGACGCGCATACGCGAGTGCCGTAGCAAGGGCATCAGCCACGACCTCGGCCAGCAGCATCCGTCGATCTTCGCCATTTCCACTCCCCTGCAGTTGACCGAGGACACAGTCGCCGCCGTCAGCGCCGTTGGCTGGCCGGACGATTTTGCGGGCAAAAAAGCCGACACCATCGCCCGGAAGCTCAAGCAAGCTGTAGACGAGATGCACAAGGTCCTGGGCAGCCAGGCTCCGCGCCTCGGCTAAGCCTTGACTGTACTGTAATGACAGACCGACTACACAGTGCCGACACGGGCAGCGTGCGCAGCCTCCAGGCTTTCGCGGACCTTGGCCATCGTTGACGCCTGCTGGGCGCGGACGCCCTTCATCAGGCGCTCGACGGTTTCCAGTGCGGCAGGACGATCCTCAGCGATGCGCAGCAGCGCCTCGGTGATCTCGGGGCCTTCACACAGGTCGATCTCGAAGAACCATTCGTCCATGCCGATGTCGGGCCACATCCAGCCCTTGGTGGTATCGGTCGGATGACGCAGGAAGATCGTGGGCGTGCCCAGTGCGAGCGCGAAAATCGGAGAGTGGTTATCGAGGCTCAGCACCGTGTGCGAGCGCTCATAGGTGGAGCAAGCCTCGTCGGGCAGCCAGTAGTCAGGGCGCCACACGACCTTGTCCTTGACCTCGGCGGGGATGTGCTCGTCGTACAGGCGCTTGGCCACCTCGACCTGATAGGTCATCTCGGGGCACAGCAGGACGGGCATCCCCGTCTTTTCGATCCATGCCGTAATCGTCGCGCCCATCTTCGAGAGGTCGGTATCGACATACTTGTCGCTGATGCGTCCGCGCTCACGGGTGACCGGAGTCTGCGGCTGGTGGTGGATCTCGTGGTACGGCGTGTAGCGCAGGCGCGGAATCACACTGAGAAATTCACCCGTCTTGAGCCCGTGCTTGCTCATGAAAGCGTCGGCGGAGGCATCATCGTGCAGGTCGCAGCCGAAAGCGCCATCAGGAGCAAACTCGATGCAGGGGCAGTTCACCTTCTGGAGTTGCAGATACTCCAGCGTGAGACTGTCGCGGCAGTAAACGAATTGCGACTTCTCGAGCACGGCTCGCAGGTCGGCTGAAATGTGATCTGCCGGTAAGGCACGGACAGCATCACGCTGATCCTGCAGGCTACCGCCCTCGTCCGGCTGCGTGCGAATGGCGAGGGGGTCGATCGTCACCCCATAGATGCCAAAAGGTTTGTCCGTCCGCTTGATCCAGTCTTCCAGATCGTCCTGAGCGACCACACTCGGGCCCGAGCCATGCAGGAGCAGGTCAGCCTCTTCGAGCGCACGCTCAAGGTCCTCATTATCACCGCGTCCATCGGGGCCCATCTGCCCCTGGACGATCTCCAGATCCGGGAAACGGCGCAGCAGCATTTCGCGGACACCCCGGTCCACATTACCGGCCCACAAAACGATCCGGGCCTCGGGGATGTGTTTTTCCAGCAGCGTGATCACGCCGGGTGAGTGGCCGATATCGCCGATGTTTACAGTCTGCCACGAGGAGCGTAGCAGCACACAGGGACGAGTTGCCTCGGAGGACTTGGCCTCGATGTTATTCTGAACCTTGGAAGACATGTGTGGTATAACGGATTATGACAACAGCCCAACCACTACCGAAGTTTTTCAACCTCAAACGGCCGGGATGGTGAGCGGGAGTAAATCGCTCTCCCACGTATTTCTTTAACGCTAACACATTCGTTCTTGAAGGAAACCTGAGCAACACTTAACTCGTTGAACTCCTTCAGTAACTCTTAATCATGGACCGCAAAAGCCGCAATGTCACCCTCCAGGACATCGCCGACGAGCTCAAGCTCAGCCGGTCAGCCATCTCGCTGGCGATGCGTAATCACCCCAGTATATCAAAGGAGACGAGGGAGAAGGTTCAGGAAACCGCCATGCGCATGGGCTACCGCCCCAGCCCGCTGGTCAGCGCCCTGATGACCCAGATCCGCAACAAGCGGCAGGCCAATGCAGAATCGATTGCCCTGATCAGCCGCCTGAAGGGCCCGATCACAACGGAGACCTCGGAGAGCCCCTTTTACTACATGCTCTACCAGGCGATCATCGAGCGTGCGCAGGCTAAGGGCTACCACATCGATGAGTTTCACCTCTCCGGTGAAAAACTTTCCGGACAGCGCTTGTCCAAGATATTGGTTTCGCGGGGCATCCACGGTGTTATTCTTTTCCCCGGTAACGACACACCCGACCTCGACTTCCCCCCGCTGGACTGGGAGCAATTTGCCACGGTGCTGATCGGCTACAACACCAACAACACGAACCTGCACCAGATCGCCTCGGACTACACCTACGACATCGAGTACGCGCTCAACCACGTCCGCCGGGATGGGAACCGCCGCATCGGCCTGGCCATCACCTACCGGGTCAGCAACTCCAGTAACCATGCCTGGCTCTCGCGCTACCTGCTCTTCCAAAACTTTATCCCCAAGTCCGAGCGCGTCGTCCCCTACGTACAGGAAGAAAACGGAGATATCATCCCGGAGAAATTCCTCGCCTGGTACCGGAAAGAAAAACCCGACGTCATCCTCTTTTCAGCCGACCAGATACCGGACTATATGGAAGAGGCCGGGATACGCGTCCCCGAGGATGTCCAGATGGTCAACCTCGTCCTGCGCGACCCCTCGACGGGCATGGCGGGGATGAACCCGCACACGCGCGAGGTCGGTCGCGTCAGTGTAGACCTGCTTGGGAATTTACTCCAAACGAACCAGATCGGAGTCAGCGCCTACCCGCAGAGCATTACCATCAAGGGCCACTGGGTGCCCGGTAAATCTTACATCGAAAAAACGAAACAGACACCCGCACCTTGAACGGAACCAACGGTGTACTCCTTGACGCACCCTCCACACATTTTAACACATCATTATCGTGAAACGAACCTCCTCCCCCATCCTCCTCGTTGCCCTGGTTGCACTTGCGCTCAGCACGACAGCAGCTCAGGCCGCACTTAAACTTCCCGCCCTGTTCGGTGACCATATGGTTCTCCAGGCCGGAAAACCGATCCATGTCTGGGGCACGGCCGATCCGGGCTCCCGTGTAAACGTCGCCCTCGGCATCGATGGCACAACCCGCGAGGGGCAGGCTCAGGCCGGTCCCGGTGGCATCTGGGAGGTGGACCTCGACCCGATTGAGGCATCGGCCAAATCCGGTGAGCTGACCATCACAGACAGCACCGGCGACAAGAAGGTCATCAACGATGTGTTGATCGGCGAGGTCTGGGTTTGCTCCGGCCAGTCAAACATGGCCTTCCGCCTCGTGTCCTGCAAAACCGGTGCAGAGGAGATTCCAAATGCGAACTACCCGCTCATGCGCTACTTCCGCGTCAGCCCAGAGATTTCCTACAGCCCGCTGGATGACGTAAGCGGACGCTGGGTCACCTGCACCCCGGACACGGCCAAGAACTTTTCCGCAGCCGCCTACTACTTCGGACGCGAGCTGCTCGAAACCCTCAAGCGGCCCGTCGGCCTGATCGGCACCTACTGGGGAGGCACGCCTGCCCAGGCCTGGACGAGCCTCGATGCGCTCGCTGCCGACCCGGCCCTCGCCGACTACGTGACCCAGCGCGAAGACTCCATCAAGAACATGGACAAAAACATGGAGCGCTACCGCAAAGTGTTTCTGACTAAATGGGAAAAGGACAAGGCCGCCTGGGAAGAGCAAAAGCGCACCGACCCGAAAAACGCCCCTGCCCGCGCGCCCCGCAAGCCGACCTCCCCGGACCGCAACCCCCGCGTCCCCAGTGTCCTTTTTAACGCTATGGTGCATCCGCTGCTCAACTACCCGATCCGGGGCGTCATCTGGTATCAGGCCGAGGCGAATTCCCACAACGACGCAGACGCGCAGCTCTACGCCACACTGTTCCCCGCGATGATCGAGGACTGGCGCTCCCGCTGGGGTCAGGGCGAGTTCCCCTTCCTCTTTGTCCAGCTGCCCGGCTTTGGCGGGCTCCACGGCATCGTGGAAATGCGCAAATCCCAGACCGAAACGCTTTCCCTCCCCAACACCGGCATGGCGGTCGCCATCGACCTGGGAGAAAAGAAAGACATCCACCCGAAGCGTAAGCTCGAAGTCGGCGACCGCCTCGCACGCATCGCTCTGCGCGACGTATACGGGCAGGCCATTGTCGCCAGCGGCCCGCAGCCGGAGTCTGCTTCGCGCGACGGCTCTACGGTCAATCTCACCATGCAGGATGAGACCGGCAAACTTTTGATCAAGGGCGACAGCCTGAACGGCTTTGAGCTGGCCGGAGAAGACGGTGTCTACTACCCGGCACAGGCACAGCTGGACGGTATGACCGTCGTTCTCTCCTCCGACAAGGTCTCACAGCCACAGAGTATCCGCTATGCCTGGGCCAGGTACCCGGATGCCACGCTGTTCAATGCCGAGGAGCTGCCTGCCGCGCCCTTCCAATTCGAGATCATTCAAGCTAAACAGTAATCTACGCCACTGCCCTTTATGTCGCGGACCGAAGCATCTACACCTGCTGATAAACCCTGGCTGAACGCCACCCTGCCCCTAGAGGAACGTATCGAGCTGCTGCTCGGCGCGATGAGTCTGGAGGACAAGGTCGGTCAGCTGATTCAGTATCCGTTTAAGGCCCCCGCAAAGGCTGAGCCTGCGGACCTGGATGCGATTCGCGGCGGGCGCATCGGCTCGCTGATTCTGGCCGGTTCCGCTTGGGCCGGGCATGGCCAGTCGAACCCGCTGGACCCTGAAGCGCTGAACGCGGTGCAGCGCATGGCCGTGGAGGAGAGCCCGCTGGGCATCCCGCTCATCTACGGCCGCGATGTCATCCACGGGCACGCGACCGTACTCCCCATCCCACTGGCCCAGGCTGCCAGTTTTGACCCAGCACTGATCGAGGAAGCTTCGAGCTGTGTCGCGCGCGAGGCCCGGGCCCAGGGCGTACACTGGGCCTTTGCCCCGATGGTCGACCTCTGCCGTGACCCGCGCTGGGGGCGCATCATCGAGGGCTATGGGGAAGACCCGCTGCTCGGCTCAGAGTGTGGCTCCGCGGTTGTCCGTGGCTATCAGGGGGACTCGCCCGCATCAGGTGATCGCATGATCGCCTGCGCCAAGCATTTCTGTGGCTACGGCGGGGCCGAGGGTGGCCGCGACTACGACACCACGGAGTGGACCGATGACTCCCTGCGCAACTACGTGCTCCCGGCCTTCGCGGCTACGGTCAAGGCCGGCGTCGGCAGCCTCATGTCCGGCTTTAACGCCATCGGCGGCACCCCGGTCAGCTCCAGCAAGACCTGGCTGCGCGAGTGGCTGAAGGAGCAACAGGGATTCGACGGATGCGTGGTCAGCGACTGGGGAGCTGTCGGCGACCTAATCTACCACGGCGTCGCTGCGGACGGTGCCGAGGCCGCTGCACTCGGCCTGGAAGCAGGTGTCGATATGGAAATGATTCGCGAGCACTTCGAGGATGAGCTGCCAGGTCTGCTTGAGAGTGGACGCATCCAATCATCGCAGGTCGACGACGCCGTCCGCCGCGTCCTGCGCATGAAGTTCCGCTCCGGTATCTTTGAAAAGCCCTATGTCGAGGCTGACCTCTACGCGTCGGTCCGCCGCCGTGAGGATCACGTCAACACCGCCCGCAAGGTTACTTCGAAGTCGATCGTACTCCTGAGCAACAAGGACAAGCTCCTGCCTCTCGCCCCGAAGCAAAAACTCAAGGTCGCAGTGCTCGGCCCCTACGCCTCGGCTCAGGGGCAGCATCTGGGTGCCTGGTGTCTGGACGGGAATCCCGCAGACGTCACCTCGATCCTCGACGGCCTGAAAGCTGCGGCCCCGGACTGGGAAATCCTGACATCCGACCCGGCCTTTACGGACGAAATGCTTTTTAACGCCTCGCTGGCGGATATCGTTATCGCCTGCGTCGGGGAGAGCCCCTGCCGCACCGGCGAGGTACACTCCATCGCTGAGTTGACCCTGCCCCCGGGACAAGAAGAACTGATCGAGTCTCTCGGCCAGCTGGGTAAGCCGCTCGTCGTCGTACAGTGCAGCGGGCGCCCCCTGCCCTCCCCGGCTGCCGACCACTACGCCTCCGCCTGGCTGCTGGCCTGGCACGGCGGCACTGAGGCCGGCACGGCCATTGCCGATATCATCACCGGGCAGACGGCTCCCAGCGGGCGGATGCCGATGTCCATGCCGCGCACGACAGGCCAGATCCCCTGCTACTACAACCGCCGCCGCCCCGGTAAAATCCGCCAGATGCCGAACTACCGCTACCATCAGGACGTGCAGGACACCCCGCTCTTTCCCTTTGGCTACGGGCTCGGCTATACGGAGTTCACCTACTCGGACACGACGGTCAAAATCCTCGCCGCCGCCGCCAGTGGTGAGCCCAGCGTGGAGCTTTCGGCAACGATCACCAATACCGGCCCAAGCGCGGGCGAAACCGTCGCCCAGTGCTACGTACGTGATGAGCACGCCCAGGTGGCGCGCCCCGAACGCGAGCTAAAGGGCTTCAAGCGGGTCGCACTCGCCCCTGGCGAAAAGCAGACCGTGAGCTTTACCCTGGGCCGCGACACGCTCGGCTACTTTGGCCAGGACGGCACCTATCGGGTAGACCCCGGTGCGTTTGCCGCCGCCATCGGCGCTGATGCCACCGTGCCGCTCGTGAGCTTCGATGTGTAGTTTATTTCGGATACACTAGGGCTTACCAAAATCTTTCAGATCGCGCGAACCGCGCCCTGACCGCTCTCATCCACGGGAGCTGTAGATGTAGCTTTCCTCGCCATGATCGGTGAGGTCGAGGCCCGTGTCTTCATCGTCCGCGCTATGACGCAGGCCGATCGTTGCGCGCAGGATTAAACCAATGATTACCGTGGCCACGGTAGCGAGCGCGATAGTCAGCCCGACCGCCGCCAGCTGCGAGAGCCAGAGCATATGGTGCTCAAGCGCGCTACGCAGGCCGTTGGCACTACAGATGTCGCTCACGAGCGCCGGGTTGGCACGCTCCGTCGCAAAAACTCCGGTCAGGATGGCCCCGAGCGTCCCTCCGACCCCGTGTACTCCGAAGGCGTCCAGCGCATCATCGTAGCCGAGCAGACGCTTCATATAGGTGACGGCAAAAAACGGCACAATCCCCGCGATAATCCCGAGCACGACAGCCCCCGAGGCATCGACATAACCTGCCGCCGGTGTGATCACCACCAGCCCGCCGACCGCCCCCGAGCAAAAGCCGAGCACGCTCGGTTTTCCCTTGAGCAGGGTTTCCATCAGCCCCCAGGTAAAGGTCCCCACCCCTGCGGCCAGGGTGGTCGTCATAAAGGCATTTGCGGCGATACCATCAGCGGCGAGCGCGCTGCCCGCATTAAAGCCATACCACCCGAACCACAGCATCCCGGTACCCACCATGCACAGCACCATATTATGCGGGGGCATCGGCTCGGAGCCGTAGCCCATACGCTTACCCAGCAGGATGCACAGGATCAACGCCGACCAGCCCGAGGACATGTGCACGACCGTCCCCCCGGCGAAGTCCAGCGCGGGGATCACGGCGTCGGCGTTACCGATACCGTTCATAAATCCGGTCGATCCCCAGATCATGTGCGCCAGCGGAAAATAAACTACAAACATCCAAACCAACACGAAACACATCGAGGCCCGAAACTTGATCCGCTCAGCCGTGGAACCAAAAATGAGCGAGGCGGTGATGATGGCAAACGTCAGCTGGTAGATGCAGAAAACACTCTGCGAAATCCACACCGAGTAATCCCCGTTCGGGGCGGCCCCCACTCCCCGTAAAAAGAAGTACTCGCTGCCCCCGAGAAATGGGCTGTCGAAATTTGTCCCGAAAACCAGACTGTATCCGACCGCCCACCACAGCAGCGTTACCACCCCAGCGCAGCCCAGACAGGTCGCCGCGATTGAGAGCGCGTTTTTCTCCCGCACCATCCCACCATAGAACAGTGCCAACCCCGGCAATGTCATGAAGAGCACGAGCGCACCGGAGGTCATCATCCAGCCGGTGTGTCCGGGGCCGGGAAAACCCTCGACATTACTGCCCGCGGGGTCCTCGTTTCTCATGTACGCCTCCAGCCCGGCCACGCGCTCCTCCAGGCTAGGGCTCTCGGCGGGAGCGGAAGCTTCCTGCGCATGCGAGGTAAATGCTGCCGTCCACAGCACAGCGATCAGCCCCCATCGCAACCACGCACCGAGCCACCCCCTGCACAAGCCATAGCGTGAATACCGAAAGTCGAAGAACGTTAGTAAGCTGGGCCCCATACCGTTGCCAAGCAACTCCCATGCCCCCTCAAACCGAAGTACCGCATGCCAAAACCACCCGACTCTAAACACCAGCCATCAAGCACTTGCACGATTGCAAGGTCGGCGGTTTTGATCCCTTACCCCTCGGCGGAGATAATTCAGACCATGAGCAAACTCCGTCTATCCCATCCACTTTTCAGCACTGCCCTTGTGCTTGGTTCCGTATTTGCAACGACCGTAGCGACGCAAGCCGCTGTGATCGATGACGCGCCTCTGGCCGAAGGGCCCGGCAATATCATCGCGAACTATCGCGGCATCTACCTCACGGCCTCCGGCAGCACACCGGCAGCAACGATCGAGGCGCTGGACAACGCCTACTCCATGCACGACTACAGTGGTGCCACAAACGGAAGCAACGTCTTCGCCTTCACAAACAATACGCTGCCCGACATCCAGATCAGCTCGCAGTCGAGCTTCACGACTTTCGGTACGACCATCACCAACACTTCCTGGCTCAGCTCGACTCCGAACGCCTATCGGATCCAGCTCCCCACCGACACAACAACCGCCTACACGATGAGCATCGACTTTGGCAGCTGGGACAGCGGCAGCTCATCCTTCACCGATAATGTTAATGCGGTAAGCGCGGCAGCCTTCACCCTCACCGCCCCGCAGGAGCGCTTTAAGGCCATCACCTCGATGGTGGTAAATTTCGTCTCAGCCACCGATGAAGTGCTCTCCAGCCAAACCATCCTGAGCAGCTCGCTAGACACCAGTTCCTCAGTCACGCGCGTCCTGTACTTCGGCTATGAGTCTGACTCGAACGACATCTCGTCCATCTCCATCACCTTTAATGTCGAGGCAGATGCCGAAGCGGTTTCACCACTGGTCGGTCTCAACGACCTGACCTTTACGACGATCCCCGAGCCTTCCACCTCGGCGCTCGGCCTGCTTGGCGCAGCTTTGGCCGCAGCAGTATTTATCCGGCGTCGCCGCTCCTGAGCGACACGATCTTTCGATCAAGCGGCAGGTGACTCACCTGCCGTTTTTTTATGCAGTCATGCAGAGCCCTCAAGACACCGTGGCGATGCTACCGGCTGATCCGTTGGGCAGCTTGAAGTCCGCCCCGGCAGCCTGCCCCAGGATCGCAGCGCCTATGGGCGACTGGGCGGTGATCACCGTCACCTCCGTACCGTCCACATCCAGCGTCTCACCGCCACCTACGGGCGAGAGGTAGAACCACTCCCGGTAGCGTCCCAGCTTACACTGGACAAGGGCGCCGCGCAGGGCGGTTTCACGGGGAGCCGTCAGCTCATCACGCAGGCTATCGAGACGGCTGACGGCCTCGGCCAGCTCCCGAGCATGCGAGGCCTGCCCGGCGGCCAGATACGATGCCTCCAGCCCCTGCGTATCGTACTTGGACTCGGCCCGTGACTCGTCATTGGTCGCGTAGTCGGCTGCATCTCGTGAGGCCCCTACCGCCGCCTCCAGCTCCGCACGGAGCTTTTCGCGCAGGGTTTCAAATACCTGGGTCTTGTCCATCCTGCTAGTGAATCCGAAAAGCTCGCCGACTAAAGCTAAAAAGATTCTTTCCGCACCGGGATAAGCAGACCTGAATGCATTTCCCGCAAAAACAAGACTCGCCCCCGGTGGGCAGAATGCGTGACATTTGCGGGCTGTGCTTCTGACACTACGAAAGATCTGCCTCGCCTATGGCGGGGCTCCCCTGCTCGACGACACCGCGCTCGTGCTCGACACCGGCGAGCGCGCCTGCATCGTGGGCCGCAATGGCGCGGGCAAGTCTACCCTTATGCGCGTAGTCGCCGGGCATATCCAGCCCGACAGCGGTGAGATGATCCAGGCTCCCGGCACGCATGCCGCCTTTCTGCCGCAGGAGATCCCGGACAACCTCAGCGGCACGGTCGGCGAGATCGTCACCAGGGCCCTGCACGAGCTTGGACTGCCCGAGTGGGAGGCTGAGCACCGGCTGGAGCGCACGCTGGAGCAGATGCAGCTACCGGCCGATCCGTATTTCGAGAGCCTCTCAGCCGGGATGAAGCGCCGCGCCCTGCTGGCCCGTGAGCTGGTGCGCGAGCCCGAGCTGCTCCTGCTTGATGAGCCCACCAACCACCTCGACATCGAGGCCATTGCCTGGCTGGAAACCTTCTTAAAAGGCTACCGCGGGGCCGTGCTTTTCGTGACGCACGACCGGGCCTTTCTCCAAAACGTCGCCACCCGCATCCTCGACCTGGACCGTGGGCAACTCACGAGCTGGGACTGCGACTACCAGACCTACCTCCAGCGCAAGGAGGAGTGGCTCGCCGCCGAGGAAAAGAACCGCGCCGTCTTCGATAAAAAGCTGGCCCAGGAAGAGGCCTGGATCCGCCAGGGCATTCAGGCCCGACGCACCCGCAACGAAGGCCGCGTGCGTGCCCTCAAGCGTATGCGTGAGGAGCACCGAGCCCGCCGCGACCGCACCGGAGCCGCCCGGTTGACCTTCGAACAGGCCGCTTCCTCCGGGGCCAAGGTCATCGACGCCAAGGACGTGAGCTTCGCCTACGGCGAGCGCCCGATCATCCGCGACTTTACCGACGCGATCATGCGCGGAGACAAGATCGGGATCGTCGGCCCCAACGGAGCTGGCAAGTCTACCCTGCTCAAGGTTCTCCTCGGCGAGCTCACACCGACCGCCGGGAGCGTACGCCTCGGCACGAGCCTCCAGATCGCCTACTTCGACCAGACACGCGAGGCGCTGGTCGAGACAGAGACCGTGCAGGAGGCCGTCAGCGACGGTAACGAGTTCATCTCGATCAACGGCGCACGCCGCCACATTCTCAGCTATTTGCAGGACTTCCTCTTCCCGCCGGAGCGCGCGCGCAGCCCGATCTCCATGCTCTCCGGTGGCGAGCGCAACCGCCTCCTGCTGGCCCGGCTTTTCACCCAGCCCTTTAATCTGCTGGTGATGGACGAGCCGACCAACGACCTCGACCTCGAAACACTCGAACTACTCGAAAACCTCTTGGTGGAGTTCTCCGGCACGCTGCTGCTGGTCAGCCACGACCGGGCCTTTCTGGATAATGTAGTGACAGATATCTACGTACTCGAAGGCGGCGGCACGATCCGCGCCTGCGTCGGAGGCTATCAGGACTACCTGCGTGAGAAAACATCCGCCACCCGCGCCACGCAAACCGCTAAAGCCGCCGCCAAACCCAAGGCCGGAAGCCGCCCCGAAAAGCCCCGCAAGTTTCTCAATCGCGAACGCTGGGAACTGGAGGCCATCCCTGCCGAAATCGAAAAACTTGAGACCGAGGCCGCCGCGCTCTCCGAACGTCTCTCCGACCCGCAGACCTACGCCAACGCTGCCGACGAAGTGCCCGCCCTCAAACAACGCCTCGAACAAATCGAAGCCGAAACCGCCGTCAAATTCGCCCGCTGGGAGGAACTCGAAGCCCTCCGCGAAGAACTCGAAGGCTAAACGAGTTAGGCTGGGCTTATGCAGCCCAGACCCGCAGCAGGAACAGCCTGCACTTTCGATGCTGCGCATCGTGTCAGCGATTAGTGAAAACAGAGAATCTGTTTTCACTAATCGCTGAGCAGAGCATCCAAACTGGAGTGACACATTTAGGATGCCCTGAAATAGGAACAAACTGCGTGTGGCTATTTTCCTGAAAAAGCCAGGGTGATCCGAGGCATCACGGGTCCAGGGCTATGTCCTGGTGGGGCAGTGAACGCAGTGAGCGATGGGGCACAGCCCCATCATTGTCCAGTGCGGTCACGCACCGGGCCGTGCGGGAGGGATGAGGAGGTGCTCTTCGGGGCGTAGCGGTCGTGGAGCTGGTCCACGAGGTACTCGAAGAAGATGTAGGTGTCGAGATCGTCGTAGGTGTACTGCGGGTGGTACTGCGTGCCGACCATGTTCTTATACTTGTAGGCATCGACGATCTTCTGGTCCTTGAGGACTTCGGAGAAATATTCGCTCGCCACGGCCTCACCCTTCTCGACTTTCTCGTTGTAGTTGGAGAGCGGGTGATAGGAGATCACCTCCAGCGTCTGCGGGATCGGCTCGACCAGTGCGAGGGAGTGCTGGAAGTCCTTGTTGATATACATGCCGGAAACGTCTTTGCCCTCGGCGTACTCTGCGGGGACCTCGTAGGCGACGATCTTGTAGTCCTTGTAGTCCGAGCCCTTGTCCTGCGTGTAGAGGTGCTTGCCGATGCGCCAGGTCTCCTCCGGGATCGGGCAGCCAGTGCCCTTGGAAATCTTCAGCTCCACATCGCCATGGCCGCCTTCCTTGAAGTCGAAAAGACGCCCGAGGTGGCCACCGGCGTGGATGTACCCGATCTGGGAACCGTGGCAGGTGCCCCACACCATCTTATCCTGAGCAAAGGCGGCATCGATGAAAAACAGCCCGTAGATGGTCTCGATGATGTCCTTGTCGATAGCGCCGTCGGGGGTCTCGATCTCGGTCACACCGGGCTTATAAAACATCGGGTGCGCGCCGTAGGTGTCGCTCGATTCAATGATGAGAAACTGGTACGGTTCCATGAACTCGTAGATGCCGTTGTAAGTCTCAGCCAGTGAGGAGTCCGGGTTCTTCTCGATGTAGGCGTGGATGTCCTGCAGGAGGGTATCGGTCTGGGGGTCGGCTTTCTTGATCTCGACCACTTCGGGCACGCAGTGTTGCAGCAGATCCAGCAGCGCCTCCTGTTCCTCTTTGGTCTTGCCGGTGAACTTGGCCTGGAAGGGGTTGAAAAGCGTGAAGTTGAACTTCAGGTCCGGGGTGAACTCCTTGGCTGCCGTGCGGAAGGCATAGAAAATCTCGGGCTGCATGCGCGTGTGATTACGCGACGGAATCACGACCGTGTTGATCTTGATCGGCTCCTGCGAGACCTCCGCCGCACTGAGAGCAACAGCGTTGGTAAAGAGGATGAATACCAAAAGTGGCTGGAGGAATACGCGCTTCATGGCTGCCAGCATGCTAGCTGAAACCATGCAGACAAGCCTAGAGTCCTTGCCCTATCTCTCGTCGTCGCGGATGCGCGCGGTCGCCCAGAGGCGAAAAGCCTCCAACTCCGGCGGCAGTGCCCCGGAAGCCAGCACCCAGGAAAAGGTCCGCTTCAGGCGCAGGGCAGGCTTCTCCACCACGGCCAGTCGCCCCAGTGCCAGCTCCTGGCCGATCGTACGCCGAGGTAGCAGCGCAATCCCCAGACCGGCCAGCGCAGCCCCTCGCAGCGCAAGCGTACCGCCCAGCACAAAGTCCGTGCGCAGCTCTGAGACCGGTACGCCCCGGCGGCGAAAAGCATCCTCGACCACGCGCCGCGTGCCCGATCCCGGCTCGCGCCACAGCAGAGGCAGCTTGGCCAGCTCACGGGTCGTCGAGGCGGCTTTCAGCTTTTTTAAAATCTCACGCGGCAGACGCTCGGGTGAGTATACTGGCACGATCACATCGGTCGCAAAAGGCTCCAGATGAAGACCCGCCGCCCGGCGCAGCCCCTCGACCGCCCCCAGAGCGACCCGCCCACTTCGCACCGCCCCGAGCACTTCATCGGTGTTGCCCACTCGCAGCTCCAGCCCCGGAACGCCACGCGTACGCGCGTACTCGGCCAATAGCTGCGGCAACACAAAATCCGCCAGCGTCGTGCTGGCAGATAACCGTAGCGGCCCTGCCAATCGCGCCCCTGCCGCCGGATCGACCGCCTCCACCGCCTCACGCAGGACCTTGGGGAGCTTACGGGCCACTGGCAGCAAACGCCGCCCGGCCTCGGTCAGGCTCATCCCCTGAGCCGAGCGATCAAAGAGCGCCTGTCCCACCGCGTCCTCCAGCCGCCGTAGCCGGGCCGATAGCGCGGGCTGGGAAACATGCATGGCACGCGAGGCAGCCAGCACGCCCCCGCACTCGGCCACCTGTAGAAAAGTGTCCAGCCACTCGGGGTCCATTCGCGGATAGGAAGATTTCATGGCAATAATTAAAACAAATAACCTATCGAAAACTAAGATTACCCTGATTCGTTGGCAAGCGGATATACTCGCACCCATGCTTGAGAGCACAGAGAGCGAAACCGATGCCGGCATGCTGGCAAAACTGACCCCCTGGCTGCTGCCGGTCGGGGTGCTGGTGTGTGCCGCGTTTGGGCTCACGGGGGCGCTGGCCCTCGCCCTCGGGGTCGGTGCGGCATTTATCGGTGCCAACACCGCCCCCGAGAGCTGGCACAAGCGCGCTCACTGGCTCCTGCAGGGGTCGGTGGTCGCACTGGGGGCAGGCATTGAGCTGCCCGTGGTGGCGCGGGCAGGACTGGACGGGCTGGGCGTGACCTTGATCAGCATCAGCGCCATCCTCCTGATCGGAAACTTTATCGGCCGCCTGCTTGGCGTGCCCCGTCACACGCGCCTGTTGATCAGTGCGGGTACGGCCATCTGCGGGGGCAGCGCGATTGCCGCCGTAGCCGGGGTGCTCAAGCCCCGCCAGCACGAGACCGCCGCCGCGCTGGGGATCGTATTCATCCTCAACGCCGTGGCCCTGATCCTCTTTCCTTTTATCGGGCACCTGCTGCACATGAGCCAACCGGCCTTCGGCTGGTGGGCCGCACTGGCCATCCACGACACCAGCTCAGTAGTCGGCGCAGGCATGGCCTACGGGCCGGAAGCCCTGACACTGGCCACCACGATCAAGCTCGCACGCGCTCTGTGGATCGTGCCGGTGGCATTCCTGATCGCGCATCTGGAGAGCCGCCACTGTAAAGCCACAGGCACCGCCATCTCGGGAGCCGATGCCAAGGGCAAGTTCCCGTGGTTCATCCTCGGTTTTATCGCACTGGCTGCGCTGAGGTGGGCCGTACCCTCACTCGCTCCGGCTGGGGACTGGATATCGCTGGCCGGTCGCCACGGGCTGAGCGCCGCGCTCTTCCTGATCGGCGCGGGCCTGAGCCCCGTGGCCCTGCGTAAGGTCGGCTGGGCACCCGCGGTTCTCGGCCTCGGGATCTGGATTCCCACCGCCGCTATCGCCCTGGTTTTTGTCGTGGTTTGCCATTAAAAGGCGCTCGCCCATGCCGATGCCCCAAAATCATTCTAAAGATTTATCTTGCCAGATGGGCAATAATACTATGCCTATCCGCCTTCACACAACGGCAGGCGGAAGCTTTTACGATGCTTTCCCAGCCTTTCCCTGATTCGGTCAAGACGGTGAGCGATTTGTTTCGGGCAATTAGATACTAGCAATCCTCATCGAGCCCTTGAGCAGCGGCTGTAAGCTGCCACACAGACCTATGACCGACTATTCCTTCAAGGATCTTGCCTTGGCGGCGCCGCTTGAACGTGCGTTGACCGAAAAAGGCTACACGAATCCCTCCCCCATCCAGGCGGAGGCTATCCCCGTCCTGCTGCGCGGCCACGACCTGCTCGCCTGCGCCCAGACCGGGACCGGTAAGACCGCGGCCTTTGCCCTGCCCATGCTGCAGCGCCTCTACGAGGAGAACCGCCGACCGCAGCAGCGCGAAGTGCGCACGCTCGTCCTCTCCCCCACCCGTGAGCTGGCCGTGCAGATCGCCGACAGCTTCCGTGCCTACGGCAAGCACATGCGCCTCAGCGTGAGCCTGGCCTATGGCGGTGTCGCCCAGAGCCCGCAGCGTCGCGCCCTCAAGAACGGTGTCGATGTCCTCGTGGCCACACCGGGCCGCCTGCTCGACCTCTATCAGCAGGGCTGCATGGACCTTTCCGGGGTGCACACCTTTGTCCTGGACGAAGCCGATCACATGCTGGACATGGGCTTTATCCATGACATCCGCCGCATCGCCAAGGAGCTTCCCCGCGAGCGCCAGACCCTGATGTTTTCCGCCACCATGGCGAACTCGATCGCCGAGCTGGCAGAGCGCCTGTTGAAGAACCCGCGCCAGATCCGCATCGCCCCAGCCGCCACCACCGCCGAAAAGGTTGAGCAAAAGGTGTACTTCGTCGAGCACGCTAACAAGCGCGACCTCCTCGTCCACCTGCTCAACGATCACGCCGATGGCAACCCGGACGAGCTGCGCCTCATCTTTACCAAGACCAAGCACGGTGCCAACCGACTGGCCACGCAGCTGACCCGCGACGGCATCGCCGCGGACGCCATCCACGGCAACAAGTCTCAGGCTGCCCGCCAGAAGGCACTCGACCGCTTCCGTAAACGCGAAATCAGCGTCCTCGTAGCCACCGACGTGGCCGCACGCGGGATCGACGTCAAGGACATCACCCTGGTGGTCAACTTTGACCTGCCGATGGAGCCGGACAGCTATGTCCACCGCATCGGCCGTACCGCCCGTGCCGGTGCCAGCGGCCTGGCCGTCTCCCTCTGCTGTGGCGAACAGCTCTCGCTGCTCATGGCCGCCGAGCGCCTCATCGGCTACAGCGTGCCCGAGGATTCTGACCATCCCTTCCACGCCGAGCCGATCGCTATCCGCCACCGCAACCCGAGCAAGCGCCGCGATGATCGTGCGCCGAGCGGCAAGCGTGGGCCGAGCTTCAGCAACGGACCGCGTAAGAAGAACTTTCGGCGGAACAACAAGCACATGGACCGCAAGGGTCGCCGTCGCGCCCCCAAGGCAGCCCAGGCTTAATCCGCCGTTTCATCCCCGCCGGAGACTTGCTTACGGCGGGGGTGGAACTGCGCATGCTGGCTGGCCAGCGAGTCCGTCTTCACGGCGGTATAGATCTGCGTGGTCGAGATGTCCGCGTGACCCAGCATTTCCTGAATGGCACGCAGGTCGGCGCCATTCTCCAGCAGATGCGTGGCAAAGGAGTGACGCAGCAGGTGCGGCTTGACGGGCTTATTGATCCCGGCCGTAGCGGCATGCCTGCGCAGGTTTACCCAGAAGGTTTTGCGGGACAGCGCACGCCCCCACTGGCTTAGAAATAAATCGCTGCCGGTACGCGGCTTGACCAGCTTCGGGCGGGCTACATCAAGGTAGCGCTCAAGCGCGGTGACGGCCTTTGAGCCGACGGGCACGACGCGCTCCTTTGAGCCTTTACCAAAGATCCGCACAAAGCCCTCGTCAAGATCCACCGCCTGCAGCGGCAGTCCGCACAGCTCGGATACACGCAGCCCGCTGGAGTACATCAGCTCCAGCATGGCCCGGTCACGCAGCCCCTGCGGGCTATCCTCATCGGGCGCATCGAGCAGGCGCTCGACCTCCTCCGCGCTGAGCGTACCGGGGAGCTTGCGGTGCAGCTTCGGGCTGTCCAGCAGCTCGCAGAAGTCTTTCACGCACACACGCTCGCGTACGAGGAACTTGGCGAACATGCGCAGCGCGGAGAGCTTGCGGGCGACCGTCGCCGGCTCGTAGTCGAGCTTGGCCAGCTCACTCATCCAGCCTTCCAGATGCTTACGCTCGACACCCGCCCACTCCATCACCCCCTTGGCCTTGAGGTATTCCCAGACATGCGCGAGGTCATTGCCGTAGGCCTCCACCGTGTTATTCGACAGACCGCGCTCCGTCTCCAGGTAGAGCAGGAAATCATCTACCAGCGGATCGGATATCGTATAGCGCGGAGGGGTCGCAGACATGGGCGCAATAAAGACAACGCATCCCGAGTCCGCAAATTTTTTATGTCCATTTTAGGGCATTTCGATTAATCTACCATGAAACGAGATTGCGCACTCGCTGTCGGACAGGCAAGGCACTCATGGCGAAGGCTGGGCTCGAAGCCCTGTCTCGCCATGAGTAACGCCGCATGACCTCAGCGAAGCGCAACTCATGATGAGCGAGTCACTTTTAATTTTGAACAGCGTTGCTCCGAGCGCGAAGGGCTTCCAGCCCTCCTTTGCTCGGAGTCGCCTTGTTCAAAATCACAATTGCTCTCGTCTCGCTCATGGGAGGTTAATCGAAGTGCCCTTTATACGAAAGCGGAATCGCCCCATCGGTCGTTGATCAAGCGAATCCAAACCAAAACGTCCCCATAAAGCTTCCCGCGCGAAGTCCGTTTTTTGGATTTACCCGCCGGGCATCAGGGAGTTAGCATACTCAGATCACTATGCCTTCGGATACGAAGACCACGCTCAAGCCGACCGACCTGCGCGGCATCCTCGAATATGTGCCGCAGTTCCGCGACCACGTCTTTGTCATCGCGCTGGATGGCTCGATCATCGACGACGAGAACTTCTCCAACGTGATGACGGACATCGCCGTCCTGCGCAGCCTGAACATCGACATCGTGCTCGTGCACGGGATCGGGCGGCAGATCAAGCGTCTGGCCGAGGACAGCGGTATCCCCATCAGTGATGCCCATGGCAGCGGCCCGACGGATGAGGCCACGCTGGAGATGGCCGTCGCCGCCTCCTCGGAGGTAGCCGAGACCTTGACCCGTGCCCTCACTCAGAACGGCCTGCGCTATGTCGTGACCAACGCCGTGCGCGCCACCGAGATGGGCGTGATCCGCGGTAAGGACCTCGGCCACACCGGTAAGGTGGACCGGCTCGATGAGCGCTTGATCCGGCTCATGCTCTCCGAGGGGGTCGTCCCGGTGTTCTCGCCACTGGCCTTCGACCGCGACGGGCAGCCCTGCCGCCTCAACTCCGACCAGCTGGCCAGTGAACTGGCCATGCGCCTCAACGCCTCGAAACTGATCTACCTCACGCCCTTCCCCGGCCTCGTGGTCGAGGGCGCTCCCCTGCTGAACGTCCCGCTGGACGAGCTCCAGGCCCTCATCACCAAGCACAAGAAGAGCCTCGACGAGCGCCTGCTCTCGAAGGCTTCCTGTGCCGCACGCACGCTGGAGGCAGGCACTCCACGCGCCCACATCCTCGACGGGCGCATCTTTGGCGGGCTGCTGACCGAGATATTTGATAAGGTCGGGCTGGGCACGATGATCCACGCCAACGACTACCAGCAGATCCGGGCCGCCCGCAAAAAGGACGCAGCCAGCATCTTTGCCATCACCCGTAACGCCGCCAAGAGCGAGACGCTGCGCACCCGTACCCGCCACTCCATCGAGGAGGCGATCGGACACTTTTACGTTTACGAAATCGACGAGAGCATCGTGGGCTGCTTCAGCCTGATGCCGCTGGAGGACAAGACCGTCGAGCTCGGCGCTGTGCTCGTACAGCCCTTTTATCAGGGGCGTGGCGTCGGCCTGAAGCTGGTCGAGTTCGCCTGTCTGGAGGCTCGCCGGATGAAAGCAGACCGCGTGATCGCCCTGAGCACGCAGGCCGGGAACTTTTTCCGCGACATCGCCGGGTTCTCCGAAGGTAGCGAAACGGACCTCCCGAAAGCCCGCCGCGAAGACTACAAGGCCAACGCGCGCCGCTCACGCATCTTTGTCAAAGCCCTCGCCCCCGCGCGTAAAAAGCGCACCAAAGCGTAGACGGGCACCAGCCAGCGACCACATCAGGGCGTCTTGACCGGGGACGTATTTCCGGCGAAGAGCTGCTGGTAGATTCGGTTTGTCGGCGCGGGCAGCTTTGCTATCGAGAAGCCTTCGGCTTTGACCTTATAGGGGCCGTAGCGATAGCAGGCAGCCAGCAGGGGATAGGAGAATTTATTGTGCTGCTCCAGGAACTCCTTGCAGAAGGCCAGATAGTCGATGGCCACGTAGACGTTCGAGTACCAGTTCCAGGCAAACCGATAGGAGCTGTTGCTGACCTCGTGCCAGGCGACCTTGCTGAGCTGCATCATCCCGTGGGCGTAGCCGGAGTTCGCCATCGGGTTGAGACCGCTCTCGGCCTTCGCGATGGCATAAACGAATGCTGGATCGATCCCCTGCTTGGGAGCCTCAGAGGAAATATAGCTCCAGACTCGCTGCGGGGTAGCCTCTTTGCGGGCCAGGGGCCGGTAGGTCAAACCATCGACACAACCAAGGATCGCCCCCACTGCTAAACAGACCAGACAGAAACGAACGGGGTCCTGAAGCAGCTTTTTCATGAGGAGGGAGGTGTTGGGCTGTACTTGCGGCGAAGCTTCCAGATCTCGCGCGCGTCAGCGATGAGGCTTTTCAGCGTAGCCGGTGTGATCGACTGTTTCGGATCATCACCGATGCCGCACTTCGGGTCGATGTGTGTCTCCACGACGATGCCATCGGCCCCATAGGCCATCGCGGCAAGCGCCGCTCCCGGCACAAAGGCCGCACGCCCCACCGAGTGAGACGGGTCCACGATGACTGCGGCCCAGGTCTTTTCCTTTAAAAGCTGCGTAATGGACTCGTCCGGATGGTTACGGTAGCCATCCATCGAGGGGAGTGTACCGCGCGGACAAAGGAGCACATTCGGATTTCCGGCGGAGACGACGTACTCAGCCGCCGCCAGAAACTCATCGACCGGGGCCATCGGGCGTCCACGCTTGAGCAGGACAGTGGTGTTCGAGCCCGCCGTGCGCGAGCCGATGTGGCGCAGGAGCGGATAGTTAAGCGCATTGCGGGCACCCACCTGCACCACGTCGACGCCGGCGTCGAGCACGATGCTCAAATGCTCGGGCTCCATGACCTCGGTGTTGATGGCCAGGCCGGTCCGGGCGCGCGCCTCCAGCAGGATGTCGAGCGCGGCGTTGTCCCCCTGGTAGGAGTACGGCATGGTGCGGGGCTTCCAGACACCTCCGCGCAGGACATGGCCACCCGCTTCTTTGACCGCCTCAGCGGTTTCATAGAAAAGGTTCGGATTCTTCGGGTCGATGGTGCACGGGCCTGCGATAAAGAGCGGCTCAGCGCCGACCTCGACCCCACCGAGCCGGAGCTTACCGTCGGCCAGCGTGGACTTGATGTCCATCAGCTTGTAGGGAGAGTCGATCGCATCCACCCGCGCTACGTAGTCGAGGCCGAGGATGCGGTTGATCATGGTCTCGTGACGTTCGTCACCGAGGATCGCGTAGATGCTGCGTTCGGCACCGACGATGGTCTGTATGCGGCAGCCGAATTCGCTCACGATTTTTTCAACCTCAAGCAGTTGCTCTGGCGTGAGGCGGGATGCGCGGGGGATGATCATGAGAGAGAATGGGTGAGAGGATCAGGAAAAAGTCAAACGGTCAGCGGTGGTGCTTGCCGTGGTGAGGGGAGTTGCCGGAGCCATGATGTCGGTGCACATGGGGCACTCCGGCACGTGAAGGACGCACACCCGGCAGGTTAAATTTCAAGCGCGAGAGTTTAGCATTACCGCCCAGAATCTGCTGAAATTCATCCGGTAGCGGTGACTCGGCCCGAAACTTCTGGAGCTTGCCCTCATAGAGAAAATCAAAGGCGAGCAGCCCGGCATGGAGATAGAGCCGGTCCATATCCAGCGCCTGAGCGATGGTGCGATTCATGCGAAAATCTCCGTACGTCCGGTCTCCGAGGATGGGGAAGCCCCGCTTGGAGGTCTGGATACGCAGCTGGTGCGTACGCCCGGTGGCAGGTATCAATTGGATCAGGCTCAGGCCCAGGCGGTTGGCGTCATTTTTGACATAATGCATGCGGCAGCGCATTTCAACCGGGCGCCCTCCCCCGGTATTATGCCCGCCGGGCTTACCGCTGTAGGGCATGGCTGCCGGGCTCATCCGATCCACCCAGTTGTCCTGGGAAGGCGGACGACCGCGCACGATGGCGTGATAATGTTTTTCCATCCGGTGCGTGCTAAAGAGCTCTCGCACGGTTTGCGCCATCTCGGAGTTCTGCGCGAGCAGGATAACGCCCGAGGTAGCCGAGTCGAGACGATGGCAGAGGTATAGCTCATCACCGGCCTCGGGGAGATCGTAGTAGCGCTCGGTCTCGTGATCGTAGTGGGAGGCAACCAGCGAGCGGTGCTTGTCGCGGCGGCCATTCGGATGAGAGAGCACGCCGACCGGTTTCTCCAGCGCGATCAACCCTGCCGGATGCACCGCCAGCACTCGGACACCATCCCCGAGCGGATAACGAGTCTCCCATGCCTGATCGTCCATGGCTAACGATAGAGGAAAGTAATGCGGATGGTCTGGCTGTCGCCGAGGCTGGCCACCATCTCCTTTGTCCACGGGCCATAGGGGGCACGCGAGAGGATGGCATCCTGCACGATGAGCGTGGCCGGGCGGCTGGCACTCGTATAAAGCACCTTCAGGTCCACGACGCGGCCATCGCGGTTGAGCTCGTACTCGACCACGACCTTCGTACCGATGTCGGAATTGGCGTAGTTGTACTGGCGGCCGAGCAGGTTCCACTGCGCGGAGATCGCCTCCCGCATGCGCTGCAGGTAGCCGCCAAATTCGCTGAAATTCGAGTCAATGGCCAAGGCCCCCATGCGGCTGGCCGAAACGGGGTTCTGCATGAGCGGGCCGGGCGGCACCTTAAAGTTAATCCTTGGGCGGGCCTTCGGGACGGGCTGGCCCTGCGGGGCCTGCTGCGCGGGGGTGACCTCCTCCATCTGGACCTCGATCTGGCGCTGCGGACGCGGAGCCGGCGCGGGCTCGACGGTCTTCTCTGCGGGCGTCTCGGGCACTTCTTCGGCCTCACCGGCCTTATCAATACTGGGAGCGCCCTCCTCCTCGATCGCTTCCTGCTCAGGCATCCGGGGTGCCTCCTCCTGCGGGGCTTCGCGCGCATCGCTCTCGGCCGGTTCCTCGACCGGTTCGGTCATCTCCTGCGGCTCGGGCGGCGTCTGCTCGGCAGGCTCTGGCTGCTGTGGCATGGGCTGGGCATCGGGAAGCCCTTGCGGAACAGGCGGTGGTGAAGGCTCTTCGAACAGATCGCCGGTGACGATCTTCTCCGAGTCGGGCATCTCGCCGTCGACTTTCGGGGCGTCCGAGTTTTGAGTCGGATCGGGCTGCTCCTGCGCGGCTACCTGATCCTTGGAGGAGAAATTCTGCGTATCCTCGGGCTTTTCCTCGACGACGTTCGGATTCGTCTCGACGAAACGCTCCGGCGGGGGCGGCGCCTCGACCAGCTCCACCTCCATGGGCGGGTTGGGCTTATCCGGCTCAATGGTTTGAAAGGCGACATCCGGCCACGGCACCACGTAGATGAGCAGCAGGTGAAAGATGACCGTAGCGGCCAGGCCGATACTGACGGAGCGCCGGTAAGACTGCCGCCCATACTCGGATTCGCGGTCCCAGCGCGGCCATTGGGCGGGCTTGCGTTGGGGCGGCGGCAGCGGTGCGGTCGTCATGTCAGGCGGAGCTTTTCGAGCAGGTGCAGCCGGTCAAGCAAGTCCAGGAGGAACTCGGTCGGCAGGCCCATGACGTTGTTCAGGGACCCCTCCAACCCGGCGATAATCATATCTTTCCCCTCCTGAATACCATAGGCCCCGGCTTTGTCCAGCGGATTGACGAGCGAGAAGTATCGAGTGATGGCTTCATCGTCGAGTGGCTTAAAGGTAACGGCACTGGTAACAGCGTGGCATTCGTCGATCCCAGCAGTGGCTCCCAGCAGGCAGACACCGGTGTAAACGGTGTGCGTACGACCGGCCAGACGGCGGAGCATGGCCCGGGCGGCATCCATATCCGCAGGCTTGTGTAAAACCTCGTCATCGAGCGCGACAACGGTGTCAGAGCCCAGAACAAGGGCCTCGGGGCGGCGTTCGCTGACATGAGCGGCCTTGATCCGGGCATTGTGCAGGACGGTTTCCCGCGGGCAGGAGGCCGGGTCCTCGTGCTCCTCGACCTGGGCCGGGTCCACGGCGAAGCGTAGCCCCGCCTGCTCCAGCAGGTGGCGGCGGCGAGGGGATGCCGAGGCGAGAATGAGCATATCGAACATGGACGCCCCCAGCCTTGGCCCTCTCTCTTAAAAGACAAAGCCAAACATGCCTGTTGCACGGTTTTTTCTTTTTCGCCCTCTCAATCGTAAAAAGGGCTGGAACCGGCCTCAGGGATTGCGGATAGTTAAGGGAATGAAAATCGGCCTCGCGCAGATTAACACCATCGTCGGTGACCTCACCGGGAATTCGGACAAGATTTTACGCGCTTACCGCGAGCTGGTGGAAGCCGGGGCCGAGCTGGTGCTCACGCCCGAGCTCGCCGTGGCCGGATACCCGCCCCGCGACCTGCTTTTCAAGAGCCGCTTCGTGGCCGATAATGAGGCCGCCCTGCACCGCGTAGCCGCCGAGATCGGTGAAGTCCCCGCCCTCATCGGCTTCGTCGAGAAAAACCCCTCGGAGCGGGGTCGGCGCTTCTTCAATGCCGCCGCCTGGTGCGAAAACGGTGAGGTCCGCCACATCGTGCGCAAGTGCCTGCTGCCGACCTACGACGTCTTTGACGAGGACCGCTACTTCGAGCCCGCCCGCGAGACGGGACTGGTCACGTGGAAGGGCAAGCGTATCGGCATCACCATCTGCGAGGATGTCTGGAACCACCCCGCCGTCCCCACCCGCCGCCACTACGAGGTGGACCCCGTCGGGCAGCTCGCCGCTGCCGGGGTGGATCTGGTGCTCAACCTCTCTGCCAGCCCGTGGCACAGCGGTAAAAAGCACATGCGCGAACACCTTCTGGGGGAAGCCGCCTCGCGCTGCCGGTGCCCGCTGGTTTACTGCAATCTCGTCGGGGGTAACGACGAACTGATTTTTGACGGCCACAGCAAGGTCATGGCTGCGGACGGCTCTCTGCTGGCCGGATTCAAGGGCTTTGCCGAAGAGTGCCGCGTCGTCGATACTGCCGGGGCCGCCACAGAGCCCTCCCCCGGTTATAATCAGGACGACATGGGAGACATTCATGACGCCCTTGTCCTGGGCCTGCGCGACTACGCCCACAAGAGCGGCTTCCGCTCTGCCCTGATCGGCCTGTCCGGCGGGATTGACTCGGCAGTCGTGGCCGCGCTCGCCGCCAAAGCCTTTGGGCCGGAGAACGTCATCGGCGTCAGCCTCCCCTCCTCCATCTCCAGCCAGCACAGCCGCGACGATGCCCGCATCCTCGCCGAAAACCTGGGTATCCGCTTCGAGACGCTTCCGATCGCCGACATTGTGGAGGCCGCCGGTGGCGCTCTCAAAGACATCTTTGCCGGGACCGCACTCGGAGTCGCCGAGGAAAACATCCAGGCGCGGGCACGCGGCCTGCTCCTCATGGCCGTGTCCAACAAGTTCGGAGCGCTCCTCCTGACCACCGGCAACAAGAGCGAAGTTGCGGTGGGCTACTGCACGCTCTACGGGGACATGGCAGGCGGGCTGGCCGTCATCTCCGACCTGCCCAAGATGCAGGTCTACGAGCTGGCCCGGTACATGAACCGCAACGGTGAGGTCGTGCCGCAGAACACCATCGACAAGCCCCCCTCCGCCGAGCTGCGCCCGGACCAGAAGGACGAGGACTCCCTGCCTCCGTACCCGGTGCTGGACGAGATCCTGCGCCTCTATGTCGAGGAGGGTAAAGTGTCCGACGAGATCATTGCCGCCGGTTTCGATGAGGAGACGGTGCGCGACATCGTCCGCAAGGTAGATTTAAACGAATACAAACGCAAGCAGGCCGCACCCGGCCTGAAAATCACGCCGTTGGCCTTCGGGGTCGGGCGGCGCATCCCGATTGTGCAGAAATATGTCAGCTAACGATTCTCCCATTTCAAACGACCTGTTCGAACGCGCCCTCAAGCTCATCCCCGGTGGGGTCAACTCCCCCGTACGGGCCTTTCGGGCCGTGGGCGGCACGCCATTTTTCACCGAGAGCGCGATGGGCCCGCGACTCGTCACCGCCGACGGGCGCGAGTATATCGACTACGTCTGCACCTGGGGGCCAGCCATCCACGGGCATAACCACCCCGCCATCCGCGAGGCTATTGCCGAGGCGCTGGAGAAGGGCACGAGCTTTGGCACTCCCAATCCCTACGAGGTCGAGATGGCCGAGCTCATCGTGGACATGGTCCCCTCCATCGAAAAAGTCCGCATGACCAACAGCGGAACGGAGGCCACCATGTCGGCCATTCGTCTGGCCCGAGGCGCGACCGGCCGCGACAAGATCGTGAAGTTCGCCGGCTGCTACCACGGCCATGTGGACTCGCTGCTGGTCAAGGCCGGATCGGGAGCCCTCACCCTGGGGAACCCCGACAGCGCGGGCGTTCCGGCCGCTTTTGCCGGTGAGACCATCGTGCTGCCCTACAATGATCTGGGCGCGCTCCAGCTCGCTTTTTCCGAAAACCCCGACCAGATCGCGGGCGTCATCGTCGAGCCCTACCCGGCCAACTGCGGGCTCATCCTGCCGCAGACCGGCTATCTGGAGGGCTTGCGTGACCTCTGCACCCGCCATGGCGCGGTGCTGATCTTTGACGAGGTCATGACGGGCTTCCGTATCGCCGCAGGCGGCGTGCAGGAGAAAACCGGTGTCATGCCGGACCTGACCTGTCTGGGCAAGATCATCGGCGGCGGGCTGCCGGTGGGAGCCTTCGGGGGACGGGCCGACCTCATGGACCATCTGGCCCCACTCGGGCCGGTCTATCAGGCGGGCACGCTCAGCGGTAACCCGCTGGCCATGGCTGCCGGGATCGCATCGCTCAAGCTTTTGCGCGAAAACCCGCCCTACAAGATGCTCGAAGCGGCGGGTAAGCAGCTCGCCATCGCCTTGAAGTTCGCAGCCGCCAACCTCGGCGTACCGCTGCAGGTGCCGCAGGCCGGGTCGATGTTCAGCATCTATTTTTCGGATAAGCCGGTCACAAACTTCGAGCAGGTTATGGAAACTAAAGCTGAGCTGTTTAAGCCGCTCTTCCAGACTGCGCTTGAGTACGGCATCTACCTGCCGCCCTCCCCCTACGAGACGTGCTTCATCAGCACCACGCACTCGAAAAACGATATCGCCCGCACCGCAGAGATCCTCGCCACCGCGATCAAGGAAATCGGCCAGACAGGCGCGTAACACGAGAGACACTTACAGGGCGAAGGACTTTTCCTTTGCACAAAAAAGGCCGGCTCCAACAGGAACCGGCCTTTGCTATTCATAGAATCTGACGTATCGAAAACTCGCTACACCCGCCTTAAAGGACGTTGTCTCCGCTTTCTCCGGTACGGATGCGGATGGCATCCTCGACCGGCAGGACGAAGATCTTACCGTCGCCGATTTTACCGGTCTTGGCAGCCTCAGCGATGGTCGAGCAGGCCTTGGCCACGAGGTCATCGCGGACGGCCACGTTGAGCTGCACCTTGGGCAGGAAGTCCACCGTGTACTCACTGCCACGGTAGATTTCCGTATGTCCCTTCTGGCGGCCGAAGCCTTTGACCTCGATCACGGTCATGCCCTCGATGCCGATCTCGGACAGAGATTCCTTAACCTCCTCAAGCTTGAACGGCTTGATGATTGCTACGATCATTTTCATTGTATCGTTTCTCCTGGTTTAAGGGTTACTTGTGTTCGGATGAGGTGACAAAGTCCGGGTAGGACTCGGCGCCGTGCTCGGAGAGGTCCAGCCCCATGGCTTCATCTTCTTCGCTCACGCGCAGGCCGACCGTGGCCTTCAGGATCGAGAACATGATGAAGGCGCAAACGGCTACGAAGCCGAAGACCGACACCACACCCAGAGCCTGAATGCCCAGCTGGTGAAAACCGCCGCCGAAGAACAGGCCGTCCTGGATGCAGGTTTCGCTGTCCCAGTACATGACGTCGATCGCCTGCTGGCCAAAGAGGCCGACGGCGAGCGTACCCCAGGCACCACAGACGCCGTGGACGCTGATCGCGCCGACCGGGTCGTCGATCTTGAGCACACGCTCGAAGAACAGGCAGGAAAGCACCACAAGGATACCGGCAACCAGGCCGATGATGACCGCGGAGCTGGTCGAGACCGAAGCACAGGGAGCGGTGATACCCACCAGACCGGCCAGAGCGCCGTTGAGCGTCATCGACAGGTCGGGCTTTTTAAACATGAACCAGGTGGTCAGCATGGCAGCAATCGCACCACCGGCAGCAGCCAGCGTAGTCGTCACCGCAACGTGGGCGATACCGTCAACGGCCGCCAGCGTGGAGCCGGGGTTGAACCCGTACCAGCCGAACCACAGGATGAAAACACCCAGCGCAGCCAGCGGCATGTTGTGGCCGGGGATGACGTTGATCTTGCCGTCCTTGCCGTACTTGCCCTTGCGGGGTCCGATGAGGATACACCCGGCCAGAGCAGCCCAGGCACCCACAGAGTGCACCACGGTCGAGCCTGCGAAGTCGCGCATGTTCATCGCGCCGAGCCAGCCCCCACCCCAGATCCAGTGACCGGCGATCGGGTACAGTACTGCGGAGATCAGCAGCGAGTAGCAGCAGTAGGCCACGAAGTGCGTGCGCTCAGCCATGGCCCCCGAGACGATGGTCGCCGCCGTAGCCGCAAACACCACTTGGAACAGCCAGCTGGCGCTCTCGGACATGTCGCCCCCGGCATTCGCAGAGCCGAGGAAGAGCAGATCCTTGCTCCAGCCGATGAAGGCACCGTCACTGCCGTACATGAGGCTGTAGCCGATAGCCCAAAACGCGATGGCTCCCACGGAGAAGTCCATCAAGTTCTTCATCATGATGTTCGAGGCGTTCTTCGAACGCGTCAGACCGGCCTCGACCATCGCGAAGCCCGCCTGCATGAAAAACACGAGAAAACCGGCCAGCAGCAGCCACATGATGTCCGCAGTCACCTGCGGCAGATAGGCGACCGCCTCGGTGTCCTGGGCCTGCGCAGGCAGCGCCATGCCAACAGCTGACAAAGCGAGCAGCATCCATTTCAGGCGCCCGCCAAAGCAATTTCTAAGAGCTTTCATAAGCTATAATGTGTTCGTTTTAACTAGGATTTTGGTGGTTGAACTGAACAGCGGGCTCAGGAAGCCGGCAATGTCCCCCCGGGAGGGGACCCCGCCGGATGCCGCGGGCATGCTTTTCAGTTAAGAGAGCTCCTGCACCGAGGTCTTTCAGGACTGGGACGCCCCTCATCTCCGGCTCAGGCCGAAAGTGAGGGGCCCCTAATATCATGATAAGCCTCTTGGCAGTTACGCCCTCTGTACTAGCTTCACCCGTACCAATTAGAGTAGATATACTTATTCAATAAAAACATTACATCTTTTCATCTTATCAATAAGACAACAAGATAGACCAAGAATAATCCCGTAAACAATTTGCCTTTATAGACTTAGAGAAACACAACGACTACCAACCAGCAAGGGGCCATCCTGACGCCGTCCCACGGTGCGCTGGCGCTGGCTGCAAAAATGGCGTGAAAATCTTTGCTGGTGAAGCAGCCACCCGTGACAAAACAGCAAAAAAAATGCGCAGGCGAATCGCCTGCGCATGGAAAAATGTTGAGCCTCAACCTGTGAAACTCGTGGGTAGCTCCCCGGCTCGACTAGAGTTGAGCCTGCAGCTTGCTGGTAAGATCAGCCTTGCTGGTCATCCCTACAACCTGATCGACGACTTCACCGCCCTTGAAGATCAGGATCGTCGGGATAGCACGTACGTTAAACTTGCCAGCGAGGTCGCCGTTGCTGTCGACATCCACCTTGCAGATGCTGACCTTGCCGTCCAGCTCGTCAGCCAGCTCGTCCAGGATCGGAGCGATGGCCTTACAAGGGCCACACCAAGGGGCCCAGAAGTCCACCAGAACGGGCGTGGACGCCTCGCTGACCGCGGCGTCAAAGCTATCGTTGTCGAGATTTTGAATCTTTTCGGATGCCATAATAAGAATAGTTCGGAGGATAGAGTCGTACGGGGCGGCTTAACCTTTCATCCCAACGAAAATAAGTGCCGCAAAAACAACTGCGACGACGGCGCAGACCGCATCAATCGACAGTCCCAGCGCGCTGACAGAAGCGGACTCGGTGGACTCAAGCGGTTCGGCCGGCTTACCGGGGCGTGCCTTCGGCACGGGCTTGGCAGGCTTGGGGCGAGGAGTGGGAGCCGTAGGCTTCGGAATACCGGCAGCCACGGGTGAAGGCGGCTTAGGGGCAGCAGCAGGTGCCTCCGGGGAGGCAGGCTTCGGGGCTTCTCCCACCGGCTTGGGCGGGGTCGGGAGCTTCACCGGACCATTACCGGGAGCGCCGACCTTGGGCGTAAAGGGCGAGCGCGTCACCTTGAACTGGGGCTTCTCGGCGGGGGCGGCCGGTTGATCGTTACCGTCAGAAGGCGGCTTGGGAGCTGCTTTCGGAGCGGGGGGCGGGGTATCCTTGTTTTGTTCGTCGCTCATGCGTAAAATCGGATTGTTCGTGTTCGGCGGATAAAGTCAAGCGCCAGACGCCTAATCCGGCCTTCCAAGCCTGATAAAAACAAGGCAAACGCCCCTGATCGGGGTCGAAACTTCAGGAAGCCGGTGCGCAGGGCTACTGCGAATGCTTTTGCAGCAGATCGGCGACCTCGCGGTGCTCGGCCTGTTCGATATCCTTACCGCGACGCTTAAGGTCCTCGAAGGTCTTCATCACAGTTTCCGTCATGCGCTCATGCGTCTCTGCCGAGCCACCCACGATGGCAAACTTATCGGCGCGTGTGACACGCTTGTGACCGTCTTCGTTGTCGAGTCCGACACCGAGCAGGCCTGTGATTTTCTTTTCCTTGCGTTCCATAATCGTATCTACTGCTAAAAACGTGCCGCATGTGCACAAAAATGCAAGCCCTTCCGGTATTTAGAGGCTGCCGCTGAGGTGGGACATAAAGCCCGGCTAAGGAACGCCCCGAGCGGCTCAACGGTATAAGAGAGACAGCTAACGTTCGCGAGGCTCGTCTTCGCCCTCAGGCTCTTCCCCACTCTCTTCTGCGGCCTCATCCTCCTCGTCGATGTCTTCGGCCCAGTCCGCATCCAGGGCGTCCTCATCAGAGGTGTCATCCTCACCCTCTTCTTCGGCGTCAAAGTCTACGTCGTACTCCTCCTCCAGCTCGTCGGCAGCTTCGTCGAGATCAGAGTCGGTCGCGGCGGTTTCAGGCGCTTCTTCTTCGTCTTCATCCGGGAGCGGCGGCGGCTCCTCCTCTTCGGGGCGGGCCGCGCAGCGGATGTCGCCAAAGACTTCCTCTTGCTCGACGAAGAGCTTCTTCAGGCGGGCCAGCTCAAGAATCGCCAGCAAAGAGGCGACCACGAGCGGCACACTCACTTTGGGCTGATCTTCAAAGAGGTCGGTAAACAGAAACTCCGGGGTGACCTCCAGTTTCTCTAAAATATACTCCATGCGGTCAGCCACGGTGACCTGCTCATCGTGGATCTCGCCCTGCACGATTTTCTCGGCCAGGCGACGCAGGACGAGGTTAAAGACATTCCAGAGCTCGATGCGGTCGCTACTCTTGATCGGGCGCGGGTCGGTCTCCTCCTCATCGTGCTTGTAGAGGCGGGGCAGATAGTCCTGCTGCTGCTCGATGAGCTGCCGCACCTGCTCGGTGACGTCCTTGAAGCGCTTGTATTCGAGCAACTGCTCGACCAGCTCCCAGCGCGGGTCGGCCTCCTCAGCCTCCTCTTCGGGCTGGGCGTCCTGATCACTGACAGGCAGGAGCATCCGGCTCTTGATGTACATCAAGGTCGAGGCCATGACGAAGAACTCCCCTGCTACCTCCAGGTTGAGGTCCTCCATGGCGCGAAGCACCTCCATGTACTGCCGGGTGACGTCCTCGATCGGGATGTCGTAGATATCCAGCTCGTTCTTGCGGATCAGGAAGAGCAGCAGATCCAGCGGCCCCTCAAACACCGGCAGGCGAATCGCCATCTCCCGGCTTGGCAGCAGGGCATCCTGGTCGTCGGCAGTCTCGTTGGGCGGCGTCATGAGCGGTATAAATCGTTACGAATCCGGCTGGGCAGGAGCCGTTTTTCAGAAAGAGACAGGACCGGGGCCGCTTGTCAAATCCTCACGAGGCTGACGCTGACCTGGAACTTGAAGCCGTTCTGGCGCGAGGAACCCGAGGTGTGGATGATCGCGAAGGTCGCCTCCCAGGAGTTACCCAGCATGGTTTCCCAGAGGTAAGTCTGCTCGGTCAGCTCCCCCAGCCGTGCGTCGATCGACCAGTAGGCCCCGAGCTGGTTACGGCTGTCGAGCCGGTAGCGCGCATCGACCACAAACTGGTTGATAACGCCGCCGGAGACCCCGCTCACGTCGGTCACATAGTCATTACCGAAAAAGACCGTCCACTCTTCACCATCGGTGAATCGTACCCCCGTGGTGACTTCATCGAGGTTCAGCTTGTTGGGGTCGATCCGGAACAAAGCCCCGAAGTTGACCCAGTAGGCCGGCGAAAAGTCGATCACGAGATAGGTGTCGGAGTAGTCCTGCTGGGCAGGCGTGGCACTCTGCCCGAAGCGAGCCGGCTGAGCCGGGCGGGTCGCGAAACGGAACTCCTGATACAGATCGACCTCCAGCAGATCGCGTGAGCCATACTCGGGGTCACGGGTCTGGAAAATATTCTGCACGCCCACGCGAATGGCGTTTTCCTCGTAAAGGTCGTCAATATTGCGCTTGTTGGCCAACCCGATCGGCTCGAGATAGGTATCAAAGGAAGCCAGGCGGTCAATGGGCGGGATCTCGGTATCCCCGGCCTGAGCACCGGGGATGTAGCGGTACTGGATCGTGGGCTGCAGGAAGTGACGCAGGCCGTCGATCTCCCAAAACTCGTTCTGATAGTCCCAGACACCGACCGCACTCAGGTCAACATCGACCCCGAACTCACCCAGCACACGGGTGTAGCTGCCGTTGTTACCGAGCGTCACCGCGTAGTGAGTGGCCATGACGCCAGCTACCGGCGTAATCGTCATCCAGTCAGTGGCAGCGATCGGATAGGTCAGCCCATAGTAGGCGTTGACACGGTTACTCTCCAGCGTCTGAAAGGCACCGGTGGGTGAATTCTCCTGCAGGGTGGCGTAGCTGACATCAAGGCGCTGATAGGCACCGGTCTCGAATATCTCGGTCGGCATCAGGTCGAAACGGATTTCCGGCAGGCGCTGGGCTACGGTCTGGAAATTGTTGGGCTGGACGCGGGCGATGGCATCGAGGTACCAGTTTTCGCCGCGGTAGGTCGTCTCCAGGAAGCTGTCCGGCTGCTGGTTATCCTCGTAGAGACCCTCGCGGAAGTCGCGCTCCACGTAGGAGTCACTCCACCAGCTTAGGGAAGCCGTGATTTCGAGAGACTCGTCCTCAAGTGCGTACTGCTTGTGTCTCCACTCGATAAACCAGCGGTCGGGCTGAATCGGGCGGCCAAGCACGTCTGTGCCCAGCTCGGAGGGGCTCCCCTCGTCATGAATGTAACCGGTATCGAGCCAACCGGACATGGAGCCCAGGTCCGGGTCACTCCAGTTATAGTCGAGGATCGGACCAGCCAGCACGCCGCGTTTGGTGTACCCGTCGATGTTCAACCCGGCAGCCAGCTCAGGGATAAAGCGGAAGGCAATGGCATTCTGCCAATAGAAGCCCAGGTCATTCTGCTGACCGATGTTACCGGTATACTGGACGGGCGAGCCGTCCTGGACATCATACTCGACGTAGGGCAGGTAAAAGAAAGGAACCTCTCCGATACGGAAGACGACATCGTCCATCGCGACCGTCTCCTGATTGACGAGGGTCAGCTTATCGGCATTGAGGTTGAGCGCGAACATGTCGGGCTCCTGGATGTAAATACGTGCGTTGTCGACCTCGACGTTGTCCTTGTCGCCCTGGGCTTGCTTCCCCAAGACATATACCGAGTCATTCCCCAGTCGGAAATCATCCGCGTAGAATGTGCGGTTGAAGTAGTCGTACTCGGCATTATCCGTCAGCAGGCGGAAGTTACCGCTCTTGATCGAAACCTCCTTCTTCGCCTTCACGGTGGACTCGTCCTGCTCGAAGACGATCCTGTCCGCGCGCACGCGCATGTCATCATTGTCGAGGATCGCGTTCCCGCGAGCAGTCATGCGGTTATTCTCCGCGTCGAACTCGATCGGCTCGTCAGCGGATAATTCGGGGGGGACTACCTGCGCGTGGGCCAGCAGCGAACCGCCCAGCAGCGCGAGTCCCGTCAAGAGGTAGCAATGCACTCGCAGCACGGCACGAACTTTGGTCACCCGTCCGGCAACGGGCAAGGACTATTTTGCAGTGCTGTGACAGAATTCACCCTTCATAGCCAGCCCCCTGGTCCAGAGCCCGCTAAAATACTCGCTCACCGAAGAATCGTCACAGATTCGGCAGATCCGACTTGCCATGCGGGCTCTTTGCTTTCTCATAACCGTTGCGAGAACGGCTAATAAGCCGAACAAACAAACGACAACACGACCTCTCACCTGCGTCCAACCATGCCGAGATTTTTCCCGACAGTACTGGCCTGCCTTTGCCTGTTTGCACCCATTATTGCTAACGCTGCAGGCGCCGCCGCCGCCAAAGACCTCCCGACGTTTCCGCTTCCACTGGAAGATTACCGTCACGTCGAAGAAGAAAAAGCCACCCAGGAGGGCGTCGAAGAGCTTGGCTTGTGGGATACGCTTGTCATGCGTGCCGAGGCCGAGCCGATCAACCTGGTGGTGACGCTGCTGTTCTTCGGGGCGATCATTCACACTTTTTTCGCGGGCAAGTTCATGCATATAGCTCACCGGCTGGAAAAGGAGCATGCCGAGAGTGGCGAAGGCAAAAACAAGCGCTACGTCAACGGCAAGGAGCCGGTCAGCTTCCGGGCCACAGTTTTTCACTTTTTGGGCGAGGTTGAGGCGATTTTCGGCATCTGGGTGCTTCCTCTGTTCCTGATCATCACCTTCTGGAACGGACTGGGCCTGGATGTAGCCATCCACTACATCGACGAGCAGGACTACACCGAGCCGGTCTTTGTCGTGGTCATCATGGCCATCGCCTCCTCCCGGCCGATTCTCCAGCTGGCGCGTGACGCTCTCAGCATCGTGGCCGGTATCGGTAAGCACAGCCCGGCGGCCTGGTGGCTGTCCATTCTCACGATTGCGCCGATTCTCGGCTCTTTCATCACCGAGCCTGCCGCCATGACCATCGCCGCCCTGCTGCTGGGTCAGCAGTTCTATAAGTACAAGCCCGCTCCGGTCTTTGCCTACGCAACGCTCGGCCTGCTCTTTGTAAACGTCTCGGTGGGTGGCACGCTGACGCACTTCGCAGCACCGCCTGTCCTGATGGTTGCCACCGGCTGGGGCTGGGACTTGCCGCACATGCTGTTCACCTTCGGCTGGCGCGCCGTGCTCGGGATTCTGATCTCGAACGCCATCTACTTCATGATTTTCCGCAAGCAGTTCGCCACATTGCTGGCGGGTGCTCCCGAGCCTACACCTACGCAGGAGGCCGACCCCGAGGCCGACCCGGTCCCCTACTGGATCGTACTGGTGCATGTCGGCTTCGTGGCCTGGACGGTCATGACCCTGCACCACCCGCCTCTGTTCGTCAGTGGGTTCCTGGCCTTTATCGCCTTTACCGTGGGCACCTCCCACTACCAGTACCAGATCAAGCTTCGCGGCCCGATGCTGGTCGGCTTCTTCCTCGCCGCCCTGAAAATCCACGGCGGCTTGCAGGGCTGGTGGATCTCGCCCGTGCTGGGCAGCCTGGAGCAGATCCCGCTCTTTATCGGCTCGACTCTGCTCACGGCGGTGAACGACAACGCCGCCATCACCTACCTGGCCTCGCAGGTACCGATCTTTGACACCCATACCGCGACGGGCGCGCTGAAGGAAGGCGCAGACCTCCTGCGGGCTCAGGCCCTGCAGTACGCGGTCGTGGCCGGGGCTGTCACTGGTGGCGGCCTGACCGTCATCGCCAACGCCCCCAACCCGGCTGGCCAGAGCATCCTCAACAAGTTCTTCAAGGGTGGCATCTCACCCCTCGGCTTGTTGCTCGGAGCGGCCATTCCGACGATCGTCATGGCCTTCTGCTTCATGATCCTGCCTCACGTGCACTTCCGCTAAGCCGAAGAGCTTCCCATTTGCGAAACCCCGCGCGCAGTCCCGGATTTAAACCGGTCCGCCCGCGGGGTTTTTCATGGTGAGCGAGCACGCTCACCCACCATAAATTTGAATTGCTAAAGCAGTCTCAGCGCAGAATACTTCTGCTGTTGCCAGAAAGACAGCGCGGTCGACTCTCCCAAGCCGCCAACCCTTAACCCGATTAGCTCTCATGCCATTGCGTTTCGCCGAAGAAATCCTCCTGCTGGCTCTCGACGACTCCAGCGGGAAGCTCCATCCCCTCCCCGACCGGGCGCTCGACCTGGCTCTGGCCGGAGCGATCCTGATGGAGCTGGCCTTTCACAAACGGATCGATACGGACGAAAAAGAGCTGTCCGTCCTCGACCGCACCGCGACCGGAGACGAACTGCTCGACCTCGTGCTCGACGCCATGCCGCAAGACCGGGACCGCCTCCCGATCCAGAACGCCCTCTCGGCTGGCCTGCGAAACATCCAGGAGGTGCGCAAAAAACTTTTTCAGGGCCTCGTGGCCAAGGGAATCCTGCGACAGGAAAAATGTCGCTTCCTCTGGGTCATGCCCGAGCGGCGCTACCCCGTGATCGACGGGGCCGAG